>NZ_NFJB01000027.1 GCF_002159645.1 Parabacteroides sp. An277 | reverse complement strand
TAAAATCAAACTATTCAGAGCAAACCTCAGAGGGGTTGCAGACAAGAAGTTCTTCTTATTCCGTATTGCAAAACTATATGCATATCCCCACTAAATTTCTACTGAGCCACTATTTCTTCTAAGAAATAGCTATATTTCGAAAACCAAGTGCTTGGTTTTGTATAAAAAGACTATATTTTAGAAGAAAAGTATCTTTCCATTCTAAATCATATATATTAGAAGAAAAAATAGATAGTTTACTTCTAAAAAACAATCGTTTTTTAGAAGTATATGAATCCATATTTCTAATAATGAAGACATATAAGAAGAAAAATCATCTTTCCTTCTAAAAAACATACTTTTTTATGAATAGCAAGTACTATTCCTTCTAAAAAACGATTTTCTTATTGAAAACCGAGGCCTCTCGCTTTATAAAAACGATCGTTTTTTAGAAGAAAAAGAGATAGGGAGAGGTTGTTCCCCCCTTTTTGAAAGGAAAATAGGTATTCGTACCGTTCATGAGGAAGAAATGTGCTTAACTTTACGTCCGTTTCAATTATTTTTCCTACTTTTGAGCCAACAAAAATAAAACAACAATGGTATTTAGATTCTTATTATTATCAGACGAAGTGGATGACTTTAAAAGAGAAATCCAAATTGATTCGGAAGCCACTTTTCTGGACTTACATAACGCGATTCTCGAATCTGTGAATTATACAAAAGACCAGATGGCATCCTTTTTTGTGTGTGACGACGACTGGAGCAAACGCACGGAAGTGACACTCGTAGAGATGGATACCTCTTCCGACGAGGACAACTACATCATGGAGGATACGCACCTCGACGAGCTGCTGACCGACGAGCACCAGAAGCTGCTCTACGTGTTCGACTACATGACGGAACGCGCCTTCTTTATGGAACTGCGCGAAATCATCCCAAACAAGACCCTGATGGATCCGGTCTGCACCAAGGCGAAGGGTACGCCTCCGGTACAAATCATGCCGTTGGATGAGTTTGACAATAAGATGAACACATCGACCGACATCGACTCTGATTTCTACGGCGATACGGAGTACGACATCGATGAATTGGACAAAGAGGGCTTCGAAGGGCTGGACAACGAATCGTTTGACAACCCCTACGACGACGACCGGTATTAAATGAATAATGAAACGGTAAAAATGAAAAACGTTTTCCGGGTGGATGTCTCTCCAAAGGAGTCGGTCCGGATGCGTTTTTCATTTTTGCCTTTTCATTTTTAATGGTTGCACGTGAATACATTGGTAATTTTGCTGGGACCGACAGGAGTCGGGAAGACGGAACTGAGCTTGCGCATCGCCGAATGGTTGGGTACGCCCATCCTCTCGGCCGACTCGAGGCAGCTCTACCGCGACCTTCCCATCGGGACGGCCGCCCCGACACCGGAACAATTAGCGCGCGTGCGGCATTACTTCGTCGGCACGCTCGGCCTCACAGATTACTACAGCGCGAGCCAATTCGAGACGGACGTCCTCTCTCTCCTACCTATATTATATAAGGAGCACGACGCGGTGGTGATGACCGGCGGAAGCATGATGTATATCGACGCCGTGACGAAGGGCATCGACGACATCCCGACCGTCCGGCCTGATATCCGCGAGCAGGTATGGGCCGATTACCACGCCAAAGGACTCGCACCCCTCTTGGAGGAGCTGCAAAAGGTAGACCCTGCGCATTACGAGGAGGTAGACCGGAATAATTACAAGCGGGTGGTCCATGCGATTGAAATCTGCCGGCAAACCGGACTCCCCTATTCCTCTTTCCGGACGCGGACACGCAAGGAACGCCCCTTCCGCATCCTACAAATCGGCCTGACGCGCGACCGCGAAGAACTGTGCGACCGCATCAATCGCCGCGTAAACCAGATGATGGCCGACGGATTGCTCGACGAGGCACGGCGCGTCTATCCCTTTCGCGAGTTGAACTCGCTCAACACCGTCGGATACAAGGAACTGTTCCAATACTTCGACGGAAACTGGACGCTCGACGAAGCCGTCGAGAAAATCAAACGAAACAGCCGCGTCTATGCCCGCAAGCAAATGACATGGTTCAAACGCGATGCCGAGATTAGCTGGTTCCATCCATCGCAAGAGGCAGAGATTCGTGCCTTTATCCAACAACAATTAGATAAGCCGCATTGACTATGGGATGCTAACCTGTTGCACCGAAAGCATGTAACCCGTTTGCAACCTTTTGGCAATGGCATTGTATCATTTTCTTCAAAATCCTGTTACAACATCCGTCTACCTTTGCACCCAGAAAAACAAGAGAAGGTAATACATGAGACGGTTTGTTTTGACGGCGGCATCTGTCATTTTAGGTTTGACGGAAATGGGTGCAGCCACTTATAAAGGTTATGTGAAGGACGCGAAAACAGGAGAAGAACTTATTGGCGCGACTATCTACATCAAAGAATATCCAAATATTGGTTCTACCACGGGATTGGACGGTTCGTTTGTAATCGACAATGTCCCCAACGCAGAGAAAATCACTATTGTATGCAGCTATATCAGCTATAAAACGATTGAAAAGACGATATCGGCTTCCACCACCGACCCCATCTTGTTCGATTTACCAGCAGACACGCAAATGCTGGACGAGGTGACGGTCATAGCGCATAATCCGGGCCGTACGGAAGCCGGTGCGCGGGGTATCGAGAAGCAAGCCATGAATGTGGTGAACGTCATGAGTGCGAAGGCTATCGAGTTGTCGCCGGATATCACCGTGGCGAACGTCATCCAGCGCATGTCTGGCGTGACAATTGAGCGAAACAGTAGCGGCGAAGGGCAATACGCCATCCTCCGTGGCATGGACAAACGCTATAACTATACGTTAATAAATGGCGTGAAAATCCCCAGCCCGGACAACAAGAACCGCTTCGTTCCTTTGGATATATTCCCATCTGAAATGTTGGACCGCTTGGAAGTGACGAAATCCCTTACTGCCAACATGGAGGGAGATGGCATCGGCGGTGCCGTCAATCTGATTATGAAGGATGCTCCAACGGAACGACAGTTTACCGCCAATATATCGACAGGCTACAACGCGATGTATTTCGGACGTGATTTCCAATCGTTCAACCACGGAGCTATTGTCAAGGAATCGCCCTACGAAGCCATGGGTAAACCGGAAGATTATCAAGTCACGGCAGACAATTTCCGGAACGACAACCTCCGCATGAAATGGAAACGCCCCGCACCGGATTTGACCGCCGGTCTTTCGTATGGCGACCGTTTCTTTGGCAACAAATTAGGCGTCATGTTGGCAGCCAGCTATCTGAATACTTATCGAGGAAAGGAAAGTCAACTCTATTATCAACCCGGTACCTCCCACAATGGAATCGAATACCGAAACTATTCGGCCCAACAGCAACGCATCGGAGCCCATGCGAAATTGGATTACCATATTACCCCACAACACAAACTCACTTGGTATAATGGATACATGGACATGAGCGAAGCCGAAGTGCGCGACGGAGAAGACGACAAGGAACGGGCTGTCCGCATGAAATACAACCACCAATACATCATCAACTCCACGCTGAAAGGCGAACATCATTTCTTAGAAGACAATGCGTTGAAGTTGAATTGGTCGGCAGTCCTTTCGAAAGCTTATAGCGAAACGCCGGACAATGCGGAAATCTTCCTGCAAGGAACGCACGTTTCCACTTCAGGAGCCGCTACACGTCGTTGGGAACATAATTCGGATCGCGATAAGGCTGGATACATTGATTTAAGTTATAAATGGGTATTGCCTAATGCGTCGGCGTTCGATTTCTCAGTCGGTGGTATGTATCGGGACAAGAAACGCGACAGCTTCTTCAACGAATATACATTCGATTCGGCAACCGGTGCACGTGACCCACAATATTTAGGCGAAGATTGGAATAATTTCGATGAAATCCTGCTCACGCCACGCCGCTACGGCAATATCGGAGACCCATTGAACTACGATGCATCTGAAAAGGTAGGCGCCGGGTATGGCATGGCGAAATATACGTTCAACCTATGGGAGTTCATCGCCGGTATCCGCGTCGAACATACAGACCAAGGTTATGTCTTGAAGTTCCCGCGCGATGTAGACCCGGAAGGGCATCAGAAATATACCGACGTCTTACCGAGTTTCCATGCCAAATACAATGTACACAAAAACGCGAACCTTCGCCTCTCGTATGCCCGTGCCATCAACCGGCCGAGTTTCTTCGAGATTGTACCGTATAGCATTATCAATGAAGATTACAAGGAAAAGGGTAATCCGGACCTGAAACATACGGTGGCCGACAATATAGACCTCCGCTACGAGTTCTTTCCGAAATCGTCCGAACAGTTTATGGTAGGGTTGTTTTATAAAAATATTCAAGACCCGATTGAATATGGTTTGATTAACGAAGGACAAGACACCTATTACCAACCGATGAACTTCGGCGATGCTACCAATCTCGGCTTGGAAGTAGACATCATGAAGTACTTCAACTGGTTTGGCATCAAGGCGAACTATACCTATACGCATTCCAAGGTCACGACAGACAAGCGCATCATGGAAGGTTCCGAGGTACGGAGCATCGAACAGTCGCGCCCGTTGTTTGGGCAGGCGGCACACGTGGCCAACCTCTCGCTCCTCTTTAAAGATACGAATCACGGTTGGGAAGGCCAATTGGCAGGCAGTTATACCGGCAAACGTTTAAGCGATATTTCCAACTGGTATGACGATGATATCTGGGAAGCAGGCTATTTCCAATTAGATGCTTCCGTAGAGAAGAGCTTCGATTGCGGCATCAGCATCTTCGCCAAAGCATCGAACCTGCTCGACGTGCCTTTGCTCCGCTACATCCAAAACGGACCGCGCACGGCCAACATCGATTATGAACGGCACGATGGCAATGTGATTGAACGCAAAGAATGGCATGGGCAATCCATTATGATTGGCGTTCGCTACAAATTGAAATAAACACAACAACCAATAACATTTTAAATACATCAAATTATGAATTTCAAGAATTACTTATTGATGGGCGCAGCTATGCTCGCCACAGCCACTTGCTTTACCGCATGTGATGAAGATGACCCTGTAAACAATGGAACCGAACAACCGGATACACCTGACACGCCGGATACCCCAGATACGCCGGAAGAACCGACCGACCCTTGGGCTAATGCCGACGTGGTAACGTGGCCGGGCGATACGGTAGTCAATCTGGACGACCATTTCGTGGTTCCCGAAGGCAAATCGTTGGTGATTGAGGCTGGTGCGCAGGTCATTTTCAATACAGCGGGTGTAGGCGTCAACCATACGCCGATTGAATTTACCGTGGATGGTAATCTCTATTGCGAAGGAACGGAAGAGGCACCGGTATTGTTCTCGGTTCCGGAAGCGGACCGCACGGAGGCTAACATTTTTGCCGGACTTTGGGGCGGTATCGTCGCTTCGGAAACGTGTGAGGAGATGTTGATTGACCATACCATTATCGAATACACCGGCGGACAAGTCGTAGAGGGTTCTCCGGCTGCCACTTCGGGTGTTTACACGGCGGGCGACGACGCTTATCCGCAGATTACGACGAACAACATCAACGGACGGTATGTCATCACGAACAACATCATCCGCAACGGATGGTCGGATGGTATTTACCTCATGGGCGGCGAGGCTATCATCGCCAACAACTTCTTTGCGGCGAATGGATACGACGGTGCGGAAGCTGTCAACGTGAAAGCCGGATGCAAAGTGGACGTGGCAGGCAACGTGATGTTCAGTCCGAATACCAACGGCTTGAAACTCTCCAGCTCCGGACAGAGCGAAACGCGTGCGCAGGCACTGGTTCAAGCGTATAACAACACCATCATCAATGCCGGTTGGCGTCGCGACGGCGAAAAGGGAGGTTGCATCTATGTCGAGAAAAACATCTTGGCCAATGTGTTCAACAACTTGATTGTAAACTGTAAGTTCCGTGCTATGACGCCGAGCTTCACGATTCCGAACGACCCGGAAGAGGGTTACGACGATAGCTCTGTCATCGACTATAACTTCTATGCGTCGGGTAGCCAGGAAAGCGACATTGTCTTCGATGAAGAATCGGGCGTGGCTTACGCTTGGCAAGGTTATAATTACGAGCACGAAGACTATAACGTAGGCGTGGTAGACGCGCACAGCATCATCGCAACCGAAGAGAATGGACAGAATCCGCAGTTTGTGAACTTCGACATCAACGCCGTTCCGCTTACGCAATACACCTACGACGAAGCCTGGGACTTCCACGTGAATGCGGGCTCTCCCGTCTTGACAGGTGCATGCACGGGCTCAGAAGAATTTGCCGCTCCGTATTTCTCCACGACAGGATTGACGGTAAACGGACAGACCTACACTTCGCCAGCCGTAGCAGCACAGTTTGGAGCGTATGCGGAATAAGCAGACATGCCCTATCTCAGGTAATCTTTGTTCCCTGGAATGCCAGGGAACAAAGAAACCGAAAATTTTTGAACACTGCATTTCAGAAGAACAAAGAAATCCAGGCTCCTTGAACACTGCGTTTCCAGAGAACAAAGAAATCCGAGTTCTTTGAACACCGCATTTCCAGAGAACAAAGAAATCCAGGTTCTTTGAACACTGCATTTCCAGGGAACAAAGAATTAAAAAATCTTTGAATATTGGATTTCCAGAGAGCAAAGAATTAAAAAATCTTTGAACACTGCACTTCCAGATAACAAAGAAAAAGATATTTCTTGATCGCAACACGAAAAGCAAACAATAACATTTAAATTTTTTTCAATCCCATATGAACAGACGAAAGTATTTACAAGCATTAGGCGCACTTTTCGCTACCGGCGCATTGGGAGGCACCACCGCCGTGGCCGCCAACAGCCGTTCGGAGAAAGCAGCCGACCGCGCCGACCGTGCCGCTACCTTATATAACGAAGCCCCCACGGGCATCGCCCTTCCCGACATTCCGGAAGACAACCTCAATTTCTTCCTCGCGAACGACTTGGGGCGCAATGGATATTACGAACAAAAAACCATCGCCGAACTGATGGGAAAGATAGCTGAACAGGTAGACATCGAGTTTGTGGTAGCACCAGGAGACATCCACCATTTTAACGGCGTGGCCAGCACGGACGACCCGCTCTGGATGACCAACTTCGAATTGATATACAGCCACCCCGACCTGATGATTAATTGGTTCACCCTCTGTGGCAACCATGAATACCGGGGCAACACGCAAGCCGTCTTGGACTACGGCCGCGTCAGCCGCCGCTGGATGATAAACGGACGCTATTACAGCAAACTGTTTGAACTGGACAAAGAGATGGCCGAGATATTCTTCATCGATACGACGCCGCTCATCGAACGTTACCGCACAAACGAAGACAAATATCCCGACGCCGGATTGCAAAATATCGACGAACAGATGCGCTGGCTGGAAAGCGCCTTGGCCGGCTCGAAAGCCAAATGGAAAATCGTCACCGGGCACCATCCGCTCTATGCACAAACGGAAAAGTCGAAAAGCGAATGCGAAGATATGCGCCGCCATGTCGAACCGTTGCTCAATAAATATAAGGTAGACATGTACCTCTGTGGCCATATTCACAACTTCCAGCATATCCAGCCGGCCGGTAGCCAAGTGGATTACATCGTCAACTCGGCCGGTTCGCTGGCACGGAAAGTACAGCCCATCGAAGGGACGAAGTTCTGCAACGACAACGCCGGGTTCACCCTCTTTTCGATGAACGACCAAGCCATCACATTCTACATGATAAACGGCCAAGGGAAAATCCTTTACGAATATACTCGTTCTAAATAAATCTCTTGTCAGACATAGAGATGCTACTTTCCGAGAGGTTGTACCCAGCGCGGTGCAGCCTCTTTCTGCTTCTGTTTATAATGATAAATGCGTCCATCCACCTCGATAAAAGCGAACCGTTATCGTACTAAATTCAAGGCAAAATGCCTATCTTTGCAGCGCTATAAGCGATATAACCAATAATTCATAAAAGACAAACGAAGTATGGAATCATCTAAAGTTTACTTTACCAATTTGCGTACGAATTCAAAAACCAACCTGTTGGATAAGTTGGAACGATTGGTGCGACGCGCAGGAATCGCCAACATCGACTTCAACAAGCAATTTGTGGCCATTAAAATACATTTCGGCGAACCGGGCAATCTGGCCTATATCCGTCCGAACTACGCCGCACGGATGGCCGACATTATCCGGAGCCTGGGCGGAAAGCCTTTCTTGACAGACAGCAATACCTTATATTCGGGCGGACGCTCGAATGCGGTGGACCATTTGCATAGCGCGATGGAAAACGGCTTCAACCCTATCTCGGCACGATGCGAAGTCATCATCGCCGACGGACTGAAGGGTACCGAATGCCGCGAAATTGAAATAGATGGAGAATATTGCAAAGCCCCGAAGATTGGTTCGGCCGTAGCGGATGCCGACATCATCATCTCGATGACACACTTCAAAGGACATGAGCAAACCGGTTTCGGAGGCGTGTTGAAGAACCTCGGCATGGGAGCAGCCAGCGTAGCCGGGAAATTGGAATTGCATAGCGACGCGCAACCCACCGTCAACTTGGATAATTGCAAAGGATGCAACATTTGTGTGAAACATTGCCGCCACGATGCCATCCATCTCAATGCCAATCATAAGGCAGAAATAGACTACACGAAGTGCGTAGGATGCGGACAATGTGTCGCCCTGTGCCAATATGAAGGCGCCGTATTGGCTTCATGGACTACGTCGGAACGCTTGAACTACAAGATTGCCGAATATACGGAAGCCGTATTAAAAGGGAAACCCCATTTCCATGTAAGTTTCATCATGAACGTATCGCCCGAGTGCGATTGCTGGAACCACAATGATGCCGCCATCATTCCGGATTTAGGTATCCTCGCTTCTTTCGACCCCGTCGCGCTCGACCAAGCTTGTGCCGACATGGTCAACGAAGCCGCTATCCTCGAGACGAACAACCGCCTCGCCGAAAAACCGCATGAAGGGCATTTGGAACATACAGACAAGTTCCACCTCATGCATCCGGATACGAAATGGGAAGCAGCCCTCGACCACGCAGAGAAAAGAGGCATCGGAACCCGTCAATATGAATTAATAACCGTTTAAATGAGTACAATCTGTGCGATATCCACCGCTCCGGGCGTGGGCGGTATTGCAGTCATCCGTGTGTCGGGCACGGATGCCTTTGCTTTATGTGACAAGATATTCCATGCGCATCGGGAAGGCCATACCATCCAATCGCAGAAAGCCTACACTTTACAATATGGAACCATTGAAAACGAACGAGGAGAGACCGTCGATAATGTGGTAATCGCCGTATTCCGCGCGCCCCACTCATTTACCGGAGAAGATACCGTCGAGATATCTTGCCATGGTTCCATCTACATACAACAACAAATACTACAACTTTTGATTCAAAATGGATGCGAGTTAGCCAAGCCCGGAGAGTTTACCCAACGTGCTTTCCTGAATGGAAAAATGGATTTAAGCCAAGCAGAAGCTGTAGCTGATTTGATAGCCTCTACCTCGGCCGGACAACATCGACTAGCGATGAGCCAAATGCGCGGAGGATTTAGCCGGGAACTAAAAATCTTGCGTGAGAAGCTACTGCATATCACCTCCCTGATGGAATTGGAATTGGATTTTGCAGACCATGAAGAGTTGGAATTTGCAGACCGGCATGAACTAAAAGAAATAGCAGCTCAAATAGAGCAAACCATGTCTAAATTGATTCACTCCTTTAAAGCCGGTAATGCCATAAAAAACGGTATACCCGTAGCGATTGTAGGAGAAACCAATGCAGGTAAATCGACGTTGCTGAATGCTCTACTCAACGAAGAAAAAGCAATTGTCAGCGACATACACGGGACTACCCGGGATATAATTGAAGATACCGTAAGCATTCAAGGGCAAATATTCCGTTTTATCGACACGGCAGGCATACGCGATACACATGATACTATCGAAGTCATGGGTATCGAACGGAGTTTCCATGCCCTTGACCAAGCTCAGATTATTTTATGGGTCATTGATAGTACTAATGCCCTTGAACAAATAACAAATCTCTCTCCCCGCATTCTCCCTCGTTGCCAAGAAAAAGAACTTATCGTCGTATTCAACAAATCAGACTTGCCCTCTGTTGTGCATTCCGACATTGCAGGTCTCCCTGAAAATACACATACAATTTCCATCTCAGCTAAACAACATGAAGGATTGAACCAACTCCAAACGATGTTGATAGAAGCTACCCATCTACCCCAAATAAGCCAAGCAGACATCATCATCACCAACGCTCGACATTACGAAGCTCTAACTTCAGCACTTCATGCTATTCAACGCGTCGAGGAAGGGTTATCATCAGGACTTTCAGGAGATTTCATTTCTCAAGATTTGCGTGAATGTATCTATCACCTCTCAGATATAATGGGCGAAGTGACCACGGACGAAGTACTGGGAAATATATTTAGGAATTTTTGCATCGGCAAGTAAATACTTGATTATCAAATAGTTAAATTGATTATAATCGATTAATATGGCGCTCTTTACGGGCGCCTTTTTTGTTGCACAAGTATCGTTGATAATCGTTGCTAAGCCTTTTTACGCCATTTTTTGTACCTCCTGTGTACCTCACAAGCCAAAAGCCGGGTTTACTGTCTGCCAGATGGTGGACAACCTGGAACGCCTTGGAACGCTGTGGTACGCAATGAAACAGATTTGGCGAACTAAAAAGATAATTAAAATGGCTAGTAACATTGAAATTCAAAAGAAATGCGAGTGGTGTGGCACTATTTTTACCGCCCACAAGATCACTACCGCATACTGTTCACACAGGTGCGCAAACCTCGCATACAAAGATCGAGTTAGAAAAAAACGAATTCAAGAATTCCACTTGAAACATGATACAGAATTAAAACCTAATTCTGAAAAAGAGTTCTTAACCCCTACTGAAGTTGCCGCATTTTTAGGTGTAGGCCGTACCTCAATTTATCGGTATATCAAAAACGCGAAAATCAAAGCAGTCAGATTTGATGGGAAAACTCTTGTACGGCGTTCGGATATTGATAAAATGTTCGACTACATTATTGCTTCCAATAATGAGAATAAGCCCAAAGAGAAAACTCCAATATCAGATTTCTACACCACAGCTGAAGTTAAGGAAAAGTATGGCATAAAGGATTCCTGGATATTTCATATCGCTAAGGAACATAATATTCCACGAACCTTTCATCGTGGAAAAACCTATTGGAGCAAAAAGCATATTGATGACTACTTCGCAAAAAAAGCTCCAGACCCTGAGATCAAGGAATGGTACAGCACGCAAGACATGCAGGAGAAGTTCGGCATGACACTAACGGCCATTTATTCTTTTGTATCAAAGAATGCCATTCCCAAAAAGAAAGTCGGCATCATGGTGTATTATTCCAAAAAGCATGTGGACATTGTCAAAGGTCTCATAGCTCCAGAAGAGCCCAAATACTACACCATTGCCGAAGCGATGGAGCGATTCAATTTGACGCGGGATCAACTCTACCATTATGTAAAATACCATAATATTCCCCGTATCAAGGTCGGTAAATATACCAAGATCCTGCGGGCAGAGCTGGACAAGTTCTTTGAGCCTCCAAAGATAGAATGAGGCAAAAGTTATTTTCTGGTGATAAATACCACCATTAGAACACCTATTTTATTTGCAACAAAAACAAGTATTAATCAAAAAACAATATAGCTATGACACTTACATGCACCAACGTAACACTGAGACAAAAGCCATTGCGTAACGACCGCATATCTCTTTATCTGGATTATTATCCGGCCATCCGCAATCCTTATACGATGAAGATGAGTCGCCGGGAATTCCTTGGCATCTACATCTATGCCAAGCCAAAGAACGAGCAGCAAAGAATGTTCAATCAGGATATGCTGAACAAGGCAGAGGCAATCCGCTGTATCCGTGTCCAGTCGCTTATCAATGAAGAATTCGGGTTCCTGGACAAGAACAAGCAAAAAGTCGATTTCCTTGCCTACTTCCGGACTAAGGCACGGGAAAAGTATGAGAAATGGGATTGTGTTTACAACCACTTCGAGAAATTTGTCGGCGGCAAATGCACCTTTGGCGATGTCACCGTGGGACTGTGCGAGAAGTTCAGGGATTACCTGCTCAAATGCAAACAAATCAATCATCCCAATGCTTACATCTCACGCAATTCGGCCGCTGGCTATTATTCTACCTTCCGTGCCCTGTTGAAAATAGCCTATAAAGAAAAGATGTTGCGCGAGAACTTGAACGACTTTTTGGAAAAGATAGAATGGAAAGAGGTCAAGAAAGAGTATCTGACACTTGATGAAGTCAAGAAATTGGCAGCTACGCCATGCAAGATTCCAGTCTTGAAACAGGCCTCCCTGTTTGCCTGCATGACAGGCCTCCGTATCAGTGATATTCTGAAACTGGACTGGCGTGATTTTGAGGTTGGCCCGGACCAAGGCTACTACATCCGTATTTGCACCGAAAAGACAGAAACCGAGGCCACCCTTCCCATCAGTCAGGAAGCACTGGAGTTGTGTGGCGAATGGGGTACCGGAAAAGTCTTCAAAGGCTTAACCCGCTCCATGACCCATCATCCCTTGAAACAGTGGATTGCCGAAGCCGGAATCAGAAAGCACATAACCTTCCACTGCTTTCGTCATTCATACGCCGTCATCCAAATTTCTTTAGGTACAGACATTTACACAGTGTCGAAGATGCTAACGCATAAGAATGTCACCACGACACAAATCTATGCAGATTTGGTCAATTCCAAGAAGAGAGAGACGGCGAATAAAATTTCGCTAAAATAGCATTGGTTCTGTAACATGAGAAGAGTCCGACTAGGTTTTAACCCCATGTCGGACTCTTCTTTTTTATTCTATTGTGGCATAGATGGCATAGAAATAAGTACCATATCGAGGACAAATGCTGCCACTTTCTTGGATTTATAACATGGTATCTATGAAATGACATATATTTGCGCACAAACAATTAGCAAATATCACTATGAATCAGAAAAGTATAGAACATATAGCACTCTATTCCCTTGTATTGGTAGGTACTCTTGTTGTTGGCGTTTTAGTTCGTCAGTTTGTTTTATCCAAAGGTGTTGACGATTTCAGTAGTAGTGTTGCATTTTTTGCGACAGTAATTGTCTTAATGGCGATCTATGCCAGCTTACAGACAACTTTCAATCAGTTTCTGCTGCCACGCATAGAAGCTTTTTTATTGCGTTTCTCTGCTTTTCGAACGATGAAAAATCACAATGATACCGTTTCTGAGCCGGAAGCCACTACAATCAAAGAATCAAACCAGGCTACGCCTGATGTCATTGAGCCTGCTCCTACCACTGAAGAAGCAATCTCTGGACCTTCAGAATATGAAGTTATGCGAACCAATTCTATCGCAAAAAAGAATCGTGCTATTCAAACCAAATTGGAAAAGGTCATTAGCTATACGAAGCAAACAATGGTTGCCTATATGAGTGAAGAGGATCTCAACCGTCTATGTACATACGTTGCTGAATATAGTTCAGGCGATACCTTGCAAAAGATAACGCCCGTAAAGGTGGATTCACAACTTAAAAGCATTGATATTATGCATTTTGGTTGGAACATTGGCAAGGCTTTTGGTATAAAGCGCATTCACACAGCCACATTCATCAAGAATGTTTTTGCCCATACCCTCCGTGACTTGGAGATCTCAACGATTGAACGTAAAATGTCACATACGGAATCTGAATGTTACATTAAACTACAACAATTAAAAGAGTAATATATGTCATTTATCATCTTCCATTGAGTCCCAATAATCACTATCCATTTTCATCACCTTAAAAGTCATTTCTGTCTGAAGCCCCAATCCAAAATCATATATATATTCTGTTAATTGATGGCCATTAATCAAAATAACAGTAGGCGAACCATTTAAGCTATCTACATAATCCATAGCTCCTTTTGTAAAATCTGAAGTAGTGATAAAAACCCCCTTTTTAGATGGAGTTCCTGCTACAGCTCCCACAAAACTCTGAACTTCATTACGTCCAACATTATTACCTAATGCATATCGTTTAGCTTGAATAGAAATATGATTAAAGCCAAGAATATCTTCTTTTATAATGCCATCAATACCTCCATCATTTGAAAATTTTGTAATAAATCCTGAGTTCTTTACTTCACCTCCATATCCCATTGCTTGAAGTAATCTCACAACTAATCGTTCGAATTCTTGGGGCTTTTTACTAAGTATTGTCGTGAGAATTTCTGATTGAATGGATTGTTTTATATTATCATACGAATTATATAAACTTTCTTGAGGAGTCGGTTCATTCTCTCCGGTTGTTTCTGATGCTTCTTCTAATGTGTCTTTAATTTTAGATTCTTTCTTCGGAGTTCGTGCGTTGACAGTTGTCTTAATATACTCACTTATCTGTTCATCAGAACATGATTCAAGCATAGACAATCCTTTATCACTAATTTTATAGTCTCCTCTTTTAGGCTTTTCAACTAAGCCAGCAATGAATAGATAAGACAAAGCCCAGGAAATACGATCTAAAAATATTTCTCCATTACCTGATGGATACCATGCATTCAT
This sequence comes from Parabacteroides sp. An277, assembly GCF_002159645.1. Taxonomy (GTDB): domain Bacteria; phylum Bacteroidota; class Bacteroidia; order Bacteroidales; family Tannerellaceae; genus Parabacteroides. Next base: position 38,287 of record NZ_NFJB01000027.1, on the reverse strand, counting down.
CTCTTCATCTGTCAAATGAAAATGTTCTGCTAAAGGAACTCTAAAATCTTTGGCTCTCATAACGGCCCCCGACTTTAGTGTTTTCAACGCTTGTATCCTAATTTGATCAAATTGCGGTATCATTTTGGTATTCACTAAATTAAATTGATAACAAACAAAGTTACTGCTTTTTCCTCATATATTCTAATAATATATTTCTTTTATACACGAACTCTGTGTATCCAATCGCTTTCTATATTGATATTTAATTATTTACCGTCAACAATCATCATCAAAAGTTATCTCACAGTTATATTCCGGTGATGTTTTCCACCATCAAAACACCAATTTCCTTTGCCAGCGAACAATTAAAAACGAGTACGTATGGCAAACGAACAAATCACTTTTGATAAGCTACCGCAGGCGGTAGGTTATCTCACAGAACAGATGGAACAAATCCGGCAAATGGTGGCGGCATTGCAACCGCAGGCTTCTTCCGACAAGCATCGTCTTATTGAAATTGAAGAAGCCTGTAAAATCACACGAAAGGCGAAGCCTACCATTTACACGCTTGCGCGTAAAGGACTGATTCCAGCTTATAAAAAAGGTAAGAAACTCTACTTCTATGAAGATGAATTGCTGCAATGGATTGAGTCAGGACGCAAGCAGATGCAGGCCATCTCACTTCAGGAACAGGCTGCGGAGATAGTACATGGAGCGAAACGCAAACCAAAGGGAGGTTATAACTTTTGATCTGCATGGATATGGAAACCTCCAAATTAACAGCAGAAGGTATTATCGGCGAGGCTGTGCGCATCGGAGTCAAGATGTCCGGTGGTGAGTTCCCGATAGAAGTCTTTCCTATCAGGATTCAGCGTATCATCAGCAGTTTGCACGATTGTCAGGGCTATCCCGTGGATTATGTTGCTGCGGCTATCCTTGCAGCCATTGCCGTGGGGATTGGCAACTCCCATCTGGTGCAGGTGAAGCGCAACTGGCTGGAAAGCCCCATCCTGTACATGGCACTGATTGGACGCCCCGGAGCTAATAAGAGTCACCCGCTGAGTTTCGCTTTCCAGCCATTCATTGAATACGACTATTGTCAGAATCAGGAATATCAGAAGCTGTATGCCGAGTATGAACGCACTATGTCCATGAGCAAAAAGGAACGCATGGAAGCTGGTTTGGATGAATTTCCGCAGGCTCCCGTGCGCAGACGCTTTCTTGTTTCGGATATTACTCCCGAAGGATTGAGCCTGATACATGCCCAAAATCCCAGAGGACTCTGCCTTTGGTCGGACGAGCTGTCGGCCTGGTTCAAGAACTTCAACCGTTACAATAACGGTTCGGAAGAACAGTTCTGGCTTTCGGTGTTCAATGCCAAGCCCACGATTTCCGACCGCAAGAGTACGCAAAGTTCCATTTTTATCAGACGTCCCTATATCTCCGTTATCGGTACCATCCAAAAGAAAATTCTGGGCGAACTGGTCAAGGGCGAGCGTTCGAGTAACGGTTTCATAGACCGTATTCTTTTCGTGATGCCTGAATCTGTCTTGAAAAGCAGATGGAACGACCGGGAAACTCCAGAAGAACTGGAAATCCAGTGGCAACAGGTTATCGACAAGCTGATCGCACAGGATTGTCCGCATGACGAGAATAATGAGTTGCAGCCTCAATGCCTGCCATTCGATGAAGATGCCAAGCAACGGCTTTACGGTTGGCAGCATGAAAATGCCCGCCAATGTGATATGGAAACCAATGATACTTTGGTCGGTATTTACTGCAAACTGGAAATCTACATTATCCGGTTTTGTCTGATTATCCAGCTTGCCCGATGGACCTGCGGAGAGTGCGATAAGACTACGATTGACCTTGAAAGCGTGAATCGTGCCATCCTGCTGGCAGAGTATTTTCGGACAACAGCCGTAAAAGTGCAGACTGCCGTCAGTCAGGAACAGTTGAGCGAATTGCACCGCAACATATACCTGAATCTGCCTCACAGATTTACAACGGCAGAAGGTATCAGCATTGCTGAAAGTTACGGGATGAAGGAACATGCTTTCAAGATGTTTCTAAAACGCCACATCGGAACATTATTCAGAAAAGAGAATCATGGAGAATACAGTAAATAAACCTGTTACTATGCACATTTTCGCAACCGAGGGGTTTGTGAAGTTGCGAAAATGTGCAGAGTAACATCCAAACAGAAAGAAAAATGAACTACAGATTTACATTAGAACCATACAAAGGTGTCAGCACCCGGCATACATGCCCGAACTGCCACCGCAAAAGTTGTTTCGCCAAATACATTGATACGGAAAAGCAAATCAGTTTTCCCAATTATGTAGGGCGATGCAACCATGAACAAAAGTGCGGCTATAACTATACGCCCAAAATGTATTTTGACGAGAATCCGATTGCCAAAGAGCGATTGAACGAAGAGTTTGTGCCGATGTCAAAGCCACGCATCAGTCTGCCTCCTGCACCATCCTTCATTGAGCCGGAAATCATGAGGCAGTCCCTGAAGCTATATCACACGAACAAGCTGTTTCAGTTCCTGAGCTTTCATTTCGGACAGGAGGCTACCGAAGAGCTGATGTTGCGCTACCATGTGGGAACCTCGAAACATTGGCCGGGAGCAACAGTCTTCTGGCAGGTAGATATTTCCGGACGGGTACGAACCGGAAAAGTGATGCTCTACAATCCCGAAAACGGGAGACGGATTAAAGAGCCGCACAACTACATCACATGGGTACATTCCCTTCTGAAGAAAGAGAATTTTCACCTTCGGCAATGTTTGTTTGGTGAACATCTTTTGGCCTCCGACCAGCAGCGTCCGGTTGCCCTTGTGGAGAGTGAGAAAAGTGCTTTGATATCCAGCTTCTATCTGCCGCAATATCTCTGGATTGCTTCGGGCGGAAAGAACGGAGCGTTCAATCGGGATGCCATGAGCGTATTGAGAAACCGACGTGTTCTGCTCTTCCCCGACCTGGGGGCGACCGACTATTGGAACAGTAAAATGGAGATGATCCGGAGCCTGGGAATAGAGGTTTCTCTTTTCGATTTTATGGAAAGAAACGCAACAAAAGAAGAACGTGATGCAGGTTATGACATTGCCGATTTTCTGCTGAGAGAAGAGACAAAGGACGCAATTTTCAATCGTCTTATCACGTTGAATCCGGCCTTGAAAACGCTGGTCGAAACTTTCGATTTACAGCTTGTCAATGTGGAGAAAGCACCGCTTTCAGCAACGGTTTAACATACTCGGAAAGGACTTTTCAAACGATGATTGTCAGATGTCTGATTCACTCCTTTTCACTGGAGCAAGTTTATGCCGGTGTATTACACTTCCCGGCCACTTGCTCACCTCAAAAGAAGGTGAGACAGCTCCCGATGGTCACAATTATTAATCTCAAAAGCGAATATTATGGACAAGAAAAATACAGTTACAATCCGTCTTACAGACGAACAATTCGGCTGGCTCAGAGCACTCAGCCGACGCAGTAAACGCAGTCAAAGCGAAGTAGTGCGTTCACTCATCGAACACGGTACGGTGCGCGAACGGATTACAAGAGAAAATCTTGACATCATCCGAAAACTGATTGGCGAAAGCACAAATCTGAACCAGCTTGCCAGACGAGCCAATGCTTACGGTTTTTATCGTGTGGCCGATGAGTGCAGTACCGCCGTTCAACAGATTTCACAACTCATAAAACAGCTCAAGGATGATCGGTAAAATTGTCAAGGGTACATCGTTTTCCGGGTGCGTAAACTATGTGCTGAAAGAAGATAAATCGCGCCTGCTGAAAGCGGTTGGTGTCTATGGTTCGCCTGAAGAAATAGCGGAGCAATTCAAGTTGCAGACTTTACTGAATGACAAGGTCAAGAACACTGTCGGCCATATATCATTGAGCTTCTCTGCAGAGGACGGGGACCGCGTCCGTGACGATGATGGGCTGATGTTGAGGATCGCCCACGACTATATGAAGCTGATGGGAATTGCGAACACGCAGTTCATCATCGCCCGGCATACCGACCGTGACCATCCGCATTGTCACATCGTTTACAACCGGGTGGATAATGACGGCCGCACCATCAGCGACAAGAACGACCGTTATCGAAACGAAAAGGTCTGCAAGATGCTGACAGCCCGTTACCGTTTGCATTTTGCCGAAGGAAAAGAGCATGTCAATTTCATGCGGTTACGTCATCATGACAAGGTAAAGTATTTTATCTATCATACCTTAAAACGAGAGGTTCCGAACGCCCGAAGCTGGAGTGAGCTGAGACTGGCCTTGCGGAGATATGGAATTGATACGCAATGGAAGCAAAGTCGCACGACCGGAGAGATGCAAGGTGTCAAGTTCACATGTGACCAACTGACCTTTAGCGGTTCCAAGATTGACCGCCAGTTCAGTTTCCTGAACATCGACCAGGAATTGAGATATAACGCTCTTTCTGCTACCGTGAGCCAGCGTCAGACACAGGCAGAAACCATACGCGAGGAACCTCGTCATGAATACCAGCAGGAGAATCATTCTAGCATCAGTGTGGGATTGTTCACGCCCTCTCCTACGGATTATGATACGGAGGAAGCGATACAGGTCAACCGGCTTAAAAAGAAGAAAAAGAAACCGAAACGTAAGCGAGGTTTCAGTCTATAATCATTTTTTTATTAACCATCAAAATTCAAATTATTATGAACTATTCCGATTTTATTTACGATTTCAATCTCTATTTGTGTGAGAGATTCGGTTACAGAAACTGCTGTTCCGTTATGCACAACGCCAACGGCATTTGTGTTTCTGTCCATGTAAGCGAAATGGATTTATATATCCGTTTCTGGGAATACAGTTGCGGCGTTGGCAGTATCCCCGACTGGAGCATCATCATTGTACGCAGCAACTTCAAACGAAACCAGCAGGAAAACCTGAAGGACCTTGCCCGATTCTTCAAGGAGTACGCCCCACGTTACGGTTACAAATACCTCTGTACCGAGGATGATGACTACAAGTATTATCAGACTCTTGGTCTGAAACTTATCCACAGAGGATTTTTCAGACAATATAATTATGGATTGCCGTTGAAGGAGCTGGAGGTGTAATGTAGACTTCTTAATAAAGAGGCTGTTTCAAATAGGACCTTGAAACAGTCTCTCTATTTTTTATTGTTTTCAGAATGTTCTTACTTCTATATGCCCTGAAACTACTATTTATTTCCCATGCCATATTTTCCATATTCATAGCCTTTTACTAAATTCTAACATCATAGAAATTAGGTAGGTACTTATAGCATTTCTTATATTTTCTAATGTCTTCTTCTTTGAGTATCTTCTTTGAGATTAAAAGTGTTTCTTCATCTTCAATATTTAATGCTTGATTTAAAGCCATTGCTTCTCTGTAAGTGAGATTAGGAATCTCTATTTTATAAGGATCTGGTGTCCCTACAAAATCAAATTCTTCGAAATGCAATAACTTTTCATTGAAACTTTCATTCAAAACAACACCTCCGTATGTAAACATTCTGGCTCCTCTATATTCCTCATATGTAATATTAAAGATAGGCTCAAATTTCAACCTATGTTCCAACATCCTATTCCTATCCTTAATAGTATTTATGCAATCGAGTTCTAGCATTCTTCGAATTGTATACGGAGCTTTAGAATCTACGCAGCATTTATCTTCTATATCCCATGGAACAAGCGGCCCAAATACCTCTTTAAGTTCGCTTTTGGTATATTCTTGATTGTCTCCATTCCTCATTTGACGATTGCAAGACATTAAATATATGCTGCCATGTGGAATTCGATTGAAAATAATTTCCAAATCTTCAAATATGTCGCTATTTAAGCATCCATCATAATCAAGCCATATAATACTTGGCTTCGTTAGATCTATTTTACTCAATTCATCAATACTTCTACCAGGGTGGATCTGTATACAAGAATACGGTTTATTGAATTCTAATTTTTCCTTGGGATATCCGTATTCTATACTGAACATTTGGTTGATATGGAGTTCTCGATGAAACATCTTAAAATCTGTAAAAGACAATCCTCCAAAACCAATATATTGATACTCCTGTTGAAATAATGGTATAATGCGAGAGAGCACAGATAGTAACATCCGTCTCTCGACAAATTTGCAGGGTCTTACTTCATAATTTAAAACTGTTGGACTTTTCATACTAGATGTCCTCCATTCGTAAATAATAATCAAATGTTATACTCCCAAGCTCTTTATAACTACTTGCTTCAGCATGATGTTTTGCGTCATTTGCCTTAGACTTATTAACATCATATGCTATTCTTACTGTATTCTTTTTTTGTGCAATAACATCTTCATCAAGCGGAGGAGATATGAAGTTTTTATGCACTAAAGGCTCTCCATTAACAGCGAAAGATAGAGACTTCAACTCAACGGCTGAGGCTCTCTCCGTCGTATCGCATAACATACGACGATAGCTGTTAGCTTGATCTCCCATTAATGATATCTTTTTCAGATAATCCAATATATTAATCATGGCATCTTTCATCCTCGGCAATATGGCCTTATATATCTCTGAAGTTGTATCAATGCCTTTTTTTGTTGTTGTCAATGGGAGATTCATGGTCTCTTGGGAATCCAAATATAGGATACCTCTAAACATCACATGATTTACGTGCCATTTAGGAATCGAAGAAAGTCCCCAGCCCGTCATTGTTGTTTCATCTGCCTCTACAACAAGCCGATCATTGCAGTATATATACCATCCAGATTTTTTAGGCTCGCCTATTTCTCCCAAACCTGCAACGATTTTATATTTAACATCTCTTACTTCGCCTTCATCGTAATAAGGCATACATTCATCAGATATTAATAACTCAACCTTTTTACCTTCTAAAGCTGTGCCATTTAAATATATTTGGAGTCCACGCAAAAGGCTGAAATTTAATAAACGCTGAATATCCTCCGCTAACTCACTAATAAAGCGAGTGTCAGAGAAAAGGTCTTGAACTTCGGGGTTCAGGCTTGTCACCTTGATCAAGGTTCCATCGTTCTGTAAAGCGCCGCCCCTATCAAGCTCGTGATAATTGAAACTCCAATCATCGATCATGGTTGGAGTATCTTCACCTGGCAATGTCACAGTCTTTGTTTTCTTTTCCCATTCTTCAACATTTACATCTACTAAAAAATGATCAGAACCACATAACGACTCAACAGAGAAGTGCTTACCTATTTTAAATAGAGAACGTTTCATGCCGATTCCAAATCGGCCTACTGTATTATTTCGCATTTTGGGGGCATCCTCTGGCCGACCAAATCTAAAAGCATACTTTTTAGCTGTCTCCAGAGAAAAACCTCCACAGTTATCCTCTATGGAAAACTCCTTATCATTTATTGTTAACTTAATCCACAATCCATCGTATATCGCGGAATTAATCCGATTTGCACCATCAATCGAATTATCCAATAAATCAACAATGGCATCTTCGATGGATATATCCCGAGTTATCATCTCAATAAAGAATTTTTTCGTTGGATTTCCTTCTATTACATTGGTATTCATAATATTATTATTTTTTATGATAATACTTGATCTAGTGCATTTATGTAGATAGGCATATTTTCATGTTCGATTCCAAATTGTTTCTCAATCATAAACTTTACAATCATTTCGCCATCAATCAGAATTATAGGTACTGCCCCATGTTTAATAGAGCAGCCCATAGCATCTTTGGTAAACGACGATGTAGTGAAGAATATTCCTTGTTCATACTCCCCTTGAATGGCGCCTCTAAACGCATCTATTTCTTTTCTCCCAACAGAGCCAACATTCCATCTTTTACATTGGAACGCTACACTCATATGCGCCAACCCTATTTTTAATTTGCCAAATCCATCAATACCTCCATCCTTACTCTTTTGAGTAACTGATAAATCAGAGAAACCATAGACGTCCAAAAGATTCATGCAGAACTTCTCAAATTCGTATGGATTGAGACTCTTCAATTGACGAAGGATCTTTTGCTGGAATGCTTCTACATACTCATGATATAACTCTCGAACAGTCCGTAGAGAAGCCATCTCCTTTGCAGTATTCTTTACTCGCTCTTTATTTTCCTCATTGACACGGAATTTTCTGCTAGATTCATCATATATGAAATACTTCTTCGATGATGCAGTTGGAAAATCTATACCTAATGAATGACTTCTAAGTTCACTTCTTAATACAGATACAGGGGCTTGGGCTCGAAATGTATATAAAGATCGTTCAAGAATCTTTGCATAAATTTCTGCTACAGACATAGGTTGGTTGTCAAAAGATAACAACACCTCCTTTGCAGCCTCTAATATGGTATACTTCTTGCTCATAATGATCTTCCAAATATTTCTTGCTTAACCCATTCCAAATCATTAGTAATTGGCTGATCTTGCATCATTTTCATTATATAATAAAACCCACCATTAGCATATTCATTTATTAAATCAATAGCTTTTGTTGGCTCTTTCATAATGTCAAGTGAACCAGCTTTGGCTATACACATACACAATAATGCCTCCGCATCTTTTTCACCACCACCATTACACATTGTATTCAAACTAAAAGGGCGATCAGCAATAGGAGACTGAAGAGGTCTACGTTCATTGTGTATAAAACCAACAACCGCAGCCCAAACAAAACATTGCCAATGATAAGAAAATACATTATAGGCACCACCTTGCTTATTTGAGAATTTAAGGATTACATTATCCTTAACATATTGTTCAAATGAAAATCTAATTTCAAATATATTTTCCATGTTGCCTTATTTTAAGATTGTTATTTGCGTAGAAACTTCGTGTTGTCCACGATTAGAATCTCCACTATATATCTTGCTCTCTAAATTGTAAATTCTCGACACATTACTTTGATTCTGCAAATCAATATATTTATCACTTTCCAAATCCACATCTTTAGTTAGCACAATGGATTGACCAAATATATCTTTAATACCAAGCAGATATTTATGAGTCGTTTCCAAATCGAAACTAGATGTTGGAGCATCACTTATAAATGGATAATAAATGCCCATAGCCTCTTGATTCAACGATAGTAAAGCATTTATAATACTCATCTTCTTTCTATCCTCATGGCTAGTATTAAGACCCGCATCAAATTCTATAGAGTAGTCTTCACCTATTTTTACATTACCTTTGTATCCGTTATCATGCTCTGTAAACTTCGCATAAAAGAGATTTGCTCTTTCTTCAATTTTATGAAGCAAATCTTTTCTTGCACTTTCCTGGACTCTTTTGCAGATATCTTCTAGGAATGTTGAAATGTGTTTCCATTCTGTCTCTGGAACTTTTGCAACAGTAGTATCTTTTGCTCCTAATTTTTCCAATTCTCGTTCAGCAATACGTAATTCACTCCTGTAATTACTAAGTGTCTGCTTGGAAACATCCAACTTTCGTTGTAGAGTTTCCAAATTACTTCTGCTTGCTCGAATTGAAGAATTGATAATACCGGCTGTCTCTGCTTGGGTTACAGGATCTACGCCATGCTTTTTCTTTATATCTTCTATTTGCTCATCCAATTTACGTTTTTCATCTTGCTTTCTTCTTCGCTGAGCCATATATCTTTCCAATTCATCTTCACTATCTTTCCATTGTTTGTCAATTTTTGACAAAGAAATCAGTAATGAATCTGGATAATCTTGAATCTTACCAACAAACATGTTAAACTGTTTAGAAAGCTGCATATTGCTGGTATACTCTTCCATTTCTTTTAAGTACTCTTCCTGTAATCTTAATCGTTCGGTGATGTAGTGGTATGGGGCATCATCTTCAGAGAATTCAGTGCCACATACAAAGCATTTCTTATCTTTAAGTATCTCTTCTAACTTTGAGCGACTAGGATTATCTAGATATTTCTTTTCTGGAACAGTATACTCTTCCTCCTTGTGCTTTTCAATAATTTCTTTACATTGTTGAATCATTGGTTCAATCCCACGAAGGACCCACAAAGAAGGAAGTTTCTCTCTTTGAAACTCATCTATACGAGTCGTTTCTGACAATAATTTATTTATCTCGTTTTCACAATCCTTGTATTTCTTTACTAACATTGAATAGCTCGCTAATCCAGAAATCTTTGTTTCTCCATCTGCTAAAGCTATCTTAATAGTCTCAATGTGAGTCTCAAGTTGCTTTTTGTTCTCTTCTTCTCTGGAAATCTTATAGTTTAAGTTGTCAATGGTTGATAATAACCCCTTAACGCTTGAATTATGTTTATTAACCTCTTTTAATTTACGACTTTCAATTCCTGTAATCTTCAATTTAGACTTGCTGATTATTTCAGAAAGTTTTTCGTAATAAGGAAAATATGAAATATGCTTAACAGCAGCTTTTAATGTTTCTTTATTTCTGAAGTTTATAAGACTTTCGAGTGACTCTCCTTGAAACCATATATAGTTTCTAATACCATCTGGGAATAACTCATTAATTTTATCTTCAGCTAATAAATCATTAAGCACTTTTGTTCCTGTGGTGGAATCAAAAGAAACCTTCAGCATATTACCTCCTACTTGCCAAGCATCATTAGAGTCCCATTCTTCTCCTTCAAGTCTTAATGCACTGACAGAGCGCTCTATTATATAATCATTATCCTTATCGTCCTCAATTTCAATTTGTACTGAGGCTCTAATTTTATCGTTAATTTGTGCTTTGAATAGAGCTCTTTTATTAATGAACTCATAACGTTGCATTGCAAATTTGGCAGACTGAGGCAAGTTATCTGTAGTACACCAACCGATACCCGTGATATATATTTTACCGAACAATACCCAGTAAAAGGCATTGAACAGTTTGGACTTACCTTTTCCTCCATTACCTATGATTAGATTCAAGCCTTTAGAAAACTCTATTGTTTGACTCTCATAGTATGATTGAAAATTTTCGATAGTAATATTTCTGATAATCATAACTTTTCGTATTATGAGTTACATATATTCTTAATATTGGCAATATACTGATTTGTTAATGCATCTGCATCTCCAACACTTGTTGATAGTTCTGTCAGCATTTTGGCAACTTCTTTTGCTTTTTCAAAGTTCACAGTAACTTTTTCAGCACCAGATTCAACTGTTTGATTAATTTCTTTCTCTATTGCCTTATACATTTCGTCTTGTATAGCCATAGTATTATTATTTATAGTTATTATTTTCTTCTTCAAGCATCTCAAATAAATCTATTCTCAAAGCCTCACAGTAATTTTTTAAATCTCCATACAAAATATCTATTTGATTGTCAGCGAGGGCAGCAAAGTTTACAATACGTTTAACTTCACTAATGAACATATTGCGTTCTATACCGATAGAATCATTCATCACATTTGGTGGCGTAACAATCAAATCCCATATTTTCGCCTTATCTTTTCCTTTACTTTTTCTTAGTACGCGTCCACGACGTTGAACAAATTGACGAGGATTACCTGTACTTGAACAGAATATCGCATGTTCCGCACGTGGAATATCAACACCTTCATCCAAACACTTCATTGAAAGCAAAATTTGAATATCTCCTTCTGCGAAACTTTTCAATATGCTTGGAGCATCATCAAGTCCACTAATGTATTTATGATAACTGTACCCTTGATCCTTAAACATCTGTGCATACTCGTCTATTATATGAATATCTTCTTGATCAATGTTATACGAATCTCTTTCGGAGTAATCAGGCTCATATCCCTCAGGCACAAAAACAAAAGTATAATCAAGTTTACGCTTTTGTTTTAGGTCTTCTAGTAAATTAGAAATCGCTACTTTCTTATTTCCAGCCTTATGTATAATTCTTTTACGCTTCAGCAATAATTTCTCGGCTTCGGGTCGATATTTTCCTGTATCAGGATCTATAAACTTCCTTAACTGAGTTGAGATATATTCATACTCTTCCATTTCAGAGTCTGTTAACTCAACGAATATGGGGTAATAATCATAATGGCATAATATGTTTTCTTCTATTGCTTGTTTCATTGTATATCTATATGTATACTCTGGTGGTCTAGAATTGAAGAACTCATATAATTTTTCAGAGCCTATATCATCATATATACGTTCAGGTGTTGCGGACAAGCCTATACGCCACTGTATATTATGGGGTAAATGTTTTAATGAACTTGGAGAACCTATATTGTGTGCTTCGTCAGCTACATACATAAAGGTTTCTAGTCCCTTAACCTTATTAATAAACTGTTGTATATCCTTGCGGTTAAATGTCGCATATGTCGTTATGATAATAATACTCTTTGATTGATCTAATAAACTTCTTGTTGTATATCGACTCAAAGTGTTCTTCCAATCTTTATCCGTATGTGTGGATATAATATTTTGGAAGTTAAAAGCTTTTGCCTCTTTTTCCCATTGAACTGCTAATGCTTGAGTGGGTACGACAATTATTGCTTTATAATAACCATTCTCTTTATATTGCTTTCTCAAACAATTGAGAGCTGTAACTGTCTTGCCAGAACCTGTTGCCATAGCAAAAACACCTTTTTTCCCATTGTTAATCCAAGCATTATATGCATTAATTTGGATTGATCTTTCTTCTGGGAATGGGAAACGGGGTTCCTGTTCTTTTAATTCAATCTTATCTAAAAGCCTTTGAGATAGTGGTTTGATATAAGTATTACTATACGAATTATCAGTTCGCAAATTTACGCTATTGTCTAAAAGTTCTTCAATAGCTATTTTGGGGAACTTTTCACAAATTATGGTTTTAACATTGTCAATTGGTATATGGAGCAAATGGGGAGTATCATTTTCCCATGATCTATCAAATAATGTTTGATATTCTGCTATTCTTTTATTGTCATCTGGAGATGTAAATACAGTGATTGTCTCACCATTTAATTCTAATGCTGATTGTGAGAAGTTCGCAGATCCAATAAATGCCACCTTGCAGCCTTTTTCATCTGTAAATACCCCATACTTGTCATGACCTAATCCACCTTTAGTTGAGATAGTCGCGATAAATTCAATTCTGTTAATAGAAATCAAATATGACAAACAGCGAAAGAAATGTTCATCTTCTTTGGAAAGTGTCTTTGTTAACTTATCTATATCAGATAGAACACGGCACTCGAAGTCCTCAATCAAATGTTTTTGTCCATTTTCGATAGCCTGTTTATCTTCCTTGCTTAATATATGGTTTATGATAACACGCATTTTGCCTCCATTCGCTATGAACAGGGCAAAACCATATGCAAGGCTTCTTATTCCACTAGATGAAAAGAATCCCAAGCCTAAATCAAAAGCTGAGCTTTCAATTAGTGCTTCAGTAAAGAATTCTTTTGGCTCATCATATCCAGAAGAATAACTATGTTTAAATTTCACATCTTTCAACATAAGATATCTTCTAATCCATAAGTTATTTTATCAATCAAATAATCATATCCATTCAAGTTTGGATTATCTCTCAACTCCTTATTCATTAGTTGCAATCCATCATCAATATGCAACTTAATATATTTAGGAATATCTTTATCTGTCTTATATAAACCGTACTTTACGCATATAAGGCCTATATAGTAAGGCAAATTGCTTCCAAATAAAACATTCTTACTATACTCCTTACCTTGTGAATCAGCAATGTCTGATAATGATAATTTACGATCTTTTGATAAGGAATAAGTCAAAGCTATACGCGCAATAATATTCTCTGCGCCCAAGTTAAATTTACGACTTAAGTCTGTAACAATATCCTTATTAATCTTTGATGTTTTTATCGATGTAAACATAACTATGATAGTGTTTCAAACAATTTATTTGGAGTAATCTTTTTAAATGAAGAACATCCATTCTCATTTTCGATTATATAAACTTCATTAACATTAGGTAATAGTACATTGTACTCATCCTCCGACAACTCTTTTCCAAGTAATGGGAAAATAACTACCTGCTTCGACACACTCGGATAGAACTTTGTGATAACATTTCGTGAGTGAATACTATCAAATTTTTGTAGAGGACTATCAATAAATACAGGGAATTCTATTCCAGACTCTTCAACCAAAGCGTTAAGAATAGCCGTTGCATACAACTGCTGCTCTCCCTTTGATAATTTCTCCTTACTAATAATCTCTCCGGCCTTATCCAAAAGCTCTATCTCAATAATATCATTTTGTAGGTCAATACGCACACTGTGTATAAAATCCGCCTTGTGCATCAACACATCTATGCCAGCCATAATCTTCTTCTCAAGAGAAAACTTGCGCTTAGCTCTTAACTCAAACAAGAATGTCGTTAACTCACTGATAAGTCGCTCCGCTATTAAATCCTTCTCTTTATCAGCCTTATCAACGCGAACATGTTTCGCAACTTCTGACAACTGTTTTTTTAGGACTTTAATATCCTTGTTCAATGTTCCTATTTGCTCCGAGAGATGGCGGGTTTGGATATCTAACTGAACCAATAACTCATCAACTTCTGCTTTACGCATTCGTATCTCCTTGATATCGGCATTTCCATCATCATACTCTGCCTCGACAATCTTTCGCTGAGTTTTTGCCATGAATAGAGCATTGTTCTTTATATCTTTTACTAGCTGCTTGAATAAGGTGTTGAAAGAGTATCTGATATTGTCAAACAAAGCCTGAAACTCATTTGATTCACTATCATTAAAGTCAACTAACACCTTAATAGCTGCCGCATCTTCCACTGATGTTTCAACGATATTATTTGCAAAGGCGTCTGCGATAATCCTCTCAACAGCTTGCTTTTGAAGTTCTGTAAGCTTAAGTTCAGATACTCCTTCTGTAATTTGAGTCTGTGTTAATTGAAGGGCAGCATTTATGGCAGCACGACTGGCAACAGTCGTTTTAATTTTCTTCTCGGCAATAACCTGCGTCATTAGGTCTGTGAACAATTTACCAGAAATAGCAAATGGAGCAACATCTAACATCTCGCGTAATTGACTCTTTAATTTAGAGTCCTTCTCTTTCAATGCAATAAGCAACTCTTTTTGTTTCTTGAGGTCCTCTACACTAATAGCATTACCTTCACGAATAAGTCGCTCTTGCAACTGAACTGCCTCTGCTCTATACTGCTGAATCTGATTATCAACTCTTTCTCGTTCCTCTTCTTTTGTTCTAATTTGCGCCTCCAAATTATCAACTCCAGCTTGAAGCCTATCCAATTTAGCTTTACTTGCTGTAGAGCCTGCACTCTTTCGGAATTTGAGACGAAGATTCTCAAGATTTCTCTTGATGTCTTCATACTTCTTTATACCTAAAACCTCGCTATAAGCCGTACTCAATCGACGTTTTTCATCAATTGATTTTACTTCTGCAAGGTTTACAATCTTTTCAGCATCAAAGAAGAAGAACTTTGCAATATCCTTTGAAAGAATAAAGTCATTGATAAAGATGTCGTAGCCAACGTCTTTTGCTAATTCATTTACCTGTCCATCAATTAACACCTCAACGAATTCAGTATCTAAGAAGTAGTCATAGGTTCGTCGAATTGTAATTGTACGACAAGGGATAGATGGAATAAATATATCCGAAATACTTATCTCAACATAATACTGCGCATCATTCTTAATATATTCGCTTTCCGAAGAATAACCGTGCTTTATAATCCGTTTTCGCACTTCAGGGCTTGCTTCATATGTATTTACAACACTTGCTAACTCTTTATGCAAGCTTTGGCGGGCATAGTTCTTATATCCTTGAGCATCATTGATATCGCGTCTAAACTTTTCATCAACATCGACCATTAATTTTCCATATAGACACCATACGAGGGATGTGAGAAATGTAGTTTTACCAAAACCATTGTTGCCGGCGACAAGAAAGATATTCTTGGCATCCTGCTTAAAAGAGGTTTTGTTATGCCCCTTGTATGCTCTGTAATTATGTAATATTATTGACTCTATAAACATTGCTTACTGCTGGTTGAGGTAGTTATCTAATCGTTTCTCAATATCGCCTTGTAGGCCATTATTATTCATCAAAATAGTCTTGCTCTTTTGAAGCGATACCAAATCATTTATCAAGTGGTAATCTTCAGGATGTTCTGCACATACCTTTTCAAGGATTAATCGCTCTTGGTACTGCATATTTTCAAGAGGCATATTTCGTTTATACACCTCATTGTAAATATCTGTTACTTTTGGTGCAAAGAATCCATCTCGATACCAGTTAATTTGAATCGCAACAAGTTCTTGATTTGAAATCAACTCCATATGCGGCTTTATTTTCTGCATATCGCGCTGCAATTCCAATAATTTACGGAGCATCTCACAGCGATACTCAAAAGTGTAATTACCTTGATTATGACCATCAGCATCTTGAGCAGCTTGACCGTTTCTGCGGGTTGCATACCTATTTTCTGAAATATTTCGCCCTGCAACCATTTCGTCTCGATATTTTAATAAAGGAGCCATCCATTGATTGCCATTGTTAATAAGGGCCATCATTGACTTGTCTTCCTTTACTACGGTGCAAACCCAACAACCAAATCGACTCTGCCCACATGAAGGCTGTGTCTTATCCGTAATTACAGTAGGACACTCATAATCATCTGCTGTGGCATCAGCATATATTTGGAACAACTTCTTATTGTCATAGCCCCAAGGTGATGGCTCATTGTTGAGTATATACCATACCTCTTCCAGATATAAATCTTTAATTGGAGGATATGTGTATGTATTGGGGTTCAATGGATGTTTGGTTAAACGTTTTCCCTTGATTTCGTGACGACGAATCGATTTCGCACGAGTAGCACTCTCGGAAAGACGAGTACCAATAAGAACAATAGCCTCTCCCATAGCATCTACCTTATCAAGAATGAACTGCGTAGTAGGCTTAATCTTTAATCGATCAGTACACCATCTAAAGGTATTATTTGGAACAGGATATCCCTTACCTAGGAAGCTAATCCAGAAACTATCCTCTAATTTTGGCACTGTTATTTGGACATTGATAGGTAGTTTTTGTTCAATAGCAGCAATACGGATACAATCCAATACCTCAACGATATAGTCTGTAATAATAGGATTTTCCACTAGGGTGTCATTATTTACAACATACACCTGTCGAACAAGAGCCGTATCGCCTAACTCTTCTCGTATAGATAGCAAGGCTCTCCACACTAATGTTAGTACAACCGTACTATCTTTTCCTCCACTAAAACCGATAATCCAAGGTATATTGTTATCTTTTTCAAGATATTGTTCCTTAATATCATCAATTATATATTCAATGCGTTTCGACATTTTATATTACTCTTTCTGTGATTTTAATAGTATACGAACATCAACATCTAACAAGATCGCAATTTCTTGTAATTGAGCGATTGATGGTTGAGATTTATTAGAACACCACCTCGAAATGGTATTCTCTGATTTCCCCATTTGTTCAGCTAACCATCTATTGGTTTTCTGTTTCTCAACAAGTGTAACTTTAATTCTATTCATCACTATTTATTGATAAAATATCTACAAAGATACACTTATTTTTTGTACAGAAGGACATTTTCGTTCGATTATAATAGTCATTTACATAACTTATTCTTTTTGGGATACACTTTCACGTTTTTTGAGACTCAAATCCTGCAAGGCATTTCCCATTGCACCTTCTTTTGCGAGAAAAAAATATCATCATCCAGTTGAAACACATAAAGTACTCTAAGATAAATGCCTATTACCTCTGTTGACATCTTTCTCTATGTGGGAAACCGTAAGGCGAACAGATGGCACGTTCAATAAATCTGAGCAATACTGAGATTTGTACGTAGTCAAGCCTGCCTGAGCTGCTTATCCACTATCTGCATCTTCTGCTTTAACTCTCTTGGCTACTTGGTATCCATTGTGCTTTTTACCATAGCTCAACATATCATATAATATATAAATATGATAGTTTTACTTTATTTTATGATAGGTTACGGAAATCTATTTTTCGAATTTTTTCTTGCCGCAACCTGCTTAACCACATTATTGGGCGTTGGGATATTAAATGCAATTATATTATTCATAAGGCTGATATTTTACAGATAACAAATAATATATTGTTTATCGAAAGATGGCAATAATTTGAACAATAAAAGAAATAATACTTCTTTTTCTGTTCAGAATATTACTGCTAAGGCAATCTTAAAAAATAGCGAGTCACATAAGTCTGTTGTTTGTAACCATCACCGAAACACTGACCACACAGCAACTGAACTATCTCAAAGCTCTTATAGTTGGAGAAAAAAACATCAGTTCGACTGAAGTGATGCATCGCTTAAATCTCTTCAACGACATCAAAGTCCCGCTCAAAGGCTGCCCTTATCAAGAATGATATATTGGATAATAAGGCTAGTAAAATCTCGTTCCAAATCCGATTTATGCCCATTGGTTGAGGACTGAGTACTTTATGGATAACAGAAACTTCCAAATTTGTTTCAGAGCTATTTTTATAGCTTTTATCATTACTGTCCACTAAAAATCGCAAATAGTTCTTTGAAATAATTGAATTACAGTTTGTTACAAGAGATTTTCTTGCGCAACGATTTGAAATCATAACTTTGCAGCCTTAACTTAGGCTGTATATGAATAAAGACAAATACGTTTTCGCCCAAATGGTTGAGTTTTTAGGCAACTACAAGTTTCTCCGTATCGTAAAGAAGTATGATGGCAACAAGTATGTTAAGCATTTTACTTGCTGGAATCAACTTCTTACTTTGATATTCGGACAATTGTGTAACCGCGAAAGTCTTCGTGATCTGATTGTTGCGCTGAATGCACATCAAGAGAAATGCTACCATCTTGGGGTTGGGAAACATGTCACTCGGAGTAACCTTGCAAAAGCAAATGAGAACCGGGACTACCGTATCTTTGAGGACTTCGCATTCTATATGATAAGCGAGGCCAGAAAGAAAAGAATAAATGACATATTCAAACTAAACGGAAATGTATATGCCTTCGATTCTACAACGATTGACTTGTGTCTGAAACTGTTTCCTTGGGCAAACTTTCGTACACATAAGGGAGGTATCAGAATCCATACGTTGTATGATGTAGAGACTCAAGTACCTGCCTTTATCCATATAACCGAAGCAAAGATAAACGATGTCAAGGCAATGGATGTAATACCTTATGAGTCTGGCTCTTTCTATGTTTTCGACCGTGCATATAACGATTATCATCGTCTCTATAAGATACATATGATGGATTCGTTTTTTGTTGTACGGGCTAAAACAAATATTAAGGCGAAAGTACTCAAATGGAAACGACGTTTACCTAAGAATATACAGTCCGACTGTGAGATTGAACTTACCGGTTTCTATACCCAAAAATCATACCCTGAAACGATTCGTTTGGTGAGGTTTTGGGATGAAGAAGACGAAAGGGAGTTCATTTATCTTACAAATGCAAAACATATTCAAGCCTTACAGGTCGCGGAACTTTACAAGAATCGTTGGCAAGTGGAACTGTTCTTTAAATGGCTCAAGCAACACCTTAAAATAAAGAAATTTTGGGGTACTTCCGAGAACGCTGTAAAGATACAAGTCTACTCAGCAATCATTGCCTACTGTCTTGTAGCTATCATGCAACATGATATGAAACTGGACAGATCGACATACGAGGTTCTACAAATTCTTGGCATTTCTCTTACGGACAAGACTCCATTAAGGGATCTCTTCAGCAAAACTAAATTCAATGATGTCAAAGAACAAAGCGGTCTTGATGGACCAAATTTATTTAGTAATTATAATTTTTAACTCGTCCTCTAATTTTTAGTGGACACTAGTGAGCTTTTATCATATATAATCGGCATTTTTCGTAAGTATTTGTAATGCTCATTTTGATATTCTGCGAATTACACTTACTTTTACTTTCCAAAATGAAGGTACAATCCGAGAATAGTGCTAAAAATCATCAACTTACACATTCTCAGACACTTGTCAACCTGCTGGTTATACCTTTTTGAGTATTATGTTAATGATAATCAACAATATACAAATATAGTGAAAAAATAATATATAATATGTTGTTTCGTGAACAAAAGGAATATGTATAATCTCTCACTACTGTCCCGTAAAAGTGGATAAATAGTTCTTTGAAATTATTGAAATATAGTCAATTACACGGTTTTTTGAAATGAAACGGACTTGATTTTGCAACTTTGCAGTCTAATACAAATGGCTGCTATGTTCCAAGACAAATACGTGTTCTCTCAATTAACCGCTTTTCTGAACAGGACTCAGTTCAACAACTATGTTCGCAAGTATGATGACAACAGATATGTGAAACATTTCACTTGCTGGAATCAGATGCTCGCGATGATGTTTGGACAACTGAGTAACCGTGAGAGCCTGCGAGACTTAATCGTTACTTTCGAGGCGCATAGGGCCAAGCAATATCATCTTGGTTTAGGTCGTGAACCGATAGCCAAGACAACTCTTGCGACAGCCAACCAGAACCGTGATTACAGAATCTTCGAAGACTTTGCATTCTATATGATGAAGGAAGCCTGCGAGAAGCGGACGACCAACATCCTTGACATTTCCGGAAAGAAATATGCGTTTGATTCAACAACGATTCCGTTGTGTCTTGCAACATTTCCATGGGCAAAGTTCCGAAGCAAGAAAGGAGGGGTGAAAGCTCATGTCTTATACGACATTGAAGCACAAGTTCCTGCTTTCTATACCGTAACCACTGCTTCAAAGCATGATTCCACAGCAATGTCTTCAATCCATTATGAACCAAATGCTTATTATATATTCGACAGGGCTTATGACTCCTTTAAAGAACTCTATAGGATACATCTTACAGACTCTTTCTTTGTTGTCAGAGCCAAGACGAACTTAAAGTATAAGACAGTCAAATGGAAGCGAAGAATGCCAAAGAACATAATGACAGATGCGGAAGTGAAACTGACCGGATATCTCTCCGAGAAAAAATATCCTGAGTCATTCAGACTCGTCCGATATTACGACGAAGAGGATGACCGTGAGTTCACTTTTTTGACGAATGCAAAACAACTTTCTGCACTGGATGTCGCCAATCTTTATAAGAAAAGATGGTTAATCGAGCTGTTCTTCAAATGGATCAAGCAGCATCTCAAGATAAAGAAATTCTGGGGCACAACAGAGAACGCTGTTCGCATACAAATCAGTGTGGCTATTATCACGTACTGTCTTGTGGCTATTGTCCAACATGATATGAAGTTGAAACGTTCAACCTATGAAGTTTTGCAAATTCTCAGCATATCATTGACTGACAAAACCCACTTGCGTGACCTGTTCGACAAGACTAATTTCAATGATGTCAAAGATCTATATAATCCCATTATTCCGGGGCTATTTGATTAATTGTTTAACTCGTCCCATTTTAACGGGACACTAATGATAATCTCTATTAAGATTATGATGTACAGCATTTGCTCATGTATTACAGAATATATTAATAATTATGAACTATTTGAAAATTACCGATAGCTTAAAAAAGGAAGTTGAACCCAAGCTAAAGGATTACTTTCCTGGAAGATACTACAAGACTGAAACAAATCATTATCACGATAATCGTTTCATCCAATTGGAGACTATTCTCCACGATATCGATATACATTACGAATACTATCAAGGATACGTTGAGTTGCACCTTGAAGGGAAATTTAGCGGTTATGAATATAATACTATTTGGAGAGAGTTAGTTGAAGAATCTTATCAGCATCAAGAGCTAAGTTGGCATAGATGGGGTAATCGTAATCAAGGCCGATGTAGAATAAATATTACTATTCAATCTGCAGACGATATCATCAAATGCTTTGAAAAAATATCCAAAATATTCGACCCTGTGCTATCTCCTTTGTCAGCAGAGCATGGAGACGCGGAAATCATAATGCAGCAAATGGAAAATCTGGAAAGTCTTCCACCAGCTGATAGTATGCAAGTAGAAAAACTTACTTATGGTATTCTAAAAATTAAAGATTTACCTTTCAATAACTTCATAATTCCAGAATATCAACGTCCATATAAATGGGGTGTAAAGAATGTCAACCAATTAATAAATGACCTTTTGTATTTCAAGGACAGCGAAGAGTATAGACTAGGAACTCTTGTTCTTCATGAGAACAATATAGTAGATGGACAACAACGTATAGTCACTCTTTCTTTGCTTTTATACGAACTTTTCAACAAAAAAGAAATAAGGGCCAAGAATCCTTATCAGGAAGTACAAGATAGAATTAAAACATTTTGTAAACGTACGGAATTTACAAACGAGCATTCAATTGGACATGTGAGAGAAAACCTTACAGCAATTGAAGATAGATTAGATGATTTGGATGATAATTTTTTAGATTTTCTTTTAAACAAATGTCAGTTTGTTGTAGTTCGCCTACCCGAAATATCTGAAGCTTTCCAATTCTTTGACTCACAAAATGCAAGAGGAAAAGATTTGGAGCCACATGATCTATTGAAGGCTTTTCATCTTAGAGAAATCAAAAAACTCTCTGAGAAGGACAGCGATAACATCACTAAATGGCAGGATCTTGATCCACAAAGATTAGTTGAATTGTTTTTGACTTTATATAGAGTCAAAAGATGGGCCAAAAATAATAGTGGAAAGGAATTTACGAAAGACAATATTGATGCTTTTAAGGGTATATCCTTGGAGGATAAACGGTATCCTTTTTATATGCAGCAAATTATATGTCATTTCTTCTCATCTTTTTATGCTAATGAACCATATAGAAAAATCGACCAGTCAAAAATGGAATTTCCTTTCCAGATAGATCAAATATGTATTAACGGAAGCCGTTTTTTTGATATGATTCGCTACTATGATGCCTTGTACAATAAAATCATAGACGAAAATGAATACAAAAATTATGACTCAACAGAAGATGAAAAATCAGCATATAAAATCATTCGGATGTTAAATAATTATTCTAATAGAAATCGTACTGGTGATACCTATGTCCGACAGTTATTTAATTGCCTCTTGATTTATTATGTTGATAGATTTGGCTTCGCTGAAATAAATAAGGTAGTGAGAAAGATCTTTAGATATGCATATCAAATTCGCCTGATACATTACAGTGTTCAGCTTCCAACTATAGATAATAGTGCCACTAGCGGAATCATGTTTAAAACTATTCGTGATGCTCAATCTCCGTATGACATTATAAATCTCATGACTCCACAAATCGGATCATTAGCTTCAAATGCAGACACTCAAATCAAACAACTCTATTTCTGATTATTATGAACGATATACAAGAACTTACCATAAAAGAATTGCTTAACAGTAATGAATACCGCATACCTATTTATCAAAGAAACTATGCCTGGGGACTGGACGAAACAACCCAACTTATTCAGGATATAGCTG
Source organism: Parabacteroides sp. An277 (assembly GCF_002159645.1). Classification (GTDB taxonomy): domain Bacteria; phylum Bacteroidota; class Bacteroidia; order Bacteroidales; family Tannerellaceae; genus Parabacteroides. Next base: position 14,969 of record NZ_NFJB01000027.1, on the reverse strand, counting down.
ACTATGCGAAAGATTCTCCCACAAATAACTATTACATAGGAAATCTTATTGTATTTCCAAGGCATAAGGACAATAGTTTGTATTTCGAGACAATTGATGGACAACAGAGAACAACAACCATAACAATTCTCCTATGTGCGCTTAAACACAATTATTTAAAATATGACTTATCATGGTATTCTAAGGTAAATCTCTCTTTTGATCATAGAGAAAAATCAAACCTCACGTTATTTGCATTGTACAACAATCCTGAAACTGTTAATCATGGAGTTGTTGATGCTAATATTATGGCTGTGTATAACAAAGCGTGGAGTATAATTGATAAGATTTGTCAGGATAAAGAGATTTCCGTTTCTACTTTTATTGATTATCTACTTAATAAGGTAATCATTCTTCGGATAAGTGTTCCGAAAGACACAAACCTTAATCACTATTTTGAGATAATGAACTCCAGGGGAGAGCAACTTGAACAACACGAAATTGTGAAAGCACATCTTATGTCTCCAATTAAGGAAAATCAGTCTGCCATGGCTGCATTTAATCTGATTTGGGAAGCCTGTTCAAATATGGATAGATATGTTCAGCTAAATTTCTCAAAAGACATAAGAGAACAAATGTTTGACAACTATGGCACTGAAAATATTAAAATTTCATTCAATGATTTAGCTGCATTATACAATAAAAATTCCGATCTTGGTGACGAAGAAAAAAATCATTCTTTAGAGCGGTTATTCGTAGATGCTGCTAACAACACACCTTATAGAAAGCCATGGGAAGAAAGTACCGACAAAGACCAATCAGAAACTTACCATTCATTGATTACTTTTTCCAACTTCCTGCTTCATGTTCTAAAAATAATCCGTCCTGACAATAAAGAAGTTGTGTTGGATGACAAAAGGTTGACAAAGATTTTCAAAAGCGTAATCAAAAGTGAAAAAGATACTGCTAGTTTCAGCATAGAATTTATTATGAAACTCCTTGATTTACGTCTTCTCTTTGATAAATACATCATTAAAAGAAAACAAGATAAATGGAGTCTGAAGAAATTATTACCTCAAAAAGCAGATAAAGATAAATATTATTACAAAGACACCTTCTCACAAACAGAATACGAAGATGATGGATCTGGACAAAACCGTAATATAATTATGCTCCTATCGATGTTTCATGTGTCAGCACCGACTCAGATATATAAGCATTGGATGAATGCCAGTTTATACTATGTCTATAATCATAGGAATACAAATGCCACTGAATATGCGGAATATTTATGGAATTTGTCAAAAGTATATATGTTAGATAGATACCTAGCAATCCCTGAAAATAAGGTTCCATTTGAGACTATTATATTCGAGAATAATGGAAAGAGTGTAAATCATGATAAAGATATCCTATGGTCAAATATCAATATAGACGAGTATCCACAAAAAGGAGAACATGTGGAGAATTTTGTATTTAACTTTTACGATTACCTGTTATTGAAAGAGACAAAGGATACAGATTTTGAGTTTTCGTACAGAACTTCTGTAGAACATTTCTACCCACAACATCCAACGGATAAAGATCCAATGGATTTTAACCATCTACATAGTTTTGGAAATCTGTGTCTTGTCAGTAGAGGTATGAATTCAAAGTTTACCAATAATCTCCCGGGAGCAAAATATGAAAACTTTGGTGACGCTAAGGCTATGAAAACCTATAGTCTCAAATTAAAATCTATGATGAATACTATTAAGAAAGGAGAAAGGTGGGACGAAACGAAAATTGCACAAAAAGAACAAGAAGCAAAAGAATTAATCAGTAAGGCTTTGTTTTCAGAAAAACAATTGGAATGATTTTTATATTAAACGAGAAATCACCTACACTGCCAAGTGTATAATGACATCAAAAAAGGTTATATTTATAATCAAAATTTCAATACATGGCGAAGCAGAACATAACATCAGACTTCTATTATAACAGGACAATGGATCCAGTAATTTATAATCAATTCAAGGAAGGTGGACAATACCATTGGATGATACAGTATGTCAAGGACCATCCTGAGCTAGATTTCCAAACAGGAAGCAATAAAAACAACTCTTGGTTTTCCGTTTACCGCGGAACAAGTAAAATCATAAAAATAGAGAAGAGTGGGAAAAGCAAAATTTCATATGAGAAAAAGTATTATGACCTCTGCCCGGAATATTATGAAGACATAACTAAATCCGTTTATTTGAATACTCTTTTGGACAAACTGAAAGCAGATCCAAATCTTTCCAGATATTATGGGAATGAATCGACAGGGAAAAAGGCAGAAGGATATTACCAGAATCTGATTGCCCGTAGGTACACTTTCTTGAACAAACCGGATGATGACTTCATTATAATTGACAAGGAATTTGTGATTGGGATCAGAAATGAAGTAACCAAGAAGAGAATACTTGACAAAATAGATGCCGAGCTCAAAAATCTTTTAGAAAACGAGTTCAGGCCGTCATTGAAGAGCCTGAGGAAGAATGTAGCAACAACTTACGGAGAAGTGGACTTTCTCGGTCTGACTTGGGATGGTGATTTAATAATTATTGAATTGAAGGGAGACGATCCACAGAAAATATTCACATCACCAATTCAAGTAGGATTTTATCAACGTCTTCTGACCCAAGTGTTGGAGGATTATCCTGATCTATACAAGAATATCGCTAGCATGTTGAAACAGAAAGTTAGTCTTGGTCTTGTAACTATACCAGAGGGACGATCTATCCCTAAATCTCTTTCCGGAAAGATTAAATCATGGGTCATAGTAGGAGAAGAAGAGAATCTTTCCGAAGAGATATGTTCACGATATATTAAGGCCAAGGAAATCTTCTGTCCAGATATCGAGACGTTCACATGCATTAATGATGGAACACTTAGAAAGAGCGAGAAACTTCTCTAAGTACTATTTTTAATTGTACGAGCACTAGTGTCCGGAGAAAAATTCTCCGACAATGTTTTAATTATTAAACATCAATAAGTTACAAGCATCAGAAAATTTTTCGATTAGAACATCAGTAACTTTGCGGTAGCCATCAAGAGGTTATCCGCAAGCCATGAACAAAGGAAAAACAATCTTCGCTCAGATTATGTCTCTCATTAACGAATACGAGTTCAAGAAATGTGTCGACCGCTACAAAGGTGACCGGCATGCTATCAAATTCAATTGTCGTGACCAGTTCATGGTGATGAGTTTTGCACAGTTCACTGACAGAGATGGTTTGAGAGATATAGAGACTACACTTAACCTCTGCGGCGACCTCTATCGCTCCGGAATCAAGGCAATACCTCGATCCACGCTTGCGGAGGCCAACGAGAAGAAGGATTGGCGTATATATCAAGACTTTGCGATGACTTTGGTAAAGGAAGCCACGATGCTTTACAAGGATGAAAAGCTGCGAATTGGTCTTGAGGAGATGATATATGCGTTTGACAGCAGTACCATTGAACTGTGTCTTAAGTTGTGTCCATGGGCCGAGTTTCATCATGGTAAGGGCGCGTTCAAGATACATACACTGATGGATCTGCGAGGCTCGATTCCCACATTTGTCATGCTCACGCCAGGCAAGGTTAACGATGCCAGGATGATGGACAAGATTCCTGTTGAAGCAGGTGCTTTCTACCTGATGGATAGGGGGTATGTTGCCTTTGAGAAACTTTACAAACATTTCCAGCAAAAGGGCGCCTACTTTGTTACACGCGCCAAGGACAATATGTCTTATGAGGTTATTGAGTCCAGACCTGTCAACAAAGACTCGGGCGTTCTTTCGGATGAGACTATCAGACTTGCTGGATATTACTCTACCAGAAAGTATCCAGACACATTGAGACTTGTTGTGTATGAAGACTTTGAGACTGGAAGAGTATATCGATTTCTGACCAACAACTTTGCGATTGACGATCCGCTGACTATTGCGGAACTCTACCGTGAACGCTGGCAGATAGAACTGTTCTTCAAATGGATCAAGCAGCATCTTCACATCAAGACTTTCTACGGCACTTCCAAGAACGCCGTGTACACGCAGATATGGATAGCCATTTGGGACTATCTTCTGCTCATCATTGCGAAGAAGCGATACGGGTTGGATCCAAGTCTTCATTCTATCTCTAACTCAATCGGACAAGTCCTCTTCCAGAGGGCGGATATCCGTGAAATTTATAATCAGCCGACAACTCCCGTTTGTGTTCCGGAGGCGGGTTCTGTCGAGCAACCTACTTTATGGTAAAATTTCTCCGGACAGCAGTGTTGTACGAGATGTATTTATAGAGCTTGCAGGAAAAATGGGGCAGACTTAAATAAACGATAAACGGCTTACCCCCCTAAGCGTTGACTTGGGGATAAGCCAAAATAACAATTCCTATTATTGGGCTAGCAAGACTATAGTCTATAAATATATAATAACCCTGGTAGGTTTACTTTCAAGCCTGATTCGGTTTTCTGCATTTAGTGTAGGAATATTGATAAGCAAAAAAGATCACTTATCCATCCAATCCTCCTGTAAGCCATTAAGCTTAATTAGTTTATTTATATGATTGCTCACGATAAGCATCGTATGATTTGCCTGATTTATTTTTCCTTCATACTTTTCAATAAGTGGAAGCCCCTTTTCTCGAAGGAACTCGTAATCTTTGAATTCGTTAGGAGCTGTTAGAATTTTAGCCTTCCAAAAATCAGTCACAAAATGATTAATAATAGGTTTTATATCTTCACCCAAGATTTGAATCAATTGTTTCTCCAACATAGGCAAAAGTGCAATTAGAAGTGAAAATGCATAATCTGCCTCACTTTGATAAGCTGTCATCAGATAAGCACAAATATAAACAACATAGTTATCATTCATGTCCAACTTATTAATTTCCGCTATATAGTCTTTATCATACGAAGGTCTATCAAACACAGATTTCACTAGTTCAAATTTTTCAGGATTATTCACTGGATGATAATTGTCCAATACCTTCTTAATGAGTTTCAAACCACTATCATCTCCACGAAGATTCTGACTAAGCGACACCATTAGAAGAGGTACTATACGAAACTCAACAAACTCAAAGTCTGCATTTTCTTTATGCAGTTCAGGGTGATTCTCATAACTAATACGCTGCGCTTCACATGTATGATTAATTACAAAAAGTATGGCATCTTTATCATTATCCTCAATAAAATATGGTAATAACAGGAAGAGTATATAATGAATCTCGCGAACTTCGCCTCTTTTCTTACATGCATCCAGTGTTCTATGCGCCCATTCGCGAGCAAAATCCATTAAGCTGACCATTTTACACAGTTGACACATCTGATAACAGGATGTATAGATACGGTCTTCGCTATATAAATCATCAAATGAACTTAAGTCATTTTCAGTGAACATCCCATGATGAGGAATTGCTTGATCTTTAGGCATAGGTTTGTTATCCAAGTCGCACTGATACTTTATTATTAGACACCCTAATAAACAGATAAAGCTCTTGGCAAATTTTTCTTTGCCATCTTGAAGGTCATTCGTGACAAAACGCACACATTCTGATAGTTTTTCAACAGCTTTCTGTTTATTGCCCGCACACCAATATGCATATGACAACTCTCCTATGCACTGATAGTATTCATATATATCTATACGATGTTTAACATCAGAAACATATTGTAGTGCCTCTTCAAGTTCTTTTACTGCCACATTAATATTAGTCTCAGCCAGAACGTATGCCATCATTTGCTTAACATGCAACATAATATTAGGAATCAACTCGGTATCTGCAATCGAAAGTGACCTTTTAAAGTAATCAAGAGCATGACCATGTACTTCAGCAACATCTCGGAAGTAGCTATTCCCCATTGAACCATTCAAAATCAACTGCGCAAATGGCAATTCTTCATACTTAGAATACTTGCTTTCATATAGCGATCGAGCTTCTTCATAACGGTGTTCAGAATTAAAAATCTCCATAATTGCAAAAACACAAGCGATAGCAAGTTCTGAACAGCGCTTAAGTTCTGCTTTTTCCAAAATTCTGAATAATATCTTCACACGATCATTAACGGGTTTACCCCCTAAATGATACCTCCAAAGTCGTTCTATTGCAAGATAACAACACTCGCAAATTACATGGTCGTTATGTGAGTATTCAATATCATCTGCCTTGAATACATCAAGCCAGTTAATGAAATCTTGTTCATTAGACAAACGCAGAAGGAAAAACCAAATGTTATTATCAAAAAATGGTTTTGCATCTCCAATAGTCTTTAATAGTTTATTATCATCACCTTTACTTTCCAGGTATCGATGATAATGTGACAACCCACCCTCAATGTCACCTTCCATCCAACAAATCATTGTAATCATGCTGCTATAGAACGGTATTTTTTCAGCATCAGTACATTTAGAGACATTGTCTTTTAAATCTTTTATCAAGAATGATCGTTGAGTTGCACTCAGATCTTTGATAAGTGCAATTTGAAGATAACGTATTCCTATCTTGACATCAATAGACATTCCTTTGGGTAAGGGGACATTTATCCATAATTTACAAAGGAGGCTTCCATGTGGCAATTCTCCAATATCATCCAATTTCATTAAGGTTGTGATGTACATTCTTCCAGCATTGTTATCCGCACCACCTTTAATACTGTATAGGATATAATTCAGTACATCATGTTCTCCAAGTACTTTTTTCTTAGTCAAAATACCTTCTGCTAATAATAAATTGGCATCTTTGAAAGTTTGTTCTGGCACATCAGGCTTCCATAATTTACTGATAAGTGGGTTCGCTTTAAAACAATTATCTAATGGCATTACCCATGTAGGAACTAATCCATTTAAACGCATTCTTGGTTCGTCAATAGATGGATCAATTCCGGCTAATTTGCAGGCATCTTCTTCAGTGAAAGTACCATTCACAATCAACAGACGATTTAGCAAAGCGCGATCAGTCGTATCAGCTAACAATGTCCGCATCAAATCAGCCATTGTTCTACTCAGATTATAGTCAAAACTATATGCTAAAAGATTGGAAAAATGTTTTTCATCTAATCGCCAATGATTAGCTTTCAAATATTCGCAAAGTGTTCGCACAAGAACAGGATGTCCACAACTATGTGCATAAATGAACATATGTGGGTTCTGCTCTGGTCTATACGTATCAACAAGTTCTTTGGTTTCAGCGACTGTCAATAAAGGTACTTCAATCTGACAAACTCTACTATCATCAAGTCCTGCTATATTCAGATTTAATGCCCCCGTGCTTACCAACACACTTTCACCGCCCTTTCCTTCCTTTAGCAGTATTTTTATCTTATTTTCCAGATCTGTCTGCAAAACAGAATCGTATATGGCAGTTTTTGGCCTGTGCTGATGTATTTGTGCTGCTAAAGTCGATTTTCCTATTTTCAAAGAACCAAAAATCACGAGTATTTTACCATCATCCAGTGCATTAAGGCAACGATCCAACAAAGCTGTACGTTCTACGATATTATCGCTCTGAATTGCAGGGAGCAACGGCTCCCGCTGAATTAAATCTACATTAACATCTCTTAATGTAAGGCCGTTCATCGCCTGTTCCAGATCTTGTGGAATAGCAACCTTATCATTTAATTTAGGACTTAAATTTATGGAAAAAACATCTTGAGGCGTGTTCTCCAAATCAACATAAGGATACTTAGCCCAACCTTCTTCAAACCATGTATGCGCATTTACAAAACACGCACAGGTTGTCGGGTCGTATCGTCCTAAAAGGACCGAAGACCGTACATCTTGTTCATTACGCAAAACACCAGCTTGTAAAGAATAGATATAATGAACTTTCTGTAGCACTTGGTCATGTTCGTGCCCAGCCAGCCATAGACGCACTCTATTATGTTGCAGCATCGTCGAGAGCACTTTCTTCTCTCCTTGCATAAGCGAAGTAACCGGATAATGGCTAAGCAATATAGTCGGTTTATTCTTATTAAGCGTACGTACTGCGTCATATAATAACTTTGTACCAACGAACAAGTCGTTATGTTCTTGTCCGCTGGTGTATGCTAAATTGGTATCTACATGCAGAATATTGAAATGTTCTGTCTCTATATTAAAATGCGGCATTTTGGGATTGCCATATAATTTGAGTCGGTCTGCGTCGTATATTTTGCTAAGAAAAGAAAGAAAATCTTTCTCTCCTGTCATAATGACCGACAGGTCTTCCGGCTCTATAATGCCATTATCCGGGTGATAGTACCTTTCGCTATCATGGAATACTTTCCTGATAACATCATGACGACCATCAACATCTCTATCCACATCATGATTACCGGCAACTATATACAATCTATCCACTGATGTCTGGACTGCATCGCATATAGATTTCAAATAATCGGCCATTTCATCCGTAAATACGTTAGAACTTACATTTGCTGTTCGAATGTCACCAGTACAGAATACATAATCACATTTTACTCCTAGTTCTTTTAAGTATTCAGGCAACTCATCGCGCATCATGTTCGTTATTGCACCTTCACTACCTAAATGTAAATCAGATATATGCAGCCAATTAATCATATTTGTCATTTTTATTTACCGCTAAATGCATTACATAAATATAAGATTATCCCATTCTCATCATTCCAGCCAACTGTACGAAATAATCATTTGACCAAATATCAAGTTCTTTTGGATTGCGCACGAAAGGCAATACATCTTCTTTCACTTGTTTTATATCAGCTGAAGAGAGACGCTCAATGAGTTTCTCCTTGAATAACTCTGGAGTGATATTCTCATTGTTGAACTGCTTGCATCGTTCTGCCAAATGAGCAAAATCAAGTGGGATATTATGGCGTACATACCATTCAAAGTCGTACCAATCACGACCTTTTACTCTGTTCTTCCACGCACGATATACTAAGGCGTGCATCTTGCCTGCAAACAAGTCGGGAAGTGTAAAACAACGGGTCATAAATGAATATGGCTGAAGCAATAGCTTCTGTTCCGTCTTGAAGTTCAACGGTGGGCAAGTATCTACTTCTATCTTTATCTTTATAGATTTCTCTGTTTGGAAAGTCACATCATACACATTGGTATTATCTTTAAGAAATGCCGATTCGACCTTTCCGAAATTCCTCTTGTCTTTTTTCTTTATTTCAACCTCACGGCCTACCATTGTAAAAGCATCAACGATAGCAGGAAAGTATTTCGTAAAATCGAACTTATCATCTTGCGTAAGCAATGAAAAATCCATATCCTCACTGAAACGCTGTAAGCCATGAAAGATTCTCAAGCAAGTTCCACCATAGAAAGCCGCCGACTCAAAAAAGCCTCCGGCATACAAGCCAGCAAGTATCACTTGTTGGTTCACTTCAAATATAGCGTTTCTCTTCTGTTGCTCTGTTGTTAAATCATAACGGGAGAGCATATTGTCGAATATTTCATTTTTCATCGTCTTAAGAATTTTAAAAGTGTCGAAATTGAATCGGCCTTTTTGCCAACTTTTATGTAGTCTTCGAATATGGTTTTATCCATCTTATTGAACTCATCCATATCCATACGAATATCCTGTTCAAGATATGTTTCCACATCTTTCATATAGCGAAGATTGACCTGCGAGGAATTGGCAATCAAATCACACAAAGCCTTTTCCGGTGATGCAATAAGAAAAGCATAATTATCCTTATACATACTCCTTACTCCTATTGGAAATGCCATTTTTGAGATATGTTTGTAGTCATAACAGCCGACCGGAGTTTGAAAGCTACGCGAGTGCTTTACCGTCATTGATTGATGAACATATACAGCCTCGGGGATAAGTCCATAATATCGTAGTGCAGTAGACATTGAAATATACGAAGGTGCATAGAGATGATTGGCAATCAACTCACTCGATAGAGTCTTTCCTGAATATTCGGGGTTGATCACATAAAGTCCCCGCTTCAATCTGATGATAATCCCTTGCTTTTCGAGCCAGGTTACTTTCTTGTCAGCAGACTTAAGTTCCGGATACAACGATTCAATGATTGAAGTCGTTACTGGAATGGTTCCTATTTCAGTTAATTTTCTATCCATACTGCAAATATAGCAATAATTTGAACAGAAAAAGAAATAATACTTCCTTTTCTATTCAGAATATTACTACTAAGGCAATCTTAAAAATAGCGACCGCTGTCACATAGGTCTGTTGTTTGTAACAATCACCGAAACACTGACCACTTACAACTGAACTACCTCAAGGCTCTTATAGCTGGAGAAAAGGCCATCAGTTCGACCGAAGTGATGCATCGCTATCAAATCTCTTCAACGACCTCAATATCCCGCTCAAAGATTGCCTTTATCAAGAATGATATATTGGATAATAAAGCTGGTGAAATCTCGTTACAGGACCGATTTATGCCTATTAATGAAGAGTGAGTACTTCGCAAAATAATCATAATGTGGCCCTCGGGTTAGAGCTATTTTTGTACCTTTTCTCATCAAAAATCGGCATTTTTCACAAGTTTTTGTACCGCACATTTTGATATTCAAGAAATTACACTTACTTTTACTTTCCAAAATGGAGGTACATGCCGAGAATGGTGCTAAAAATCACTAACTTACACATTCTCAGATACTTGCCAGCCTATTGGTTGTACCTTTTAGAGCGCTATACTATTGATAATCAACAATGTACACATACTGCGTCGGAAAGTAATTGGTAATAAACAAAGAAATAGCATCTATCATAAAACCGTTATAATATTATCTATTATAGCGGTTTTCTTTGTCTGTAAATTTATTGTTACTTCGTTTTATTATCCATTTATTTATTGTATATTTGTACCACTTATGTACCACGATGCAAAATGAGGATTATTTGTACCACATTTAAGCGTATTTAATCACCGTTTGCAACATAGCACATAAGATATAAAATCTCCATTTGCTACTTACTGCAACGTGTAGCAACGTAGAGCAACATAAATAGGTGTGAAAAGATACGGATATGAAAGCGAAAGAACCGATAAAGAAAGTATGCGAGTTTTGCGGACGCGAGTTTGAAGCGTACACGCAAACAGCCCGTTATTGCTCACATGAATGTAATTGTAAAGCATACCGGGCTATCAAACGCAAAGAGGTTATTTCCTTATCCGCTTCTATGGCATCCAAGACGAAACGGGAACGGGCAAAGGTGGACTTATCCAGACAGGATTATATTTCTATCTCCGAAGCTGCTACACTTATGGGAGTAAGCCGATGGACTATTTATCGCAATGTAGTAAGAGGTATCATCCCGGCAAAGCGTCTATCGCAGCGCACGACTTTGATACGCAAAAAGGACATAGAAGCCTTGTTCGATGAGGTAGAACCTTACGAAGTGCTGACAACCGGGGAACGCAAGCCAATAGATGAATGGTACACTATTGACGAGGTTACGGAGAAATACGGTTTGCTCCGGCATCGGATAAGAAAGATTATCAATGCGGAGAACGTACCTACCAAGAAAGCAGGTACACGGACATTGATAGCCAAAAGCAGGATGGATGCGTATTTCAAGAAACGAGGATTTGACTACACCCTCTCCAACCTTGCAGATTGGATAACGACATCCGAAGTAATGGAAATCTACGGTATGACAGAGCAAGCTGTCAGGGTATTTGTTTCCCGGTACTCAATCCCGAAGAAGCGGCTTAATGGTAAGCTCTATTACAGTAAACAGCATATTGACAAACTTAAAAATAAGGAATCATGAGGAAATCAAAGACAACAAAAGTAACGCTACGCTTCCGGATGCTCAACACCGGAAAGGAAACGCTTTACCTTGATTATTATCCCGGCATTCCGAACCCCAAGACAGGCGAAACGATGCGCCGGGAATATTTGGGCATGTACGTTGTTCCCTTGAAGAAAAGAAACGGGGAACTGCAAACCAACAAAGACGGCTCACACAAGTACAGCGAAGCGGATGAGGAAAAGATACGCCTTGCTGAAATCATACGAGCCAACAGGCAGAACGAACTAAGCAAAGCGGAAATCTACACGGATGCAGAAGCAGAGATGCTGAAAGCCAAAGAACGCAGCAAGGGGGATTTTATTGCCTACTTCCGCAATTTGGCTAAGGATAAGAAAGAATCCAATTACAATAACTGGATGAGTGCGCTAAAGCATTTACAGGACTACACCAAGAAATCGGACAACGCAACGATAAAGCGTTTTTGCGACATTGATTTGCTTTGGTGCGAGCGATTTCGGGATTATCTCCTGAACGTAAGGACGCACAGAAGCGACAAGGTTGTATTATCCAACAACACGGCTGCTGCCTATTTTCTCAAATTCAAGATAGCTTTGAAATCGGCTTATAAGTACGGGTATCTGCCTAAGAACATCAACGAGGACTTGAAAGGTATCAAAGAAAAGGAAACCCGCAGGGAGTTCCTAAGCCTTGACGAGCTTAAACGGCTGGTAGAAACTCCATGTACAAACCCGGTGTTGAAACGTGCCGCTCTCTTTTCAGCGCTCACAGGTCTGAGACATTCGGATATACGCAAAATGAAGTGGGGAGAAATCGAAGAAAAGGATGGCAAGTTCACTTTGAAATATACCATCCAAAAGACAAGTAAATACGATGAGCTTCCTATATCCGAACAAGCCATGCAACTATGTGGGGAAAGACGCAAGCCGGATGACCTTGTATTTGAGGGCTTGGTTTATTCCGCATACGCGAACAAGGCTTTGGCTCAATGGCTTGGGGCGGCAGGAATCACCCGTAACGCCACATTCCATTGCTTTCGGCACACCTTTGCGACCCTGCAACTTGCCAGCGGTACGCAGATAACCACTATACAGAAAATGTTGGGACATAAGAACATCGGCACTACGTTGGTGTATGCCAAGACATTGGAGGAAGCAAAGAGAGAAGCGGCAGAGAAAATAAAAATCCTATAAACATAATATTATGACCATTAATTTTGAACAGACAAAAAGATTGCAAAAGAACATCTATAATGCGGTTGATGCTTTAAACCACATAGAATATTGGCTTAAAATTAAAAGTAAATACACGAAAAACGATTTGGGTAAATGGGTAGAAGATGGGAAACAACTTGCTTTTAATGAATATACAAGTCAATCAATAGGTGATTATTTACTTGGAATTTTATGGAGATTATCTTTTCCTATTATTTTTCATTGTACAGATGAAGAATTGCCCAATGTAATAGAAAATAACTATGGCGGTTATAGCGATTCGTATAAAAGAATGTTGCTCGATATCGCAAGAGAACAAAATCCACGAATGGATCATATTGAGCAAGAATTTATTCAAAATCTATCAAGTTATAATCCCGATAGTATCATCAATTTAATCAACATTTATCGTGCACAATGGAAAGGACATATCCCGAATATTACGGTTAAATTTGGCTATTTCCAAGAAGCGTATAACAATAAGGAACATCCGTTATACAAAGTAATACACGAAGTCGAAGATAATAGTATCCTTGATTTCGCAGAAATAGACATAGTTCTGTCTCGTTTAGACTGGATAGCTATGGAACTTGGCTCAATTGGAGAAAGAATCAATACTCTATTTAAGAAATGGGAAGAATCGACGCAAACAAAGGTAAATGATGGTTTTAGCAATTATACAATATCAGAAGATAAAAAAACTGATTTTATCAAAATCATTAGTGCAATGTATGATTGCCGTATATTCAATACAACAGATGGGAGAACTGCAACAAATAAAAAAGAACTCATCAAATCATTAGGTCAATTCTTTAATGTAAAAATCGATGATTACAGTCCACTCCTCGCAACGGCTAAACGTAATGCGAATTTCTTAGATATATTCGACAAATTAAAGAGAAAAGGGGAAGAATACTATAATAAGTAATAGTTCTCTCTATTTTCTTATTTAGGCTAAATATAGGTTATGCGATAACTTTTTGGTTTATTTATTCTTTTGCACCGTTATCTCATTTGAGGTAGCGGTTTTCTTTTTCTTTCATGGCGGGAATTGAAAGCCTGAACGCAGCCAGCAGGATAGCAAAATGAACGAAACGATTACTTTCGAGACCATGCCTAAAGCGATGGCATACCTCATCACCAAAGTAGAGGCTTTGGAGAAAGTGTTAATGGAAAAGAGCGAAGCACCAGCCGCTCCGATGGATAGGTGGCTGAACATTGACGAACTGAAAGCTTACCTACCCGATCACCCCGCGAAAGCAACCATTTATGGATGGGTAAGCAGGCGGGAAATCCCCTATCACAAGGGCGGGAAAAATTACGTTTCCTTCAATCCGACATTGATAAATGGTTATCAAACGGTAAACGCAGAAGTGGAAGCGAGCTGAGGGATGAAGCAAACAAATATTTGAAAACGCATAAAATCAACTGAAATATGACTATAAGAAAAAAGGTAGCCTCATCGACTACCAATCCCCCTAAAGACAAGGGCAAAGATATGGATTTTCGCACGCAATACCAAATAGTTTATCAATCTTTTTTGGAAAGGCCGAAAACAATGCTTGACGTGTTCCTGCAAACCGGGATTTTGAGAGCTAACATTTGCAGGTATGTGGCGGATATGGAAGATAGAGGGATTATCCAATTGCTTTACAAGAAAGAGGATTCGCATACGAAATTTAGAGCTGGTTATTATACAACGGACAAAGCCTTGTTCCGAAAAGTCAAAGATAAACAATATAATTTATGGGAGGATAGATGATGGGTGGATTCAACATTTATCAAGCAATCGGCGCAGAACTCCAGAAAGCAGACCAATTGGCGGCATCTGTGCCAGAGCAAATAGGGATGCTGACAATTAAGACAGCTAACCGAACTATTAAAGAGGCGGCATTAAGACCAAATCCGGATGCTCTTTGGTTGTCGCTTTGGTATGAAGGCGAAGTTTGGGCTCAGTAGAAATTTAGTGGGGATATGCATATAGTTTTGCAATACGGAATAAGAAGAACTTCTTGTCTGCAACCCCTCTGAGGTTTGCTCTGAATAGTTTGATTT
>NZ_NFJB01000026.1 GCF_002159645.1 Parabacteroides sp. An277 | reverse complement strand
GTGGACGGTGAAACCATCCAACCATGCTTAACCGGCTGGTGGCGCGAAGCGGCACCTGCGGTATCAGCGCTCTGTCCCTAAGCGACCTCGAAGGGGTCGAACCTCCTGGTGTTCATCCTGTTCGACCCCGTTGGGGTCGAGATGGCGTGGAATCGTTCTTGCCGAAGGTGACGCTTCGCATCACCCTCGGTTAAGCATGGTTGAACCTCTTCGAGGTTCGACCGCAACCTCCTGAGATGCTCTGGTTTTGCTCAGCATGACGCGGAGTGCTCAGAGATGCTTCGACTTCGCTCAGCAAGACGTGGACGGTGAAGCCGTCCAACGATGCTTAACCGTCTGGTGGCGCGAAGCGGCACCTGCGAAATCTGCGGTTGTCTGCGCTTCAGTCCGCGTCCTCTGCGTGCCCTTACATTATAAATAGGTACAAATCGGCGGCGTGAAAAGCGGAAATGGCGGCGTGGATGGCGGGATTTATAGTTATCATGGGGAAGGTTCATGGGCATGGATTCGGAATCACCCTGCGATGAATGCATCAAAAAAAGGAAATGAAAAAAGCCAAGCACCTATTTTTACTATTTTTTTTGTATCTTTGGGCAGAAATCATGAACACATTAAACGAAAACACATGAAACTTAAATCCAAATTGATTTGCCTATCTATCGGATGGGCGGCATGTATGCCAACCTTGTATGTATCAGCACAAAAGGAAGATATTTACCATCAAGGTTGGATCGACTTCAACAAGAACGGGACGAAGGACGTGTATGAAGACCCGAAGGCGAATATTGACGCGCGTATCGACGACCTCATGCGCCAAATGACGCTTGAAGAGAAAGCGGGACAGCTCCTGACCAAGTTCGGATGGCCTCTGTATGAACGGAAAGGCGACCAAATCACCCTCACGGCAGAAGCGCAAAAGACACTCGCCGAGCAAGGGACGGGCAGCCTCTGGGGCTTTATGCGCGCCGATCCTTGGACGCAAAAAACATTAATAAACGGGCTGAACCCGACGTATGCCATTACAGCTACGAATCTGGTACAGCGCTATTGCATCGAACATACACGACTCGGCATTCCGCTCCTCCTGGCTGAAGAATGCCCGCATGGGCACATGGCCATCGGAACGACCTCTTTCCCGACCGGCATCGGACAGGCTTCTACTTGGAATCCAGACCTTTTACGTCGAATGGGCGCTGCCCAGGCAAAGGAAGTCCGCAAGCAAGGCGGGCATATTGGCTACGGTCCGGTGGTGGATTTAGCGAAGGATTCGCGCTGGTCTCGCGTGGAAGAGGGATTCGGTGAAGACCCCTTCTTGGCAGGCGAACTGGGTGTAGCGGTGATGCAAGGCATGCAAGAGAATCCGGATTATCCGGTCATCTCGACCGTGAAGCATTTCACCGCGTATGGTTCGACCGAAGGAGGACACAATGGAGGCTCGGCTCACTTGGGAGAAACCGAACTGAACGAGCAAATCCTCCCGCCTTTCCGCAAGGTGGTAGAGGCGGGATTGCTCTCGCTCATGACCTCTTACAATGAAATCGACGGTGTGCCTTGTACAGGTAATCCTTATCTGCTGACCGAAGTCGTCAAGAAACGCTGGGGTTTCAAGGGCTTTATCGTCTCCGACCTCTTCTCGATCGACGGCATGACCAGCTTAGGCGTGGCCGAGGACTTGAAAGACGCGGCACGCATCGCCTTGAACGCAGGCGTAGACTCCGATTTGGGCGGACAGGCTTATCTTCGTTTGCCCGAACTGGTAAAAGAGGGGAAAGTTTCCGAAGCCCGTATCGACGAGGCGTTGCGCCAGATATTGTACTTGAAATTCTCGTTCGGCCTATTCGATAAGCCCTTCCGCACCGAAGCAGAAGGCCTGACAAAGGAAGAATTGGCCGAACATCGCGCGTTGGCCCGCGAGATTGCCCGCCAATCGATTGTCCTCTTAAAGAACGACAAACAAATACTGCCTCTGAAGAAAGAGATTCGTTCGATTGCCGTCATCGGGCCTAATGCCGACACGCCTTATAATATGTTGGGCGATTACACCGCTCCGCAAGCTGAAGGGCAAGTCGTGACTGTCTTGGAAGGCATTCGTAAAGCCGTATCAAAGCATACGATAGTGAATTATGCCAAAGGCTGCGCCATCCGCGACATGTCCGATAAAGGCCTGGCAGAAGCTCGGGAAGCAGCCGAGAAAAGCGATGCCATTGTCCTCGTTTTGGGCGGTTCGAGCGCGCGGGATTTCCGGACAGAATATGAAGCGACCGCAGCTGCCAAAGCCAGCCAGAACGAAGAGAGCGATATGGAAAGCGGAGAAGGAAACGACCGTAAGACACTCACGCTCATGGGTCGCCAGCATGAACTCCTCGAGATGATGAAGGCCACGGGTAAACCGCTCGTCGTCGTGTTGATTAAAGGCCGCCCCTTGGCCGTCAAGGATTGCGATGAAATAGCAGATGCATTGATAGATGCTTGGTATCCGGGCATTGAGGGCGGAAATGCTGTGGCGGATGTCCTCTTCGGAGATTATAACCCGGCGGGACGTTTGACGGTGTCGGTGCCTGAGAGTGTCGGGCAAGTGCCTGTCTTTTACAATCATAACCGGAGCAACAACCGGAGTAATTATGTGGAAGGCACAGGCAAGCCGCTTTATCCTTTCGGCTATGGTTTGAGTTATACCACGTTCACGTATGATAAAATGACCCTCACGCCTGAAACTGATGCCCTCAAGGTTCGCGTCCAAGTTACGAATAGCGGGGCGAAGGCGGGCGACGAAGTCATCCAAGTTTACGTAAAAGACAAAGTTTGTTCGCACGCGAAACCCATCATGGAATTGAAGGCATTCCGCCGCGTACACTTCGATGCGGGCGAAACACAAGA
This sequence comes from Parabacteroides sp. An277, assembly GCF_002159645.1. Classification (GTDB taxonomy): domain Bacteria; phylum Bacteroidota; class Bacteroidia; order Bacteroidales; family Tannerellaceae; genus Parabacteroides. The sequence continues at coordinate 57,636 of NZ_NFJB01000026.1, read as the reverse complement.
GGTGGAACTCCGCATTCCGCGTGCCGAATTGGAAGTCTATCAAGGCAATGGCCAGTGGACATTCGAACCGGGAGAGTTCGTCATCATGGCGGGAGGCTCGTCCGATAAATTGCCACTGAACGAAACCATCTACCTGAAATAAAACCCGTATGCCAAAATAGAAAATGGCACACTGAATGACACTGATTTTATAGATAACCGCAAATTGTTTTTATTGATTTACAACTAAATAAATCTGTGATTATCTATTAAATCAGTGTCATTCAGTGTGCCATACCCCTATTATGGCACACCCTCATTTTCATAACGAAAAACCATTTTATTTATAACGAAAAACGCGCAGGATTATAACGAGAATCGAAAGCAATCATAAGCATAAACCCAACCATCCTAAGCCGAAAAAGATATTTTTTTGCAAAAAGAGCGGAAAAATCTGCAACCCTTTTCTTTTTCGTTGCGTCTTATAAAATAGAAATATAAAACAGCAAGAAAATGAAAACTGGTATTTTAGCAACAGGAATGGCGCTGATGGCGACATTCGCTTTGCCTGCTCAGGCAGAAAAGATTGAAGGAAATGGAACGGTCATTACGAAGGAAATCCGGGTGGATGATTATTCGGGCGTTTCGATGGGTGGTTTGCACCACGGAGGAGACTCGTTCTCGTTTACCGATTTGTTTAAGGCGCGCACCTATATTTCTCCCACCTTTAATTATAAGCAGGGAAATGAATCGACGCTCCGTATTACGACAGACGAAAACATTTTGCCGCATCTCGAAGTAAAAGTAAAAGAGGGCGTATTGGGCATCTATGCCGAAGAGGGCGAGACGCTCCTTCCGACGAAGTTCATCGTAGACGGCATGTCGCAAAAGCTGGAAGCCGTCCGGATAAGCGGAGGAGGGACATTCTATTTGAAGTCGGCATTAAAGGGCGAAGACTTGAAGATGCGGATCAGCGGAGGTGGAGACCTCTATATGAACCAGCCCGTGGATGTAACCAATTGTCAAATCAGAGTCAGCGGCGGAGGTGATATGAAAGGCAACCAAATCTCTTGCAATCAGCTTACTATCGACGTTTCGGGCGGAGGCGACGTTCAGTTGGGCGGAAAAGCCCAAGAAGGCGAGTTGCGCGTTTCAGGCGGAGGCGATGTACATGCCTACGATATGCAAGTAGAAGAGCTTACTTTCCGAATTAGCGGAGGCGGAAGTGCACAAGTCCATGCCTTGCAAAAATTGGAAGGACACGTGAGCGGAGGCGGAGACCTCTATTATAAAGGAAATCCGAATACCGAAACCTCGACCAGCGGTGGAGGCGATGTACATAAAGTAAACGATTAAAAAACAAATGAGTATGAAAAAGATACGGAACTTATTCATGGTGATGGCGCTCTTCGGCGTGATCATGCCGGTTTGGGCGGAGAAAATCAAAGGAAACGGAAAAGTGGTGACGAAAGAAATCCAAGTAGCGGAGTATGAAAGCGTCCATATGGGTAGCCAGCCGAACCGCAATGGCAATCTTTTCCAGTCGAAGAAAAAAAATTACAAGACGACGCTCGCCCCGAGCTTTTATTATACGCAAAGCGATAAGGCTTCGCTCACCATCACGACTGACGAAAATCTGTTGCCCTATTTTGAAATCGAAGTAAAAAGCAACAAACTGGAAATCGCGATAAAGGAAGGCACGACCCTTTCGCCTACGAAACTGGAATTTAACGGTTCTTCCCAGGAATTGCATGCCATCGAAATGCATTCCGACGGTTATTTTTATCTGCAATCAGCCCTGAACGGCCAGAAGCTGGAGGTTTCCGTGGCAGGCAGTGGCGAGATTTATTTAAACGAACCTGTACAACTGACGAAATGCGAAACAAGCGTGGCGGGCGATGGCCACGTCGAAATGAAGCAATTGACGTGCGAAAAGATGGAAGTTTCGATTACAGGCGGCAGCGATGTCGAACTGGCCGGGAAAGCCACTAAACAGGAAATCAACATAGTCGGCAGTGGGGAAGTCCATGCCTTCGACTTCCTCACGGAAGCAGTGGACTTCAGCAGTGTAGGCAGTGGTTCGGCGGAAGTGTATGCGTCGGAGCGAATAGAAGCGTCGATGGTTGGCGGAAGCCTCTATTATAAAGGCGATCCGGAAATAGAGAGTTCAAATGTAGGCGGGAAAATACGTCACGCAAACTGATTTTTTCCTATTTTTGTGCGGGATAAATACTATCCCGCATTTTTATTAACTAAACAACAAGGAAAATGAAAACGAAATGTGTATGGCTATGTGCCTTTTTGTGCTGCTTCGTGCTGAGCATCCAAGCCGCAGATAACGTGAATGGGAACGGAAAACTAACGACAAAATCTATCAAAGTAGATGATTTTAACGAAATTCGCATCGACGGCATCATGGATTTCAACTATGAACAATCGGAAGCGGACGCGAACAGCCTTTCCATTACAGTCGACGAGAACTTGCATCAGTACATCAAGATTGACATTCACGACCGCATCCTGACGGTCGGATTCGACAAGAAAGTGAACGTCATCAAGCTGACGAAATTTATCGTCAGAAGCAACTCGAAATGGTTGAAGAAAGTACGCGTGGCCGGAAATGCGAACTTCATGGTACAGACTCCGTTGAATGGCGATGAATTGGAAGTAAAAGCGAACGAGAATTGCCTTGTCCAGTTCTTGAAACCGGTCGAAGTGGGCGTGCTGAAGCTCGACGTCGCCGGAAGTGCGAACATGGTGGTCGAGACGATGAAGGTCGACAAATTGGATTGCAACATGAACGGCTCAGGTTCTATCCGTCTGAAAGCAGGTGCAGCCAACCAAGGCGATTTCACCACCAACGGGAGCGGAGACATTCATGCCTTTGGCGTGGCGATTCCCGACGTAAAGTGTAAGATGGCAGGCAGCGGACTGAGCGAAATCTATACGACAGGCAATCTCAATGCTTCGCTCGTAGGCAAAGGTTCGATTCGATATAAAGCCGCGCCGGGTGCCAACATACAACAGCGCATCTTAGGAAAAGGAACGATTGAAGAAGCCAAATAACATAGCCCGACACATGAGAAAACACATTCTGTGGCTTGGTGGGCTTATCGGTTTGGTCTGTTGGCTGGCATCCAGTAGCTGCTCGTACAAGAAACAGACGGACGAATCGCCGGTCGTGCCGGAAGATACGATTCCGCACGTATATGAATACGGCATTTGCATCGACTCGATGAATTTGAACCGCTTCGAGATTCGACCGGGCGACAATCCGGCGCTTATCTTTGCCCGCCTGGGGTTCTCGCCACTGGAAGCCGACAGCATGAGCCGCGCCTCGGCCGCTGTGCTCGACCCGACCAAACTCCGCGCCGGCATGCACTATTGCACTTTGACTACGCAAGATAGTTTGCAGACGATTCGCTATATTGCCTTTGCGAAATCACTGACAGACTATGCCATCATCGACCTCACTGGCGACACGCTCCAGGCGTTTGCCTACACCAAAGACATCCACTTGAAGCGAAAATACATCGAAGGGACGATTCGCTCTTCGCTCTGGAACGAGATTGCGGCCAGCGGCGTCTCTCCGCTCCTTGCATTAGAGATTTCGGACGTGTATGCTTGGCAAATCGACTTCTTCGACGTGAAAGAGGGCGATGCCTATCAGGTGATTTTCAACGAGGCGTTTGTAGACGACACGACATCGCTCGGTGTCGAATCTGTCGATGCCGCTATCTTCATACATCAAGGTAAAACTTTCACGGCCATTCCTTTCACGCAAGATAGCGTCTTTGAATATTTCGACTTGGAAGGGAACAGCCTCCGCAAAGCTTTTCTGAAAGCGCCGCTCGATTTCTTCCGCATCACGTCGCGTTTCTCGAACGCCCGTTTCCATCCGATTTTGAAACGATATCGCGCGCACCACGGCGTAGATTATGCCGCTCCGACCGGTACGCCCGTGAAAAGCATCGGAGCCGGAACAGTTGTCTCGAAAGGATGGGCTGGCGGCGGCGGGAATACCGTTAAAATCAAGCATAACGGCAGCTACACCACCTCGTATATGCACCTGAGCCGCTACGCGAAAGGGCTGGCCGTCGGGCAACATGTACAGCAGGGAGAAGTGATTGGATATGTGGGTTCGACAGGTTTATCCACCGGTCCGCATCTCGACTTCCGCGTCTACCGGAACGGGCAAGCCATCAATCCGCTGGAGATGGACGCGCCTCCCTCGCTTCCCGTCAAGCCCGAGTTGCGCGATAGTTTCATGCTCATCCAAAAGCGTTATGTGGCCGAGCTCGATAGCCTTCATCAACAATATCGAGACACCGTGCTGATTCTTTAAAATAGTAAACACAACAAACAATGAAAACAGTAGGAAATATCATTTGGTTACTTTTCGGTGGTTTGCTTACAGCAGCCGAATATCTTGTGGCGAGCTTCATCTTGATGATTACGATTATTGGCATCCCCTTCGGATTGCAAACACTGAAGCTATGCATCCTGGCACTTTGGCCCTTCGGGCGGACGGTGACAGACAGCGGCAATGGCGGCGGATGCCTTTCGCTCCTGATGAATGTCATCTGGATATGCGTCGGCGGATTCTGGATTTGCCTCACGCACCTCGGTTTTGGCCTTTTGCTCTGCATCACCATTATCGGCATTCCTTTCGGCCGCCAACATTTCAAGATGGCAGCTCTCGCGCTCACCCCATTTGGGAAAAACATCGCTTAACGAACAGTTCCGCCCCGTGCGGAGCTGTTTTTTTGAAGATTCTCTTTGCCTTTATTTGAAATTTTCTTTCCTTTTTTATGGCGTTTCCAATTATCCTCCTTAACTTTGCGCCGTCCCGAACAGAGGAGCGGCGGAATCCTTCCGTGGACGACATATTGGGTTAAAGCATTTACGATATTATTCCTATCATAGAGAATCGCCAATTTTTTATCAAACCGGAATAATAAGCAATAAATGCTTGCACTCTTAGCTGTATATCTTCTTCAACAAGAAAAAGGTATATCTTTCAGCATAGAGTGCGGGCTGTTGTTTCGTTATGGGTTTGACTGGCGTTTGGCGATGCCTCTATGATACATAATGAACAACTCGACCCGCACTTTTTTTGTGCCCAGCGGCCGCAGGCAAAAGTGATGGTCAGGAAAATAACAAGATTCAAGGCCGATGCGAATCGCCCGATTTAATATGTTTTATTAGTGAATAAAGCCCCAGGTCTCCGGACTTGGGGCTTCTTTTCATGAGCAGAGTCTCAAAGAGATTGGTCTGTCAATTATTCATTGTCAATTGAATCGATTCCGCCTCAATTGGATAATGCAGGAAAACCGAGGCTGCTTCTGCGAATTTTCCAGCCGATTCCGTCGTAAGGAAACGACGGCTTCCTCCTTTCGTGAGTTTGCATGCCATTTCCGGATGCCTTTCCAAATAATCTTCCAAGCTTTGCGCCACGTATTCGCCCTGTGGAAGGAGCGTGACACCCGTCGGCGTATATTTCCGTATCTTTTCGAGCAGCAACGGATAGTGCGTGCATCCCAGGATGAGCGTATCAATTTGCGCATCTCTCGCAAACAAACGGTCCAGATACTTCTGCACAAAATAATCCGCTCCGGACGAATCGTATTCGTTGTTTTCGACGAGGGGCACCCACATCGGGCAAGCCTCCGTCTCGACATGGATATGCGGAAACATCTTCGCGATTTCCATTTGATAAGAGCCAGAGGAAATCGTCCCGGCCGTACCAACCACGCCGATATGCTTCGTGTGGCTCAGGCGGTCCATCAGTTCGACGGTTGGACGAATCACGCCCAAAACGCGCCGCGAGGCGTCCCACTGCGGAAGGTCACATTGTTGAATCGTACGCAACGCTTTGGCCGAAGCCGTATTGCATGCCAAGATAACTAATTGGCATCCCTCTTGGAAGAGACGCATGACGGCCTCGCGCGTGAAACGATAGACCACCTCAAACGAACGTCCACCATAAGGCGCGCGGGCATTATCTCCCAAATAAATGTAATCAAACGCCGGCATCCGTTCGAGAATCTTGTCGAAAACCGTTAATCCGCCATAACCCGAGTCGAATACGCCAATCGGCCCGGCTGCTTTCGAGAATAGTTCCATCTGAAAAGAAAAAGAGGAATGCCCCTTTCGGAATCATTCCCCATCAAAAAATATTAGTATGAAACAGATTTTATTGCAATCCTAATTTAGCTTTCACCAACGATGTGGCATCGATAGCATTCGGACCGGTGTAAAGCAACACTTGCGGATCGATAATATAAGTATATCCCTGTTCTGCCCCTACGGCCTTGATGGCGTCTTGCAATTTCTGCTGGATAGGCGTCATCAAATCTTGTTGCTGTTTAGCCACGTCTTGCTGGGCTACTTGCACGAAGTTGTCGATGCGTTGCTGCATGTCTTGTACTTCTTGCATACGGCGAACCTTGATGTTTTCCGTCAACGAATCTTGTTGTGCGACGAAATCGGAATACTTCTTTTGGTATTCACTGTTCATGGTCTCCAATTCCGTTTTATACTTCGCGTTCAAATCTTCCATCTTCTTCTGCATGTCCTTGAACTCAGGCATCATCGTGAAGATTTCTCCAGCATTTACGAAAGCGATTTTCGCTTCTTGGGCATTCATAGCGCCTGCAAAGGGCAGGAGCATCAGTAATAAAACAATCAGTTTCTTCATTTTTTCTGTTATAATTGTTATTTTAATTGATTCGACTCAAAAAAAGCATCTCAAAGACGGCGCAAAATTACGCATTTATTTTGAATATCCCAACTTTGCAAGCACTTCATTGCTTATATCTATCTTGGGCGAAGCGTAAATGATGCTCATGGCCGAGGCGCGGTCTACGACGATTTGATATCCTTTGGCGTCGGCAATCTCCTTCACCGCGTTGTAGATTTCATCCTGTATCGGCTTCATGAGGCTGGCCCGTTTCTGGTACAATTCGCCGTCCGCTCCGAAATATTTGCGCTTCAAATCCTGCGCTTCCTGCTCTTTCTTTACAATCTCTTCCTCGCGCTTGCTTTTCATTTCATCCGAAAGGAAGACCAAATCGCTTTGATACGTTTTGTACATGTTTTGAGCCTCTTGTTGCAAGGCATCCACCTCGTTTTGCCACTTTTTCGACACTTGGCTCAATTGCTCGTTGGTCATCTCGTATGCAGGGATATTCTTCAAGATGTATTCCATATCGATTAAAGCATACTTCTGTGCATTCCCCGCCCACGCGCATATCACGAGCAGGCAGCTTATCCAAAAAAACTTTCTCATATCACGCATTTTCTTTAGAATTAAACTATTGATTGCAAATGTAGGAATAATCGACCACTCTCAAATCAAAATAATCTTAAAAGAGACAAAGAAGGCACGCATTCCTAAAACATTTTGCCGCCTTTTCGCGTTTATACAATAAACAGATTACTTAAATTCATTGCTATGGCATTAAACATTAATTTCATCAAGAAAAACAGCTCAGTCGTATACAACATCTTAGCAAACACAACTCGCTGTACGTTCAACGAGTTACAAAAAATATGCAAGTTGAACAACATCGATTTATGTTTAGCGTTGGCAGACTTGATGCGGGAAAAGAAAATCCAGCAAGGACGCGATGCCCAAGAGGTCTTCTACGCTTGCGCTTGATAACAGGTGCGACTACTGTAAGGAATCTGACGAAGGTTGCTCCCATTCCGGAGCGACCTTCTTTTTTTCATGACCGTAAGTAACTGCTTTACGAAGGCTCGACGGCGGAAATCTCCGACGAGCTGCCAGCGTTGTCGGGAGGTTTGCGGAAATCTCCGACGAGCTGCCAACGTTGTTGGGAGGTTTGCGGAAATCTCCGACGAGCTGCCAGCATTGTTGGGAGGTTTGCGGAAATCTCCGACGAGCTGCCAGCGTTGTTGGGAGGTTTGCGGAAATCTCCGACGAGCTGCCAGCGTTGTCGGGAGGTTTGCGGAAATCTCCGACGAGCTGCCAACGTTGCCGGGAGGTTTGCGGAGATTTCCGCTAAATTTTTCTGCCATATGTTTGACTATTAAAAAATAATGCCTAACTTCGTAACGGTGAATCGATAATTTCATTTTTAAACCAAGAAAGGAGATAATCATGGAAGTAAAAAAAATTCTTGTGAATTTTCCGCTGTATGAAGCCCGCAATGCGGAACATTATGAATTGTACAGCGAAATTTTTGAGAGCATTCCCCAGGAATTGGCTGAAAAGTACCACCTTACGCCGATTTATTCGACTTGCGTGAATTTGTTCGGCATCGAAAATGATTGCCATTTGCGCAATCGCGGTTACAAGGACACAGCGGCCATCGAGGCGGCAGATAAAAAAGTGGACGACCTGTTCCTCGTGGTGGCACAGACGATTGAAACCGCTACGCTGATGCCCATCGAGGCGAAAGCGGAAGCGGGTAAACGTCTGAGTTTCTACCTAAAACCGTATCGGAACGCCTACAGCCTGCCCTACGCGCAAGAGTCGGCCAACATTCGTGATTTCGTCCTGAAAATGGCGGAGGAGGCGAATGCGGCGGACATCGAGACGCTGGGCCTGACGGAGATGATGACGCTGCTCGACGAGGCCAACCAAGCGTTTATTGACTTATATAAAGGACGTTCCGGTGAAATTCGCGTGCGCAGCACGTCGGAAACGATGAAGACCATCCGCCCCAAAGTGGATGCCGCTTTCGCACAATTGTTTGATGCTATCAACGGAATGTATATCGTCAACGAACTGACGACGAAGGACGCGACGACGCGCGAGGAGCTGGGCAAAGTTATCGACGACGTCAACAGTTACCTCATCCAGTTGCAAAAAACGTTGATTCGCGCCGGCGTGATTGGCGGAAAGGTAAAAGATGAGGGCGACGACGAACCCACTCCCGAGCCCGAACCCGTCACTCCCGAAATCACCGCCGTCTACCAAAAAGAGGGAGGCGACCCGGAGAATCCGCACCGCATCGAGCGAGGCAAGCAAACCGGCGTAAACTATAAAGGCTTTACCCTGAAGGGACAGGACGGTACGCTGGAACACGTCATCGGGCTTGTCAATGATCAGGATTACATCGAATGGATTAAGGCCGCGACCATCACCAACGTCACAGAAACCAGCTGTGAATTTACGATGGTGCCAGACTTAACGGAAGGTCAATATAAAGTCCGCATCGAAACCTATGATGGTGGCAGCCCGCTGGTGGTGGAATATCCGGAGCCCATCACGCTGTGGTAATTGACAATGGACAATGGAGAATTGACAATTGACAATTAATATGCTTGTAGGGGCGGACACGCGGGTCCGCCCTATTTTTTGCCCGTCTTTTTTGTGCCCCATTGTTTTTCCATAAAAAACCCCGAGAACGAAAAGTTCGTTCCCAGGGGTCATGGCATATTAAAAAAAAGAATTGTGGCTTATTTATATTCTTGCCAGCTCTTGATTTGAATATCCTCCTCGCCCATCGAGCAGAAGGCATCGATAAAGGCGCTGGCGAGCCGGGCGTTCGTGATGAGCGGGATGTTATGGTCGATTGCCGCGCGGCGAATCTTATAACCATTGGTCAGCTCACGCTTGCTGTGGTCTTTCGGAATATTGACCACCAACTCGAACACATGCTGGCTAAACATATCCATGATGTGCAGTTCGCCCTCTTCGTCCGGCCAGCAGACAGCCGTTGCCTTAATGCCGTTATCGTTGAGGAACTTCGCCGTTCCGTGCGTCGCATAGATATTATAACCTTTGCGGTCGAGCTGACGGCAAGGTTCGAGCAAATCCACTTTACTCTTAGCCGCGCCGGAAGAAACCAGCACGTTCTTCTTCGGGATGCGGTTGCCCACGGCAATCATGGCAGAAAGCAAAGCTTCGTTGAAATCATCGCCCAGGCAGCCCACTTCGCCCGTCGAACTCATGTCTACACCCAAGACCGGGTCGGCATTGTGCAGACGCGCAAACGAGAACTGCGATGCCTTGACGCCAATCCAATCAATGTCGAACGCACTCTTGTCGGGCTGCGTATACTCGGCATCCAACATGATGCGGGTAGCCGTTTCAATGAAGTTGCGCTTCAAGACTTTGGATACGAACGGGAAGCTACGAGAAGCACGCAAGTTACATTCGATTACCTTCACGTAGTTGTTCTTGGCAAGGAATTGGATATTAAACGGACCGCTGATGTTCAGCTCCTTGGCAATGGTCTTGGCCACCTTCTTGATGCGGCGGGCCGTCTCGAAATAAATCTTCTGAGCCGGGAAGACGAGCGTCGCGTCACCCGAATGGACACCGGCGAACTCGATATGTTCTGAAATCGCATACTCGACCACCTCTCCATGTTTTGCCACCGCATCGAATTCGATTTCTTTCGCTCCCTGCAGGAACTCCGAAACGACAACAGGATACTCCTTCGACACCTTAGCGGCCAAGCCGAGGAACTCAATCATCTGCTCTTTCGTATGGCAGACATTCATAGCGGCCCCCGAGAGGACATACGAAGGACGAATCAAGATGGGGAAACCAACCTCGGCGATAAAAGCATCGATTTCTTCCATGCTGGTGAGCTCCGCCCAACGCGGCTGGTCGACACCGAGCGTGTCCAACATAGCAGAGAACTTATGGCGGTTCTCGGCCCGGTCAATCGAAAGCGGCGAAGTCCCCAAGATAGGCACATGCTGGCGATGGAGCTTCATGGCGAGGTTGTTCGGAATCTGTCCGCCCACCGAGACCACGACGCCCTTCGGCATCTCCAGGTCGATGATATCCAAGACACGTTCGTAAGAAAGCTCGTCGAAGTAGAGGCGGTCGCACATGTCGTAATCGGTCGATACCGTTTCCGGATTATAGTTAATCATGACCGCTTTATAGCCCAAATGGCGAGCCGTCTGCGCGGTATTGACGGAACACCAGTCGAACTCAACCGACGAACCGATGCGATAAGCACCCGAACCTAAGATAATCACGCTCTTGTCGGTCGGATAATAAGGAATATCGTGCTCCGAGCCGTCGTAAGTCAAATAGAGATAATTGGTAAGCTCCGGATTCTCGGAAGCCACCGTATTGATGCGCTTCACGCTCGGCAGGATACCCAGCTTCTTACGCAGATTACGGACGCGGATATTCTCCTTCTCCATGTTTCCTGCCGGATGCTCCACATAACGGGCAATCTGGAAGTCGGAGAAACCTAACCGCTTAGCCTCGCGGAGGACATCCGCCGGAATCTCTTCTATTTTATCGTAAAGCTCTAATACTTTCGTGTAATCAACAATGTTCTTCAATCGCTCCAAGAACCACGGGTTGATTTTTGTAAGTTCGTAAATACGGTCGATGGTATAACCCTTCTCAAGCGCTTGGGCGATGGCGAAGATACGGAGGTCGGTCGGGTTGGCCAGTTCCTCGTCGAGGTTTTCGAACTCCAGGCCGTTGTTGCCCACGAAACCGTGCATCCCCTGCCCAATCATACGCAGTCCTTTCTGCATGATTTCCTCGAAAGACTTACCAATAGACATGATTTCGCCCACCGACTTCATGCTCGAACCAATCTGCCGGTCGACCCCGACGAACTTACTGAGGTCCCACCGCGGAATCTTCACGATCATATAATCCACTTCCGGCGCCTTGTAGGCAGAGTTCGGAGTACCCATCTCCCCGATTTCATCTAACCCATATCCCAAGGCCAACTTAGCCGCTACGAATGCCAACGGATACCCGGAAGCCTTCGAAGCCAACGCCGACGAACGGCTGAGGCGCGCATTCACCTCGATGACACGGTAATCATTCGTTTCCGAATTGAATGCATACTGGATATTGCATTCGCCCACGATACCGATATGACGGATAATCTTGCGCGAAAGCTCTTGAAGCATCGACACCTCTGCATCGGTGAGCGAACAGGTAGGCGCTACCACGATACTCTCTCCCGTATGTACACCCAGCGGGTCGACATTCTCCATACTTACCACCGTGAAGCAGTGGTCGTTCTTATCTCGAATCACCTCGAACTCAATCTCCTTCCATCCTTTCAAAGATTCCTCTACCAGGATTTGCGGAGCGTAAGCAAAAGCGCTCTCGGCCAACTCGCGCAAGGCGGCCTCGTCCGGACAAATACCACTGCCCATGCCACCTAAAGCGTACGCCGAGCGAATCATCACCGGGAAACCGATTTTATGAGCTGCAGCCACGGCATCTTCCATTGTTTCTACCGCTTGGCTTACGGGAGTCTTGACATCTATTTCCGTCAGCTTCTTGACAAAGAGGTCGCGGTCTTCGGTATACATGATAGCTTCTACGCTCGTACCTAACACACGTACGCCATACTTGGCCAACGTCCCGTTCGTGTACAACTCCGTTCCGCAATTCAAGGCCGTCTGTCCGCCAAACGCCAGCAAAATCCCGTCCGGCTTCTCCTTCTTAATAACTTCTTCCACGAAATAGGGCGTAATAGGCAAGAAATATACCTTATCGGCCACCCCTTCAGAAGTTTGAATCGTCGCAATATTCGGATTCAACAATACGGTACTAATGCCCTCTTCCCGAAGAGCTTTCAATGCTTGCGAACCTGAATAGTCAAATTCTCCGGCTTGCCCGATTTTCAACGCGCCCGAGCCGAGTACTAATACTTTATGAATGTCGGTTTTTGACATAATCTTCTATTTTTTAGGCTATTTATATGATTATTCAATCTTTATTCTCTTCTAAAGCATCTTGTGCTTTCTTGGCCGCCTCTTTCAAGCTTTCACCAAAGTTCTTCAAACCAGCTTTTCCCCGAAGCGCAGAATAAATGGTCTGATATTTAGCAATCTCTAATTTCTCTTCAGAAGTGAGTTCATCGGCAAACTTCTGATAAATATCGCCCGACAATTGCTGGAACTTGGCATCCGCCTTCTCCCAATCTTTGTCCGAATACCCATCTGCTCCCGCTTCAACCTCTTCGATAAATTGCGTAAAATCGCTCACATACGAATCTTTCGTTTGGCAAGCAAAGAACATGCACGCCGCAAACACCAAAACTAAAACTTTTTTCATAACTCACTAAGAATTTATTGTTTCGGACAAAATTAGGGATAATTATCTTTTTTCGCAAATTTCCTCCTATCTTTCTTCCATAACTGAGTCAATTAGCATGTGCAATATTATGAAATTAATCGGAAGAACTCTTTTTTGAGTGGAGAAGTTATCCGGGAAACCTGTCGCCAATGCCAATTCTGACGGATTGCTGCTGTCGACTGGGTCGACAGTGGTTGTCGAGACGGAGAAGTACCAACGACTTAAAAAATGCTCATTAAAAGAAAGAACCCCACCAACCCGCCCTCATTCCCTTTATAGTCAGTACACGGTAGTAACAATGCGACTTGCGGTTTGAGCTTGTAACAATGCTGAGCATTACAATTCTTTTTGCGCTATGCTCCGCTCCCGCTCCCATTCGCAAGTAGGTTCGACAATTCATTCTCAACTGCCAGAGATGTACTCGCCCTATTCGGGGAACTACCTGAATTTTGTTATATCAACTCTGTCATCCAATTTAACTGTTGGATTTTTACGTCCAATTCTCGCAACTGCTTGGAATATGAATCTATCTGTTTTTGCAAATCAGCTACATTAAGCGTGCGGACGTAACGGATTTCGTTTGCCGAATAACGCTCCAAACTTCCCATTGCCGACTGTGCGACGGAACGAAGTACGGAAATGCGCAGAGCCAAGACATCTTTCTTCGCAATCATTTCCGTAAGGCTGATTCCTTCCGACGAGGTTGCCATATTAGTGTGGTTGATTCTAAAAATCAAAGTTTCCAAATCATTCAGATTGTTATTCAACTCTTCCATGAGTTCCAGCGGATTTTCCGCCGGCTCCTCGCCTTCTTGAATCCGGGCGTTGTTTTTCAGCCGGACTTCCAGTTGCGATATTCTTTTTTGTAAGTCAGCCCGCAAACTGAGTGCTTCTGCCAATTTCATATTTCGATATGTTTTTAATGTTTGTTGCTCTTGCTCTCTTGGAATCGCATATCCAATCATAAAGAGGGCGGCTTCCAACGAACGCACGTCCTTGAATTTACATTCTGAGAAATTTAAAACCTCTTTTAACAGCCAATTGGCTTTAAGGTTACATTCAATATAGATTTTCCCTTGTTCTTGATAGAGAGAAGAAAATTTGTAATTATCGCTGTTAGGATTCCGATTGACTTTTGGGTTTCGACTTGCTCCATAGGCGAATTTCAGTGTAGGAGGAACACATTCACACCTCTGCTCTTTACAATATAGTTTCACCAAATAACATAAAGCAGCTCCCACACGGCTATCATAAATAACGAAATCGTCTATATATAAGGAATAAATCTTCGAAAAGCCAGAGGACATAATGATTCCTTCTTCAATAATGTCATCCAAAGAGTCGCAGGTTATAACCTCTTTGGCTCTCATTAAATAATCGACAAGATCGGTTTGTCCCTCAATTTTTTCTTTGTTTTCCTGCAAAACGCCTCCCCATTGCAATATATCATGGCAAACTTTACGGCAAGCATCATTGTCTCTATTCCGAATGCTTTCTTCAAGCCGCTTGGAATAATCTTCCAATGTGTTATTGGTTTCTTCCCAATTATGACCGCCCCATTTATATTTATCACAAGCATCATAAAAAGAGACACATCGCCATTCCTCCTTCTCCTTCTGATTGTAATAAGAATGAGTGAAGTTTGACAATTTATTACGAAACCAACAAATAAACCTGGAAACATGCGTATCGTTCAAGAATTGTCCCTTTGTCATGATAAATGATTTTGTCGCAAATATAGTGTTTTTATTTTGTATATATACGTGGGGACACTACTTTTCTTATTTCTTTCCATTTATGCCTATAATCGTTTCCGTTTATAATTAGAATCGCAAGCGATTATGCCTATGTTTTTCCACCCGCACAAGATATCCCCCAAAAGGGGATAAAAAAAGAGGCTAACCTCTTCGCGAAGCAGCCTCTTTTTCAATATCATCGATTAAAACTCTTGTCCAATAATGAAGTGGAACTGACTTCCGCTTCGGTCTGTGCTTCCATAATTCGGTGCATCGAATCCATACGCCCAGTCGATACCCATCAAACCAATCATCGGGAGGAAGATGCGGACGCCCACACCCGCCGAACGTTTCAAATTGAATGGGTTATAATTGCTCATATCCGTCCAGGCATTACCTGCCTCGGCAAATACCAATCCATAAATAGTAGACGAAGGTTCGAGCACGAACGGATAACGCAACTCCATCGAAAGGCGCGTGTAAGCCACCGCATTCGTATAAACGCCATAACCACCCGCGATGCTACCATTTTCATATCCACGCAAACCGATTGTCTCTGTCGCATACGTACTTGAATAACCACTCATACCATCACCACCCATATAGAAGGTTTCGAATGGCGAACGCTTGTTCTTATCATACGCACCCAAGAAACCAAACTCGGCACGCGTCATTAAGACGGGAGTACGCTTGACCGTAATCGGAGCCAAAGGCGTAAATACCTTCGCTTGGAATTTCCATTTATGATATTCAATCATCTTGAACTTGTTCGGATCGGTATCTTCCATCGACGCGTAATCCTTTCCATCGAACAATGAATAAGGAGGCGTAAGGGCTACCGAGAAAGAGAATTGCGAACCTCTACGCGTATAAAGCGGATTATCAATAGAATTACGCTGCAAAAGGAGCTCGAGGTTGATATTATGACATGTTCCATTATTCACCAAGAAATAATCCCAATCGTGCATCTTATACACCTGATAATTCAACGTCGCCATGAATTGGAAATAATCGTCCGGCCAATTCAAACGTTTACCATAACCAGCCGAAACACCAAACATCATGATAGATTTATCCGGGTCGAGTGCCAATTCGTAGCTACCATTATCATAATAACCTCCATAACCATACCCATAGCCATAATAAGGATACCCATACCCATAACCATAACCATAAGGATAATAACCCATGTAATTGCTCATCATGTTGCTATAATAGTTTGTACTGATATCCGTTTGTTTCGAGAAATAAGCACTAACCGATAAGGTATTCGGGCGTTTACCACCGAACCATGGGTCGAGGAAGGAAATACTATACGCCTGATAATAACGTCCGTTCGTTTGTCCGGAGAGCGTCAATGTTTGCCCCTCGCCTTGTGGAATGATACCTTTATACGTAGATGGATTGAAGAAGTTCTTCATAGAGAAGTTCGTAAACTTCAAACTCAACTTACCAATCACACCCGTCTGCCCCCAACCAGCAGAGAACTCAATCTGGTCGTTTGCCTTCGAAGTCAAGTTATATTCAATATCTACCGTACCATTCTCTGGATCAGGAATCGGACGCGGATCCATATTCTCAGGGTCAAAATGTCCCATCTGGGCAATTTCACGTACCGAACGCATCAAATCCTCACGGCTAAAGAGCTGTCCGGGTTTCGTACGCAACTCTCGACGAACGATATCTTCGTACAAGCGATCGTTACCATTAATTATTACTCGATTAATAGTAGCTTGCGGACCTTCCTGAATACGAATTTCCAAGGAAATAGAATCATTTTCGACATCCACTTCGACCGGATCGGCACTAAAGAACAGATAACCATTATTGAAATAAATATTCGAAACGGCATCTTCGTCATTCGTCAAGCGATCGCTCAATTTCTTCTGGTTATAGACTTCACCTGGCTTCATGCCCAAGATAGCCATCAATTGGGAAGTCGGATATTTCGTATTTCCTACAAAATCGATGTCTTTCAAGTAATACTTATTTCCTTCTTCCAACTTAAGGTAAATATCCACCTTCTTTTCATTATAGTTCACCACACTATCCGCCAAAAGAACAGCATCACGATAACCATATTCATTGTATTTAGAGATGATATTATCTTTATCATTCTCATACTCTTCGGTGGTAAATTTCTTTGTGCTAAACATTTCGAGGATACTCGACTTCCAGTCGTTGAAGAGGCTAAACTTTTCGTTCGTCTTCTTCATCGCCTTCTTCAACTCTTGAGCAGACAACGCATTATTACCATCAAAATAAATACGATGGATTTTCGTTTTCTCGTGTTTATCAATAAAAATATCCAGGATAACCTCGCCTTCGTGTGCTAAATCATCTTTCTGCTGGATATCCACATCCACATTCTTAAAGCCTTTCCCATCAAAGAACTTCTCAATAAGAATCTTGGCCCGGTCGAGCACATTGGGTGTAATTTGAAACCCTTTCTTCAAACCCAACTTCGTCTCCAAATCCTCACGTTCACCCTTTTTAATGCCATGATAATTAATTTCCGAGATACGTGGACGCTGTTTCAATTGATATTCCAACCAAATCTGGTCGCCTTCAATCTTAGTAGCTACAATCTTCACATCCGAAAACAAGCCGTGACGCCAGAATGCCTTTACCGCTGAAGTAATCTCGTCACCAGGGACGGTAATCTCATCGCCTACGGACAATCCGGAGAAGCCAATCAGCACAAAATCATCATAATTCTTCACACCCGTCACCTTGATATCCGCAATTTTATACTTCTTAGGTGGTGCCGAGTATGAAATCACCGGCAATTCCGCCGGCTTTTCAACCTTCGCCGTATCGCTTTCCTGTGCAAATGCTCCCAACGAAACACTCAAGAAAGCAAAAAACAGTACTAATTTCTTGTACATAGCCACTGATATTGTTTATAAAATTAATTGCTCACTTGTCTTACCAAATCTTCGTTCGCGACGTTGATAATACAAAATAGCATCATAAAATTCTTCCTTTCTAAAATCAGGCCAATAGACCTCTGTGAAATAAAATTCCGCGTATGACAATTGCCATAACAGAAAATTACTCAGACGCTGCTCGCCTCCTGTTCGAATCAACAAGTCGGGGTCAGGGAAATACCGAGTTGTAAGATGCTTGGAAATCGTCATCTCATCAATCGAATCAATAGACAAATCACCTTTCTGGACTTCCATCGCAATCTGGCGAACTGCTTCTGAGATTTCCCAACGAGCCGAATAGCTTAAGGCCAAAATAACCGTCGCCCCTGTATTGACGGATGTCTCCTCAATACACTCCTGCAACGTCTGACGTGCTTCTTCCGGAAGCCGGTCTAAATTGCCAATTGCATCCAAACGGACATTGTTCTTCATCAAATCAGGCGTCTCGCGTTGGATGGCCTTCACCATTAGCGTCATCAAAGCATGTACCTCTTCTTCTGGACGATTCCAGTTTTCAGTTGAGAAAGTATACATGGTCAAGTATTTTATTCCCAAATCGGAGGCAGCTTCTACTACCTTCCGAACGGAAATCACCCCTTCTTGATGACCTATATAACGTTCTTTGCCACGAGCTTTCGCCCATCGCCCGTTACCATCCATAATAATTGCCACATGTTGTGGCAAACGGTTCATATCTATTTTTTCCAACAACGACATGCTTCTTTTGCTTAAAAAGATCCGCTACTATATCTATTATTACACGTCCGACATCGTAAACCAAAGTCCCATGTAACTGAAAACATCAACAAAGAATACCAATCTTTATTTTTAAATGCACTTCCGGATATCTCATAAGGATTATCCAAAAATGCATTGTTTCCATCTGTTACATCAAACGAATCTCCGAACAATTTACGAAACGAGAACTCTAATCCCAAATTCAATCGATTCGCCACCTTATATTTAGCTCCAATACCCAACGGGATATTCAAACTGGCAAAAGTTTCATTACCAGGAGCTACGGTTACACCTATTCCAAACAAAATATAAGGCGAAAAACGCTTCGTATGCAAATAAGCGAACTTATCACTATAAGGCATGAAGTTAAACTCCATTTGCCCTCCTATTTCAAAAAAGCTCCTACTGAACGAAGCTGTCGCTTGATTCGGAAACACATTTTCCAAGCCATCCGTACTACCGGACACGCGCCCCCACAATAAGTCAGTCTTTACAGCCCAACGAAAATTAGGCGTATATCGAAACACGACTCCTGCCGAGGGATTCAATCCCTTAAAGAACGAATTTTTATTTAAATCGCCCATATAATAGGAAGTACCTACCATACCGCCGATTTCATATTTATATTCCTGAGCATGCATAAACCCAATACAACTTAGTAGCGCGCCCAGACAGATTATGCGTCGAAAAAGAGATGCGTTCATAAAATAAGAATTTATTTCAGTAAACATACTTCTTTTGTAACGCTAAGAATCTTCAAAAATTATACGCGAGCAGTCGTAAGTTTTACTGCCGCTCAAATCCAAGACGATTTATCCGACCTTTCCAAATTTCATCCAAAAAACTACCTGTTTCGTTCGTCTTTCCACCGAAAATCAACAAGAAGTTGTCTGCATCGACCAACATCGAAGCATATCCTCGTGCTTGATATTCGGCCGGAAGAATAACCATTTCATCTTGCAATTTCCACGTCACGCCATAATCAGTCGACGTATAAATATCTTTCAAAGGCGTACCGTTTTCATCTATACCACCTATCAAATAATATTTATTATCATAATATGCCATCATGCTTCCTGCCCGAGCCGAAAAATAATGACTTTGCGAATCCGTCATCTTTGCCCATGTAAGAGCATCCATTGTCGCCCAACTAACATTTTGCAATGCGTCATTGGAAGCTCTTCCACCTACAATCAAGATACGTTCGCGATACATTAGAGAGATAGGCAATGAAGCAAAACCTGCTATCGGAAAATCCGTTGGCACCTCTGCACCTACTTGCCATTCTCCATCGGTCATCATTGCAGCAAATTGTAACACGCCTTCATATCGAATAATCGCAGATAATCTGGCTGGCTGATTTACATTGGGACGCATACTTCCCAGAAGAGAAACTACTTCCGGCGTTTCGGTTACCCGTGTCCATTCCGAACCATCCGGAGACTCATATAAAGAACCATCTGTAGCCGGCACATACATCTTATCCTCAAAACGAGTTATTTGCGCTAAATCAACGCCACTCTCGGGCAATCCAGAGAGTGTGATTTCACTCCATTCCTTTGCGTCTGCTTCTGCTGAACGATACAAATGATAAGCACCTTGCGAAGTCGGTCGCATATACATATAATAATAGTCCGTCTCGCCATCCGAGTAAGGGATTACCCGTTGCTCAACCATCGTTTGTCCTATCATCTCGTCAGTATACAAAGACCAAGGCAACGAATCCGGGACTACTTGATGAATATTCACATAAGCCAAATATTCTTTTGATACCGTACGATCGGTAGAAGAAGTGACAAACCGCACTGGTTGCGAAAAATCCAACGAATCTTTCTGATTCCAATCCAACGTATCACCGGTCGCCTGCTGAAACACTTCAATTCGACCTACATAAGAACCAATCGACACCGTACAAATCACCTTTTCAATTTCCGTTCCATACGGCATAGAGTCTAAATTCATGATACGACCATTCACTTGGTCGATCGTAAATTTTACTTCATCCAAGCCAGAGACCGAATCCGATTGCAAAGAAAAACTCGTGATTTGACAGTCTCTATCAACCTCATACTCTCTATCTAACCCGCCCGAATCCAAGCAAGAAGACAACACGAGAGCCCAACAACCCGCTATGAATAAATACAGTTTATTTTTCATTCAAAATATAGTTAGTTCATTCAAAGGCACAAAAGTAGAAACATTTTCCGCTTCTTACCTAATAAACGGCAATATTTATAATATTTTTAGGTTAAAGATTCGCCACAATGTCGGTATACAATAAAAGAATGTCCTCCGAAAGATTGGATTTCAGTCATCCTATCCAATAGGACAGGCGCCCGTACGCCTCGGCCTATTTCTTGTGTTCCTTTCTCTACTATTGCACAATCCCAGCAACCGGCGTCAATGAATTGCTGAAGCATATTGGTTCCTCCCTCTACAATCAATGAAGTAAGTTTCCGACGTCGGAGCGCTTGCATGATTTGCGCTACAATTGGTCGCTTAAAGTCCAACAAAACATATTCCGTATTTCCGATACGTCCTTCGCAACATGTCGTAAATATAATGGTCGGTGCACTTCCATCCAACAAGTGGAATTGTTTAGGGATTTTCAAATCACGATCGATGGCCATACGAACAGGCGAGGTTCCTGCCCAACAACGTGTAGTCAAACTAGGATTATCCAACATCGCCGTACGCGTTCCGACTAAGATGGCAGCTGATTCTGCCCGTAGTTTATGCGAACGAATTTGCGTCACAAGGTTAGAAACAAACAATTTCGGTTCCTCCGTATTCATTCGTTCATAATCAATAAAGCCATCTGCGCTTTCTGCCCATTTTAACGTTACGAACGGGCGTTCTCGGGTTTGAAAAGTCATAAACACTTCGTTCAAGGCCTTTGCCTCTTCTTCCATCACGCCAGTTATTACCTGAACACCTGCCTTCCGCAACCGTTCAACACCTTGGCCAGACACTTCCGGAAACGGATCCAGGCATCCTATCACCACGCGCGGAATTCGTTTACGAATAATCAAATCCACACAAGGAGGCGTTTTCCCATAATGCGAACAGGGCTCAAGGCTCACATATAAAGTGGACCATCGAAACCACTTTTCATTCTTTACCGACGCAATCGCATTCACTTCAGCATGCGCCTCCCCACATCGGCGATGAAACCCTTCGCCAATAATTTCTCCGTTGTGTACGATTACAGCACCTACCATCGGATTCGGAGCTACATGCCCCGCCCCATGTCGAGCCAATTCCAAGCAACGTGCCATAAACCTTTCTTCAACCTGCATTGTCTATCTTTTTTCAATCGAAGCAAAGATACATACTTTTGCTCAATTGAGCAATTTTAACGCGCATAAAAGAGAAAGAATAGTAACGGGAGGTAATCTTTTAGCTTGACACGCAGTATTTTCAAAGATTGCTGAATGCGATAGTCGACCGTCTTGTTTGAAACGCCAAGCCTCTCGGCTATCTCTTTATAACTCATATGCCGGAAACGATGCATCACGAAGGCTTCGCGATAACTATCCGGCAATCCAGCCAACGCTTCGCGTAATTTCTCTTTCAACTCCTCGAATTGGTAGGCATCCACCTCGGGCAATATCGTTTGCATCTCTTCAAAGTAAATCGTATCCGCACGGCCCTTCACCTCATTTTGCGCGATTTGGTTCATCGCTTTATGATAAACCGTCTTAAAAAGATAAGCGCCCAATGCCTGCCGTACGATTACTTCTTCGCGCGTTTCCCAAAGCCAGAACAAGGCATCTTGCACAATCTCTTCGGCATCTTCCAAGGTCACAAATCGTTGGCAATAGGCACAAAGTGACGGATAATAATGACGAAACAAAGCCGCATAAGCCTTCCGATCCGAGCGGCGCAACGCCGCCAGCCACTCTATGTCCTGCTTCCGAGATGCACCGTCTTTGTTTTCCATAAACTTACTTAACCAAACAAATACAAAGATACAAAGAATATCCGATCTAAAAAACAAAGATAAACGGCAATTGCCTTGGAAAAAATCACAAAGACGCCTGACCTAAAAATACAAACAGCCGAGAAAAACTCTATCTTTAGGCTAAAGATATATATCTGCAGCCTGAAGATATGTATCTTTAACTTGAAGATATGTATCTTTAGCCTAAAGATAGAGTTTTCCCAGGCAACATCAAAGTTTTTTCTACGGCAGAATCGTTTTTCCTTTTCGAATATAAAAAATTTTCCTTACCTTTGTATAATAGAAATAATATGGCAACACTTGATTGATTTATATATGAAGACACATCTCATCCTGGGCGGATTAGCCGCATCCTCGCTTTTCGTTGCAGCCGAAGAGCGTCCGAATGTAATAGTATTTTTAGTAGACGATATGGGATTGATGGATACCTCTTGCCCATTCTTAACCGATTCGTTGGGGAATCCCGTTCGCCATGCACTGAACGATTGGTATCATACGCCCAATATGGAGCGACTCGCGGCACAAGGGATTCGGTTCTCTACGTTTTATGCCAATAGTGTCAGTTCCCCTTCGCGCGCGTCCATTATGACAGGACAATCCTCTGCACGGCATCATACAACCAATTGGATTAATTCTGAGACCAACAACCGCGACCAATATGGCCCGTATGCATGGAATTGGCAAGGATTAACCACGAAAGACCTCACCCTTCCCCGTTTGCTTAAAACGCAAGGATATAAAACGATCCATGTAGGCAAAGCGCATTTCGGATGTATGGGAAGCGAAGGAGAGATACCCAAAAACGTAGGATATGATATAAATATCGCCGGTTCGTCTATTGGTCAACCGGGAAGCTACTACGGACGAAATGGATATGGGAATATACAAGGATACAAACCCCGTGCAGTACCAGGATTAGAGAAATATTATGCAGAGGATGTTTTCTTGACAGATGCCCTCACACTGGAAGCGAACGCACAAATAGATAAAGCGATAGAAGAGAAAAAGCCCTTCTTCCTCTATTTGGCTCATTATGCCGTCCACGCTCCTTTCGAACGCGATGAACGTTTCTGGGAACATTATGCTTCATCTGATAAAAGCGATGCGGCCAAATCATTTGCCACGTTGATTGAAAGCATGGACAAATCGCTGGGTGATGTACTTGACCATCTCGAAGCGAAAGGCATTGCTGAAAACACACTAATTATCTTCTTGGGAGATAACGGTTCGGATGCTCCGCTGGGCGATTCGCGCGGATATAGTTCGTCTGCTCCATTGAGAGGTAAAAAGGGTTCTGAATTTGAAGGAGGCATGCGCGTTCCTTGTATCGTAGCATGGGCTAAAACAAACAAAAAGAATACATTCCAAAAGAAGTTGCCCATTCCGCAAGGTGAAATCCAAACACAGATGGGAAGCGTGCTGGATATTTATCCGACATTAGCTACTCTGAGCGAAGCAAACATACCCAACACACATCCCGTAGACGGACATGATTTACATACGCTATTAACGGGACAACACGATGCTGCACACGAAGATATCTTCCTAATGCATTTCCCGCACAACCACCGCGGAAGCTATTTCACCTCCTACCGCGAGGGCGATTGGAAACTCGTCTATTATTATAATCCAGAACACTCCGAACGTCCCGATTGCATCCTCTATAATTTAAAGGAAGACCCCTACGAAAAACAGGAAATATCACGTAAACATCCAACGCAAACCCTTACTCTCCTTCGCCACATGATGCAAGCGTTGGAAGAGAAAGAAGCCCAATACCCTGTCAATTTCGAAGGGAAAGAAATACGTCCCAACCTTTCTTATTTTGAAGAGATATTAGGGAAATAAGTTCTTTCATACAGAGGAGCAGATATATATAAAATGTGTTTCTACACCTCTGTATTCAAATAAGAATCCAAGGGACAGGAAACAAAACGTTAAAAAAGACTATGCACAAGAAAAAGGGAAGAATTTTGTTTGAAATTCGAACATCTCTCTTTAAATTTGTGCCGGTTTAAAATAAAATATAAAGCTAATCTATAAAAACAAACATATCATGTCGATAACAAGAAGGTCATTCCTTAGAAGAAGTGCAGCAGCTGCTGCAGCATTCACGATTGCCCCTAATACAATTTTGGGTAAGAGTCATGGATATACAGCACCGAGTGATAAACTCAACATCGCTGCTGTAGGTATCGGAGGCATGGGACATGCCAATATCAATAATGTAAAAAAGACGGAAAATATCGTTGCGCTCTGCGATGTCGATTGGAAGTACGCCAAAGGTGTATTCGACGAACTTCCTAATGCGAAAAAGTATTATGATTATCGCAAAATGTACGACGAGATGGGTAAAGATATTGATGCCGTCATCATTGCTACGGCAGACCATACACATGCCATCATTACGGCCGATGCCATCACAATGGGAAAACATGTCTATTGCCAAAAACCTCTTACACATTCTGTATATGAATCTCGATTGCTGACAAATTTGGCTAAAGAATATAATGTAGCCACACAAATGGGTAATCAAGGTTCTTCGGATGAAGGGACAGACATCGTGTGCGAATGGATTTGGAATGGTGAAATTGGAGATGTAACTCGCGTGGATTGCGCAACCGACCGTCCTATTTGGCCACAAGGATTGAACGCTCCTGAAAAGGTAGACCGCATACCCAAGACGTTAAATTGGGATTTATTCTGTGGACCAACCGATTTAATCCCCTACAATAGTATCTATCATCCATGGAATTGGCGCGGATGGTGGCGTTTTGGCACCGGAGCATTGGGCGATATGGCATGCCATATCTTGCATCAGCCCTTTAAAGCTTTGAAGTTGGGATATCCATCGAAAGTAGAGGCTTCTTCCACGCTTCTTCTGCAAGATTGTGCACCGACTGCCCAGCATGTAAAGCTCACCTTCCCTGCACGTGACAATATGCCGAAATTGGCTATGCCGGAAGTAGAAGTACATTGGTATGACGGAGGTATGATGCCCGACCGTCCGAAAGGTTTCCCCGAAGGCAAACAACTGATGGGACCGGGCGGAGGTTTAACCATATTCCATGGTACAAAGGATACGCTCGTATGCGGATGTTACGGCCAGCAGCCTTTCCTCCTCTCGGGGCGTGTACCAACCAATGTACCAAAAGTCTGTCGGCGTGTAGCCAATGCCATGAATGGTGGTCATGAAATGGATTGGGTTCGTGCTTGTAAGGAAGATGCTTCCAGCCGAGTAAAAACCAAATCAGATTTCTCGGAGGCAGGACCATTCAACGAAATGGTAGTCATGGGTGTATTGGCTGTCCGCTTACAAACGCTCAACAAAGAATTACATTGGGACGGTGCCAATATGCAATTTACCAACATCAAAGACAATGAAGAGATTAAAATATTAATCAAAGACGACTTCAAAGTAATTGATGGTGACCCGAAATTCAATAAGATTTGGACAGAACCTGTTAATGCCCGTGCGTTCGCATCCGAACTTATCAAGCATAACTACCGTGAAGGATGGAAATTACCGGACATGCCGAAGTAAAATACAACGATAAAAAGAATAAAATACAACGATAATTAAAATACATAACAACGATGAAAAAGTCAGTATTAATAGCAGGCGTAGCAACATTGGCTTTATGCCTTGCTTCTTGTAATGGAGGTAAAAAAGCAGACACAGCTACTACGGAAGAAGCTGCAACAGAAACAGCCGCAGAAGCAGCTACTCCGGAATACAAATTATTAGATTTACCTACCGTCGATTTAGCGGATTTCCCGAAAGATAGCGAAGGATGGATTACTCTCTTCGATGGTAAAACGCTGAAAGGTTGGCGTGGTTATGCTCGTGAAGACGTACCGGCTGCTTGGGTAGTAGACGATGGGGCAATCCACATCAAAGGTTCAGGCATGGGAGAAGCCGGAGCCAAGGATGGCGGTGATTTGGTATTCGCGCATCGTTTCTCGAACTTCGAACTTGAATTTGAATGGAAAGTCGACAAGGGAGCTAACTCTGGTGTCATGTATATGATTCAAGAAGTGGAAGAGAAAAATGACAAAGGCGAATGGGTCATGGCTCCATCTTACATCTCCGCACCTGAATATCAAGTATTGGATAATGAAAATCACCCCGATGCCAAACTGGGTGTAGATGGCAACCGCCAATCTGCTTCCCTCTACGACATGATTCCGGCCAAACCGCAAAATGCAAAACCATACGGCGAATGGAATAAGGGTAAAATTATGGTATACAAAGGTACCGTAGTGCATTATCTCAATAGCGATACGCCTTGTGTGGAATATCATCTTTGGACTCCGGCATGGAAAGAAATGCTCGACAAGAGTAAGTTCAGCCAAGATAAATGGCCGCTTGCTTACGAACTGCTTCTCAATTGCGGTGGCGAAAATAAGGAAGGTTTTATCGGTTTGCAAGACCATGGCGACAACGTATGGTATCGCAATATCCGAATCAAGGTAATGGATTGATTTTATACTTCAATGTAGACATCCATAGTTTAATTTTTTTGTTTATCCGAAGTCAACTGAGAAGTTGCTTCGGATATTTTTTTTATTATTTCCCGTTATATTTCCGGTTATTTTCTGTAACCAAAGTTTGTCTTCTATCGTCTTATGAATAGAAAAACAAATTAAAACAATAAGTCGAATTAAAAAGATTATCGTATGGATTTTGATTTATTTTGGGTAATAACTTGTGCTGTAGGAGCGCCCGTCGTATGCGCTACGACATCGATTATTAAGATTAGCCGTTTTCGTCATGAAGAACGCATGAAAATGATTGAAGGCGGCGTTATTCTCCGCGAACCCGAGAAGCGGGCGAACCGTTATCCGGCGCTGCGCAATGGATTATTTATGATCGGACTGGCTTTGGGTGTTTTAATCGGTCTATTTGTCGACCCGTACGTACCGGAAGGAGATTTCGGTTTCGAAATCTTTTCGGTACCGATGTTTGCTTTGTTGCTGGGTGG
The DNA here is from genome assembly GCF_002159645.1 of Parabacteroides sp. An277. Classification (GTDB taxonomy): domain Bacteria; phylum Bacteroidota; class Bacteroidia; order Bacteroidales; family Tannerellaceae; genus Parabacteroides. The sequence continues at coordinate 30,253 of NZ_NFJB01000026.1, read as the reverse complement.
AATCGGCTTTGTCGTATATTTTTTCCTTTCTCGCAAGATGCAAGTAAAAGAAGAGGAAGAAGATAAACGGTTAGGAAGAATCCCTAATGAGTAAACAAGCATGACGGACGAAGCTCAATGGATTGCAAACGTGCTGGAGGGCGATAAGCAGAGCTTCGCCTTTCTCGTCTCGAAATACGAGCGAATGGCTTATACGCTGGCTTTCCGCATCGTGGGGAATCGCGAAGAGGCGGAGGAGGTCGTTCAGGATGCGTTCGTCAAGATGTACCGTTCGCTGCCGAACTTCAGAGGGTCGTGCAAATTCTCTTCCTGGTTTTATCAAATCGTGTATCATACGGCAATCAGTTCGTTGCGTTCACCGCATTTCTTTTCGGATTTTGAATCGGTCGAGGTGACGGACGTTACTGTCGCCGAGCAAGAGACTGCTTCCGCGCTCTTGGAAGCTAAAGACCGGAAGGAGATTATCTCCCAGACTTTGAAAGCATTGGCTCGCGACGAGGCATTGCTGCTTACGCTCTACTATTTAGAGGAGTGTTCCGTGGAGGATATTTGTCAAATTACGGAACTCTCTCCTTCGAATGTAAAGACTAAACTTTTTCGGGCGCGTAAACATTTCTATTCGGCACTGGAAAAGAAAATGAAACAGGAAACAAAAAATTTATTGTAATAAGTTATGGAAGAAATCGATAAACTTACTCGTAAATTAATGGAGGGTACGGCCGAACGTCCTTCGTCCAGGCTGAACGAATGTATCATGCGCCTCATCTGGAAAGAAAAGTCGCTCCGCAAGCGTATTGTTTATGTGGAATCATTGCCGCGTATCGGGGCAATCGCGTGGGGCGTCGTCTTCTATCTATTGCTTGTGCTCTTCCTATTTTTCTATTTTCGAGGGGAAAGCGTCACGCTCGAAGGGCTTTGGGCGCTCCTCCGTCCTTACGCGCCGCTCGTCATCCTCGTTTCTGGCGCGATTCCACTCTATCTGATGGGGGTATGGATAGATAAAAAACGGATGAATCGGTAAGAACGTTTTCAAACCGGAAAAATAAAAAAGGGCATAGCCGTTAGCTTCGGTTATGCCCTTTGTGTGTTATCAGCCTACATAATCAAGGTGATTACTTCGGGGAATTTTATTACGACCGGCTCGCTGAGCGGCGGATTTCCTTCGCCGTTGTAATAGGTCTCGATGCGTATGTTATATTCGCCTTCTGTCAGATACTCTATCATCGTAAATTCGATGCGAGAATCTGTATTGAGCGTAATGTATTCGGCCGGGACTTTATCGTCTATTGGTTCCTCCATTATAGCAGAAGAAAGGATAATATCTCCTATTCCAGTCCCTTCCGCGTTTAATAAGGTAAGTCCGCTGCCTTCTATTACAGCTGTCTTGCCTTTCTTGAATTGCAATGGCCTTTCCGGATCGCCCCCTTCTTTCTGGTAAATATCGACAATCATCGGCTTGGTTGGTTCGGGCGTCGGTTCATCTTCATCGCCAGAAGTGCTTCCGGATGGTTTGCCGATAATGCCAGCGCGAGACAGCGTCTTTTCCATCTCGTACAGCAGACTATTTACTTTTTCAATTACTGCCAAAAAATCGGTGCGAGTCTCCGCATCTTTTGTAGTCAGTTCATTTACCCGGAAGAAAGCGTTAATGTCTTTGGCCAACTCTGTAAAGGCTTTATCTACCTTGGGACGGACTGTTTTCATAGTCTCGGAAATGGAGCGGTTCAAGCGTTCGGTCGAACGAGTTTCATAAACTGTATCGAACTCTTCGTTGGCTTCCTCCAATTTGCTAACTGTATTGGCAAGTCCTAATGCTTCCAAATCGGTTTGGATTTCATCATCTTGTACTAAATCGACAAAATCGGCAATCATCGCGCTCTTCTGCGCGTATGACAAACGATAAGCGTCTTTGTACGGTTTGATTAAATACTCCATCCGTTTGGCTGCGTTGACTACAGCCTCTTCAGGATTGTATAAACCCGATTGGATTGTTTTTAAAAAGAAAATAAATAAATTGCTCCGTTTTTTGTCTAACGTTTCTATTTCGTTAGTAGAAGCAAATTTAGTGTTTCCCACGTAACATTCGTTTTCCGAATAGAAAGTCAGCTGAAATTTAGAACGTGAAGCGGACACGCCATATTTTTCAGCAAATTCTACCGGAATGTACTTTAGCAATCGACGGTTCAACTGATAATGTTCACTATTTCTCATAGCATAATACGGAAAATCTAATCTAATTTCATCCATAATGGTTCTAATTATTATTGTTAATACTAAATATGCTCTTCACAGCTTAGAAAATTTTTTTCTGGCTTCCCGCAGCTTGCGGCGACTTAGAAAAATTTTTTCCTGCTTCCCGCAGCTTGCGACAACTCAGAAAATTTTTTTCCTGCTTTTCGCAGCTTGCGGCAACTCAGAAAATTTTTTTCCTGCTTCTCGTAGCTTGCGAAGACCCGGAAAAATTTTTTCCTGCTTCCCGCAGCCTGCGGCGACCCAGAAAAATTTTTTCTGACTCCCGGTTGCAAATATAGATAAAAAAATTAGAAAATCAAATATTTATCGATAAAATTTTCTGATTTAGGATATTTTTTGGAATAGATTAGTGCACATAGACAACGCAGGTTCAATTTTTGTTTGTATTACCGCACGCAGATGACGCAGATTCCGCAGAGTAACGCAGACTTATTTTTGGGCTACGCAGTATTTTTCTATAATAAAAAAAATAATCTGCGTTTGTCTATGGAATCTGCGTCGTCTGCGTGCACTAATATAGACAAAACGAAGTAAAGCGTAGCCCAAAAATAAGTCTGCGTTACTCTGCGGAATCTGCGTCATCTGCGTGCGGTAATACAAACAAAACGATTTATGGTGAGTTTCAATAATTAGAAGGGATACCCGATAGCAAGATGAATACCTAATCCATCTTTGAAGCGAGGAATATTATAATAGCCCTTCTTGCCGGTCTCGTAGGGAACATGGAGGCCGATTCCGCAATCTACCCGCACGACGATGAATTGCAAATCGTAGCGCAGTCCCACTCCCGTACCGAGCGCGAGGTCCTTCAAGAAACGGCCCCATTGCAATTGGCCGCCGGGACGATTCGGGTCTTCGTGAATCAACCAAATATTGCCGGCATCGAGGAAAGCGGCCCCCTGCAAATCCCCAAAAATCGGGAAGCGGTACTCCAGGTTGGCTTCAAATTTCAGGTCGCCCGTTTGGTCGATATAGCTATACTCGTTCGTGGGGTCCGGGCGAAAGCGGCCGGGACCTATACTGCGTATCGTAAACGCGCGGATGCTGTTCGCGCCGCCGATGTAAAACTGCTCGTTGTAGGGCGTCGTATGATTTTCGGCGTTGCCATATCCGTAGAGGACACCTGCGCTCAAACGCCCGACGAGGTGGTGCCCTTTGGCCAATTCGCGATTGTATCTTATCTCGCTGCTGAGCTTTACGAATTGCGAGAAAACATTGCCGAAGAGTTCCTTATTCTCTTTGGAAAAGCGCTGGCCCGCCAACGCGTATATCCCGCTCATCAGGTTGCCAGATTGCGTGACGGAGGTTTGCCACCAGAGGTGGTGACGCTTCGAGGCGATGGGCGAATCGTCGTAGGTGTAGGTATAGCTCATCGAAGGGACGAACTGGTCCTTCAGACTGAGGTAAAGCGCCTGGTTGACGCCCGTGATGGAATCGAACGTGGCAGTCGTATGCTGCAATTTATTGTATGCCAATTTAAACGGGACGACGGAATGATGGCTGGTCGCGCTGCTTTGGAAGTCGAGGGTCGCGCTACCGCCAAACGAGAGCATCTTAAAGAATTTGGCCCGGTTCATTTGGTCGGCATAAATCCGGAAGGTCGTGCTGGAGGGATAGTGCAGATTCCGCTTCAAATAGCCCGGGAAGAGGAGCTGCGGAAGCGTGAGCGTGCTGCTGAGCCCTAATTCATAGCTATTCATGAGCGATTTGCTTCCCTCCACGCGGTTTCCGGTCTGCCATTCGTAAGAACCCTTCAATTGGACGCCGAAAGTCTCGCCGCCGCCAAAAATGTTTCGCTTCGTGACGCTGAAAATCGCGCCCGGTCCGGTCTGGTCGTTGCTTTTGGTGGTAATGTTAAATTCCAACTCGCCGTCGAGCGGCAGGTCGTAGGCAGCATTCAAGCGCAAATCCAACGTCCGGCACTGTCGCGAGGTGTCTGTCGGCGTGTATTGCATCTCCGCGTATTTAAAAATACCCAAGCGGGAGAGCGCCGTCTGTGTCGCCTCTTGCGCGGAATAGGCATAACGGTCGCCCGTCTTGAATTGAATCTTCCGGCGCAAGACAGCCGGGCGGACGCGTAGCTTCCCTTCGTAGAGAATCGTCAGGCCCTCGTACTGAATCGTATCGGTCGGGGCTTCGTTGTTATATCCATTCAGCGCCACCGTAATATTCCCCAACGTCCACGGACGCAAGGCTTCGCGCGGCATCCCGGGGGAAGGGATAATGCGCAGCCACACCTTTCCCGGCATGCGCGAGGTATCGGCCTGATAAGAAATATATTCCGGACGGAAATAATAAAAGCCGTTGTCGCGCAGCAGCGTTGAAATACGTTGCCGCTCGGCTTCCAGCTGGACGACGTTAAAGTTATCCCCTTTCCGAAGGAGCGATTGAACTTTATGCGTTCGGACAATCGTATCCGTCCGGTGCCGGCGCTGCATGTATCGGATACTATCGTAGGTATAGGGTTGGCGCATCGTAATGTGATACAACACCTTCGCCTGCAAGGAATCTTTTGGATTCGGGATCAATTCATACGAAGCATCGCCATTGAAATAGCCGTACTCTTTCAGCAGGTTTTGGGCAACCTTCACGCGCACTTCCGGGTTGACGTTGGAGATGAGAACGGGTTTGGCCGCCAGCTTGTCAAACATCCACCGCCCGAGCTTTCCCTCTTTCCGGACAAGCCCGTTATACATCCAGAGACCGAAAGGAAAAGGAATACGCACTGACGAGCTCCCCAGGAACGCGTTATTTGGCGGGAACGCCAGCGCCGCCCTGATTTCAGTCAGCGTATTTTCTCCCGCCGCTGTCGAATCCTGCGCTTCGACGATAATATCTTCAATACCTGTGTAAAGGATTTCTTCTTCTGGCAAATTTTTGGTGATGGAACAGGACATCAAAAGGAAGCAAGAAAGGAAAACGAGGCCCTTCTTGCACAAGTTATTAATCTTCGCTTTCATCCGCTTCTTCTTCGTTTACCGGTTTAACTTTATTTTTCTTGAAAATGAAAAGTTCCCGCATGTGCTGCATCTTCTTGTGTAATACAATACCGGCGCCGGTCTCGGTAAGCTCGCCCTCCAACAAACTTTCGTAATCCTTATTGTGGAAAATCTTCACGTAGCGCGTCCCGCTTGGATCCAGCCGGTACTCAATGGAAACATTGTCGATAAATGGCTGCGCTTGTCCTTGATTGATATCCGCGCCGGTCGAAATCCTCCCGCCCAAGACAATGCGGATACGGTCATTATAAAACCGCTTGGCAAACCGGAAGGAGTAATCCGTTCGTTTACTGCCGTCGCCATCCTCGTCATAGCTTTCCATGCCAAAATTCAAATCGACCCCCTTGAGCGAACCCGCCAAGTTATTGATTTCATTTTGCAAGAAACTATTCAATGCGGCGCCCATGTCGAGATTGGCCTTTCCGGTCGTCGTACCGCCGCCGAGATACATCCCCGTTACCAACATGCTCACCGCCTGCTTAGCCCGTTCTTCTTCGCCCATGCGCGCTAATTCTTCCTGCATGGCGGCATCCTCGGGTGCCTCAAGAATAAACTTCAAGCCCAGATTTTCGAGACGTTGCGTCAGCTCGATGCCCACGTCAAAATTAACCATACGCGAGCTTTGCTCGTCTGCAGCCACCGAGGTACGAATCCGCTCTGTCGCGGTAATATTCAATATAGGATCCATTGGATTACCGTTCCATTGGATGTAGCTACCGTTTTCGACATTAAATTCTTTAAGCGGAATGACAGGCAAAGCATATTTAAACGTGCCACTGATTAGCGTATAACGCCCGTTCAGAATCATATCTCCCATCGGAGTGTATTGGAAAGAGAGATCGCCGCCGCCCTCCAGATTCACATGGCTCGATTGGTCGGGCGTCAAATCCACATTTACCTGCACCGCTTGGTCGATATGAATCGTCATGAGCATATCCATGCCTCCCAACGGAAGCGAGGCCCTGCGCGGCCGGCGGACGAGGAGCGTATCTTCGTCGAAAGAGGTAAACGTCACCAAACCGGATAGCCTATCCTGCACGGTAAGGGGCGAATCTTGTAAGATATAGGTCACATTGGTTCCTCCCAGCAAATCCAAATCTCCTCTCATTTTTAAAGCGTTAAGCGAGCCTTGAATCGTAGAGGCTAAATTCACAAACATCCGACCATACACCAAGCTATTCTTGTTTCGCTTCGTATTCAAGAGCTGCATGTTTTGAGCCGACAACTTCAAATCCGCATACATAGACGAGAAATTACCCAGATCGATATTCCCATCAATCACGAAAGGATTTTCCCCATGGGCATAAAAGCCATACTTGTTGAATAGGATGCGATTATCCCGAATCGCTATCAATTTATTATCCAATCGGATGGTGGTGTTAGCCGGTTCGATATAGATTTGGGAAGAATCCAATTGGAAAGAACCTTCCAAATCAGGTTGGGAAGAGCTTCCCGCCAAACTTAACTCCCCAGACAAAGTGCCGCAAAGGCGCGCCATGCCATCCGGAATGAATGGATTTGCCATTTCCAAAGGCAATTGCAAAATGGAAAGCGAACCCTGTATTTCATCCGGTTCGCCACCTTGATAGTATGCCGAAGCGTTCAGGATCTCTTGCGCATTACGGAAAAGATGCATATCTATTTGATGTTCCGTCTTCGAGACAGGCAAGTATACCGAACTAAACAACAGATTGCCCACCATTTCTTTTTCATAGGAAAGTGAATCGACATTCATGTTGGCCGTCAACATGAATGAACTATCTGATGGCATATATTGCACATCTGCATAAAGCTTTCCTCCGATGCGGGGCAAATAGGAAGAAAAAGCATTCGAAATGGCTAACAAATCGATTTCGCCTAATTCCGCTTGGATTTTTCGTTGGTTTCCTTCCGGATTCTCGTTATAAATTCGAAGGAAAGTACCTGCTTTTCCTTGAAGCAATAAATTTGCCTCTATATTTTTCTCATCGCGAAAGATAATGTAGTTATCTGGGTTCACCGAAAAAGGTGAAAAGGCTAAAATCGGTTCATCAGGGAAAAGATGGATTTTCATACCACCTTCATCCTCTTTACTCAATCGCGCACCCAACAAGATACCCGTTTCCCCCTGTCCGTTACGGAAATGAAGAAGCGCGTCCATAAACCCCGTTTGTAATTGTCCGCTCACATCAACCGAGAAAGGAGCTTGTTTTTGAAACTTATTCTTTACAATGCCTGCTTGATAAAAAATGCCAACCGTATCTTGCCAGACGTGCATCTGAATCGTATCAAGCAAAAAGGTATCGCGCAAGAGTTGAAGGACTTCCCCATCCATTCGGATTCCCGTTTCCGGCGAAGTATAAGCTCGAAAATTCATCCGCTGGAAATTCATACCATAAAGTTGGAGAAAATTGTAAATCGGATTATCTTTCCGGGCTTTCATTTCCAAATGCATTTCAGGAAGCATCGGACGAACCAACGCCAAACGGATGACTGAATCTTGCGTCATCTGCCTATTTATCTCTCGCGATATAAGATCAAAATCTTTACTCAAACCTTGAAGGCCGCTATTTCCTGCTAATTCCAAACTTAAATCACCTGCATGAAACGAAACAAACGTCGAATCGACTGAAGTTTGAGCCTTTAATATCAAGGTTTTCGGACGAGCGGTTTGTTTAGCCGTTTGGATTTCCCAATTGCCTAAAGTCAAATCCGCCAAATATTTCTCTTTCAAGTCTGTTTCTAACTCGGCAAAGAGTTGAAACGAAGTAGCCAAAGGTTGCTCGCTCAAATGTAATCCTTGCAAATCCACATGCTGGATATCTGCTATCATCATGCCTTTTACATCCTGTTCTTTCAAGGTAGCATTGAGCGAAATGTCCATTTTTGCCAAAGGATAATGGCTAACCAAATCCAATTGGGCAAAATGTTTCTCCAACGCACCCTTCACACTCACATCTGCAAACGTACGTGAACCATAATGAATATCCGAAAGCTGCATATCCAACTTAGCCCACGCCAACGAATCAAACAGATTTAAACGTTCGCCTTCGGCTTGGAGAGTAGCACTTAGCTGATACAACGAATCATGAGGGAGAAAATGATTCGGCTGAAGGCTATCTATATTTAAATGTACGTGATAGTACTCTCGAGGTTGATCGTAAGTAGCCTGAAGGTGAATTTTTCCTTCCGCTTCTTGCCATAACAGATTTGCTTGATATGTTTCCCCCTGAATATCCGCCTTTCCTTTCAGTGTCATGGGATTCGGAATCGCAAGGTTTTGTCGTGTTGTTTCAGGAAGCAAATCCAACAAGAAGGTTAAATCGTTCGTTTGCGCATCAAGCAGAAGCGAACCTCTCCGCTTCTTCGTATCTAAAAGCGAATAAGCTTCCCCCCGCGTGTGAAAATGGAAGGCTTGCGGTAATTGGAGATCAATTTGCTCCAAACGAAGTGTTTCCATATTACCTGTCAATTTCGCCCGAAGACGCATTGCTTGCTCAGGATAAGCATCAATAGCTTCTTGAGGCAACTCGCCGAGGAACGCCAATACATCCTGCTTTCCTATAAGAGCGTCCATTTGGATGTCCATTTCTCCTTTAGGTTTTTCAGCAAAGGCATCGAACGGAATTCCAGCTTGCAAACGCATATTCGAATGGGGCGTTTCTAAAGTAAACCCAGGTATACGAAGATTAGGCAAGTTTCCCTCTATATTTCCTTCCAACCGACTTATTTCTAACCCACAACGTTCTTTCACCATCAATTTTTTCAAACGAGCTTGAAGTGTGGTACTATCATAAGCAAGCGAAACGGCATCTAATTGAAAATCTGAAAGTAAAACATGACTCGGATCAAAGCCAGAAAGTACCGGTTGCTCTCCTGTTATATATTGGAAGTGAGGTGCATCGAGATGAAATGATGCTACTTCATAATGTGCTTTGCTTAAATCAACTGTTCCCCCACGTAAATTGGCCTCCTCAATAAATCCCGCTATCCGAAGTGAATCAGCGGGCATTTGCATAGCCAAAGCTACGCGTTCCAAATCTATCTTTTCCAAAGAAAAACTCCAAGGTAAAGGTGCAGACGAAACCGTATCTTTTTGCGTTGTCGTATCAGTCAGTAACAAGGTTAGAGTAGCATCAGACAAGAGCAATTGATTTAAGGTCGCATGTTCAGAAGCCAGATTTATCCGATCAGCCTGAACATATAGTTCTCCAATTGCGCCTTTCAGAACAAATCCTTCAATAAGCTCACGCGTATCTACCTGTACTTCATGTAAACGAATGGCCTCTACCAATACTTCTCTGTTAAAAAGGGGCCACGGACGAATATGGACATCTAAATCATCAAGAGCCAACAAGGTATCCGCCTCGGCTTGTACCACTTCCACACCATGCACATGCAATCGAAGAGGGAAAGAAAGCCGGATGCGTTCGATACCTATCTGCATCCCAGTCGAATGGCTGGCATAACGTGTAGCCTGTCGGACAACAAAGTCTTGCACAACTGGCACATAAAGCAACACCGAGACGACAAACATCATCAGAAAGGGTATTGCCACCATCCATCCTGTCCTTTTTACCCACTTTTTCATACTATCACCTCATTTAGATACAAAGGTAAAACAAAAAAGCGAACGTCGGAGATATACTACACACTTTTCATCCAGTCCCAACAAAGAAGAAGTTTCACCGCTGACCTCTTTAACAGTCAAAATTTGGCGACCTTCGAAATAAGCCGTATCTTTACAGCCCGAAAAAATCAAGTACAAGTATATGGAATCTTTCATTCATTTGCATGTGCATACGCAATATTCTTTGTTGGACGGACAAGCGTCGGTCGATTCAATTATCGAGAAAGCATATAAGGACGGAATGCGTGCCATCGCCGTTACTGACCATGGTAACATGTTTGGCATTAAAGAGTTTTTCAACAAAGTCAACAAAAAGAACAGTAAGGTTCAATCCGCCATTAAAGATTTACAAAAAGAGTTGAGCTCTTTGAACGAAACCGAATTAACGGACGAGATTGAAGCTCGGAAGGTGGAATTAGAAAAACAATTAGAAGAGGCTAAAGGAAATCTTTTCAAACCAATTCTGGGGTGTGAGTGTTATTGTGCCCGTAGAGGACGCTTCAAGCGAGATACGAAAGAAGACTTGAGTGGATGGCACCTGATTGTACTTGCCAAGAATAAACAAGGATATAAAAATCTAATTAAAATAGTATCGCAATCATGGACGGAAGGATTTTATGGCCGTCCGCGCATCGATAAAAAATTGCTAGAACAACACCATGAAGGATTGATTGTTTGCTCGGCCTGCCTTGGAGGAGAAATCCCGCAAAAAATTATGAAAGGAAATATCCAAGAAGCAGAAGAGGCTGTACTCTGGTTCAAGAATCTTTTTGGAGAAGATTATTATTTGGAGATGCAACGCCATAAAACCAATCGTTCGGATGCTGATCAAACAACTTATCAGCACCAAATGGAAGTGAATAAGGTGTTGGTTGAGTTAGCACACAAACACCAAATCAAGCTAATAGCCACAAATGACGTACACTTTACGAATGAAGAAGATGCCGACGCGCACGACCGGCTCATTTGTCTGAGCACAGGTAAAGACTTGAACGACCCTAACCGCATGCGTTATACGAAACAAGAGTGGCTCAAGACTACGGCAGAAATGAATCAAATCTTTTCGGATATACCCGAGGCTCTACGTAACACGCTCGAAATAGCTAACAAAGTTGAATTTTATAGCATTGATAGTGGACCGATTATGCCTACTTTTAATATTCCAAAAGATTTCGGAACGGAAGAAGGGTATCGTCAACAGTTCACTGAAAAAGATTTGTTTGACGAGTTTACACAAGATGAACATGGTCATGTCGTGTTAAGTCAGGAGGAGGCTGAGGCTAAAATTAAGAAATTGGGTGGTTATGAAAAACTGTACCGTATTAAATTGGAAGCCGATTATTTGGCAAAGCTCACCTACGAAGGAGCAAAAGTGCTCTATGGCGATCCGTTATCTGAAGAGGTAGCCGAACGTTTAAACTTCGAGCTACATATCATGAAGACAATGGGATTCCCTGGCTATTTTTTAATCGTACAAGATTTTATCCGAGCGGCACGTGAAGAGTTGAACGTATCTGTTGGACCCGGGCGTGGTTCTGCAGCTGGTTCTGCAGTAGCTTATTGCTTGGGTATTACACAGATTGACCCTATAAAATATGATTTACTGTTTGAGCGTTTTTTGAATCCTGATCGAATTTCATTGCCAGATATTGATACAGACTTTGATGATGATGGACGTAGTAAAGTATTACAATGGGTAACGGATAAATATGGCGCTGAACGTGTAGCCCACATTATTACATACGGTACGATGGCTACGAAATCAGCCATTAAGGATGTAGCACGTGTAGAGAAACTTCCACTAGCTGAATCGAATCGACTAGCAAAATTGGTGCCAGACAAAATACCTGACATGAAAAAATTCAAACTCAAGGATGCTATCGAGTATGTCCCTGAATTGAAAGCGGCCGCAACAGGTCCTGACCCACTAACACGCGACACTCTCAAATATGCGCAAATGTTAGAAGGCAATGTACGAAATACGGGGGTCCATGCTTGTGGTGTTATTATTGGTCGATACGACATTTCAGATGTGGTACCCGTCAGTACAGCAAAAGATAAAGATACAGGCGAGGAAATGTTGGTCACCCAATACGAAGGTTCCGTAATTGAAGAAACTGGTTTGATTAAAATGGACTTCTTAGGGTTGAAGACTTTGTCTATTATAAAAGATGCCATTGAGAATATTAAACTGACCACAGGTAAGGACTTAGATATCGATCATGTAAGTTTGGAAGATCCGGCTACATACAAACTTTATTGCGAAGGACGAACTACCGGTACATTCCAGTTCGAGTCTGCCGGTATGCAAAAGTACCTGAAAGAATTACAACCCTCCAAGTTCGAAGACTTAATTGCCATGAATGCGCTTTATCGTCCAGGACCAATGGATTATATTCCATCATTTATCAAACGTAAACATGGAGAAGAACCCATTGTGTACGATATTCCAGTGATGGAACGTTATTTAAAAGATACATATGGCATCACTGTTTATCAAGAGCAAGTCATGCTCCTTTCGCGCCTCTTGGCGAATTTTACGCGAGGCGAGAGCGATACTTTGCGTAAAGCCATGGGAAAGAAATTAATCGATAAGATGAATTCCTTGAAAGCCAAATTCCTGAAAGGTGGACAAGCGAATGGGTACAAAGAAGAGACGCTTAACAAAATATGGGCAGACTGGGAAAAGTTTGCCTCGTACGCATTTAACAAGAGCCATGCCACATGTTATTCGTGGGTTGCTTACCAGACAGCTTACCTAAAAGCGAATTTCCCTTCGGAATACATGGCAGCCGTATTGAGTCGAAGTCTTTCAAATATCGTTGATATCACAAAGTTCATGGACGAGTGTAAAGCTATGGGTATACAAGTATTAGGTCCAGATGTCAACGAATCTCTCCTCAAATTTAGCGTAGACGAACATAAAAATATCCGTTTTGGCATGGGTGCTATTAAAGGAATTGGTGAGTCGGCGGTACTAAATATTATCCAAGAACGGAAAAAGAACGGACGTTATCATGACATTTTCAATTTTGTAGAACGAGTAAATCTTTCAACATGCAATAAAAAAGCCATTGAATCATTGGTGTTAGCAGGAGCATTCGATGGATTGGGTATCCAACGTGAATCTTTCTTTGTAGATAATGGCAAAGGAGAAACGTTCCTTGATACTTTGGTGCGCTATGGTAATAAATTTCAACTGGACAAAGCCAGTACGGCCAACTCTCTTTTTGGTGACGAAACGTTTGTCTCAATAGCTAAACCAGAAATTCCGAAAAGCGAACGTTGGAGTGATTTGGAACGACTTAATAAAGAAAAAGATTTGGTTGGTATCTATTTGTCGGCACATCCGTTAGACGATTATCGCATCATCCTAACGTATGTTTGCAACACAGGTATGGTTGAACTTACAGACAAAGAAACTTTAAAGGGACGTGAAATTTTGATGGGTGGTATCGTCACCGGTTTCCGTGAAGGCATGACGAAAACAGGTAAGCCATATGGTATTCTGAAGGTCGAAGATTTTACAGGTAGTGGCGAGATTCCGCTTTTCGGACAAGACTACATCGACTATGCTAAATATGGTATAATGGGCATGTATCTTTTAATCAGTGGGAAGATGGAGCCGCGTAAATATAATACAGAAATTACGGATTTGCGCATTAAGTCCATCAAGCTACTACAAGACGAACGAGATAAACTTATTCAGAAGATTAGTATCACCATTCCGATTCATGAATTAGACGAGACGACCGTCGCTGTATTATCCTCGAAAATAAAAGAGCATCCGGGAGATTGCCTCTTGTATTTCCGTGTAATAGATGGTGAAAATAACATCTCGCTCAACTTGTTCTCGTCAGATATACGCTTAGCTGTAACGAAAGATTTGGTAGATTATTTAAACGAGAATGAAAACATCGACTTTAAAATTAATGGGTAAAAAGTTCGTTTCGCGTTGCAAAAATTCGTACTTTTGCCTGCGGATTTAATCAGAAGGGATAATTATCAAATCATTATATAATATGGCTTTACAAATTACAGACTCAAACTTCAATGAGTATGCGAGCGCAGGAAAACTGATGGTGCTCGATTTCTGGGCTGAATGGTGCGGTCCATGTCGTATGGTTTCTCCAATCATCGACGAATTGGCAAACGAATACGAAGGACGTGTGATTATTGGTAAAATGGATGTTGACAATAATGACGAAGTCGTATCGCAATTTGGCATTCGCAACATTCCTACCGTGCTTTTCCTGAAAGACGGCAAAGTGGTAGATAAAGTAGTTGGTGCTACGAGCAAAGATAAATTCATAGCTAAAATCGAAGCCCTGCTCTAAAGAGTTTTTCAATGCACACAAAAAGAAAGCGGATATTCCCAACCAAGGGTATCCGCTTTTCTTGTATTCATTCGTAATTAAAATCTTTTGGAAAACATCAATCGGCTATACGGGAAACAGATTGCAGATTTTTAATTTTAGCAAGACGAACACAAAGTTTCTGAATGTCTTCCACATCATGTACCCGCAACTTAACTCGTCCTTCAAACATACCATCGTTCGCTTCAATCAAGAAACGAGTGATATAGACATTAAACTCTCCCGATATCACATCAATTATTTCATGCAATACGCCCATCGAATCAATACCTTTCATTTCCAATGTTGCTTCAAATGTAGCCGTCTGGTGACTACTCCACACCGTGTTAAGGATACGTTCGCCAAAACTGCTTTTCAAACGCATGGCAATAGGGCACGAACGTTTGTGTACTACTACATTTCCGTCATCATTAATAAATCCTAACGATTCATCACCCGGTATTGGCTTACAACAATCGGCAATAATGTAATTACGCTGGAAAGCCTCTTCACGCAAAACGTATGGCTTCTTTTTATCGTAAACCGGCTTCGGAGCAATAGGCGCCGACACATCATCTGCCTCCGACTTCGATTTAGTTGCCATTCGAAGCGCTTGCTTTACGTATTTGAACAACACGTTGTTGTCCTTATCTTTTAATATCTTCTGGATATTGTCGGGAAGTATTACTTCTCCCTTCTCTACGGAATAATAGAATTCATCACGCTTATTGAAACCAAAATACATCGCCAGACGATCCAAATTCTGTGACGAAGATTCAATACCTGCATTTTTGTATGCTTCCAGCACTTTGGCTTCACCTGCTTTGATTGTCTCGTTTCGATTTCGACGAATCACTGCAGAAATTTTAGCCCGTGCACGTGCCGTAGTAACGAAATTCAACCATTCCGGTTGCGGCGTTTGCGAACGGGACGTCAATACTTCCACCTGGTCTCCACTGGCGAGCTTATGACTCAGCGGCACCAATTTATGATTCACCTTCGCGCCGATACATTTATTACCAACATCTGAATGGAGCGCATAGGCAAAGTCGAGTGCCGTCGCTCCTTGCGGTAACGTCTTGATATCCCCTTTCGGTGTAAATACGAAGATCTCAGAAGAGAAAAGATTCAATTTTATCGTATCCAGAAAATCTAACGCATTCGGATCTGGATTCTCCAGGATTTCAGTAATCGTCTGCAGCCATTTGTCGAGCTCGGTATCCTCTTCGACATGATGTTCCTTGTATTTCCAATGAGCCGCAAAACCCTTTTCGGCAATATCGTCCATGCGACGACTACGGATTTGGATTTCGACCCATTGCCCGTCTGGTCCCATCACCGTCACATGCAACGCTTGATACCCGTTCGCTTTCGGGCGGCTCACCCAATCTCGAATACGGTCGGGACGAATACGGTAAATATCTGTAATCGCCGAATAAATATCCCAACATTGATTCTTCTCGTCCACGCCAGGCAGCGGGTCGAATATGATGCGGACAGCGTAAATGTCATAAATATCTTCGAAGGGTACTTTCTTCGCCTCCATCTTATTCCAAATCGAATAAACCGACTTGACGCGTGCCTTCATTTCATATTTCAAGCCCATCGCTTTCAGTTTGGCGTCTACGGGTTCGGCAAAATGCTGGAACAAACGTTCGCGAATAGGAGCTGTCACCTCCAGCTTCTTCGTAATCGCTTCGTATTCCTGCGGATGTTCATACTTGAAACTTAAATCCTCCAATTCGGTCTTTATCGAGAACAGCCCCAGGCGGTGGGCCAACGGCGCATACAGGTAGAGCGTTTCGCCCGCTATCTTGAATTGTTTGGCAGGCAGCATCGACCCAAGCGTACGCATATTGTGCAAACGGTCGGCTATTTTAATCAATATCACGCGGATATCATCGCTCATCGTAAGGAGCAATTTACGGAAATTCTCAGCTTGGGCTGATGCCTTTTCGCCGAAGATCCCTCCCGAAATCTTGGTCAGTCCATCCACTATCTGCGCGATTTTATCCCCAAACATATTGCGAATGTCTTCGACGGTGTATTCGGTATCTTCCACTACATCGTGCAATAGGGCCGAACAAATCGACGTAGAGCCTAATCCCATCTCGCTGCACACTATCTTGGCCACCGCAATAGGGTGCATGATATAGGGCTCGCCTGAACGACGCTTCACGCCGTCGTGCGCCTGTTTGGCAAAATGAAAAGCTTTCGTAATGCGCTCCACTTTACGCCGATGGTTTGAATTCAGATAGTCTTTCAACAAATCGTTGAAGGCTTCCTGAATCATTCGTTCATCCGGCGATAAAGCAGCTGTGTCTACCGACTGTGGGTTTATCGTGTCCTGTTTTTCTTTTATATCTTCCATGGCGTAACCTCCTTGAAATTTTGTACCAGCACAAATGTAGGAAATTTTCAGAAAGGGAAACGGCTTTTTATCGA
This sequence comes from Parabacteroides sp. An277, assembly GCF_002159645.1. Lineage (GTDB taxonomy): Bacteria > Bacteroidota > Bacteroidia > Bacteroidales > Tannerellaceae > Parabacteroides. The sequence goes on along the minus strand of NZ_NFJB01000026.1, from coordinate 13,592 downwards.
AAAATCTTCTTCTCAGGGCACATTTTAATAGAAAAAAAGCTTTGGGCTGTGTTTAAAAGGTTTCGGACAGTGACCGAAAGTCTCATTTGGTGCCAGCGACGGTTTCGGACAGTGACCGAAAGTCTCATTTGGTGCCAGCGACGGTTTCGGACAGTGACCGAAAGTCCCGCTGGTGCCAGCGACAGTTTCGGACAGTGACCGAAAGTCCCATTTGGTGCCAGCGACGGTTTCGGACAGTGACCGAAAGTCTTACCCTCTCGGGATTTTCAGGACTTGCCCGGGCTGGATGGTCGTTGTGCGGAGTTTGTTGGCTTTCCGCAAATCCTGCGCCGTGATACCCGGATATTGGGAGGCGATGGAATAGAGCGACTCGCCGGATTTGACCTTATGCGCAATGTATCCGTCCTGTTGCAAGGTCGCCGTATGGTTTTTCTTTGCATTCGATGCCGACTTTTCGCTCAGCAAGACACCTCCATTGTCGACATAAAGTTTCAATCGTTTGCCGCGTGGCAATCGGTTCGACGAGAGACGATTCCACTTCTTGATGTCACGCGCCGTCACGCCGTAGCGGTTCGCTATCGTGTAAATATTCTCGTTCCGAAGGACAATATGCGTGATTTGCTCGCGGGTGGCGGCACCGGGTGTCGCCCCTCCACTAACGGTAATCATATAATCCGGCAGGAGTTCCGCCTTGCGGTAGGCATAGATGGAGTCTTCGTGGTCGATGAAAGCATACGTCTGAGCAGCTGGGAGCTTCAGTACCGCCTCTTCTGCTGAATGACCGGGGACAATGTCGCGCTTATACTGAGGATTGAGGGCACGCAGTTGCGCCATATCCACGCCGAGCACGTCTGCCACTTGCTGCAAATGCAGGATTTTATGGATGTGAATCGTATCCGTGGCCAAAGGGATATCCGTTTCCAGCGGACAAAGATTGTGGTCGCAATAATAATTCATCACGTAATTGGCCGCGATGAAGAGCGGTACATACGAGCGCGTCTCTTTAGGCAGATAGGGGAAAATGTCCCAGAAATTCGTCTTCCCGCCCGATCGTTTGATAGCCTTGTTCACATTGCCCGGTCCGCAATTATAGGAAGCCATCACGAGACTCCAATCCTTGTAAATCGCGTACATGTCTTTAAAATATTCACAAGCTGCTTCGGTCGCTTTCACCGGGTCTCGACGGTCGTCGACCAAGCTATTAATCGTCAGCCCATACTGTTTGCCTGTCGGAAGCATGAATTGCCAGAGACCACAAGCTCCCACGCGTGAAAGAGCGACCGGATTCAACGCGCTCTCTACAACGGCCAAGTATTTCAGTTCCAACGGAAGCCCATGCTTATCCAATATCTTTTCAATAATCGGGAAATAATAGTCTGCCATGCCCAGCATGTAGCGCACCAGGCCGCGACGACGCTCGGTATACAAATCGATACAATCGCGTACCACATTATTATAGGGAAGCGGAATCATAGCCGGAAGACGCGAAAGCCGGTCGGCATACACCGAATCGGGGAAATAAACGTTCTCTTCATCGTCGTGGCAATAATCATCCCGTTTGGTGAAATATTGTACATGCCATGAACGCAACAAACTATCCACGTCGGCATCCAAACTTTCAGGAATCAAACCCACTTCCGCTTCTACAATCGAATCAGGTGAGAACGTCGTGTCTTCCTCTTCCGGAGCCGCCTCTATTGCTATATGACTACTACCCATCAATAAGCCGAAAAGAATCAATCGTTTCATCGTATCTGTTAGAATTTTAAACTCCAATTCACGCCATACATCCGCTCACTGTAAGCCGTACGAGGCGTCACCGTCGGAGACCAGTGCATGGATAAATCGGGGGTAATATCAAAATCGAACAATTGGGCATCCACATACGCGTCGATAATAGAAAGCGCATAGACACCCACCATAATAATAATGCTCAAGTCGCGATAACGCCGGTAGCGATCTTTCCCGCGTTGTAACAATTGCTGGAATTGGTCGTTGTTGATGTAATCTTCCGGATTAGCACTACTACTCAGAAAATTCTGCCAGCTATCGTGCCACTCGTCTGGCGTCAACGACGTATCCATTGAATCGTTTATGATATCGAAATAGGCCTGCGAATAATCTTGATACGTCTTATTATTCCACGTAATCGCGTATACGCATCCCATCAATCCACCATAAACAATAGGGAGTTTCCAAAACTTCCGATTATAAATCTGCCCCAATCCGGGCACTAACGCCAAAAGTACCGCTTTCTTTGGGTCTGGTTTAAAAGCCATCTCTATGGAATTAGGATAAGGTAAGGAATCAGCCTGTTGCACAACCGAACGGACCGTAGAATCAGCCGCCGTTTCCATCCGCGACGAATCTACGGCAATGACCTGCATCTCCTTATTATTATCTTGTGCATAGCTCCATACAGAGAGGCACATCCATATCCCAATTAACAGAATCCGGTATATCATTTGAGGGTATCCAATAGACTGATCAGCTTTTCCAACTCCTCTTCAGAAGCAAATGGAATCGTGATTTTTCCTTTTCCTTTTTTATTACAAACCAAATCTACTTTCGTCTGGAAGAAGCGCGAGAGATGTTCTTTCAACAAATTAAACTCTTCTGGGAGCGCCTCTTTCTTGGGTTTCTGCTCACTCTTCGAAGATTCAGGAAGTTCTCCACCATCAGAAATCGTACGCACCAGTTCTTCCACATTACGTACAGAAAGACCTTCCGCTAAAATTTGTTCGTAGAGGGCCAGCTGCACTTCCGGATCTTCGACTGGAATTAACGCACGGGCGTGTCCCATATCTATACGCTTATCTTTCAAACCCACCTGAATCTCGGCCGGCAACTTCAAGAGACGAAGATAATTGGCTATCGTCGCACGCTTCTTCCCGATGCGGTCGCTCAATTGCTCTTGGGTCAAACCATAATTTTCTATCAAACGTTGGTATGCCAAAGCGATTTCAATGGCATTCAAGTCTTCCCGCTGGATATTCTCAATAAGCGCCATTTCTACCACATTATCGTCGGCCGCCGTGCGGACATAAGCCGGAATAGCTTGAAGTCCTGCCATTTTCGAGGCACGATAACGCCGTTCGCCGGAGATAATCATATACTGCTCCGGCCCTATTTCCTTGACCGTAATCGGCTGAATAACACCCAGTGCGCGGATAGAGGCAGCCAGTTCGCCGAGCGTTTCTTCATCAAACACCGCACGCGGCTGCTCCGGATTGGGCTGGATTTTATCCAACTCAATCTCGTTAATAGACGACGAACCGCCCGTTTTCACGTCGTCCATCGTAATTAAAGCATCCAATCCTCGGCCCAGAGCCGATCTTTTCAATACCATATTATCCGTCAAAATTAAAAGCTAAAAATGAACAACGTGCGTAGACGTGCTTCATTTTTAGGCTAATTATTAATTATTCGTTTCCTTTATTCTTGTCAATCAGCTCTTGGGCTAATTGCATATAATTGAGCGAACCCTTCGAATCCGCATCATAAAGCAATACCGGCTTGCCATAACTGGAGGCTTCGCTTAGCTTCACATTGCGCTGAATAACGGTCGAGAAGACCATCTCTTGGAACGGACGCTTCACTTCTTCGTATATCTGGTTGGCCAAACGAAGACGCGAATCGTACATCGTCAAAAGAAAACCCTCAATCTCTAACGATGGGTTCAGCTTCGACTTGATAATCTTGATTGTATTCAACAATTTACTGATACCTTCCAACGCAAAGTATTCGCATTGAACCGGGATAATGACCGAATCTGCCGCCGTAAGCGCATTCACCGTAATCAATCCCAACGAAGGCGAACAATCAATCAAGATGTAATCATAATCCGTCTTAAGCGGCACCAACATCCGTTTCAATATCTGTTCGCGCCCTTGTATGTTTAACATCTCTATTTCGGCCCCTACCAAGTCGATGTGCGAAGGCATGACATCTAAGCCATCCACTTCGGTATGCACAATCGCATCCTCCGGTTTTTCGCCATTAATCAAACATTCATAAATGGAAAGTTCCACATTCCGGATATCAATACCCAGGCCAGAGGAGGCATTTGCCTGCGGGTCTGCGTCAACAACCAGTACTTTCTTTTCCAAAGCGGCCAGCGATGCGGCCAAGTTGATTGCGGTAGTCGTCTTGCCTACGCCGCCTTTCTGATTTGCTAAAGCAATAATCTTTCCCATATATTTCGTTAACCCTAATTTATTCAGGGTGCAAAGCTAATCAATTAAAACCAAAACCGCGTATTTTGGTTGAAAACTTATCGGCTTTGTTGATAACTTACCTGAACTGTTGAAAACGTGCAAATATACAACTTTTCTTGTTTATAACTTGTGAATATGGGTTCAAATCTTCCAAACTCCCTACTCAAACCTCCAAACAAGGCGAGAAAAATTCCCGAATCAACGGACAATTCTCCACGTATCGACGATATTTATACAAATATCGTCGATATTTGTGTATCTTTAGGCTAAAGATATATAAATATCGACGATGCGTGAAGAAAAGATAGGCAAAAAAGGAAGTTTTCATCGCTTGGTTAGGAGATTTTCTCCGGGGCTTTTGCATAAAAAACCGCCTCTTCCTGGAAGAGACGGCCTGTGATTAAAATTACGCGTAGCTAAAAATAGGAAAATCGCTAAAAGCGATAGCCTAAATTAATCTGCAAGACACTGTTACGGAATGAATCATTCCAACCTTCCCATTCGTCGGCATCAATGCCTAAATCCGAGAAGTCGGCTTGCTTTAAAGCATGTGTCAATCCGATATTATAGTTAATTGCGATGTTCAATCCCATATCAAATTGATAGCCTGCACCGATACCGATGGAAAAATCGAACGTGTTTACGGCATCTTTGATATCAATATTGTCGCCTGAACCTTCGAAATCGCGCGCATCTACATTGACACTACTATGGACATTGAACCCAAATTGCGGACCGGCAAAGAGGTGAAAGCCTTCGTAGACGTAATATTTCGCGTAAATAGGAATATTGATGTAATCCATATCAAAGGTTACATCACCTCCGACACGCATATCTCCCATGCCGACATAAGAAGACGACCGCGTCCCTTGCATCGAATAATAGACACCGGGTTCGATAGAAAAACTATCAAATACAGGGAATTCAGCCGCTACACCTACATTCAATCCCGGTGCCATCTTGCCTTCCGAGTTCGTCAAGTTAGCGAAACTCATTCCAATCTTCGGCATGAAATGAAACTCTTGCGCTTGTACAAAAGGAAACGTAAGAGCGACCCATAGTAAAATCAAAAACTTTTTCATATGCATTCTTCTTTAAAACCATTTGTTGATATAACAACCCAAGTCCGCAAATGGTTCAACTATTCCTCTGCATCTTCGTCCAACGAGTTGAAAACTTCCCCAAAAAGGTTCTCGGCAAAGAAGTAAGTCGCATCGCAAAAGAGGCGCGGGTTCTTGATTTGGGTAATCTTATTGCCCTTACCTTCGTCTGCAATCACCTCTTCAGCCGGTATATTGCGGTACTTTTTCTCTTGATTGGGGTCGTATTGGTAAGTAATATCGGTCAAGGTCGCCTGGTACTTGCCCTCTTCACAAAGAATAGAAAGCTTGTAGCTGACGATGGTTTTCTCCGTATCGCTCAGCAATAATTCCACCTTCGAGCTTACAAATACCGTTTTCTTCTTTTTATTCGTCACGACATTCGAGAGGAAAATATCTTTGGCATAATTCTTTTTCGCCCAACGACTAATGCCTTCGTAGATTTTTTGTTGGCTCATGCCGTCCATATCCACCTCGTCGACGTAGCACACCTTACCCTCTTTCATTGGTGCACATCCATCGACTTTGCCTTTACTCCCCTGCGCCACAACCAGCGCAGGAAGTAAAAGCATACCTATATATAATATAAACGTCCGCATGCAATTTGATTATTTAACCCAGACATGGAGCACTTCGCCGACAATGGTCGTTCGTCCGCCCTCTTGCGTCTCACCCTGTTTGCTACATTCTATGATCATCCAGACAGCATCGTCCGACGAGAATTGGAGCGTATATACCTCTCCGTCTTTTACCTGTTGGCTAAATTCACCCTCAGCATCTACCGATACCGAAGCGATATTCTTGCCAAACATATTGCCAAAACCCTTCCATTCTGCACCTAAATCCGTGATATTGTTGTCCGCCATCTTAATACGCAACGTGCTCTTCGGCATTAATTGTTTCAAAGTAGAAGGGATGCTGGCGACATCCATCGCGGTAAATCCAGCAGGTGATGCCTGTGATTCGTTGGATTTATCGTTATATTTGGATTCGTTTACCGCTGTATTGGCCAGAGTAGCCTTCTCTTGAGGCGCAGGTTGCACTTGGACATCCGATTGTCCGAAAGCTTTTGCGGCACTCTGGAAGAGTTCATCGGCAAAATCAATTGTCTTACGGCGGAATTTACCCGTAATACGATTCAATTTCGTTTCGTTACGTAAAGCATATTTATCTACAATCCACTCTTCTGCCACATAGCGTTCCGGGTCACGCTGGTAAGAAACGTTATACTCGTAACGGATATTGGTCAGTTCAATCGAACAAAGCGCATCCGCCGTCCGAATCCGTACTTGATACGACATCAACGCACGGTCTAATGAAAGTACCGTACTGGAAAAGACAATATACTCTTTCCCTGTAGCGGCGAGTTCTCCCGCCTCCGGATTTTGATACGCCACGCGCATATCTTCGCCCGTGAAACGTTGGTTCGCCCAAGCTAAGGCTGTTTCATACACTTGTTGTTTTGTCTGATTCGGTACTTGAATCTCTTTCGAGAATACGACTTTGCCGTTTTCGACCGGCACTGCGCCCGCCAGATATTTCTCATCATCTTGAGCCCAAAGCAATAACGGGCATAAGGCGAGTAAAAGTAATAGCTGTTTCATGAAATAATACAATTAAATTTTTCGCCAAAGATAAATATTTGCTTCCTGAATGAAGCACTTATTTGGGAAATAATTATTCTAATTACTCTTAATCAGGAAAAAAAACTCTATCTTTGCAGCCTGAGAAAAAAGGCGAACAAAATAAGTAATAACAAAAATAATAAGTTCAGATGCAAAACAAAGGATTTGTGAAAGTCTTCTCCGTGTTGCTGACGCTTGTTTGCTTGTTTTACCTATCGTTCTCGTTTATAACGAATTGGTATAACAAAAAAGCGGCAGACTATGCCGGAGGTGACCCTGTAAAAGAGAGTCAGTATTTAGACTCGCTATCTACTGAAAAGGTATGGTTGGGCTATACGCTCAAAGAATGCCGAGAGATGGAAATTAGTTTAGGTTTGGACCTGAAAGGCGGTATGAACGTCGTACTGGAATTGAGTGTTCCGGATGTTGTCCGCTCGTTGTCCGACAATAACCCGGACGAAAATTTCAACAAGGCGTTGGATTTGGCGTACGCACATCAAGCCACCAGCCAAAAAGATTTTATCGATTTATTTGCCGACGAATACAAGGCGTTAGTACCGGGTGGTCGGTTGGCTACAATTTTCAGTACATTCGATTTAAAAGACAAAATTACACCGCAGAGTTCCGATGCACAAGTCATCTCCGTGTTGAAAGAGGAGTTGCAGAGCGCTATCGACAATTCATTTAACGTATTGCGTACGCGTATCGACCGCTTTGGTGTGGTTGCCCCAAACATCCAACGTTTGGAAACGGCCGGACGTATCTTAGTCGAGCTTCCTGGTGTAAAAGAGCCGGAACGTGTGCGCAAATTGTTGCAAGGTAGTGCCAATTTGGAATTCTGGGAGACATATAAATTACCGGAAATCTACCAGCAATTGATCGCCGCCGATGCTGCTTTGGCCAATATTTTGTCAACCAGCGCAGAAGCGGATTCAACCCAGGCGCTTGTAGCCAAAGCGGATTCGGTGACGGCTCCGAAAGAAGCTACCAGCGAAACGGATTCGTTATTAGCACAGATTCAAGATTCGCCGGAGGCTACACAACAAGACCAAACAGCAGAAGAGTTTGCGAAAGAGCATCCGTTGTTCGCTGTCTTGCAACTCAACCAATATAACGGGCAATTGGTACCCAGCCCTATCGTTGGCTATGTAAAGTCTTCGGATATGGCGAAGGTAACGGAATACCTCAACATGAAGCAGGTAAAAGACGCCCTGCCCCGTAACCTCTCGTTGAAATTCGGCGTGAAGGCTATCGATGAAAAAGGCCAGTTCTTCGAATTATATGCTTTGAAAGTGACAAACCGCGACGGTTCGCCAGCTTTGGGTGGTGATGTGGTAACTGATGCACGTGCAGACTTCAGCCAACAACCCGGACGTACGGAACAGGTCGTTAGCATGACCATGAATGCTGAAGGAGCAAAAGCTTGGGCGCGTCTGACCAAAGAAAACGTGGGTAATGCCATTGCGATTGTATTGGACGGTATGGTTTATTCTGCGCCTAATGTACAAGGCGAGATTCCAAACGGACAATCTTCTATCACCGGTCATTTCACGCCGGAAGAGGCCAAAGACTTGGCAAATGTGTTGAAATCAGGTAAGATGGCGGCTTCTGTACATATCGTACAAGAAGATGTCGTAGGTCCGTCGTTAGGACAAGAAGCTATCAACGCCGGTTTCATCTCGTTCGCTATCGCGTTGGTATTATTGATGCTTTACATGTGTGCGTTTTATGGCGTATTGCCGGGTTTGATTGCCGACGGTGCGTTGATATTGAATATCTTCTTCACGATGGGTGTCTTGGCTTCGTTCCAAGCCGTATTGACGTTGCCGGGTATTGCCGGTATGGTGCTTACGCTGGGTATGGCGGTCGATGCCAACGTGTTGATTTACGAACGTACGAAAGAGGAACTCCGGGCGGGCAAAGGTCTGAACCGTGCCATTGCCGATGGATATAGCAATGCCTTCTCGGCTATCTTCGACTCGAACTTGACTTCTATCATTACGGGTATTGTCCTCTTCTACTTCGGTACAGGTCCTATCCGAGGTTTCGCCACGACGTTGATTATCGGTTTGTTGGCAAACTTCCTGACAGCCGTATTCTTGACACGTATCGTATACGAATCACTCTTGGCGAAGAACAAGCTGAACCATGTAACTTTCGTGACAAGCATTACCAAGAACCTGCTTCGCAATCCGAAGGTGAACTTCTTAGGTGCTCGCAAGGTGGGTTATTTAATCCCGGTAGGTATCATCGTATTGGGTGCTATTTCGATGGCTACGGTAGGTTTGAACAATGGTATCGACTTCACCGGAGGTCGTAACTATATCGTGCGCTTCGACCAGAATGTCAATACAGAAGAGGTACGCAATATGTTGGAACCGCAATTGGATGGGGCTGTAAGCGTTATCACGATCGGTACGCCCGACCAAGTCCGCATCTCGACCAACTACCGTATTACGGATACTGACCCGAACGTAGACCAAGACATCGAATCGAAGCTATACGAAGGTTTGAAACCGCTTTTGGGTGATGGCGTGACGCTCGACCAGTTCACGAGCGACTACGTGCAAAGCTCGCAAAAGGTAGGTCCGTCGATGGCGGATGACATTAAGAATGCAGCCTTCCTGGCCGTTATCTTCGCCATGGTTTGTATGGCTGCTTATATCTTGTTACGCTTCCGCGATGTATCCTTCTCGGTCGGCGCCTTTGCTTCTGTAGCAGTGGCTACACTCTGTATCATTGCTTGTTATTCGTTGTTATGGAAGTTCATGCCCTTCTCGATGGAGGTAGACCAAACGTTCATTGCAGCTATTTTGACGATTATCGGTTATTCGATTAACGATACCGTGGTGGTGTTCGACCGTATCCGCGAGACCATCCAGCTTTATCCGAAGCGAGACCGGTATCGCGTCATCAACGATGCCCTGAACTCTACGCTCTCGCGTACATTCAATACATCACTCACGACTCTTATCGTGGTGCTTTGTATCTTCATCTTGGGTGGTAGCACCATCCGTAGCTTTACGTTCGCGATCTTGTTGGGTATCATCATTGGTACCTACTCGACGTTGTTTATCGCCACACCGATCGCTTACGAAATCCAAAAGCATCGCATCAAGAAGTTAGGCGATAAAACAGATTTAACGGCAAACGAAGAATAAACTGTTTTTATATTTACGTTTTAAGATATAATTAATGTGTTTAGGCTGCGCTCTTGTGAAAGACCGCAGCCTTCTTTTTTTCCTCCTACCTTCGTAGTAATACTCCTACGGTACCCACAGTTGTACTCCTACGACACCCGTAGGAATGCTCCTATGGCATCCGTAGTAACGTTACTATGCCGCCCGTAGCTATACACCTCCGGGTAGCGGAGAAAAGGTATGTACTTATCCGGCTTGGGCATTTCATATTCCAATTTTTCTCCCTACCTTTGCGCGAAAGGATTTGGACGAAATGAAGTATTTACCAGTATTTATTTGGATATTAGGGTTATGGGGTATATTGACCTCGTGCCACACGGCTACACACGAAGAACCGCTGATTTCCGTAACCATCGAACCGCAACGCTATTTTGTAGACCGGATAGCCGGTGGAACGTTTCGGGTGAATTGCCTCACGCCATCGGGACAAAGTCCTGAGACATACGACCCAACGCCGCAACAACTTGCCGAAGTAAGCCAAAGCCAAGCTTACCTCCGCATCGGACACATCGGGTTCGAACAGGCTTGGATGAAGCGATTGGAGGAACAAAATCCACACATGCACGTATTTGACCTTTCTGCCGGTATAGACCTGCTTGAAAACCAGGAAGCGCAAGAGGCAGACGGGCATTCCCATGGGGCTACCGACCCGCACGTATGGACCTCTTTCCACGGAGCACGCGTGATAGCAGCCAACGTCCGCGACGCGCTGAGCACGTTAGCACCCGCACATCAAGCGCTTTATCAACAACACTATGATTCTCTTTTAGTCGATATAGCGCAAACGGAGGCGGAGGTACGCCATCTGTTAGCTCCTTTGCAAGGGACGGCCTTTATCATTTACCACCCGGCCCTCACCTATTTCGCACACGAATTCGGGTTGACGCAGCTCTGTATTGAGCTGGACGGAAAAGAGCCTTCGCCGGCTCAATTGGCTACGCTTATCCAGACCGCACGCGAGCAACAGGTGCAGGTCGTTTTCATCCAACAGGAATTCGACCAAAAGAACGCGGAACTGATTGCAAAGGAAACAGGTTGTCGCCTGGTGCGCATCAATCCGCTGGCCTACGATTGGAAAGAAAGTATGCTTCAATTGGCTAAAGCATTGACAGAAAATGAATAAGTTGATAGAATTAATACACCTCACTGCTGGATACGACCGTAAGACCGTCTTGCGGGATATTTCGCTAACGGTCTACGAACAGGACTTCCTGGGTATCATCGGCCCGAACGGAGGCGGCAAGACCACCTTGCTGAAAGTCATACTGGGGTTATTAGCTCCTCAAGCAGGAGAAATACACCGGAAAGAGGGTTTAAAGATAGGTTATTTGCCTCAAATGAGCCAGATAGACCGTCGTTTCCCGATTTCGGTACACGAAGTCATTGCCTCCGGACTGGCTGCCGAGAAGCCTCGTTTCCGGGGATATAATACAGTCCAACAGCAACGCATCGAAGAGGTTGTCTGCCAAATGGGACTGGAAGCCTTGGCACATCGCTCGGTTGCCGAACTTTCCGGCGGCCAATTGCAACGCGTATTGTTGGGACGCTCGATTGTCTCCCGCCCGGAATTGTTGATATTAGACGAGCCGAACTCGTATGTAGACAAGCGGTTCGAATCGAAATTCTACCAACTGCTGGAAGAGATTAACCACGAGAGCGCGGTCGTATTGGTTTCGCACGATATAGGTACGGTGTTGTCGATGGTCAAGAACATTGCTTGCGTCAACGAGACGCTCCATTACCACGCAGGGACCGATATTGCCGCGGACTGGCTGGACCAGAATTACGCCTGTCCGATTGAGTTGGTCGGGCATGGTAACCTGCCGCACCGCGTATTAAAGAACCATCCATCCGCTCCACACGAACCATGACCGCCCCGCTTGCTTTCATAGGATTACCTGAAATGGGGTACATCGTCGGCATAGCCGTCATTTTGTTTGGATGCAAGGCGGTCTCGCAAAACCCATTCATCAGTAAAAAGCAGAAGGTGCTTTGGATGCTGACCATTGTCGTCCTCAACTGGATTGGGTTGCTTTGGTATTATTACATCTATTATATAAGGAACAACGAAGAAGAATGAACAAGAAGATATTGATTACAGGAGCCAGTGGCTTCATTGGTGGCTTTTTGGTAGAGGAAGCCTTGAAACGAGGGTATGAAGTATGGGCCGGTATCCGGGCACATAGCAGCCGGGCTCGTTTGCAAGACCCGCGCATCCGCTTCATCGAGTTAACGTATCAAGAGGAAACGACGCTGACCGAACAGTTGGCGGCATTCCGCAAGGAGCATGGCGGCTGGGACTATGTGTTGCATAACGCCGGCCTGACCAAAACGCCCGACAAACGCCAATTCTTCGAGGTGAATGCCGAGCATACGCGCCGTTTCCTCCAGGCTTTGGCCCAAGCGTGTCCTCCCCGAAAGTTCTTGCTGATGAGCAGCCTGAGCAGCTTCGGCATGGGCGATGAGATACACTTCACGCCTATTCGCCTGACCGACGAGCCTCATCCGAATACCGCTTATGGGAAAAGCAAACTCTTGGCCGAACGTTATGTCCGCAGCCAGACTGCTTTTCCCTATGTCATTCTCCGTCCGACGGGCGTATATGGTCCGGGTGAGCGGGATTATTTCCTCGAAATCCAGAGCATCCAGGCTGGATTCGATTTCACCGTGGGGATGACGCCGCAACGCATCACCTTCATTTATGTAAAAGACTTGGCACGCGTAGCGTTAGATGCGTTGGAGAAAGAGGATATCCGAAACCGGGAGTATTTTGTGGCGGATGGCGATGTGCATACCGATGCTTCTTTCGCCCGGCTTATCCAAGAGTTGCTGCCCAAGCGGCACGTCTGGCATGCCCGTATCCCGATGCCCTTGGTGCATCTCGCCTGCATCCTGTTAGAACGCATCGGAGGCTGGATGCACAAAAGCGTCACCCTCAACTCCGACAAGTATTATATCTTAAAACAACGGAACTGGATATGCGACATCACTCCGCTCCAACGCGACCTGCATTTCCAAGCAGCGTATGACCTTCGGAAGGGATTGACGGAAACCCTCGCCTGGTATCGCGCGCAAGGATGGCTTAAATAATAAGGAAGACACGACCACAGACCGCAGGCCTCGCTCTGCTTCGACTCACGGCTACAGGAAGATTGCGCCTCTTCGAGGCACGGTATAGGTAATAAAACAGTCCTCGTAGAGGGCTTCTGTACATAGCTGCCGGTCGAAGCGGAGCGAGGCCTGCAGAAACGAGTGAACCGAATGGAAAGAGCCGTGCGCCATGCCTCGCTCCGCTTCAATCGGTTCTGTTTTCACCGACTTGTTACCTATATTATATAGTATAACCAAGACTACGTCAATAGTATTCCTTGGGAAGGCTTGGGGGCTTGTGTTTTAACAGATAAAGTGTTAAAATAGCACAGCATTTGGTATAAAAAGAATGGGGACGGA
>NZ_NFJB01000025.1 GCF_002159645.1 Parabacteroides sp. An277 | reverse complement strand
CCGAACAGAGAAGTTAAGCCCCGTCACGCCGATGGTACTGCGTAACAGTGGGAGAGTAGGTAGCCGCCGTTTTGGGAAGTGAGCCGGTTCAGCAGATTTGCTGGACCGGCTTTCCTGTTTTGGGGGGAGAGAAAGTCAAATATGCAATAAGTGGAGAATCTTTACGTTCCTAAAATATATTAAGTAAATAGGAATAGTATGATAGTTGTCGTAAGAAAGTTCGCGGTGAGATTACCCGAGATTTGGTTTATGCTTTTGTTTGCGGGAATGTTATTCCCTTTTCATATGACTGGTTGGCATCTATTGCTTGTTGGTTTGATTTTATTGCTGTTAAAGCAATGTTATTGTCGGATTTTATGGTTGGCGAGAGTGTTAGGAACGTTATTTTCCGTTGGTTGTTTTATGCTATTTTTGGCTTGGTTTTCTGATTTATTGGCGATGGATTTTCGTGATAGAAGTTATTGGAGTTACCTATTGATAGGAGCCGGTTTGATAGCAACTTCTTGGTATTTCTCGTTTAAAATGATACTTATTCGTCCATTATAAACGTTGATTATTTTGCTTGTCGAATATAAGGTCGAAAGACAGCATCGGGATCTGCCGCAGATAGGGTTTGTTATCTGCCCGATATAGCGGAGGTGATCTGCTGCAGATTACTGGAGGGATCTGCCCGAGATAGGAAAGGTTGTCTCGGGCAAGATGGCGGAACTCTTCTGCTTGAGATGTGAAAGAAGACAAGTTTTTTATATTGATGGAAGAAAAAAGAGCAAAGAGATAGGGATTATCAAGTTTTTTTGCTATTTTTGTTAGCGAACAAATCCGATTTGAATATTTATGGGCAAGGGTAGTAAGAGTTTGGTATATTATGTCGCTATGCTTTTGGTTTTTGGTATTTTTATGTATTTGATAACCAAGGGAGGGGAAGCTTTGGAGATAAAGGATGCGATTACCTTGTCTATGGATGCGCCTGATAATTTGGCTGAAGGTTTTGAGGTATTCAAGAATCTATTATTTCTTCATATTGAATCACCTATTGGCATTTTGTTATTGCAAATTATAGTTATATTGTTGGCTTGCCGTTTGTTTGGATGGTTATTTGCAAAGATTGGGCAGCCTACGGTAATTGGTGAAATTGTGGCTGGTATTGTCTTAGGCCCTTCAATTTTAGGTAATTTTTTGCCTGATGTTTCATCTTATCTTTTCCCGATTGATTCTTTGAAGAATATCAATATATTGAGTCAATTTGGTCTGATTTTGTTTATGTTTGCCATAGGAATGGAATTGAATATTACCGAAGTGCGACAGAAATTGAAGGAGACGATTTTGATTAGTCATACAAGTACGATTTTCCCTTTCTTTTTAGGAATGCTGGCTGCTTATTTTTTATATGGTCAGTATGCTTATGAGACAACGCCTTTTCTTTCTTTTGCTCTGTTTGTTAGTATTTCTTTAAGTATAACAGCATTTCCTGTTTTGGCTCGTATTATACAGGAAAAAGGATTGACGAAAACGCATTTAGGCACGTTGTCGTTGGCAAGCGCAGCTAATGGTGATATCACGGCCTGGTGCTTGTTGGCAGTTGTGATCGCTATTGCTCAAGCAGGAACGATGTTGAGTGCCGTATATAATATTACTTTTTCTGTGTTTTATATCGTATTGATGATGGGTATTGTCCGTCCTTTTTTGCAGATGATAGGGCATATTTATCACAATAAGGAGGTTGTAGATAAAGCATTGGTCGCTTTCATGTTTTTAGTGTTGATTACTTCTTCATTTTTAACAGAAATTTTGGGGCTTCATGCTTTATTTGGAGCATTTATTGCGGGTGTAGTGATGCCTGATAATGTAAAGTTTCGTAAGATTATGACAGAGAAAGTGGAAGACGTTTCGTTAGCTTTATTTTTACCTCTATTTTTTGCCTCGACAGGTTTGCGCACGGAATTAGGATTATTGAATACGCCGGAATTATGGACGATGTGTGGTATTTTCATCGTGGTAGCTATCATTGGCAAATTTGGAGGTACGCTGGTAGCTGCTCGTTTTGTAGGTGAAACATGGAAGGATAGTTTGTATATCGGTGCCTTGATGAATACGCGTGGTTTAATGGAATTGGTTGTATTGACAATTGGGTACGATATGAAGATTCTAACTCCTCCTATTTTTGTCATGTTGGTCTTAATGACTCTGGTGACTACTTTTATGACCACACCTTTGCTTTCATTCATAAATTTCTGTTTCCGAACGCATGAAAAGTTCATGGCGCATAAAGTGGTGGAACAAACTCAACCAGGAGTGTTTAAGGTATTGCTTTCCTTCGGACGAGCGAGCAATGGGCAAGTCATGTTGGATGTTGCCCATCAAATGTTTGCTCATGCAAAAAACAAATTAGAAATTACTGCATTGCATTTAACGGTGGGTTCGGATGTCAATCCACTTCATACAGATAATTTTGAAGAAGTTAGTTTTGGCCCTATTTTGTATGGTGCCCAAAAATTGAATATACCTTTGCGGACTCGTTATGAAGTATCGAATAACGCAGGACAAGATATATGTAAAATTGCCAATGAAGAAGGTTTTGACTTTTTATTGGTGGGTGCTGGTATTTCGTTAAGTGATTTGCCCAATGACCAAGCTGTTAATAGGTATCGAGCTTTTTTCTATGATAAGTTTTTACGTCATTTTCGCGCGCCAGAATCATGGTTTTACCCAGGCGAATTGCTGAAGGATAAGACGAAAATGTTTATCGAACAGAGTCTTTGTCCGGTAGGTGTATTTATTAATCGGTCTTTTGTAAAGGCAACTCATACATTGATACTTATTCATGAGGAAAATGATTTCTTTCTATTGAAATATGCCGAGACATTGCAGCGGACTACGAATTCTGAACTAACAATCATTGATTTGACAGATATTACTTATGAAGCTAAAGAACAAGTGATGCAAAAGATAACAACGTATGTAGAATTGCAACATAAAGCTCAGCTTTCGTCAGAAAAACGATTAACGCAGAATTTGTTGTCTGTTTATAATTTCATGTTGGTTAGTTATCAAACATGGAATTGGGCGTCAGAGATATATAAAACGGCCTTGCAGAAAATGCCATCCACATTGATATTGAGTAAATGATGATTGAGTTGTTCGGATAAGAAAAGTGATGCATTTATGAAATTTTCTTTTTAGAAATGTGGAAAGATTTAGAAAAATATTGTATGTTTACAGTCTAAAAGCAAAAATGGGAAGGTAAAAGTTAGCCATGGAAGAATCGAAGAAAAAGAACAACACCGAAGCTGGTGGCGATAAAGAGATTTTATACTCTAGAGCCATAAAAGCCGGTAAACGGATTTATTATTTGGATGTAAAGAAAAATTTGAGGAATGATTTGTTTTTGGCCATAACGGAAAGCAAAAGAATTCAAGCAAAAGATGGAGGTGATCCTCTTTCTTTTGAGAAGCATAAGATTTTTCTTTATAAGGAAGATTTTGAGAAATTTGTGGATGGTTTGGCCGATGTGATGAATTATGTTTATTCTTTTCAGGGCGAAAGTGCACCTGAGAAGGAAGTCGAAAAGACGCTTTTCCCAGACGATGGGAATATCAAGCTGGATATAGATTTCGATGCAGAATCTTAAAAAGGAGATCCAATAAAAAATAACAGGGCATTCGTTCGAATGTCCTGCTATTTTTTAGTAAATCCTATTCTCGGGGTTTACTTCTTTGCTGGTGGAATTAAGCACCCGGATGGATAGCTTCTGTCGGACATGCGTCTGCACAAGTACCACACTCTGTGCACATGTCTGGGTTGATGCTATATTTGTCACCTTCTGAAATTGCTCCTACCGGACATTCGTCAATACATGTTCCACAAGCAATACAATCATCACTAATTACGTAAGCCATTTTTTTAACGTTTAAAATTGTTCAACACTATTGTGGTGCAAATGTACAGCTTTCTTTGAATTAAAAAAATATCTTCGGGATATATTTTTCAAATATTTCTGCTTTGGCAATAAAAAAGAAAATGGGACGTTATATACAAAAAAGTAGAAAAGTTGAGACGGTTATATATCATAATATGTTTAATCGGTTGTGTTTGTGTGAATATCTTCGGACAAAGAGAGAAGGTAAAGAATCAGCCGTATGTAGATAACAAGTTGTTTCATTTGGGGTTCCACGTGGGACTTCATTCGCAAGATTTGATTTTGTCTCATACGGGCGTTGCGACAAACGGCGAGACG
The DNA here is from genome assembly GCF_002159645.1 of Parabacteroides sp. An277. Taxonomy (GTDB): domain Bacteria; phylum Bacteroidota; class Bacteroidia; order Bacteroidales; family Tannerellaceae; genus Parabacteroides. Next base: position 56,375 of record NZ_NFJB01000025.1, on the reverse strand, counting down.
TGGTATGCCGAGATTCCATCTTATTCGCCGGGTTTCAGCGTGGGTGTGATTGGCGATATGTATTTGAATCCTTATTTTAATTTGCGTTTTATTCCTACGATTAATTTTGGCGATAAGAAATTTGTATTTCGTCGACAAGAGGATGGAGAGGAGTTTCGTACTTCAGTCCGTTCCAGTTACTTGCAATTTCCATTGAGTATCAAATATTCCTCTTTGCGGTTGAATAATTGTCGGCCTTACCTGACTGCGGGCGTCTATGGTGCGCTCGATTTAGGAAGGCGAAGAGATGGGAATCCTTTGCTTTTGAAAGGGTTCGATGCGGGTGTAGAGGTCGGTATCGGGTGTAATATTTATTTGCCTTTTTTTCGTCTTTGCCCGGAGTTAAAGTTTAGTTTCGGATTGATTGATTTGCTGGAGAAAAACCGTCCGGATTTAGAGGGGCAGGAGACGATTAAGTATACGGAGGCTCTTTCGAGCGCCAAATCGCGCATGGTGACGCTAACGTTCAATTTTGAATAGATAGGACGCTATTCTTGGAGGGTGTCTTTGCATTAGCAATGCAAGCCGTTTTTCTCTTGAAGGCATCCTTGCATTGGCAATGCAAAAGGGGAAATTGGTTACTTATTATGTTTAATTCTTATTTGAACAATTCCAAGCAGATGTAAGCGGCAGGCACAGCCATGAGGACGCTGTCGAAACGGTCGAGCATGCCACCGTGCCCTGGCAGGATATTTCCGGAATCCTTAATGCCCAGTGTGCGCTTTAGGAGCGATTCTGTCAGGTCTCCCCATGTGGCAAACAAGACAATAACAGCGGCTAATCCCAACCAATGGATGCGGTCGAGCTCCGAATCGAAATAGGCGAACACTTGCGAAGCCGCCAAAACAATCACGAATCCGCCCCAAAAGCCTTCCCACGATTTCTTAGGCGAAATGCGTTCGAATAATTTATGGCGTCCCAGCATCGAACCGACCAAAAAAGCTCCCGTATCATTTAGCCAAACGAAGGCGAAGAGAGCGAGCAAGAAGAGCGGGGTATAAATCGGTTCGTGTGTTGCTCCTATGGCATTAGGGCGCAACGCGATGAAATTCATCAGCGAAAAAGAACCGGCGCAATAGACCTGTGCCAACAGGGTAAAAGCCCAATTGTGGATAGGGTTGGGTGCTTTGGCATACAATTCGCGGATGAACGTATACATTATATATAATATGTAAGGAAGAAAAATTGTTTCGTCGGTCCAACCGCTCGCTTTTAAGAAACAGGCGACGAACAGGTAAACGCCTCCTAATGTAGAAATGAGGCGCTGAAGACGGGCTTCCTCGTAATGCTTCATCAATCCATAGAACTCCCAAAGGGTAAGTCCTGTGACCAAAGCAAACAGAATAGCAAAAGAGAAGGCATTCCACAGAATACCTCCAACAAGGACACCGACGAAGATAATCCCCGTCAGTGTCCGTGTGATGAAATTATTCAGATGGGCCATCTTGCGTTTCCTCTTCTTTTTTGGCTGGCGTATCGTCTGTATGAGTCACGGGTTCTTTGGCCGTCTCTTGCTTACCCAAGATTTCTTCCGAGCGCGATGCCCAAGGGCGTTTCCCGAAAATGTGTTCTACATCTTCACTAAAGATTACTTCCCGTTCAAGGAGGACATTCGCTAATTGATTGTGTCCGGCTGCATTTTCTGATAAGATAGCTTTCGCACGGGCATATTGCTCGGCAATAATCTTTTGAACCTCTTGGTCAATGAGCCGTGCCGTCTCTTCGCTATAAGGCTTCGTGAATCCCCAGTCTTGTCCACTCGAATCGTAATAATTCAAGTTGGGTAATGTGCCACTCATACCGAAATAGACTACCATGGCATATGCTTGTTTGGTGACGCGTTCGAGGTCGTTGGCCGCTCCGGTCGAGATTTCTCCCAGGAATAAATCTTCAGCAGCGCGTCCACCCAAGAGGGTACACATCTCGTCGAGCAATTGTTCGCGCGTCGTGATTTGTCTTTCTTCGGGCAAATACCAAGCGGCACCCAAAGCTTTACCACGTGGGACGATGGTTACTTTTACCAATGGATTGGCAAATTCCAACTTCCAGCTAAGTGTCGCATGTCCAGCTTCGTGGATGGCGATGCTTTTACGTTCGGCTTCTGTCATTACTTTGCTATGTTTCTCTAATCCACCTACGATACGGTCGATAGCATTCATGAAATCCTCTTTCCCGACAAACTTCTTGCTGTTTCGGGCAGCGATGAGTGCAGCTTCATTACATACATTTGCGATATCAGCACCCGAGAATCCCGGAGTTTGCCGCGCTAAATATTCCGGGTCTACGGTATCGTCTATCTTTATCGGGCGTAAATGCACGCCAAAAATATCTTTCCGCTCATTGAGGTCGGGCAAATCGACATAAATCTGCCGGTCAAAACGTCCAGCGCGTAAGAGGGCTTTGTCCAGAATATCCGCCCGGTTCGTAGCGGCCAAGATAATTACACCACTATTCGATCCGAATCCATCCATCTCTGTCAGGAGTTGGTTCAGGGTATTTTCCCGTTCGTCGTTACTATTCATGTTGGCATTTCGTCCACGTGCTCGCCCGACGGCATCGATTTCGTCGATGAACACGATACAAGGCGCCTTTTCTTTGGCCTGGCGGAATAAGTCGCGTACGCGAGAAGCTCCTACTCCGACAAACATTTCCACAAAGTCAGAACCTGAGAGCGAGAAGAATGGGACATCCGCTTCTCCTGCTACAGCCTTTGCCAATAGGGTTTTCCCTGTTCCCGGAGGCCCAACCAGCAAAGCTCCTTTAGGTATTTTTCCACCCAATTCCGTATATTTGGCCGGATCTTTCAAGAAAGAAACGATTTCTTCTACTTCCTGTTTCGCACTGGCCAAACCGGCGACGTCTTTAAACGTTACTTTGGTTGTATTATCTTTATCAAAGAGTTGTGCCTTCGCCTTCCCGACGGTAAAGACATTACCCGGACCTGCCCCCATGCCGCCCGACATTCTCCGCATTAAATACATCCATACCAATATCAGAAGGATAAACGGCCCGAACGACAAGAGGAAGCTCCAAAGCGTATCGTCGCCCTCTTCAAAACGTACTTGCGTATCGATTCCATTATCGGTTACGGCTTTATCGTAGAAATCCGAGAACTTATCGGCCGAAGGTATCTTGATATATACCTTGGGATTCAAGTTCCCTTGCGTGCTGCCATCCGGGAAAACACGATATATTTCGTTACTTTTCACCGTAGCTTCGACTACGTTCTTGCGGTTATATACCAGCATTTCGTCGAATACATTCTCTTTAGCCAATTTTTGGAACTCTGTCCAGCCGATTTCTTTCGTGGTGGTCGTATCATTGGCTAAATACAATGCGACCAGCATCATAATAATCAACCCATAAATCCAATAAAAATTGAATTGGAACATCTTTGGTTTGTTGTTCCGTGGGGCATTTTGAGGAATATTTGTATTGCTTTCCATATATTATATACGTGATTAGTCGTTCAAAAGGGATTAGTCCAAATTGGGCACTTCCGTGATTTTGGCATCTTCCCAAAGCGTTTCCAAGTTATAAAAATGTCGCTTTTCGGGCAGGAAGATGTGGACAGTTACGTCTCCGTAGTCCATTCCAATCCATTCCGCACGTTGTTCTCCGTCGATAGACAATGTCTTCTCTCCTGCTTCTTTTCGAGCAAAATCCCAAACCGAATCGCACAATGCGGCTACTTGCGATGGAGAATTTCCTTCTCCTACAATCATATACCGGCAGATGGCTCCTTCTATTTGGCTCAAATTAACGATTACGATATTCTTTCCTTTCTTTTCTTGCAGACCTTTTACCACGGCCTTGACTAACGTTTGTGTTTGATCCATTCTTGTTTTTACTAATATTCTAAATTCCAAAGTTGCAAATATACTTGTATTTATTTATTTAAAGATGTTGTTCGGCAGATTATTTTCTGCTGATTTGTTTTCTTTGACAAAAACAGCCTTATCTGCCAAAAGGTTTATACCTTTTTAGATTTTTTGCTTACCTGCCTTTCGAAAAAAGGGGAAATGACGGAGAAAACTTCCTGAACCAATGGTTTATTCTTTACGTATCGACGATATTTTTGTATCTTTAGATTAAAGATATACAAATACCGACGATATTTGTACAAATATCGTCGATACGTAAAGAAAGGATCGTTATCTTTAGAAAGAGTTATGCCTATAAAATAGCTTTTCGAAAGGTATGAAAGCGGAAAGGATTTGATCTGGAAAGATTAGGAATGAAAAATTTTCTAATGAAAAAAGGGAGAAAAAGTTTGCCGATTCTACAAAAATACCTACCTTTGCAACCGCAAACGAAGAGTTGTTCTTACGATGCATGACTTTGTTCTATGGTGTAATGGTAGCACAACAGATTCTGGTCCTGTTTGTCCAGGTTCGAATCCTGGTAGAACAACATCTTCATAAGCGAATATTTTTTATGTTTTGTTCTATGGTGTAATGGTAGCACAACAGATTCTGGTCCTGTTTGTCCAGGTTCGAATCCTGGTAGAACAACGGAAGAGTTATCTCGACGTGAGGTAGCTCTTTTTCTTTGAAAGAAGAAAGGAAAAGTAATATGTTGTCAAGGAGAAAAATACATAATTGGCGCATTCAGAAGGGGCAACCCCTAACGGAGTTGGACAAAAGGATGCTCTATTTGCAGGAACATGGGCATTTAGTCCCGACCCGCGAATTGATAAAGACGCCTGAACAGATAGAGGGTATCCGACGGAGCGGCGTGGTGAATACAGGCGTGCTGGATTTGGTTGCGCAAGAAATCAAAGAAGGTATGTCGACGGCAGCTATCGATAAGTTGGTGTATGAGTATACGAAAGACCATGGGGCGATACCGGCTCCGTTAAACTACGAAGGTTTTCCGAAAAGTGTTTGTACGTCGATAAATGAGGTGGTTTGCCATGGTATTCCGAGCGAAAAGGAAATCTTGCGCGAGGGCGATATTATCAATGTGGATGTTTCAACCATTTTGGATGGCTATTATTCGGATGCTTCGCGCATGTTTATGATAGGAAATGTATCGCCTGAAAAGCGTCGGTTGGTGGAGGTAACGAAAGAATGCCTCCAAATCGGTATGGAGGCGGCCAAACCATTTGGATATGTGGGCGATATAGGTTATGCTATTCAGAAACATGCTGAAAAGAATGGATATTCGGTCGTACGCGATTTGTGTGGGCATGGCGTGGGATTGGAATTTCATGAAGAACCTGAAGTGTGCCATTTTGGACGGAAAGGAACAGGCATGGTGCTTGTACCGGGCATGGTGTTTACAATTGAACCAATGATAAATATGGGACGTTATCAAGTTTATATCGATGCCGATGATGGTTGGACGGTGTTGACGGATGATGGATTGCCTTCCGCCCAATGGGAACATACGTTCGTCATGACGGACAACGGCCTTGAGATTTTGACTTATTAATCGATTCTCTTTTCCATACGCTATATAATTAGCATAAAAGCATTTGGATTCATTGCGATTCCAAATGCTTTTTGCTTTAGTGATGGTTTATGGGTGGAATTTTAAAATGTCAAATTCAATTGCATGACGTAAGTGCGCGGAGCCGCTACGGCCATGGGGCGTGTGCTGTATTCTTTATTAAACAAATTATTAATCATGAATTGGAGGGCGACTTTGTTCGTGATTTTTATGCCTGCTCGCAAGTCGACTACGCAATAGTCTGTATTATGTTTTTGCCAATACGAATGCAATGTCTCTCCATGGATATTTCCAAATAGGACGTCACGGACATAATCCATAATCTCTGGTTCTGTCTTGGTACGTTCATCTACCATGATATAGTCTACTGCCAATGTTTTGCTTTTCCAAATGATGTTTGTGCCCAGATTGAGGCGTTTCCAGTTAAAATCCAATACCGTTTTGAAAGTATGTTTCTGCCGATACTTCAAGTAACGGGATGTATTGGATTTTTCTTTCATTTGAAGCGGATCGGTATAGGTGGCTTCCTGTTCGTTCTTCTTTTTGTAGTCTACGTCTTCAGGCTCCAGGTAAATATAGCCTAAATTATAACTAATGGATGCATGCGGCGATAGTTGACAAACGCCCGTAGTACTAATTTCTGCTCCATAAATACGTGCTTTGGATACATTATAGAATTGCGCACCTATGCCCGGCATTTCTCCGCGTATTAACATCCCAATCACATCATTCACGCTATTTACTGGCGCAAAAGTACTATTGTTGAAGAAGCCGAAACGAAATTCAATCATATCGGAATATTGTGTATAAAATCCGGCTATGTCAAAAAATCCTTTTATATTCCCCAGCTGATAACCTTGTTTGAAGCCGAGCTCTGCGTTCATTCCCTTCTCTGCTTTTAGGTCTTGATTGGGATATACTCCTACGCCGCCGATGTCTTTACGTGCATATTTTTCGGTCAACGATGGATAGCGATAGCCTTGCCCTATGCTGGCACGTAGGAAACTATAATCGGCCAGTTGGTAGTTTAAGCCGGCGCGAAATATCGGTCGTATGGGGATGTATTTATTAAAAATTTTCGTGTTGGCTTCCCGTAGATAATCGTCTACACGATAATATTCTGCCCGCATACCTGCCGACACGCTCAAACGGTCGAAAAAACGCTGGTCATATTGAAAGTACAGAGCTGCATTGTCACTCTCATGCGCTCCTGTAGTTTTGGATGTACTCTTCATGTGTTCGTATGTCGCACCAGCCGTAATCTGCGTGCCGTTTTCCCATTTCTTGTTAAATTGATAGTCTATGTAATAGGTATAATTCTTGTCAATCGACGTAGGTTCTTCTTTGGGATTGACAGTATTGGAAAGCCACGGAATAATATCATCCATGCCCGAGGGTAATCCATTTTGCATGACCCAGGCTAATAGGTCGCAATAGTCGGCCGTCGTAGCGGTGGGAAAAATAGTATTCAGGAAACTTACCGCATTGTCTACGGTTCCGCTCAAATCTCCATTGAGTATAGGGGTCAATATAGGCGTGAGCGCACTAAAGTCTCCATCCTGTATGTTTTGTATGAATCCCGAAATTTTTTCAGCATCGGTTCCCATATTGCCTAATATATCCAAAATGGATTGTTGCCGTGAATTGCCTTGGATAATATTATCGCCGCGATAATAGAATCGAGCCTTGAGTTTGTGTGAAGTTTCATTATTCGGATTCGTATAGTTGAGGAAAGGATCTATATAAAATGTATTTCCTTCCCGTCCCATATTAGCAAAGGCTGAAGGACGGTAAACTTCCTCCGGTGAGCGCCAGATGAAGAAGTCTGCATATTGGTCGCTTAGGTAATTCGCATTGAAACCATAGTTCAATATCTTTCCTTCCTTCATCGGCTGATGGTATGTTAGATTTCCTCCCGCTCGAAAGCGTTTGTTATAGCCTTGTTCCCGATAACCTTCATCTGTAAATAGATTCATCCCTGCTGATACATCGAAATTTCCAATCCGACGGGCATAGGAAAAGTCTGCTCCTTCATAAATAGGATTTCTTATACCGGCGAAAACCGTTTTGCGTAAGAAGGGCTCTACTTCATATTTCCCTTCTTTCCAAAAGGATTTACTGCTCCATTGGTAGCTATCTTGCGTAGGATTTCCATAAATGCCTACGTAAGCTCTTGCCGTTGTCTGAGGGGTAAGGCTCGGCCGTTTGGTCCGTATATTGATTACCCCGTTCAGAGCAGAAGAGCCGTATAAAACAGAAGAGGCTCCCTTCATCACTTCTACTTGCTGTATATTTTCCATAGGTATTACATTCCAATTTATCACTCCACTTCCCGAACTTAATACATTCATCCCATCCACCAGTACTGCGCTGCGCGAGCCAATACCATACATCCATCCATTTCCTCCTCGGATGGAAGGTTGTTTATCATTGATATCTACGCCTGGCATTGTATTGAGCGTAGCACTCAAATCGGTAGGGGCTTGTCGAGAAATATCTTCAGCTTTTAATAGGTCGAGCGAAACAGTCACATCCGAAAGCCGCTGCTCGAATCGTCCCGCACTGACTACCACATCATTTAATAATGTAGAAGATGTGCGCATATAGACTGGTAAATTCTTTGTCTCTTTATCAGCCAAGATGACGGGGATTACTTCATTCTCGTATCCGATGTAACTAAACAGCACATCTGCTCCACCGTTCGGAAGCAATAGTTCATACTTCCCCTCAGCATCCGATATAGTCCCTGCAGTTTCTCCATTTATTTTCTGATACGAAATGTTCACGCCTACTAAAGGTTCATGTGTTTCCTTATCCAAAACAGTTCCGCGTAGCATTTGTCCTATGGCCGAGGGCATCCATAATATACCTATTATAAATAGAAGAAGTTTTTTCATATCCATTCCATTTAATTTATTGCTGATTTTAGCGACAAAGGTAGTGATTTATAATTAAAAAGAAGAACTATATATGACTTAAAAGGTGTTCTATTTAGGAACATTGTCTGAATAGAGTCTGTTTATAGCTGTTGAATGCGCTAATTAAACAGAACTCCAATCTGCACGTGCTTATTTAAATAACTTTATAAACATATTACCTTCTGCACGTGACAATGACAGTAGTTTCAAATTTCAATAGCTTTTGCACGTTACAATGGCGTTTTGTCTCTTTAGAAATATAAATACGCACGTGCAGTTGATAAGAATTTTAGATTTTAATAGCTTCTGCACGTTACAATGACATTAGTCGGAGATTTTAATGAGTATCTGCACATGACAATGATAGTAATTCCCTATTTTAATAGTCATCTGCACCTGCAATTCATAGTTGTCGTATCATTTTAGAGTATATAGAGGAAGGAAAGGGAAATTTTTTCTTCATCGCTCAATTTTTTACAGACTAAAGTTTGGATAATAGAATGCAAATACTTATATTTGCACCTATTATTCACCATTAAAAAAGTAAGATTATGAAAAACATTCCCAAAATCGAAGGCTCATTGAGCACACGTTACACATTGGCTTTATTTGTAGGATTTCATCGAACCATTTACAAAGATATCTTTGAGGGTTTGGCAGAAGACTACCGAAATAAGCTGCATATCCCATTGGATTGGTTAAATAATTATGGTTCTGCTATCTCTTCCATTACCAGTTTGAATAGAGAAAGCCGGGCAACTATGGAAACATTTACCGTTAATGAATATGATGCGGAGCGAAACCGTTTGCTCTCTATCATTTTCTTTCTTATTTCAAATGGATTGCGTTCGACGAAAGCAGAGGTAAAAACCGCTGCGCAGCATTTAGAAATCGAAATGCGTCCATATAAAGGAATCCAAAGTGTATCCGACGATGCAAAAACTACCTTAGTCGAAGGATTATTAGAGGATTTGAATAAGGAGGCAAATACAGATTATGTAACGGCTTTAGGTTTGACAAATGTATTGACTGAGCTGGAAGATATGAATACCAAATTCCATTCGGCCAAGACAAAGCGCGTAAAAGCGACAAATGCCAAACTTCAAAACAATATTTCCACCCAAAATTTACGGGCAGATATTGAGGATTTGTATGATGATATTTGTACGATGGTCTATGCTTCCGCGCTGATGGCAGCAGACGACGACGAACGGGCCTTTCCGCTACAGACGATTAATGAGATAAACGTAATTGTCGGTCGTTTCAAAACGTCTTATAAACAAAGTGAGGCGCGTAAGGGCAAAGACGAAGAAGAAGAGGGTACAGAAATGCCACCTCTGGAAGAAGAAGGTGAAGGCGGTACTCAATTTGAACCGATTGTTCCGGAAGAAGAGGAAACTTCCATGAGTTGAAAAAATGTAGGATAAATGAAACGTATTCTTTTTATCATTTCTTTATTTTTAGTGGCTGCATATGGTGTTAATGCCCATGTGCAGCCCGCACTTTATCAGCAGGCTGATAAGGAGGCTATGAATGCATGGGTCGATTCCCTGTTTGCATCCATGGATGAGGATGAACGCATCGGTCAACTATTCATGATTGTCGCAGATGTAAAGACGACAAACCAGAATGTCCAAAAACTGGCTCGATATATCAAGGAAGCCAAAATTGGAGGGATTTTATTCCACAAAGGCAATCCAGAAGACCAGGCTTGGCTGACGAACCGGATGCAAGAGGAAACAAAAGTGCCGCTATTTATTTCGTTAGATGGCGAATGGGGTCTTTCGATGCGGCTAAGCGGGACGACACGGTTCCCTAAGAATATGATGCTGGGCGCTATTGAAAATAACCTACTCATTTATAAATATGGCGAAGAAGTAGCCCGCCAGTGCCATGAAATGGGTATTCATATCAATTTTGCACCCGATTTAGATGTGAACAGCAACGTAGATAATCCCGTCATAGGTATTCGCTCCTTTGGGGAAAGTCCTGAAGCCGTAGCTGAAAAGGGAATAGCCTATTCCCGCGGCTTAGAAGAGGGCGGAATACTATCCGTGGCCAAGCATTTTCCCGGACATGGGGATACGTCGACCGATTCGCACGAGACATTACCTGTTATTTACCACGATAAAGCCCGCCTCGATTCGGTAGAACTGTTGCCTTTCCGCCGATATATCGACGCCGGATTCGCAGGCATCATGAGCGGACATTTGCAGGTACCCGCATTAGACCGCCAGAAAGGACGCGCCTCTTCTTTATCAAAACCCATTGTCACCGACCTACTTCAGCAAGAATTAGGCTTCGAGGGCCTTTGCATTACCGATGCTTTGGTGATGAAAGGAGCCAATACCAAGGCAAGCGATAATATTTGCGTGCAGGCTCTATTGGCAGGCAATGATATTTTACTTTCTCCAGCCGCTCCTTTATCCGACTTCAAAGCAGTCAAGCAAGCCATTCACGATGGAATCCTTTCAAAGGCAGACATCGAGGCTCGTTGCAAAAAAATATTAGCCTATAAATATATCACCGGATTAAATAATTACAAGCCTATCCCGTTGAAGGGATTATCCGATAGATTAAATACGGCACATGCTGCCTGGTTGGCTGCCAAACTGAATTCGGAAGCCATTACTTTATTAAAGAATCAAGACAGCATTTTACCTTTGAAAAATATTTCCCAGCCGAAGATAGCAGTATTATCTATTGGCAAAGGATTGACCAACGACTTTAATCGGACAGTATCCCAATATGCTGCTACGGATTTCTACACCATCACGCGCTCTACCAGCGCCGCACAACAGCAAAAAGTATATAACGCCTTAGAAAAATATGACATTATCCTATGTGCTGTCCATACCGTAAGGATTCCGGAAAGCGCAGCATTACGAAAGTTAGCAGCCCATAAGCATTTTATTTACACATTCTTTACGATTCCCTATTTCTGCAAGTCTTATAAAAAGTCAATAGAACAAGCAGCAGGAGTTGTATTAGCTTACGAAGGCACACCTTTAGCACAGCAATATGCGGCACAAGTCATTTTTGGCGGAATCGGTGCTAAGGGAAAGCTGCCGGTTACTATTCCAGATTTGTATTATGCCGGTACCGGGATTTTTACCCAACCCATCCGTTTGGGCTATCATGAACCAGAGGAAGTAGGGTTGAATGGCGCCCGCTTACAAGAAATCACCCGCATAGCACAAGAAGGAATAGACGCAAAAGCCTATCCCGGATGCCAAATCATAGTCGCAAAGGATAGTTTAATCGTATACCAAAAAGCTATGGGTTATGAGGATTATAAACATACACGTCCTGTAACCGACGAGTCTATTTACGATTTGGCATCTGCTTCGAAGGCTGCGGGCACCTTGCTAGCCGTCATGAAGGCTTACGACGAAGGGAAATTCAAGTTGAACGATAAAATTTCAACCTACATCCCAGAACTTCAAAAGTCGAATAAGAAAAATATTACCATTAAAGAGTTACTTTTCCATCAATCGGGACTTCCTTCGACCATCAACTTCTATCGAAAGGCCCAGAAAGGGGAACATTGGGACAGCACTTTGGTCGCTACCCGTCGAAGCGCCGATTTTCCCCTGCAAGTAGCAGACAATCTCTATGCGCACCGTTCTTTTCCCGATACGATATTGGAGATGATAAAAGAATCCCGATTGAATGCCAAACGATATCGTTATAGCTGTATCAATTTCATTCTTTTAAAGATAATGACAGAACGACAGCTAAAGCAGCCGATGGATTCCCTCTTAGCCATTGATTTTTTCAATCCTATAGGCGCTTATCATACATTGTATAATCCCTTGCAACGTTATCCAGCTACACAAATCATCCCCACTGAAGAGGATAATCAAGTAAGGCATCAATTAATACGCGGCTATGTACACGATGAGGCAGCTGCCTTTCAGGGAGGAGTATCTGGCAATGCCGGCCTATTTTCCAATGCCAACGACTTAGCCAAAATCTTGCAAATGTATTTAAACGAAGGAAATTACGGTGGAAAGCAACTGCTGTCGGCTGAAACTGTCCGCCTCTTTACCCAAACGAAGAGTCCAACCAGTCGACGCGGCTTAGGATTTGATAAACCGGCTATGGGCTCGAAAGCATCGCCCTGCGGCAAGATGGCTCCCGCTTCGGTTTATGGACACACCGGCTTTACTGGAACCTGCTTCTGGGTCGACCCGGATAATCATCTTATTTACATATTCCTTTGCAACCGCATTTATCCATCGCGCCGAAATAATAAACTCTCCGCCCTGGATATTCGGACAAGAATCCAAGATGTAATTTATAAATCCCTATTATAATCACTTATAAAAAGAAAAACGAGAGGCAATGTTATTTGGACATGGAGATGATTATTACCATACTCCTAAAAAGGTACGGAGCAATTATAGTTCAAATGTATGGTATGGAGCTGATACTACTTCGCTGCAAACACATTTATATCACGCCATGCAACTCCTGGAGCGATACCCCGAGCCAGACGCTGGCTCACTTCGCGAGATGCTCGCCGATAAAAATAATCTCCGCCGAGAAAATGTGCTCGTTACCAATGGCTCCATCACGGCATTTTACTTAATTGCGCAAGCCTACGCCCACTCTCATTCGATGATATTCGTCCCTTCGTTTGCCGAATATGAAGATGCTTGCCGATTATATCATCATCAGATGCAGTTTTTCCCTATACGAAAACCGCTCTCCGATTTAAACTTATCGGGAATAGAGTTGTGCTGGATTTGTAATCCCAATAATCCAGATGGATTTGTAATCGCCCGGGATTCTTTACTCGACCTCATTAATCGATATCCGAATACATTATTTATAATAGACCAAGTCTATGGCGATTTCTATACCGAACATTTATTGACACCCTACGACATAGTACGCTACCCCAACCTGATGCTGGTTCAATCCATTTCCAAATTACATAAGATACCGGGAATCCGTATTGGATATATCGCAGCATGCGAAAGACATATCAAAAGACTGGAATCCTATTTGATACCGTGGTCGGTCAACGCGCTCGCGATTGAGGCTGGAAAGTATGTGCTTTCCCATCCAGAACAATTCCAATTACCCTTAGCGCAGTGGCTTTCGGACGCACAAGATTTGCAACAAAGGATTCAGCAGATGGGAATCGATATTGTGCCGTCGGCATTGCCCTTTTTCCTTTGTCGTTTGCCCGAAGGAATGCGTGCTTCTTCTCTAAAATCTTATTTATTGGAAAAAAATGGGATATTGATTCGCGATGCTTCGAACTTTCGGACGTTGGATGCGCGTTATTTTCGTCTTTCCACACAACGTCCTGTCGAAAATCATCTTTTGGTGGGTGCTTTGCGAAATTATTTTGCCGAGAATGACCTTTTATAAAAGAAAAACGGATCATGAACCGCCCGAGGGCCAATCCATAATCCGTCGTTTCTCGTTTGTCTCTTCTTAACTTTCGGCTTTCTTGTTAATGAAGATGTGGCTCAAATAGCCTACTACAATAACAATTAAACCTGTCATTAAGACTGCATTGGTCATACCTCCAGTCATTGCTGGAACTGCCAATATCACTACGCCGATAAGGAGTACGATGACTCCTAAGTTTTTCATCAATTCGCTCATGGTTATAGACGCTTTACTAATTATTCGAATTTCTCCTGCAAATAAAGCAATAATAACCCGATTGTGAAAATATTTTAGGAGAAAAATGATGAAAGGTGTGAAATTAGCTCCTATCTTTGTCCCGCGAAATACAAATTCAGCTATGAAACGTCTATTTTATGTCTTGTACACGTGGATAATTTTTGTCCCATTGTTTTTAGTGTTGACGCTCCTGACCGCGCTCACTACGATTGTAGGGTGTATGTTGGGAGGCGAACGGATTTTCTCTTATTATCCGGGAATGATTTGGTCTCGGTTGGCGTGTTATCTGGCGTTATGTCCGGTGAAGGTGCGAGGTCGGGAACATATCCGGAAAGGGCAGTCGTATATCTTTGCCGCGAATCACCAAGGCGCATTCGATATCTTTTTGATATACGGTTTCCTGGGCGCGCCCATCAAGTGGATTATGAAAGCCAGCCTCGAGAAGATTCCGTTTGTGGGGGCAGCTTGTCGGGCAGCCGGTTTTATCTTTGTTGATAATTCTTCGGCGAAGGCGGCAGCGCGTTCGGTGCGCCAGGCGGAGAAGAGCCTGCGAGGCGGCGCTTCGGTGGCTATTTTCCCTGAGGGTTCGCGGACGAAGACGGGTAAGATGCGTCGCTTTAAGCGAGGTGCGTTCCAGATGGCGGCGGACCAACATCTGCCTATCATCCCGATTACGCTGAACGGTCCGTTCCATGTCCTCTCGAGTGGTTCGCTCAACTTGCACAGCCATCGCTTGGAAATGGTCATCCACGAGGAGATTTCCGTCGAGGGTTTAGATACGACACCTCAGGGATTGCAGGAAGTGGCCGATCGTACGCAGCAAATCATTGCTCAAGACCTTTGGCCGGAGTTCCGAGGGTAGGAAGGTTATTTTAAACACAGAGGTACGGAGCAATGAATAATTAAAGGTTCCGTACCTCTGTGTTTTTATTCCTTTTACAACATCCTCATCGTATAGGCATAAATCCACGGCGTGAATGGCGGGAACGACAGCGTGAATGGAGGAATTTATAATTGTATTTGGTAGGGTTCAGAACGGTAAAAAACACAGAGGCACAAAGACACGGAGCGATTGACGATTAATAATTAACGACGAATTAAATGCTCCGTGTCTCCGCGCCTCCGTGTTCAATCCAGCGGGATGTGTTTATTCCCACCGCTTCAACAGGCCGCGTTTGCGAATGCGGAGGCTGAATCCGGTGGTGGAATCGCCGAAAACGTCGCCCGTGTCGGCACTGACGGAGCCGCAGAAGTCCCAACCTGGAAGGCGTGGATGTGTGTAGGTGATGTCAGCCAAAAGCGAAACACCCTCTTTCTTCTGGAGGAACGGGCGGCGGAAAGTACCCCAAGCGTTCATGACCGTCAGGAGGAAACGATAGCGAACGTGCGACGAAAGCGCGCCTTGCAGGCCGAAATGGAAATCGCGGATACGGTTGTTCTGAAAGCCTGGTGCATGGTTGGTGTTGTATTCGGGCGAGGTGATGAGGGGCGAACCGATACCTCGGTTGAAGTAGGAATTGCCCGTGATGTATTCATCGTTGTTATAATAGTTATCATCTCCGCCGCCTCGGCCCGGATGTGTTTCGTGGTCGAACCAAATATAATGGAAGGGACCGGATTGATTCCGGGTCGTGATGTATTCGAAGACGAAGCGGTCGAGCCACGAGAACCGGGGCAGATTTAGTTCAATTCCCCAAAGGCCGTCCGTTCCGTTGTAAAATTCCATGCCGGACTTGTCGTAGGAGAGATGCTGATAATAACCGCGCACGGACCAATCGTTTGCTTCATATTTCAGTCCGAAGTCGTAGGAGATATGGTGCGAACCCAAGACGTTGATTTGGTCTGAAAGCGTCGCGTCTCCACCTCCTTCGCGCCCTGTAATGATGCGGAGGAAGTCTTTGAAGGAATGCGGTTGTTCGCCGATATTGGGATTAGTCGACGTGCCGCCCCATTGGGCAATGTGCTGGATGCCGATAGTGGCCGAGAATGGGAAATCGCCGCGCGTATCTTTTACTTGGAGGAAGAGCGATTTGTGGTGCCATAATACATTTTTTACCCACGTATATTCGTCGCCGTGCCATTCCTCCAGATAACCCGTATCAAACGAACGGCCCACGCTGAAGTTCCCTTTGAATTGCAGCCAGCCTTTGGTGAGCGGGATGGTAGTAAAGCGCGGAATGCTAATGTTCATCTCTGGAATGGGCCGGGCGTTATTAGAATAAATCATATCGCCGCTACTGAGCGAGGCGTCGACCAACGATTGGTATCGCTCTTTGCTCCCAATGCTTACTTCGATACATTTGTAACCCAATTCGGCATAAAGCTGGTGCAGATAGGCATTCTTGTATCGTGGGACGACGGCTACAAAGTCGATGCCCGCACCCCAGCGGAATCCTTTCCCGAAATGTTGTTGGTGAAACACGCCGGCGCGCAGATAGGCGTTGTTGGCTTCGAGCGGGACGATGCCATAGCGGTTGCTTGTCATCCAAAAAGGCGTATTATCGCCCGTTGCTGCACTTCCCATGATTTCGGCTCGATAGCTTGTGGCGTCCGTTTCGACAGCCTCTTGGGCGTGGAGCGGAAAAGCAAGCCAGAGCGCCGCCAAGGGAAAGTATTTATAGAATGTATGTTTCATTTCTTTTACCTATTATATAATGGAGGGGCAAAGATAATCATTTTATATGAGCTAACCATTCGAAGAGGAGGCGGTATGCTTCGTCTCGGGCCGGGCGGGGCGAAAGGATAAGGTCGTGGATGCCTCCTTCGATGCGGTGCCGCTCGACGTTTGGTCCTAATCTTTCCCCATACTGTTGGATATCGTCTACCGAAAGGACAATATCCGACGAAAGGTATTCGTCGTGCCACTCGGCCGATTCTGGATAGGAGCGGGTAGAAGACAGTACTAATACCGGGCATGCGATGGCACATCCTTTTTGGACGTCCTGTTGTGCCTCTTCGATGGCATGAATCCATCCGGCTCGTTTCGGATGTCCAAGCGGCCTCTTCCAGTCCGTGTCAAATTCCCATTCTCCGTGGAACTTTTTCAGCAAACTATGTGAGTATGAGGCATTTCCTCCGCGTTGAACGACCCATTCGGGGAAATAGTTTCCCAGCCAGGCAACCGTTGGGATCAAGATATTTTCCATCGCCCAGCCGAAGTTCCAATCCAGGAAAGGACTATTCAAGGCTACGCCGCGTACCGGTGCTTCGGGGTGATGCTTCATGTAATAGGAAATAATCAATCCGCCTGTAGAGTGGCCTATTAAATAGATATCCCGATGGCCCTCTTCCTGGATGATATGTAGCGCGGTATCCATGTCGGCAAAATAGGCTTGTAGACTTCGGCAATAAAAGGCATCTTGATGAGGAAGCAACGAACGTCCGTACTTCCGGAGGTCGAGGGCATAGAAGTTGTATCCATGGGCCTGCGCGCTGTCTCCCAATTGCGACTGGAAGAAATAGTCGTTATAACCATGGAGATAGAGAATGGCTTGCCGACATCCTGGTTGGGGAAGCTGGCGGACGAGCGTGCAAATTACGCGTCCTTCGTTGTCGTTTCCCATCTCGATGGTTCGTTTTTGGTATTTGCCTCCCAAAATGTCGTGCACGTATTGTGCTTGTGCCGTGAATAAGCAAAACCATGCCAAAAGGCTTAACCAATAGAATCGTCTCATACCTGTTTTCATTTGGAGCAAAGGTAGCAAAAGTATCCGGTAATCTGTCAAAGCGATGTACACTTTTCTTTTTTCAGTAAATAATGGTAGTATAATGTCTAATGCTGGTTATTGGGTAATTCCAGCGACTTATACTTCAGATACCGGCGGATCTTTTTGCAATATGTCCGTCTCCTTTTGCAGGAGACAGAGCTAAAGTGCGAAACATTATCCTAACAGTTACCGATAAACCGGATAGAATTTTTTCGTTTGTTTTGATAAAATACGAAAATGTAGCAGGTGTAGAAAAAGTCGCACGAGAAGTTTACGTAGTTTAAATTATTACCTAATTTTGCGACTGGAAATCCGGGCCGTTAGGCTTGCAGAGTGCTCCGATTTCTTCGCGACGGCGTCGCGACGTTTGCAGAGTGCTCTGATTTCTTCGCGACGGCGTCGCGGCGTTTGCAGAGTGCTCCGATTTCTTCGCGACGGCGTCGTGGCATTTGCAGAGTGCTCTGATTTCTCCGCGACGGCGTCGCGGCGTTTGCAGAAAAGTGTGTTCATTCTTTAGTTTAAATGGATAAAATGAGACATCTTGTTATGTGTATATTAGGCGCGGCAATCTCTTTGCCCGCTTGGGCGCAATGGACGTGGAACGATCCGTGTGCGTGCGCGTTTCCTGTTTTTCAGAATCAGGGGTTTTCGGAGGAGATTGGGAAGGAGTTTCAGCGGTTGCCGGACAGGGCGAAGCCGGAGGTGCGCGAGGCGGTTTGGAATTTGTCGCAAGAGACGGCGGGACTGGCGCTTTGTTTCCGGACGGATGCGCGGGAGCTGAAGGTGCGTTATCAGGTGAAGGGCGGATATGCGATGCCGCACATGCCTTCGACCGGTGTGTCGGGCGTGGATTTGTATCAGACAGACGGGCAGGGACGTTGGACGATTTGCTTTTCGAATTATAGCTTCGGGGATACGATCGCTTATTCTTATCAGATTAAGAATGAGACGGAGGGAATGGTTTCTTATTATTTGTACCTGCCGTTGTATAATGGCGTGAAGTGGTTGCAAGTGGGCGTGCCGGAGGGGAGCCGTTTCGAGTATGTGCCTGCTTCGACGGAGGAGCCGATTGTGGTGTATGGGACCTCCATCGCGCAGGGAGCGTGTGCTTCGCGTCCCGGTATGGCGTGGACGAACATCGTGCAGCGCACTCTTCAGTGTCCGGTGGTGAATTTAGGTTTCTCCGGGAACGGCAGGTTGGAGGAGGGCGTGCTGGATTTCATCGGGGAAATCCCTGCGCGATTGTATGTTATCGACTGCATGGCGAATCTGCCGGACGAACCGGACGAGGTGATTTATGAGCGTGCCCTCGCGGCAGTCCGTCAGTTGCGGGCGAAACATGATACGCCGATTCTCTTGGTGGAACATGCCGGATACTGCCAAGCGGAGAGCGACACGACGCAGTTCCATCGCTATCATCATACGAATTTGGCGTTGCGCCGGGCGTATCGCACGTTGAAGGAGGAGAAGGTGCCGAACCTGTTCTACCTTTCGCACGATGAATTGAACTATCATCCCGATTCGTGGGTGGATTACGTCCATCCTTCCGATTGGGGTATGAGGCAGCAGGCGGAAGCGGTTATCAGCAAGGCACGCACGATTTTAGGACCTATTAAAACGAAATAAGAATGATAACACGAAGAGCTTTTATTACGAAGATGTCCGTCGGGCTTTGCGCCTTGGCGTTCAACCTTTCTTGCAAGGGAAAGGAGGGAGCGGGGAAGGTCCGCTTCGGGATTGTGACGGATGTACATCAGGATTTGCAGCCGGATGCCGTCCGCCGTTTGCAACAGTTTATCGATGCGGCGAAGGCATGGAATCCGGATTTTATCATCCAATTGGGCGACCTCTCGCACGGCGAAGGGCTGGATACGATTGTGCCTGTCTGGGAGCAATTCCCTGGGAAGCGGTACAGCGTCTTGGGGAACCACGATATGGACCATGCCACGAAGTCCGTTATCACGAATGCGTTAGAGATGCCGGGTAATTATTATTCGTTCGATTGCGGCGATCTTCATTGCGTAGTGTTGGATTTGAACCATGTCCGCAAGGAGGGCGCATTGCTGGATTACGACCACGGCAATTATTATGTCGACCGGGAAAACCGGGATTTGATTACACCGGAGGAGGTCGATTGGCTCCGGACGGATTTGGCGGCTACGGACAAACCGACGGTTCTCTTCTCTCATCAGGGGCTGGACGATATTTGGTCGGGAAACAGTTGCCCGAACCGCGAGGAGGTGCGGGCCGTCATCCACGAAGCGAACCGCAATCGGCAGAAGGTGATTGCCTGTTTCTGCGGGCATCACCATGTGGATGCCTATTCTGAGATTGAGGGCGTGCATTATTTCCAAATCAACAGTGCCGCTTACTATTGGTGCGACTATGCCAACCATTATTCAAGCGGGAACATGATTGAATATAAGGATGCGCTTTATGCTTTTGTGACGGTGGATTTGGCGAACGGGAGCATCCAAGTGGAGGGCGTGAAGAGCGAGTTCCTTCCGCCTGCGCCCCAGCCGGGCGATTTCCCGAATGTCGACAAGGTGCATCCTTACGTGAGCGACCGGCAAGTGAAGATGTAAGCCGTAGTCCCGCTGGGTCCAGCGATAGTTTCTAACCAGGTGTGAAAGTCCCGCTGGGTCCAGGGACAGTTTCGTACCGGGTACGAAAGTCCCAATTGGCACCAGCGATGGTTTCGTACCGGGTACGAAAGTCCCGCTGGCACCAGGGACAGTTTCGTACCAGGTACGAAAGGGTTATAAAAGCCGAAAGAAGATAGAAATAGAAATGGATAATGTAGAATATGAAATTAGTAAGGAAAAAGTTTTTTAAGAAAAGTGTTGCCGGAGCATGGATGCTTGGGGCACTATGCGCTTGTACTCCTCAACCGGAGGAGGAGCAGCCGGAAAAAGAGGTGAAGGAATTGAAGGTACTTTCGTGGAATGTTTGGCATGCCGGGCATTCGAAGGCATATCCGGAGAAAGGGTGCGAAGGCACGAAAGGGATTTTGAAGCAGAGCGACGCGGATGTCATCCTGATGATTGAGACGTATGGCTGCTCCAACCAAGTGGCAGACCATCTGGGGTATTACCACCGGCTGATTTCGGATAATCTTTCGATATACAGCCGCTATCCGATTGTGAAAACCTATACTTTCCCGGATTCTATCTCGACATTCAACTTTGGCGGCGTAGAATTGGATATGAATGGCAAGCGGGTACGCGTGTTCGATACCTGGTTGCATTATTTACCAGACGAACGTTTGACTCCGACGGAAAAGAGCGAACAAGAGATTCTGGCGTGGGACGATGAAGGTACGCGCGACGAGGAGGTGCGCCGCATCCTTTCCGTCCTGAAACCTTTCTTGGCGGAGGCGGACAGCATCCCGGTGATTATGGGCGGCGATTTCAATAGCCATTCGCATTTAGACTGGACGGAGGCCACGAAGGATATGTATAATCACGGCGGAGCGGTGGTGAACTGGACAGTATCGAAGGAGATGGAGAAGGCCGGATTCGAGGATAGTTTCCGCGAAATGCACCCCGACCCGACGAAGGAATTAGGCGTTACGTGGTATTGGTCGGACGGCGACGTGAAGGATCGTATGGACCGCATTGATTACATTTATTATATAGGTAAGAAGCTGCGTGCTACAAAGTCGGAATCTTATAACGCCGACCTGCCTGGCACGTTAGATTTTAAGGGCAAAAAGTTCTTTTATGCTTCAGACCATGGCTTTGTTTTTACTACCTTTGCGCTTGATTAATGAGATATAAAAATGGATCGTCGTCATTTTTTTAAAATAGGACTTTGTTCGCTGGCCATTACAGCGGTAAAAGCAAAGGGTATGAACGGTAAATTGCCACTGTTGACGGAGAAACCGGTCACTTTTGGTGTCATTTCGGATGTCCATCAGGATATTGCCCACGATGCGCCCGAACGCCTGACTGCATTTCTCAAGGAAGCAGAGCGTCGCCAGGTGGATTTTATTATCGAATTAGGCGATTTCTGTTTTGCGAAAGAGGAGAATCGCTCCTTCCTTGCGCTTTGGGACCAATATGCGGGCAAGAAGTACCATGTCTTGGGAAATCATGACATGGATGTCTGCACCAAGGAGGAATATATGCAGTTCATTGGATTGGAGAAGCGTTATTACTCGTTCGACAAGGGCGGATTCCATTTCGTTGTGCTCGACCCGAACAACCTTTGCGTCGACGGGAAATACACACCCTACGCGCATGGGAATTTCTACGTCGATATTACGCAACGGGACCATGTCGATCCGGAACAACTCGCGTGGCTGGAGGCTGATTTGAAGGCAACGGATAAACATTGCATCCTTTTCTCGCACGAGTGTTTTGAGAATACGGTGCAGAACCGGGATAAAGTACAGCAAATATTGGAAGAGGAGAATCGCCGCTGCGGATTCAAGAAGGTGATAGCGGCCTTTAGCGGGCACGACCATACGAATTATGTGCGTGAAATCGGAGGAATCTCTTACATCCAAATCAATAGCGCGTCGAATCAATGGGTGGGCGATAAATATGCCTGCCCGGAACGGTTCAGCGAGGAAATCAACCGGCGACGTCCTTCGTTGCAATATACGGTGCCTTACAAGGATTCGCTTTTTGCTTTCGTGACGTTGGGTGAGGGACGCTTGGAGATGGAAGGACGCGAAAGCTCGTTCATCCCGCCAACGCCGCAGGACTTGCACATTCCGGACGATTTGTTCCCTTTCCCGCTCGTACCTTGGATTAAAGATTATGCAATGACATTTTAATTACAGACTTAATATATAAACAAACATGAGAACATTATCACATCTCTGCCTCTTGGCAGTGTTGCTGCTCGTGAGTGCGTGCAGCGTGAGCCCTTCTGCGGAAGGAGAGAGTAAACAACCCGCCAATGCGCCGAAGCACGTCATCGTGTTGGGATTTGATGGCTTCAGTGCGGCCAGTATCAACGATGGCAAGACGCTTCCGGACATGAAGCACATGCCCAACCTGCGGAACCTGATGGCAAACGGCTCTTATACGCTGAAGAACCGTTCGGTGTTGCCTTCATCGAGTGCAGTGAACTGGGCATCTATGTGGATGGGTGCGGGTCCTGAGCTTCACGGATACACCACGTGGGGAAGCCGCGTTCCCGATCTGCCTTCGCGTATCTTGACGGAGCATGAAATCTTCCCGGATATCTTCGCGATGGTGCGCAAGACGCATCCGGAAGCGGAAATCGGTTATATCTACGAGTGGGAAGGAATGCGTTATCTGGCAGATACGTTGTCGATAAACTACGTTCAACCAGCTGCACTTTCAGGTGAGAATACGACGGAAGCCATTGCACCGGTCGTAAATTACATTAAAGAAAAGAAGCCGGATTTCTGCGCTGTAGCGTTCGGCGAACCGGATGGTGTAGGCCATAGCATCGGTTGGTGTACGCCGGAATACATCGCGAAGTTGACTCATTTGGATAAGGCCATTGGCGAAATCGTGAAGGCTGTGGAAGAGGCCGGCATCATGGATGAAACCGTTATCATCGTCTCGGCAGACCATGGCGGCAAAGGCACTTCGCACGGTGGCATTACGATGGACGAAATGGAAACAGCTATCGTCTTCTACGGGAAAGGTATCAAGAAGGGATTCGTCATTCCTGAAAGCACGATGGTGTATGATATCGCCGGAACAATCGGCTATATGTTCGGCATCGAACAACCGCAAGTTTGGTTGGCACGCCCGATTAAATCTATTTTTGAGTAATTGGGCGGTAATTCTTTTGATTTGACAAAAGAATTGAAAGATCTTCTTTGAGATGAAATTTTAGTCTGGTAAATGGCTAAAATTTCATTTCTTTGTAAAGAGATATTAAGGTAAATTCTCTACCTTTGCCCCTGATCAAAAAAGGATGAATGCAGAGATAGACATATTGTTGAATCAGATTTCGCAGAACAATGAGCGAGCGTTCCGGTCGTTGTTTGATCTTTATTATCAGCGGCTTTTTCATTTGGCGTTTTATTTTTTGCGGTCGAAAGAATTTGCGGAGGAATGTGTTTCGGATGTCTTTTTCATTTTGTGGAAACGGCGGGAGGTGATCCGTGAGATTGAGGATGTGGAAAAATATCTTTATACTTCCGTCAAGAACCAGGCTTTGCAGTACATTCGCCGTGACAAAACATTAGATAACGAGTACCTCGAACTTTATCAGATTGAAGCAATCCCAGTGTCCGACGATCCCGAAAAACAATTGCTTCAGCAAGAATATCTCAATCTTATCCAGCAGGCCATCTATTCCCTGCCTGAAAAGTGTCGTGAGGTGTTTCGCCTTGTCCAGCAAGGCGATTTGAAGCATCGGGAAATCGCTTCGCTTTTGGGTATTTCCGAGAAGACCGTCGAGGCGCATGTGTCGAATGCTTACAGACGTATAGCTCAATATGTAAATCACGAATACAGCCGTTCGGAGAAACGCCTTCATCTCATCCTTCTTTTCTTTTGATTGAAAATTAGGTCATCTGTTTGGTGTCTTCCTTGTCCTCTTTCGTGGAATAAGTAACACTTTTTTTTAGAAATCTTTTTTAGATAGGGAAAGATTGTGTAAGTTTGCGATTTGAATTTTGAAAGAGGTTTACTATGTTTAAAGATAAAACAATTGTATATACGTCAGGAACGTTTGATATGTTCCATTACAACCACCTGCGTATGATTAACTACGCGAGGAGTTTGGCTGATATCTTAATCGTGGGAGTTAGTACGGATGAATTGGTCGAATCCTATAAGCCGAAGCCGATTATTCCGTTTCACGAGCGTTTGCAAATCATCGAAGCGCTCAAGACGCCAGACATTGTCATTCCGCAGCATTCGTTGGACCATACGGAAATCGTCAAGAAGCTCAACATCGACGCGTTTGTCGTAGGCGATGATTGGTATGGCAAATATGATTACTTGAAGGACTTAGGTGTCCAGGTATTTTATTTCCCTTATGGGACAGGCGTTTCTTCTTCCAATTTAAAGAAAACCATCCACGATTCGTATGAGGCGAACCTTCGTTCGCAACGGCAAGCCAAGCCGGATTCGGTCAAGGGCTTCTCAGAAAAAGAATAAATAAGATGGAGAAGGTGGTATTTATAACCGGAGGTACGAAAGGTATCGGCCGGGCGGTAGCCGAATGCTTGGCAAAGTCCGGTTATCATGTGGTATTGACGTTTGCTTCTGATGCGGAGGCGGCAGCACGGACGCGCGAGGAGTTGACTTCGCGTTATGGCGTAGAGGTCTATACGTTACAGGCGGATAATGTAGATATAACGAATAGCGTCGAGAAAATCAACCGTTTTTTGGAAGAAAATCAGTTATATTTGGATGCTATTATCCTGAATGCCGGACAGACGTGCCGCGAGGCGTTCGAGGAGATACGATGGGAAGACTGGGAACGGGTGTTCAAGGCGAACGTTCATTTCCCGGTCTTTTTGTTGCAGCGCATCGTCGGGCGGATTCGGAAAGGCGGGAGTGTGGTCTTTACTGGTTCGTTGATGGGAATCGAGCCGCATTCCGTCTCGTTGGCGTATGGTGTGACGAAAAGCGCGGTACATAGTCTGGTGCGCAATTTAGTGAAATTCCTTGTCCCTTACGAGGTGCGCGTCAATGGCGTCGCGCCGGGCTTTGTCGATACAGAATGGCAGAAGACGAAGCCGGCCGAAATCCGTCGGAATATCGAGCGGAAGGTCTCCCTCGGTCGTTTTTGCGAGCCAGAAGAGGTGGCGGAAGTGTATAAAATGTTGATAGAAAATAGATACTTTAATGGGGAAATCGTCGTCGTGGATGGCGGTTATTCGTATAAATAAGGAATAAAATGAGTAATTTGAACAAGGAATATGAAGCGTCGTTGAAGTCTATTGAGACGGAAAACCTCATCGACCGGGTGTTTTATCGTCCGATTGGTTTCCAAATCGCGCGTCTTTTGCGGCACACGGGCGTCACGCCAAACATGATTACCATCCTCTCGATTTTCGTGGGGGCGGCTACGGGCTTTTTCTTTTATCATTCGGATTTGAAATATACGGTGTATGGCATCCTGTGCCTCGTGTTGGCCAATATCTTGGATTGCGTAGACGGGCAATTGGCGCGCCTCACGGGGATTAAGTCGAAGATAGGCCGCATTTTGGATGGCTTTGCCGGCGATATCTGGTTTGCGACGATTTACCTCTGCCTCGCCGCCCGTTTGGCGCACGAGACCGGTTCGCACTGGTTTTTCGCCCTCGCGGTGCTTTCGGCGATGTCCCATCTCCTGCAGGCCAACATCACCGATTATTACAAAACACTCCACCTCTATTTCATCTCGAAAGAGAAGGGGGCGGAGTTCCAGAGCCTCGAGCAGGTTGTGGCGCAGCATAAGCAGACGAAATATGGCATCACGAAGTTCTTCTACCTGCTGTACCGCTGGTACACGCTCATTCAGGTGAAGGCGACGCCTGTTCTCCAACAAATGCTACATAACCTGCACGGGCGTTATGGCGACGACTTCCCGCAGGAGGTTCGCACCGATTTCCGCCGCCAGAGTAAGCATTTGATGCGTTACATCGACCTCATGACCTTCAACGGCCGCACGCTCGTCATGTTCGTCATCATGCTCTCCGGACACGTCTGGGCGTATTATTTGTATGAAATCATCGTACTGAACATCGTCCTCGCTTACTGCATGAAGAAGCATGAGCAGATTTGCCGTTCGTTCTTGAATCGATAAAGCTAAAAAAGCAAAGTGTAAGCAAAAGCGGTGTTTTGATGTCAAAATTTAGCGAGAAATCACCAAATAAAGCATTATGACGTTTCTCGCTGCGAGAGCTATACAAAAGGAAGATTTGGAGCTTTCTCGGAGCGAGAAACAGAAGACGCGAAGATTAGGCACTTTCTCGGAGCGAGAATCCGGAAAAACAAAGATTGGGTGCTTTCTCGCGGCGAGAATCCGGAAAAACAAAGATTGGATGCTTTCTCGGAGCGGGAATCCGGCAAAACAAGGATTGGGTGCTTTCTCGGAGCGGGAATCCGACAAAACAAAGATTAGGCGTTTTCTCGCGGCGAGAAACTTCTAAAACGTCGTTTATAAATAGGAAAATAGAAAGAAAACATGAAAGAAACGGTAGTAGACCTAAACGATTTGAAAGCCATGGCTCCTTTCTTCGGGACGGCGGCGGGCCGCGCCGTGGGAAAGGCGTTATTGCATTTCTTGGAGATAGACAAAGTGAACCGGGCGCACGCGAACAGTTGCCACCAGCGCGGAGCGGCGTTTACCCGCGCGCTCCTTGCCGACCCGCTCATCGATTTGAAATACAACCTCCACCATGCCGAGCGGCTCGACTCGTTGCCCGAAGGGGCGTTCATCACCGTTTCGAACCATCCCATCGGCTCGCTCGACGGGATTATGCTGATTGACATCGTGGCGTCGCGCCGTCCGGACTTCAAGGTGATGGTGAACGGTATCCTGTCGAAAATCGGCGCAATGACAGACAATTTCATCTCCGTGCAGCCCGATACGAAGCACGAAGGGCGCGGCAACCGGGCCAATATGGGCGGCGTGCGTCTCTGCTTGCAACATCTGCAGGCGGGGCATCCGATGGGCTTTTTCCCCGCCGGGGCGATGTCTTTTTATAATAAAGAGGCGAAAGCGGTGCGCGACTTGCCGTGGACGCGGAGCGTCGTGCGGCTCATCCATCGGGCGGGCGTGCCGGTATATCCCATCTATTTTGATTTCCTGAATACGCCCTTTTTCTATTGGCTGGGAAATGTGAGCTGGCAGCTCCGGACGTTGCGCGTTGTCCACGAAATCTTCAACAAACGAGGACGGACGGTAGATGTTTACGTGGGCCATCCCATTTCAGCTGCGGAAATTGCCTCCTTCGACAGCGACGATGCCTTGGGAAAATATTTGTACGAACAGACTTATGCTTGTAAAAGCAACGGATAAATTTCGTATCTTTGACCCCACGACAGACGAGGTGAACAGAGAGAACAGAAAAAATGAAAGCAGATATTCAACAGATAAAACAGCGTTTTGGAATTATTGGGAATCATGTGGGGCTGAACCGCGCCATTGACGTCGCCCTCCAAGTGGCACCAACCGATTTGTCGGTGCTCATTACGGGAGAAAGCGGCGTGGGTAAAGAGGTTTTCCCGCAGATTATCCACCAAAATAGCGCACGGAAACATGGGCAATACATTGCCGTAAACTGTGGTGCCATCCCTGAAGGAACCATCGATTCGGAACTTTTCGGGCACGAGAAGGGATCGTTTACCGGCGCGTTGGCCGACCGCAAAGGCTATTTCGAAGTGGCCGATGGCGGGACAATCTTTCTCGACGAAGCGGGCGAGTTGCCGCTCCCTACGCAGGCCCGCCTTTTGCGTGTCTTGGAGACAGGTGAATTTATCAAGGTTGGCTCTTCGAAGGTACAGAAGACGAACGTGCGCATCGTGGCGGCTACGAACGTGAACCTCGTGCAAGCGGTGGCCGACGGGAAATTTCGCGAGGATTTGTATTATCGCCTGAACACGGTACCTATTCAGATACCGCCCTTGCGCGACCGGGCGGAGGACATCCTCCTTCTCTTCCGGAAGTTTGCAGCCGATTGTGCGGAGAAATATCGGATGCCGGCTGTCCGTCTGGACGACGACGCGCGCCAGTTGCTTCTTTCCTATCGTTGGCCGGGTAATATCCGAGAGTTGAAGAACGTCACCGAACGCATCTCCGTCATTGAAGAGAGCCGCGAAATTACCGCCGATATTCTCCGGATTTATTTGCCAAACGTAAGCGTAGAGAAATATCCCGTGTTGGTCAAGAAAGAAGAAGAACAGAAATCATTTGCCAACGAGCGTGAAATCTTGTACCACATCCTCTTCGACATGCGGAAGGATGTAAATGATTTAAAAAAGTTGGTACATGATATCATGGGCGGAAATATCCCCGTTGAAATGCAAAAGAACGAAACCTATGCGCCTACGATTCATCCCGTCCAAACGATTCAAATGCCTGTGGTGCAAAAGGCCGAAACGGTCGAAGAGGAATCGATGTCGCTCGAAGAGGTTGAAAAGGATATGATTCGCAAGGCCCTCGAACGCCATAATGGCAAGCGTAAGAAGGCGGCGGCCGATTTGAAGATATCTGAACGCACCCTTTACCGGAAGATTAAAGAATATAATTTAGAATAAAAGATGAAAGCAAGAATACGGACGTATATGTTGTTGGTGGGGCTGATGTGTCTCGCAGCGTGTTCCATTTCCTATACGTTTAACGGCGCTTCGATTGATTATACGAAGGTGAAGACGATAACCATTAAGGATTTCCCCAATCAGGCTCCGATGGTATATCCTCCGCTCGCGCAGCAATTCACGGAAGGTTTGAAGGATATTTATGTACGACAGACACGCCTCTCGATGGTACGCGATAATGGCGATTTGGAAATAGAAGGCGAGATTACGGGATACGACTTGGCGGCTTTGGCGGTACAAGAGGATGCGTTGTCATCGCGCACAAAGCTGACCATCACAGTCAAAGTACGTTATACGAACCGCACCAATTCGGAAGAGGACTTCGAGCAATCATTTTCGGCCTATCGCGAATTTGACAGTAGCCGGATGCTGCAAGATGTGCAAGATGAACTTTGCACGGAGATTATCGAAGAGTTGGCCGACCAGATTTA
Source organism: Parabacteroides sp. An277 (assembly GCF_002159645.1). Lineage (GTDB taxonomy): Bacteria > Bacteroidota > Bacteroidia > Bacteroidales > Tannerellaceae > Parabacteroides. The sequence goes on along the minus strand of NZ_NFJB01000025.1, from coordinate 26,931 downwards.
CAACGCAACCGTTGCCAATTGGTAGTATATAATATATAATGTATAAGCAAGCATGAACGCGACGGAGCTACATCAATACATCCAACAGCCCGATGCCCTCACGGCCTCTTCGTTGGAAGAAATCAGGCAGGTATTGGCAGCTTATCCTTATTTCCAGACGTTGAAGATGTTGTATCTGAAGAATCTTTATTTACTGAAACATCCTGACTTCGCGCAGGAGTTGGAACGTTTGGCTATTGGCGTGGTAGATAGGCGTGTGCTTTATTACCTCTTGAAAGGAAAGGAATGGGTAGACGAATCGCAAGAGAAGAAGAAACAGGCTCCGGCTTCCAACACGGAGCATGCGTTCGATTTGATTGATGCTTTCTTGGCATCGGATAAATCTGAAGGAAAAGGGGCAGACGAGAAGCTCCTGCCCGAACCCTTGGCGGCCTCTGATTACCTGCATTGGTCGGAAACGCAATCTCAAGAATCTTCTCCGGAAAGTACCTCGCGCGAAGAGGTGAAGCTAAAGCATCAAGATTTGATTGATTCGTTTATCAAACAAGAGGGTGAACATCGACCGAGTTTCCCGTTAGAAACGTCGGAAAAGACAACGGATTCGCCGGAGAAAGAACCAGAAGCAGAAGAAAAAGTTTCGATTCAGGCACTCGACGATACCTATTTTACGGAAACACTAGCCCGTATTTACATCAAACAAAAGCGTTATGACAAAGCTTTGCAAATAATTCGGAACTTAAATTTGAAATATCCAGAAAAAAATATTTACTTTGCAGACCAAATTAGATTCTTGGAAAAGTTGATTATTAACACTAAAAAATAAGTTTGTAAAATGTACGTATTTATTTCAGTATTAATCCTGTTGGCTGCCATATTGCTTATTCTGATTGTATTGATTCAGAATTCGAAAGGTGGAGGATTAGCTGCAGGATTCTCTTCTTCGAACCAGATTATGGGCGTGCGCAAGACGACCAGCTTCTTGGAAAAAGCTACGTGGACGTTGGCTGGGACGGTGGTCGTATTGAGTATCATTATCACGGCGTTTATCCCGCGTGGAGATCATTCTACGAATCAATCTGAGATTAAAGAGCAAGTGAACGAGGCGGTTACGATTGATCCGAACTTAGTATCTCCGGATTTTGGTACGGCGCAACAAGCAGAAGCTCCGGTGGAAGAACCTGCTGCGGAAACTCCAGCTCCGGCTACAGAACAGCCATAAGAAGAGTTTAAATGAATGTATGACGAAGGCCATTTCAACACGGTTGGGATGGCCTTTGTTGTTTAAAAATGAAAAAATGAATTATGAATGGACATGGATTATTGATTGGCGTGGTGACTTTTCTCGTCATTGGGTTGTTTCATCCCTTGGTGGTTAAAGCGGAATATTATTGGGGTACGCGCAGTTGGTGGCTTTTCCTCTTGGCAGGAATCGTAGCGGCTGGCCTTTCGCTCCTGATAGAGAATATCTTACTCTCTACGATTTGTGGTGTATTTGCTTTCTCTTCTTTTTGGTCGATTAAGGAGGTTTTTGAGCAAGAGGAGCGTGTCTTGAAGGGTTGGTTCCCTAAGAATCCGAAGCGTACGTATCCGGAAAAAGGGAAAGGAAATTCGGTGTAAGTGCTACTTTGATACGCTCAAAATGATATATTGACAACGTCGATATATCATTTTGAGCGTATCAATATATCATATTGCGAAACGCAAGATTTTTATTTGGGATATTGACTGAGGTAATAATAGGTCTCGCGCGAGGGACGGCTCTCGATATGGTAGCGCGTGGAGGCGGTAACGGAAAAGAGGAATCCGCGCTCGCGGTCGCAGGTGATGGGCAGGTAGAGTTCGGTACCGTGCACGAGCGTCGCGAGGATATGGCGCGGGTTGTTGGTATCAATGGTGTCGGTAGTTGAATAATAGACGGTGTAGGTAAGGTCTTGCGCTTCACCCGTAGGTTTATCCCACGAGAGTTTCATCTCGCCATCGCGGTATTCTACCCGTATCTCTTGAGGGGCTTGCGGGATGGAATCGTTTAACCACGTTAGCGGAGGAAGCTGGGCAGGGTAAGGATAGTAACGTTCTTTCAGTTCGTTGTAAATGCCTTTTTCATTCTCCAAGATATTCTCACACCGGAAGAAAGCCGTGCCCGCACCGCCAAAATAGCGGCTGTAGTCGATTTGGTCTGTCAAGTCGTTCAGTGTCCAATCCCCCTCTTCCGGCCGGAGTCGATAAGCACCCAATCCGGGGACGATGAGTCTCCCTTGGCTGTTTTCCACCCAATTATCCACAAAGGGAAAGAAGTTTTGGTGCTTGTAGTACATCATAGGCACAATCATATCCTGCTTCCCGCGGCGAAACCATTCAGCTGGGTCTTGGTATACGCTCTCGAAAGCGGTCCAGCCTGCCTGAGGAACGCGCGGTATGCGACTGTATTTCCCCAGAGGCGCACTGCTGACTTGTACCCAGGGTTTGACGGATTTCACGTAGTCGTATATCCTCGTTACCAGCTGGTTGATGTTCTCGCGCCGCCAAGTTTCCCGTTTCTCTTTCTTGCCATATTGTCGATAGGAGGTTTGGTCGGGGAAGGACTTTGCTTTCTCCGGATAGCGAATGTAGTCGAAATGGATACCGTCGATGTCGTACCCCTCTACGATTTCCCGAACGAGCGAGAGGATATACGCTGTCGTACCGGGTTGTCCGGGGTCCAGAAACCATTCGCCCTGATGTCGTTTGACCAGTTTAGGTTGTCGCTTCACTACCGAGCGTTTCCCCAATTCTCGTACCTGCTTATCTGTTCCGAGTGGGAACGTCACGAACCAAGCATGGCATTCCATCCCTCGTTGGTGGCACGCTTCGATGGCAAACGCCAAAGGATCATAGTCTGGCATCTTCCCGCAAACACCTGTAAATACAGACGATATCGGTTCTATTTGCGAACGATATGCTACGTCTCCTCGCAATCGGACTTGGAAGAAGACGGTATTAAAGTTTGCCTCTTGCAACCGGTCGAGGCGTTCGCACAATGCTTCCCGTTGTGCTTTTTGTGCTGCTGGAGAAGAGGCCGGACGATGAGGCCAATCCAATCCGTATATCGTCGTAAGCCATACCGCCCGCACCTCCCGCTTGGGTGGCTGGACGGCGAAGAGGGACAGGCAAGAGCAAGCCAGCAGTATCAGAGCATATAGTTTCATCTGTATGTATTCATTTATAATATAGGTATATAACTAAGAAGAGAACGACTTCCAGGAAGGGGTGTCTATAACTCTTAAGAGTTGCAGCTGGAAACTCTTAAGAGTTATAACCGGTGACTCTTAAGAGTTGTATCCGGAAACTCTTAAGAGTTGTAGCCAGTAACTCTTAAGAGTTATAACCGATGACTCTAAGGAGTTGTCGTCCGGTCCTCTTAAGACAAACCGTTACCCCATAAAAAATCCGAGTAGCAAGCTACCCGGATTCATTGTTTACACTGTGCTAATTTATTCTTCTAAAAGAATTTCCATAATCTGACACGCCGCCTTCGATACGTTAGTACCCGGACCGAAGATGGCAGCTACGCCTGCCTTGTAGAGGAAGTCGTAGTCCTGAGCCGGGATAACACCACCGGCAATCACGATGATGTCCGGACGACCCAGCTTCTTCAACTCGTCGATAACCTGAGGTATCAACGTTTTGTGACCGGCAGCCAAGGATGAAACGCCCATCACGTGAACGTCGTTCTCGACAGCCTGACGCGCAGCCTCTGCCGGAGTCTGGAACAACGGGCCCATGTCCACGTCGAAGCCGCAGTCGGCATAACCGGTTGCCACCACTTTCGCACCACGGTCGTGCCCGTCCTGACCCATTTTGGCAATCATGATACGTGGCTGACGACCCTCTTTCTTCGCGAACTCAGCCGTAAGCTCGCAAGCCCGCTGGAAGTCCGCATCTTTTTTAGTTTCTGATGAGTACACGCCTGAAATAGTTCTAATAATTGCTTTATAACGACCAACAACTTTCTCGCAAGCATCGGAGATTTCGCCCAACGATGCACGAACGGCAGCAGCCTTGACTGCTAATTCGAGGAGGTTGCCCTTCTTCGTGCGGACGCATTCGGTGATGTCGTCCAGCGCTTTTTGAACGGCAGCTTCGTCGCGGTTTGCGCGGAGTTGCTTCAACAGCTCGATTTGTTCGTTGCGGACAGCCGTGTTATCAATTTCAAGGATATCAATCGGAGCTTCCTTCGGCAAGCGATACTTGTTCACACCGACAATCGTCTGGACGCCAGAGTCGATGCGAGCCTGCGTACGGGCAGCAGCCTCTTCGATACGCATCTTCGGCAGACCGGTTTCGATAGCCTTCGCCATACCACCCATGCTTTCGATTTCCTGGATTAAAGCCCAGCCCTTGTGAACGAGCTCGTTCGTTAAGGATTCTACGTAGTAAGAACCGCCCCACGGGTCAATCTGCTTGCAGACTTTCGTTTCTTCCTGAATATATATCTGGGTGTTACGGGCGATGCGGGCAGAGAAGTCCGTCGGCAGGGCGATAGCCTCATCCAGCGCATTGGTATGCAAAGACTGCGTGTGGCCAAGGGCAGCCGCCATCGCTTCGATACAAGTACGACCCACGTTGTTGAACGGATCCTGCTCGGTGAGCGACCAACCTGAAGTCTGGCAGTGTGTACGCAAAGCCAGAGACTTCGGATTCTTCGCGCCGAAGCTCTTCACGATCTTTGCCCACAACATACGAGCTGCACGCATCTTGGCAATTTCCATGAAATGGTTCATGCCAATAGCCCAGAAGAAGGACAGACGCGGAGCAAAGGCGTCGATATCGATACCTGCGTTTACGCCGGCACGGAGATATTCCAAACCGTCGCAGAGCGTGTAGGCCATTTCGATGTCGGCGGTAGCACCTGCTTCCTGCATATGGTATCCGGAGATAGAGATGGAGTTGAACTTCGGCATCTTCTGAGAAGTGTATTCGAAGATGTCGGCGATGATACGCATAGAGAATTCAGGCGGGTAGATATAAGTGTTACGCACCATGAATTCCTTCAAGATATCATTCTGAATGGTACCGGCCATCTCTTCCAACTTAGCACCCTGCTCCAGACCGGCGTTGATATAGAACGCCATGACGGGAAGGACGGCGCCGTTCATCGTCATGGAGACAGACATCTTATTCAAAGGAATACCTTCGAACAAAACCTTCATGTTTTCCAATGAACAGATAGAAACACCGGCTTTACCAACGTCGCCTACGACACGTTCGTTGTCGGCATCGTAACCGCGGTGTGTCGGGAGGTCAAAAGCAACAGACAGACCCTTTTGTCCGGATGCCAAGTTACGACGATAAAAAGCGTTAGACTCTTCGGCAGTAGAGAATCCTGCATACTGACGAATTGTCCACGGACGCATCGGATACATCGCGCTATACGGCCCGCGCAAGTAAGGAGGAATACCAGACACGAAGTTCAGATGCTCCATGCCTTCCAAATCCTCTTTCGTATATACCGGTTTCACATTAATATGTTCCGGAGTTTTCCAATCAGCCTCGATGCCATTGGATTTTGCCCATTCGGCTGCATTCGTGGCAGCGAAACCGGCATTCTTTATATCTATGTCTTTAAAATTTGGTCTCATTGTTTTTCTTCGATTTTAGATTCCTAACTTCGCATTGAATGCTTGCAATGTTTCCAGAACGTTGCTCTTAACGTGGATGAACTGGTCTATTCCTTGAGCTTTGAGGTCTTCCATACAAGCCGGAGCTCCTGCAACTACGAATTGTGCGCGACCAGCCAATGCCTTGTAAGCTGCCGGTGCGTAATCAGCGTATTCATCGTCGCTTGAGCAGAGAACCACTACATCAGCCCCTGCCTTAACGGCTGCCTCTACACCTTCTTCTACGGTATCAAAGCCGAGGTTGTCTATCGTCTTGTAACCTGCACAAGCAAAGAAGTTGCATGAGAATTGAGAGCGTGCCAGACGCATAGCCAGGTTGCCAATCGTCAGCATGAAGGCTTTCGGAGTCTTGCCACTCTTTTCAGTAGCCATTCTCAGGGCTTCAAATTCAGATGCACCGCGGGCGAAGTTGAGCTTCGTCACTCCTTCGTTTTCGCAATGGTTGTGAGCCTGGCCTTTGCAGCAGCAAGCACCTTCAGTCTTCTTGACCTTGTCACCTGCCACTTCGGTAAAGTTCGGGAATTGGTTCGTACCGAGCAATGTTTCCTTTCGAGTAGCTACGGCTTTGTGGCGAGCTTCGTTGGATGCGTTTACAGCAGCCTGGATTTCGCCGGCATTTGCCAAAGCACCGAATCCGCCTTTTTCTTCTGTTTCGAGGAAGAGCTTCCAAGCTACATCAGCGATGGAGTTCGTGAAGACTTCGATGGTGTATGAACCTGCTCCCGGATCCACAACCTTGTCGAAGTGTGATTCTTCCTTCAACAAAAGCTGCTGGTTACGAGCAATGCGTTCAGAGAAGTCGTCCGGTGTTTCGTAAGCTTCGTTGAACGGGCGAACCGTAATTGAATCCACCCCGGCAATAGCAGCCGACATCGCTTCCGTCTGTGTACGGAGCAAATTAACATGTGCGTCGAATATCGTCGTATTCCATTGAGACGTTTGCGCATGAACCGCCATCTTGCAAGCGCAATCACAAGCCGGATTATAAGCCTTCACGATTTCAGCCCACAACCAACGAGCTGCACGGAACTTAGCAATCTCCATGAAGTAGTTTGAACTAATTCCGAAATTGAACTTAATCTTCTTAGCCACTTCATCTACCGAGAAACTGGCGTCGGTCAGTTTAGCCAACAATTCATTACCCCAAGCCAACGCATATCCCAATTCCTGCGCGATATAAGCTCCGGCATTGTTCAATTCGAACGCATTGACCGCCAAAACACGGTAATGAGGTAACACTTTTCCTGCGTTTAATACAGCCGTTGCCATTTCCACCCAATTCTCATTCTTGTGTCCTTTGATGAGTGGTTTCTTGAACGGGTCATAATTGACCGAACCTTGGCACTTGGCCAAGTCGACACCTTTCGAAGCGAAATATTCGCCCAAGATGGTAATCAGCTTCTCCGCCTTGCATAAGCAGGTGTTGAAGTTCAATTCGACACATGCCGGGCAGATGCCGTCTAGTAATGTAGCGATGTTTTCAGGAGTTACATCATCTCCTTTGATAATGAAGCCCAGCGCGGTGACGCCCTTGTTCAGCACGTCGAGCGCTTTCGCGTTTGCCTCTTTCGGGCACGAGACTTCGATGTTTTGGCGTACCAGCCAATCGTTGTCTTTTTTCGTACCCCGCACAAAGGGAAACTCACCGGGAAGCGAATCCGTTGTTTTCAGACCTTCCAAATCTTCCAATCGATAAAAAGGATTCGCATTAAATCCTTCGCCTGTTTTCCAAACAAGCTTTTTCTCGAACGGCACCCCTTTCAGGTCGGCCGTGATTTTCGCCATCCATTCTTCTGTAGAGATAGGAGCGAATTCGGAGAAAAGTTTTTCTTTCGTTTCTGCCATAATATTAGTTGTTAGTAATGTTTTTCTTACTAGTTTGTATATCGCCTACAAAGGTAAATGAAATAATTTTTTTAGCAAAAGTATTTGGCGGATTAAAATTATTATTTACCTTTGCAGCGTCAAACAAGAAGATAAGGCACAACGGCGCATTCGTCTAGTGGCCTAGGACGCGGCCCTCTCACGGCTGAAACCCGGGTTCGATTCCCGGATGCGCTACGAAACAGGAAAATGGAAAGTTGAAATCGGGTATTTCTTCTTTTCATTTTCCTTTTTTTATACCCTTTTTTCTGCATTCCTCCCTTTTCCCTACTTTATTATATAGCCGGAGAAACTTCCCTTTCTCCTTATTTCTTCTTAGTAAAAATACGAATAATTCTCTATCTTTAGGCTAAAGATACATATCTTCAAGTTAAAGATACATATCTTCAGGCTGCAGATATATGTCTTTAGCCTAAAGATAGAGAATGGATGCCTACTTTCAATATTTTGTTACGCTTGTTTTGCTTTTATGTTTACCTTTGTACGATTGAATATAAGGACAAAGGTATGGAAAGGATTAGAATGGCGGAATGGGCTGATTGCCCGGTCGTGTATTCGTTGATTTGCGAAATGGAGGAAAGGAGGCTTTCTTTTGCTGACTTTCAAAAGATATATAACGCACAGATAGAAAACGAGATGTATGCTTGCTTGGTTTATGAGCGGCAAGACAAGGTAATAGGTTGCATCAATCTGCGGATGGAAAACCAATTACATCATGCCGGAAAGATATGTGAAATCATGGAGTTGTCTGTCGGTAAGGAGTATCAAAATCAGAAAATAGGGCAGAGGCTTTTCTTCGAGGCTTGTCATATTGCCCAGTCTGCAGGTTGCCTTCAGATTGAAGTATGTTGTAATCAGTTACGGCAAAGGACGCATCATTTTTATGAAAAGCAAGGAATGCATAATTTCCATTATAAATTTTCGCTTGATTTTAGCGTGAAAGGGAATTATGAGAATCGTTTAGGCAGATGATTCTTCTTTTATTGGCAAATACTAAATAACTAAGGATATGAACACACAATTCCATATCATCGACAAATCAACTTGGGAACGGAGCATTTACTTCGATTATTATTACACACAAATCAAGTGTAAGTACAATTTGAATGCGAATCTGGATATTACGCATTTAGTAGAGGCTCAAAAGGCATGCGGGTTGCGTTTCTTTCCCATCATGCTCTATGTCATCCTGAAAGCCGTAAACCAGCATAAGGAGTTTCGAATGAGTTTTAATGAAGAGGGACAATTGGGATATTGGGAAGAGGTTGTGCCTTGCTATACGCTTTTCCATCCAGAGAATAAGACTTTTACCGATATCTGGAGCGAATATAGCGCGGATTTCGAGACGTTCTACCAGACGGTAGTTTCCGATATGGCTCAATACCGAGATGTAACTGGCGTCATTAAGGCACGACCCGGACAGCCTGCCAATTATTGTCCTGTTTCTTGCCTTCCTTGGCTTAGTTTCACCTCTTTTGCCCAAGATACCTATTCGGAGAACAGTCTCCTTTTTCCGCTTATCAAGTTCGGGAAATATTTTAAGACAAACGGACGGATACAGATTCCCGTCTCTGTTTTCGTGAGCCATGCTGTAGCTGATGGGTATCATACGTGCAAACTGATGAATGATATGCAAGAGATTGCGGAATGCGTTTTTTGATACCTTGTTATGGGATGAGGAAGTGAAAATGTCATCCTTTTTCTTTTTGCCTAACTTGCTTAAATATGTATTTTTGCTGACAAGAATAATAAATGTATAGTTACGGTAAAAAATGAAATCAACCATGAGAAAGTATTGTTTGGTGGAGATGATTGCGCTTTTGTTCGTTTGTGTAGCTTGCGGCAAGGAGGAAAAAGCCATGAAAGAAGAGACGGTGAATGCAGTGTTGCCTGCTGAGACAAACGAGGTAACGGTTATGAAGTTGGAAGAAACAGATTTCCATCATGAATTGATTAGCAATGGAAAGTTGGAAGCGCGTCGGCAGGCCGATATGCGGTTTGAGACAGCAGAACCCATCGCACATATTTATGTAAAGAATGGCGAACGGGTTCGAAAAGGCGAACGGATTGCTTCGTTGGCTTCGTTTCGGCTCGAGAATCAACGGGCAAGTGCTTTGGATGCGCTCGAAAAAGCAAAGCTGGAGTTGCAGGATGTACTTATTGGGCAAGGTTATATGTTGAAAGATTCGGCACGCGTCCCGGCGGATGTCCTTAGATTAGCTCAGATACAGAGTGGATATGAACAAGCGCGAACAACTTATGAATTGGCCGATTATGAATGGAGGCGGGCGACATTGACGGCACCTTTCGAAGGTATCATCGCCAATCTTACGCAGAAAGAATATAACGTAGCTTCTACGTCGGAGGCTTTTTGCACTCTTATCGACCCGCAAAGCATGGAGGCGCGTTTTACTATTTTGGAGAATGAATTGCCCCTTATTCGGGAGGGAGACCGTGTTGTCGTTTATCCTTTCGCGGCATCCGAAGAGAAGGTAAACGGACACATTACGGAAATTAATCCAAGGGTGGACGAGAACGGCATGATACAAGTAAAAGCTGCTATCGAAGGGACGAACCGTCTCTTCGATGGTATGAATGTACAGGTGAGCGTGCATCGTTCGTTAGGAAAACAATTAGTAGTACCCAAAGAGGCCGTGGTGTTGCGGTCGGGTAAACAAGTGGTATTCACGTTAGTGGATAATAAGGCGAATTGGGTTTATGTACATACAGGATTGGAGAATGCGACGAGCTATACGATTACCGAAGGTTTGAAGGCGGGTGATGTCGTTATTACGAGTGGAAATATTAATTTGGCACATGAAGCACCGGTCCGACTAATTGAAAAATAAGATGATTCGTTTCCTGATACAACGGCCTATTGCCGTCTTGATGGCTTTTACGGCCTGCTTTATTATAGGAATGGTGACCTATTTTTCCATTCCGGTGTCTTTATTGCCCGATATTGCCATTCCGGAAATTACGGTTCAAATTACAGGTCAGAACACGTCGGCTCGCGAACTGGAGAATACGATTGTCAAACCTATCCGCCAGCAATTAATGCAAGTAGCGGGTTTGAAGGATATCCAAAGCGAAACGCGTGACGGAAATGGAGTGGTCCGTTTAAGTTTCGAATTTGGGACCAATACCGACTTGGCCTTTATAGAAGTGAACGAGAAAATAGATGCTGCCATGAGCCATTTATCTCGTGAAATAGAACGTCCGCGTGTAGTTAAGGCGAGCGCAACGGATATTCCGGTTTTTTGCTTGAATCTTACGCTGAAAGAGGCAGGAAAGGTAGATGAGGAAGAGGCGTTCCTTGATTTGTGCCAATTTGCAGAGACAGTCATCAAACGTCGTATCGAGCAATTGCCGGAGGTGGCAATGGTGGATGTAACGGGGTTGGTCGGGAGACAATTGCAAATCATTCCGGACCGAAACCGGATGGAAACTTCCGGCATTACCTTGGAAGACATCGAAACGGCATTAGCTAATAATAATGTGGAACCGGGGAGCATGACCGTTCGCGATGGTTATTATGAATACAATATCAAATTTTCTACGCTCCTCCGTACCGTCGACGATGTAAAACAGATTTATATCCGTAAAGAAGGGCGTCTGTTCCAATTGAAAGATTTGGCGCATATATCGATTGTGCCTGAGAAAGAGACGGGAATATCCATGTCGGGAGGAAAGCGTGCCGTGACATTGGCGATTATCAAGCAATCCGACGAGAGTATGGATCGTATGAAAGAATCGTTGGGAGAAGTGACAGATTATTTCGCTTCGATTTATCCAGATATCGAATTTACGATTACTCGAAACCAAACGGAGTTGCTGGATTATACCATTTCGAACCTGAAGCAGAACCTATCGTTAGGTTTCTTCTTTATTTGCATTGTAGCGGTCTTGTTTTTGGGTGATGTGAAGAGTCCGTTGGTCATTGGGTTGAGTATGGTGGTGAGCCTTATCACCAGTTTCTTGTTTTTTTACATGTTTCACATGTCGCTGAATATCATTTCGCTTTCCGGTTTGATTCTCGCTTTGGGTATGATGATTGATAGCTCTATTATCGTGACAGAAAACATTACCCAATATCGTGCTCGGGGCGATTCGTTGGAAGAGGCATGTACGAAAGGAACAGCTGAAGTCATTACGCCGATGCTCAGCTCTACGCTTACTACGATTGCTGTCTTTTTCCCTTTGGTGTTCATGAGTGGAATTGCAGGAGCGATTTTTTTTGACCAAGCTTTTGCGGTGACGGTCGGGTTATTGGTTTCGTATTTTACAGGTATTATGTTGTTGCCTGTGTTATATAAGTTAGTATATAGTATCCCGAAATCTCGCTTTCGTTGGTTGCAAGTGAATGTGAACAATTTGATTAAAGAACATACATTAGATCATTTTTATGACCGTGGTGTGGACTTTGTATTTCGTCACAAACGGACGACTTGGATTCTTTCTGGCCTCACGATACCCTTTTGCGTCTATTTGTTTTTGGCTGTACCGAAATCGCGGATGCCAGAAATAGACCAGAATGAATTAATAGTTCATTTGGAATGGAACGAAAATATACATCTGGATGAAAATCGGACCCGCATAGCTCTTTTGATGCAAGAAGCAGATAAGCAAGGGGCGCAGCATACGGCCTATATCGGCCAACAACAATTTTTGTTGAATCGAGATCGTGAACTTTCCATATCGGAAGCGGAACTTTATTTTAAAACAGCCGAGGCAAGCCAGATTGCTCCGCTTCAGCAAACGATTGTAACCTGGATTCGGGCACATTATCCTTCGGCCGTTGTTTCCTTTGCTCCACCTGAAACTGTTTTCGAGAAACTGTTTGATACGGGCGAGGCGGATATCGTGGCCGAACTCTATGCTCGAAATAAAGAGGTAACACCGGATGCGGTTGAAATCCAACATATAGAGCAAGACATCGAAGAAGTTTCCGGGGAAAGGCCTGTGGGTGTTGCATTCGACAACCAATTGAACCTTTCAATAGATTACCAGAAACTTCTGCTTTATGGCATTTCCTACGAAGAGGTCTACCGCACACTTCGGACAGCCTTTAAAGAAAATGAGATCGCTACACTCCGTTCTTACCAACAATATTTACCCATTACATTAGCCGGCAAAGAACAGACAATTCAAGATATTTTACAACAAACACTTCTTCGTGTGGTATCGGTTTCCGAAACAGACGGAAAGGAAGAAGTCCGTTTCGTTCCGCTCCGTGCGTTGGTGAAAGTTTCGCCTGGGCAGGATTTGAAGACTCTGACGGCAGGAAAGAATGGCGAGTTTATCCCTTTCAGTTTTCATCATGTAAGGGATGCCAAGGCACTTGTGGAGGAAATCCGAACCGTTATTCGTACAGACGACCATTATCGGGATACCTGGGATGTGGATTTTAGAGGTAGTTTCTTTTCAAACCAAGAGATGTTGAATGAGTTGGTCGTGATTCTTTTTATCTCTATTTTGTTGATGTATTTTATTTTAGCAGCTCAATTCGAGAGTTTTCTCCAACCGCTTATTGTGTTGACAGAAATACCCATCGATATCGCTGCCGCACTTTTGACGCTTTGGATTTTCGGGCACACGCTGAATCTGATGAGTGCGATTGGGATTGTAGTTACGTGCGGTATTATTATTAATGACTCGATTTTGAAGCTGGATGCTATCAATGAACTGCGACGGGAAGGGTATCCGCTCCTCGAAGCTATACACGAGGCAGGGCGTAGGCGACTTCGTCCGATTATGATGACCTCGCTCACCACGATATTCGGCATGGTTCCATTGCTTTTTTCGTTCGATTTGGGGAGCGAGTTGCAAAAGCCGCTTTCGATAGCGATGATATCTGCAATGCTTATTGGAACGGCCGTTAGTTTGTTTGTCGTGCCGCTTGTGTATTGGACTATTTATAAAAAGAAGGATGCAACAAGGACTGCTACATAAGAAAGGCTTTTTCTTGCGTCGCTTCGGTCGTAGCAGGGCTAGATGTAACACTTCTTGCGTCGCTCCGGTCGTAGCAGGGCTAGATGTAACACTTCTTGCGTCGCTCCGGTCATAGCAGGGCTAGATGTAACACTTCTTGTGTCGCTTCGGTCGTAGCAGGGCTAGATGTAACACTTCTTGCGTCGCTCAGGTTGTAGCAAGACAAGAAGTTGTGTTTCATAAGGATAATGAATGAAGAATAAAATATGAATAGAAAAGAAATAATGAAAATGCAGTTGATAGCGATACTTCTTTGCTTCGCTCCCTTCGTAGCGGGACAGACGATTGAACTTTCGCTCGAGAAAACGATTCAGTTGGCGGCGGATAGTTCGCTGGAGGCTTTCCGAAGCAAGAATTTGTATTTGTCCGGCTATTGGGAATACCGTAATTATAAGGCGGAGCGGTTACCCAGCCTCACGTTGAACCTCACCCCGGCGCAATACTACCGCGATATTACCCGAAGGTACGACTCTGAAGCCGATTTGGATGTCTACCGTAAGCAACAGTCCTTCTACGCGAGCGGAAATCTGAACGTGACGCAGAATTTCGACCTCCTGGGCGGCAGTTTCTACCTCGATACCGATTTGGGCTACATGCGTTCGTTTGGCGAAAACGATTACAATCAGTTCACGACGGTTCCGATACGCATTGGGTATAGCCAGGATTTGATTGGATACAATGCATTTCGGTGGGCACGGAAGATTGAACCTTTGAAATATGAGAAGGTGAAAAAGGAATTCCTCTATAATATGGAATCTATCAGCGAGCAGGCAACTACCTATTTTTTTGCTTTGGCGATGGCGCAAGTAGAATACGATATGGCTAAGGAGAATGTAGCCAATACGGATACACTCTATCGTACGGGTCAGGAACGACATAAGATAGCAGCTATTAGCCAAGAAGATTTATTAACACTTAAATTGGATGCCATTAATGCGCGAAACACCTTGCAGAACGCTGAAATATCGCTTCAACGCGCGATGTTTAGTTTGGCATCTTATTTAAACTTCGACAAGAATCGTACGATACGCCTGCGATTGCCTTCTCGCCCGCGAAAATTGGAAATACCTGTCAGCGAAGCGCTACGCATGGCACGTGAAAATAATCCGGAACTCTTGGCCTCAAAGCAAAGCATCTTAGAAGCCGAGCAGGAAGTAGATAGAACCAAGAAAGAGTCGCTTTTCAATGCCTCAGTGAATGCGAGCATTGGCTTCAATCAAGTAGCCTCTTCCTTTAAAGAAGCCTATAGGGATCCTTTGCAGCAAGACGTGGTGTCTGTTTCTGTATCAATACCTTTGATTGATTGGGGTGTACGTAAAGGAAAACATAACATAGCGAAAAGTAACCTCCGTATTGCCCAGACAACGGCAGAGCAGACGGCTATTAGTGTTGAAGAGGAGGTTATCATGACGGTAGGAGACTTTCATATCCAGCAGCACCTTATCCAGAGCGCGGAGGAAGCTTTGGATATCGCTTTGATGGCTTACCAGAAAACCAAGCAACGTTTTCTGATTGGCAAGGCAGACCTGAATAGCATGACGCTTTCGCTCAATCGTCAGCAAGAAGCCCAGCGAAATTATATCAATGCTTTACAAAACTATTGGCTAAGTTACTATAAGATACGGAAGTTGACATTGCATGATTTTGAGGTAGGCATTTCGCTTTCGAATGAATTTGACTATGAGCATGGGCTTTAAACGGAATATATCAGCATTTACTTGGATTGTAGCTTTTCTCTGTGCGGCGCTGGCGGGGTTGGCGCTTATTCCTTTGCTTCCCGTGAAACTTTCGCCCTCACGGACTTTGCCACAATTGAGCATTAGCTATAATATGGCAGGAAACTCTTCTCGTGTCATCGAGATGGAAGTTACTTCAAGGTTGGAGTCTATGCTTTCTCGCATCAAAGGCGTTAAGGAAATTACATCGACATCTGGCAATGGTTGGGGACGCATCACCCTCGAATTGGATAAACATACCAATATAGATGCAGCCCGTTTTGAGGCTTCTACGATTGTACGCCAAACATGGCCCGACCTGCCTGATGGCGTAACTTATCCTGTCTTGGAAATGAGCCGTCCTGATGATCGAGCCTCGCGTCCTTTCTTGAGTTATACGCTGAATGCTGCGGCAACACCTATTTTTATCCAACGTTTTGCCGAAAATCAAATCAAGCCTCGACTTAGTACGATACAAGGTATCTACCAGATTCAAGTGAGTGGTGCCACACCTATGGAATGGCATTTAGAGTATGATAGCGAGCAACTTACTGAATTGGGTATTACTGTATCGGATATTCAGACCGCCATTATTCATTATTACCAAAAGGAATTTTTGGGGATAGCAGATATTTCCCATCAAACAGACGTACGCAAATGGATGCGCCTCGCTCTTTTACCGGAAAGAGAATCACATGGATTCGAAGCAAACCGGATAAGTGTACGGGCGGCTAACGGGCAATTGATACGTCTTGACCAACTATTGAAAGTGACTCGCCAGGAAGAGGAACCGCAAAGTTATTATCGAATCAATGGATTGAATTCCATCTATCTATCTATATGGGCCGACGAGACCGCCAACCAATTGAAGTTGGCTCAAGAAGTAAAAGAAGAAATGGCACATATCCAAACGATCCTTCCTGCCGGATACGAGATACATACCAGTTACGATGCAACTGAGTATATCCAAGAAGAACTGGATAAAATATATGTCCGTACGGGGCTGACCATCCTCATCCTCCTGCTCTTCATCCTTCTGATTACGTGGAACGTGCGGTATATGCTTCTAATCGTTATTAGTCTAAGTATAAACTTATGCATAGCCGTTATCTTTTATTACTTATTTGGCTTGGAAATACAATTATATTCGTTGGCAGGTATCACTATATCGTTGAGCTTAGTCATCGATAATACCATCGTTATGACTGACCACATTCGTAGGCGTCACGACTTAAAAGCATTCCTGTCGATTCTGGCGGCTACGCTTACGACTATTGGAGCTTTGGTAATCATTTTCTTTCTCGATGAACGTATTCGCCTTAATTTGCAGGATTTTGCTGCGGTAGTGATAATTAACTTGGCCGTTTCACTCTTTATCGCCCTTTTTCTTGTGCCGGCTTTGATAGAGAAGTTAAAGTTAGGGGAGAAGAAGAAAAGGGGGAATACGGAGGTGTGGAGGCACGGAGTCCTTACGAAATGGAGTAAAAATCTGCGAACCTTATGCTTCCGAGCCAAGATTTATTTTATGCGTTATTATCGAGCTCAGATTCGTTTTCTTTGCCAATGGAAGAAGATAGCTTGCATTGTGTTGGTCTTGGCTTTCGGTTTGCCTATCTTTCTTTTGCCTGAAAAAATTGAATATGACGATAAAAAACACTATTCGTCTACCGACTCTTTATGCATAGATATGTATAATAAGGGCATGAAGAACGAGGTATGGAAAGAGGATATCAAACCGATTGTGGATAAAGCCTTGGGTGGTACTTTGCGTTTGTTTGTAGAGAAAGTATATGAGGGAAGTTATTTTACGCGTAATGATGAAACTGTACTGAACATTACAGCCTCGATGCCCAATGGGACTACGCTTGCGCAAATGAATACACTTATCAATCGGATGGAGGCTTTCCTCAGTACGTATAAAGAGATACGTCAATTCCAAACCCATATTTATAATGCCCGGCAAGCAGGCATTGATGTGTATTTCACACGGGAGGCCGAACGAAGCGGCTTTCCGTATACGCTCAAAAGCCAGGTCATCAGTAAAGCGCTCGAATTGGGAGGCGGAAGTTGGGGCGTCTGGGGATTGATGGATCAAGGATTTAGTAACGATGTGCGGGAGGGTGCTGGCTCTTATCGCATCGAAATGTATGGTTATAATTACGATGAGCTTTATAAATGGGCGGAAAAACTAAAGGCAAAGCTGCTTACATACCGGCGTATTAAAGAGGTGTTCATCAATTCCCAATTCTCGTGGTGGAAAGATGACTATCAAGAGTTTTATTTTAATCTTGACAAAGCGCGCATGGCGCAAGCAGGCATTCAGCCGATGGAACTTTTTGCCTCGGTCAGTCCTATTTTCGGGCAAGATATCTACGCCGGAAATATCCTTGTCGATAATGAAATGGAGAAATTGAAACTCTCTTCCCTCCAATCAAAAACTTATGATATATGGAATATGCAATATTTCCCGGCCCGGATAGGCGAGAAGTATTATAAGCTCTCTGATTTGACTTCGGTCGAGAAGGGACAGATGCCGCAAGAAATCGCTAAAGTCGACCAACAATACAAACTTTGTCTCCAGTATGAATACATTGGTTCGACAAACCAAGGGGCGAAAATACAAAAACAACTGGTCAAAGATTTTCAACGTCTGTTGCCTATGGGATATACTGCCAAGGTAGACAACAATTATTACTATGGATGGGGCGAGGATGATGACGCGCAATACCTGCTTCTTGCGCTTATCATCGTCATTATCTTCTTTATGACCAGCATCCTGTTCAATTCGTTGAGGCAGCCGTTGGCCGTTATTTTTGTCATTCCGATTTCTTATATCGGCGTTTTCTTGACATTTTATGGGTTTAAGCTCAACTTCGACCAAGGAGGCTTTGCGGCATTCGTCCTGCTTTGTGGCATCACCGTGAATGCCAGTATTTATATTCTCAATGAGTACAATCAAATCAAAGAACGTTTTCCCCTTATGCCTCCGCTCCGAGCCTACTTGAAAGCCTGGAATGCAAAAATCATCCCGATTTCCCTGACGGTTATTTCGACTATCTTGGGTTTTGTTCCTTTTATGATAGGCGAAGAGAAAGAGGCTTTTTGGTTTCCTATGGCTGCGGGTACCATCGGAGGATTGGTTATGTCCATCGTGGGGATTTTCCTCTATTTACCTATCTTTACGGTACCTAAGTCTCGGAAAGGAAAGGTTCAATCCGTCCCAAACGAGAGGTAAGGACGGAGTCGGCGCCGGTCTTCGGGTGTGAATTCTTCGAGCAACCGAAGGTCGTCCCATCCTGTAATCTGTCCTTTCCGGCGAATGACGGAAAGCAAGGCAATCGTCTGCGGTTTGTCTATATACGGATGGCGGATAAGGGTTCGGAAATCAGCTTGATTGACAAGAATAGGGCGAATAAGCGTCGTATCCACACAAAACCAAGGAGCCAGCGCGGCATACCGTTCTTCGTCGATGCCATACACTTCGGCCAATTGCGTTACGGAATAGAAACCTCCCAACAAATCGCGGTATTTTACGATTCGGTGCGAAAAGGCTTCGCCAATACCCGGTACTTTCCGGAGCGTAAGGCTATCGGCGCTATTCAGTTCGACCACCGTTCCGCGCGGAAACTTATTCGATACATAACGTTTGGATTGCTTTCGGGCGGCATGGGAGGGCTGGAATTGGCGTGCTTCCCGATAAGTTTTTGTCCTCTTTTCCTGTTTTTTCGGAGGCTGAGGCTTGGGAACCGGGTGCGCGAGGCTATCGTCTGTCTCCGTCTGGAGCACCGTCCGAATGGTATCTCCAGGGATGTTTTCGTCCATCGGTTCGGGGATCGGCTCCGGTTCTGTCCACCATAAGGCCACCCATATACCTATTATTAATAAAGAAAGAACCGTGAGCGCCCGTCGTTCGCCCGCCGAGAAATAGAACCAATCACGTAAATTATTCATAGCTGTTTTGTTTTTATGTTGTTTTACCGGATTCAAAGGTACGAAATATTTGCCAAATAATCCTTTGCCCGGGACGAAAAACTTGAAAGTATACGGGATATTCTCTATCTTTAGGCTAAAGATGCCTATCTGCAGCTTAAAGATACATATCTTCAACCTAAAGATATATATCTTCAGGCTAAAGATAGAGAATGTCTCGTATGTTTTTACTTTTAAGACAGGCATCCATCTGTTTTGTTCCAGGCAGGAAATGTTTTTCGGAAGTAAAAAATTTTTTATCCTTTAAGTAATGTTTATGCCTTGATAAATAGAGAATAACGCCATTGTGTTGTACAACATAATTCTCAAACAGGGCGTAAAAAGTTGTCTATCTCGCAAAGTCTTTCTAATTTGCGCTCGTTCTAAAAAGGATTTAGAACCCATCTTTATTGTTAAACTTATTAATGCCTGATATCAAATGAAAGTATATCAAACAAATGAGATTAAGAACATATCTATTTTAGGTAGTTCAGGTGCAGGGAAAACCACTCTCGCGGAAGCGATGCTTTACGAGGGTGGTGTTATAAAACGTCGTGGTAGTGTAGAGAACAAAAATACGGTTTGCGACTATTTCCCTGTGGAAAAGGAATATGGTTATTCGGTATTCTCAACGGTTTTTAGCGTGGAATGGCAAGACCGGAAGCTGAATTTCATCGATTGTCCGGGTTCGGATGATTTTATTGGTGGAGCTGTTTCTGCGTTGAATGTGACGGATACGGCTTTGATGGTCTTGAACGCGCAATATGGTGTGGAAGTCGGGACAATCAATCAATTCCGCTATACGGAGCAATTCCATAAACCGGTTATCTTCGTAGTGAACCAATTGGATAACGATAAGGCTGATTTCGAAGGAACAGTTGCCCAGTTGAAAGACCGTTGGGGTAGCAAAGTGGTACAAATACAATATCCTGTAGTTTGCGGACCTTCATTCAATGCCGTAGTCGATGTGTTGAAAATGAAAATGTACCGTTGGAAACCCGAAGGAGGTGTGCCTGACGTGCTTGAAATTCCGGCTGAAGAGATGGAAAAAGCCATGGAATTACATAAAGCATTGGTAGAAGCAGCGGCCGAACATGATGATGTATTGATGGAACGTTTCTTCGAGGAAGGAACGCTGAGTGAAGATGATATGCGTGCCGGTATCCGTGCAGGCTTGGTTACGCGTGATATGTTCCCGGTATTCTGTGTATGTGCAGGCCGCGATATGTGTGTACGTCGTACCTTGGAATTCTTAGGAAATGTAGTTCCATGTACAGACAAGATGCCGCGTTTGGTTACGACGGAAGGCGTGGAAGTAACACCTGATTCGGAGGGTCCGACCAGCCTCTTCTTCTTCAAGACAACCGTTGAACCGCATATCGGGCAGGTTTCTTATTTTAAAGTTATTTCAGGTAAAGTAAAGTCGGGCGATGACTTGGTGAATGCCGACCGTGGTTCGAAGGAACGTATTGCACAATTATTTGTGACTGACGGGCAAACACGTACGGAAGTACCTGAAATGGTAGCGGGTGATATAGGCGCTACGGTGAAATTGAAAGATGTGCGCCGAGGAAATACGTTGAATGGCAAAGGATGTGATTATCGTTTCGACTTTATTAAATATCCGGATCCGAAGTATCGTCGAGCTATTAAACCTGTGAACGAAGCGGATGCCGAAAAGATGATGGAAATATTGACCCGGATGCGCGAGGAAGACCCTACTTGGGTAATAGAGCAGTCGAAGGAATTAAAACAGACTATCGTCTCAGGACAAGGCGAATTCCATCTTCGTACGTTAAAATGGCGAATTGAAAACAATGATAAATTGCCGATTGAGTTCTTAGAACCGAAGATTCCGTATCGTGAGACTATCACAAAAGCGGCACGTGCGGATTATCGGCATAAGAAGCAATCCGGAGGTGCAGGCCAGTTCGGTGAAGTACATTTGATTATTGAACCTTATTACGAAGGTATGCCTGCTCCTGATACGTATCGTTTCGGCGGACAAGAATATAAGATGAATGTCCGGGATACGCAGACTATCGATTTGGAATGGGGTGGCAAGTTGGTATTTGTCAATTGTATCGTGGGTGGCGCTATTGATGCGCGCTTCTTGCCGGCTATCCTAAAGGGAATCATGTCTCGTATGGAACAAGGACCGTTGACGGGGTCATACGCTCGCGATGTCCGTATTTGTGTATATGATGGAAAGATGCATCCGGTAGACAGCAACGAAATCTCGTTCATGTTGGCAGGTCGAAATGCGTTTAGCATGGCATTTAAAGAGGCAGGACCGAAGATTTTGGAACCTGTATATGATGTAGAAGTCTCTGTCCCGGCCGATTTCTTAGGCGATGTAATGAGCGATTTGCAAGGACGTCGTGCTATGATTATGGGCATGAATAGTGAGAAAGGCTTCGAGAAGTTGCAAGCTAAAGTTCCTTTGAAAGAGTTGTCTAATTATTCGACTTCGCTTAGCTCCATTACGGGTGGGCGTGCATCGTTTACTATGAAGTTTGCTTCGTATGAATTAGTGCCTTCCGATGTACAAGAGAAATTGCTGAAAGAATATGAAGCTACTCAAGCCGATGATTGATAAGTGCTTAGTTAAATAAATGATTGTTGTATGAAAGAGGGGAATGTCTCGCAAGAGCGTCCCCTCTTTGAATATATTTCAGGCGATGATATGGTTTAAATCGATTCTTATTTGGATTTGTTTTATACCGATAGCTATCCTTAATGGTGGTTTGCGCGAGTATCTTGCGATGAAATGGGACGCAGCCTTTTGGCTTTTACCCTTGAGTAGCATTACGTTGAGTCTTTTTATCTTTTTGTTGGCATGGCTTTTGCTTCCTCGTTTAGGGCGATTGGAAGCAAGGACTTACTTTAAAATCGGAATGTTGTGGGTTGTTTTAACCTGCTTGTTTGAATTTTCGTTTGGATTATTGACGGGAAGTAGTTGGGAACAACTTTGGGCTGCTTACAATCCTTTAACGGGTAATTGGTGGATACTTGTCTTGCTGACTACAGGATGGACGCCTCTCTTTGTGAATAAGTTATCGAGTCGTTGGCGGGGCTTTTAAGGAAGTGATTTTCTTTATGCGGGGAATTTTCGTACCTTTGTCTGAATGATGCTTGAATTTATGCTTATCATCGGATGGGATTATCGTTATAATCGAAAAGGATTCTCGTTGGAATTAAATGGGATGATAGTTATGAAACGAAAAGAAGATAAGCACCGGAATGTTAATTTATAGAAGAAAGGAAGAATATGAAATTGAGCGACAATTGGTTTACGGCTTTGTCGGAGAATGAACGAGGCGATATCATCACGGTTTATGGGCGAGAGGATTTGGATGCTTTTCGGACATCCGGAAAATTCAAAGAGCGGGTGGAAATCACATGGAAGTATGAACCGGACGCACATGGGATGCCTTCAGACGAAGTGGCTGCGCGCATGGAAGAGATGGAAGAAGCGCTTCGCCGGGAAATGGAAAAGGATAAGTTGGCTATTCAAACGGCGGTGTATACAGGCGGAGGCGAAAAGACATGGGTTTATTATACCCGTTCGGCGCGTGTCTTTGGTGAATATCTGAATCAAGCTTTGGCGCATTTGGAAATGCTTCCTATTTCGCTTTACGTGGAGGCCGATGCCGGTTGGGAAGAATATCTGGATATGTACGAAATGCGTGAATGGGCGGTTGATAAATAAAAGCGTGCAGAGGTGTTGTTATTTTTGTAGAAAAAAACTACCTTTGTCTTCGTTCATTAGAAAATATGGCAAAGAAAGTAAAACTTATCGTACAAGGACTGACCAGCAGTCAGGTGCAATCAGGAGCGTATGCCTTGATATTGGCTGAAGCAGAAGGGCCATATCGCATTCCTATTATTGTAGGGACAGCTGAAGCACAGTCTATTGCTATCGCGTTGGAGCGTTTAGTGCCGCCTCGTCCGTTGACGCACGATTTGTTTGTGAGTTTCACGCATTCGTTCGGGATATTGCTTCAAGAGGTCTTTATTTATAAATTCGAGGATGGCGTGTTTTATTCAGAAATGGTTTTATTTGATGGGGAACGGCAAGTACGCATTGATTCGCGGACTTCGGATGCCATTGCGGTTGCCTTGCGCTTGAAAGCACCCGTTTTTACGACCGATGAAATTGTGCGTGAGTGTGGTTTGATATTAGAAGAACCCAATGCCACGGAGGAAGAGGATGAGGAGGATGATATCGCATCGGCCGACATGCCTTTCGCTTACGATTCGGATTTGACTCCAGCTGATTTTCAAGACAAAGCGTCGTTGGATGATTGGCTTGCCAACCTCTCGGAGACTCTTTTGAAAGAGAAACTGGCCGATGCCATCGAAGACGAACAGTACGAGTTCGCCAAAATATATAAGGATGAATTAAAACGGCGGGAAGGAACTAATACAGAATAAATATGGAGGTTGCGGCAGGTTTTGGGTTCATTTCGTTGGTAAGAGGACTGGTCGGTATCGCCAGCGTACTGGCGGTTTCTTATTTGTTAAGTTATGATCGGAAACGGATTGATTGGAAATTAGTGGGAGGCGGTTTGCTCATTCAGGTGGGGCTGGCGCTTTCCATTTTATATATTCCTCCGGTGGGGGCATTGTTTGAGGCGTTAGGCAAGGTGTTTGTGAAGCTGATGGATTTTACCGGTGCGGGTTTGAATTTCTTGTTGGGGCCGTACGCGTCGAAGGCGGCAGGATTCAGCTTCCTGCTTCATTCTTTGCCTATCGTGATTTTCTTTTCTGCTTTGGTTTCCTTGTTTTATTATTGGGGCATTATCCAGCGTGTCGTCGGGGCATTGTCGTGGTTGCTCCGCAAGGTGATGAATATCTCCGGGACAGAGGGACTTGTGGCGTGCGGGAATATTTTCCTTGGCATGACAGAGTCGCCTGTGTTAATCAAGAACTATCTTCCTGTCATGAATCGTTCGGAGTTGTTCTTGGTTATGGTCTCGGGCATGGGAACCATTGCCGGTTCCGTTATGGGAAGTTATGTCGGTATGTTAGGCGGAACGGACCCTGCGGCACAACAGCTTTTTGCCACACATCTGCTGTCGGCGTCAGTGATGGCCGTGCCGGGTTCGATTGTGATTGCGAAGATTATCTGTCCGCAGACCGAGCCTGTAGTAGATAAAGCGGTGCCGGAATGGGGTGAAGAGGGACATACGAATGTGTTGGGCGCCATCTCTTCCGGGACGGTGACGGGCGTGAAGCTCATGACCAATATCGCTGCAATGTTGCTTGTCTTTATCTCGCTGGTGGCGATGGTGAATTTCATCACTTGCGATTTGATAGGGCATTATACGGGATTGAACGATTGGATTGTGAAAGTATCTGATGGCCGGGCGGAAGGCTTGACGTTCCAGTTCATGCTCGGCATGGTGATGTCGCCCTTTATGTGGTTGATTGGCGTGCCGGGTGGCGATATGATTGCGGTCGGTTCTTTGTTAGGGCAAAAGACTATTTTGAATGAGTTTGTGGCCTATTTCCAGTTGCAACAATGGAAAGATGCGGGCATCTTCCTTTCGCAGAAGTCGGTTATTATGTCTACCTATTTATTGTGCGGTTTTGCCAATATCTCTTCAATCGGGATACTTTTGGGTGGACTGGGCGTCTTGGCGCCTGGAAAGAAAGAGTTAATTGCCCGGACGGGTGTGAAGTCGATGATTGGCGGCGCGCTGGTCTCGGTTCTTTCGGCCACTATTATTGGAATGATTTTAGGATAAATAATTATAGAGAGAATAAGTTATGCAATTGTTTTATGCACCTGATATCGCTTCGAATCCGATTCTTCCCGAAGAGGAATCAGGACATTGTACACGGGTGCTCCGTTTGACGGAAGGTGCGGAAATCGAATTGACGGATGGGAAGGGTGCTTTTTATCGGGTGGTCATTACTGCGGCTCATCCCAAGCACTGCGCCGTGAATATCTTAGAGACGTGGAATCCAGCGAAACCTTGGAATGCCTATATCCATATCGCTGTGGCGCCTACGAAGAACATGGACCGTATGGAATGGTTTGCCGAAAAGGCGACAGAAATCGGTATCGATGAGATTACTTGCCTCCGCTGCCGCTTCTCGGAACGGAAAGAAATCAAGACGGCTCGGTTGGAGAAAATCCTGGTGAGCGCCATGAAGCAATCCCAGAAGGCTGTGCTGCCGAAACTCAACGACATGACGGATTTCCGCGACTTCGTGAAGCGTCCGTTCGACGGACAGAAATTCATTGCGCATTGCGAAGAAGGCGAAAAACCTTTGTTGAAAGACGTTTATCGGCCGGGCTCGAATGCCTTGGTGCTGATTGGTCCGGAAGGGGATTTCAGTCCGGAAGAGATTCGCTGGGCGGAAGAACAGGGTTTCCAACCCATCTCGTTAGGGAAGAGCCGGCTGCGTACTGAAACGGCAGCACTTGCCTCCTGTTTGACTTTACACGTATTGCAATGAAACAGTTATTTTTCCTCCTGATTCTTTGGCTGAGCAGCTTCGCAAAGGCTTCCACGGTGGATACGATTCTTGTTCGAAGTACGAAGATGCAAAAGGAGATTAAAGTCGTTACGATTGTCCCAGACGTGGCGCAGACGAAGCGTTGCCCCGTTGTGTATCTCTTGCATGGCCATGGCGGTTATTACAAAACGTGGCTCATTATCAAACCAAATTTGCCGGAGCTGGCAGACGAGAAAGGGTTTATCTTTGTCTGCCCCGATGGCGAGGAGAGCTGGTATTGGGACAGCCCGCTGCACGCCGATGTGCAATACGAGACCTTCATTTCCTCCGAATTGGTGCAGTACATCGACGCGCATTACCCGACCGACGCCCGGCGCGAACGGCGTGCCATTTCGGGTCTCAGCATGGGCGGGCATGGCGCGCTTTGGAACGCCATCCGCCATCCTGACGTTTTTGGGGCGGCGGGCAGCATGAGCGGCGGAGTCGATATCCGTCCTTTCCCCAAGAGTTGGAATATGTACAAGCAACTGGGCGAGCGCGACGCGCATCCGGAAGTCTGGGACGCCCACACGGTGGCGAACCTCGTCCCGCAGCTGGAGCCGGGTCGCCTGGCGCTCATCTTCGATTGCGGCACAGAGGATTTCTTCCTCGAGGTGAATCGCCAGTTCCACGCCGCGTTGTTGGAAAAGGGCATTCCGCACGACTTTATTGTCCGCCCCGGCGCGCACAATAATACTTATTGGAACAATTCCATCGACTACCACCTGCTCTTCTTCCAGAAATATTTTAGGAAATGAAAGACTAAAAAATTAACTAATCTTGCCGCGTGATGCGGAATTTGAACGAATAAAGCAGTTGCTGTAATAATATATTTTTGAACACGGAGGCGCAGAGACACAGCACTTTTAATTGTGCTGCGTTTCCGTGTTTTTACCCTTCTAAACCCTGCCGAATCCAATTATAAATCCCGCTATCCACGCCGCCGTTTCCGCCATCCACGCCGCCGATTTATACCTATATTATAATATAAGGGCACGCAGAGGACGCGGACTGAAGCGTAGACAACCGCAGATTTTTATTGTGGGCTGACGCACTTTTTTGCGTCATGCTGAACAAAACCAAAGCATCTCAGGAGGTTGCGGTCGAACCTCGAAGAGGTTCAACCATGCTTAACCGAGGGTGATGCGAAGCGTCACCTTCGGTAAGAACGATACCCACAATCCCGACCCCAGCGGGGTCGAACA
>NZ_NFJB01000024.1 GCF_002159645.1 Parabacteroides sp. An277 | reverse complement strand
AAACGGTTTAGAAAGTCTCCTGAAAATTCAGGAAGCAATCTAAACGGTTTAGAAAGTCTCCTGAAAATTCAGGAAGCAATCTAAACGGTTTAGAAAGTCTCCTGAAAATCCAGGAAGCAATCTAAACGGTTTAGACGTTCTCCTGAAAATCCAGGAAACAATCTAAACGGTTTAGACGCTCTTACTTTTCCCCGGTTAAAGTGCGTTCCAATTCTTCCAACGTCTTGCCTTTCGTCTCCGGAAGCTGTTTCCAAATGAAAAGGAACCCGGCAAGACAGATGCCTCCATATATCCAAAAGATACCTGCCGCGCCGATGGCATCATTTAAAATAGGGAATGTATAAGTCAATACAAAGCTGGCAACCCAGAGGAAGAAAGTGGACAACGCCATGGCCATCCCGCGAATCCGCACCGGGAAAATCTCGGAGAGCACCACCCACACGATAGGAGCCAACGACATTGCATAACATGCAATTGCCAAGACAATCAAGAGTAACATAAAGATACCGCTCGCTCCAGCCTGATAACACGTCCCCAATACGATGTAGATAATTGCCAGACCTATGGAACCGACAAAAAGCAAAGCCCGACGCCCCCAGCGGTCGACCGTATAGATTGCCACCAAGGTAAACACCACATTTGTGATGCCCGTCACCACAATATTCATTAAAATATCCGAGACCGCATAGCCCGCCGCCGAGAAGATTTCATGCGCATAATTGAATATGACATTAATGCCACACCATTGTTGAAAGACTGCCAAGACAATACCGATGAGCAACACCTTGCGAAAACGACGCCCGCGCAACGCAAGCCATCCCACCGTCTCTTGCTTCTGTGCCATGAGTTGACGAATGCTATCAATCGTCTCTGCTGCATACGCAGGTCCGCCTATCCACTTTAATATCATTTCGGCACGCTCCTGTCTATGTTGGACAAGAAGCCAACGCGGACTTTCCGGTATGAAGAACGCCAGAAGCAAGAAAAGTGCCGCCGGGACTGTCTCCGCCCAAATCATCCATCGCCAAGCCCATTCGATACTGTGCGACGTAAGCGTGGAACTGCCATTCGTAAAATGCTCACCTATCAGCCAATTGGCAATTTGGGCAAACAAAATACCCAAGACAATGGTAAGCTGGTTAATCGACACAAACTTTCCTCTAACGTGCGCAGGAGAAACCTCCGCAATATAAACAGGTGACACATTCGAAGCAATCCCGATACCAAAGCCACCCACAATACGATATACAATGAACCAAAAGAAACTATCCACCGCGCCTGTGCCGATGGCAGAGATAACAAAGAGCCAAGCCGCCACGATAAGCATCCGCCGACGCCCATACCGGTCGCTCCAAGCTCCCGACAACAAGGCCCCTACCAGACAGCCCACCAGCGCACTGCTCATGGCCCAACCCCTCATAGCCGCGTCCGTTTCAATTTGGAAAAAAGGTTCATAGAATATTTTCGCGCCTCCGACTACTACCCAGTCATAGCCGAACAACAATCCGCCCATCGCCGAAACCAGGCAGATTAACCAGAGATAAATGCTTGTTTGATTCATATTTTTTGTGCTTTTCTAATTCTGTGTGCAAAGTAAGCCGATTTATTTGGAAAAGAAAATGGATAAAAAGGACATGAACATGGAGAATTTTACGATTTCTATGCGTACCTTTGCATAAAAATCGACATGACCATGATACGACAGAAAGATGGCTTTGAAGGCGAACGGGCAATCGTGATTCCCATTTACAGTGTGCAAGAGATGGAAATACATCCATTGGCCTCTGTTTTGTACATTACAGACATTGGATATTACCCTCATGCCTTGCATCACTATCGAGAGCGAAACGAACCTATCAGTCAGTATGTATTTATCTATTGCGTCAGCGGCGCTGGGTGGTATCGCATAGGAGATGTGACATACGAAGTACACGAAAACCAATATTTCATCTTGCCTCCGCATGTACCTCATGCTTATGGCTCCGACGAGCATAATCCCTGGACAATTTATTGGGTACATTTCAAGGGGAAGATAGCCTCGTGCTTTATGGATACAGCTATGACGCCGCGTGACGTCAAACCGACGGCTCATTCACGCATTCACGATCGCATCGCGCTTTTTGAAGAAATCTTCCACGTATTGGAAATGGGCTATAGTCGCGAGAACTTGCTCTATGCTTGTACGGCGTTTTACCATTTCTTAGGGACATTGACCTACTTGCAATCCTATCGTGCCGCCGCCTATAGGATGGTTCCAGGCGAGGAGGTAGACGACATGGTTTCGGCGGCCATTCACTTTATGAAAGAGAACATCGAGAAGCGAATGCCGTTAGAAGAAATAGCTCGTAGATTAGGCTACTCGGTTTCCTATTTCTCGATGCGTTTCAAACATGATACCGGTTATTCACCTATTACCTATTTTAATCAATTGAAAATACAGCGTGCTTGTGAGTTGTTAGACTTCTCACCTATGCGGGTAAACCAGATATGCTACAAGATAGGGATTGACGATCCTTATTATTTCACCCGGCTGTTTAAACAGGTAATGGGTGTTTCTCCGATGCAATATAAAAAGCAAAAGAAAGGTTGAGTTCCTTTTTTGCGCATTCTTGCCGCAGCGTGTTCCTATTTTAAAGGCGAATTAGTCTGGAAGCGGGGAGGCAGGAAGCCAGATTATGTGTACTTTTGGCGTAGTATATAAATAGGATAAAAACCATGAAACGAATCATTGTAACAAGGAACAAATGGCTACTGGGTATGGCCCTGAGCTGTCTATGTGCCGTAGGAGAAGTTGCCGCACAAGAGAAACGTGTCAATACGCAGAATCCTCTTCCTGTCTTAGGAGAGGAACGAATGGATTTGATGTTTCGCGAAACAGCCGATTTAGATACCTCTGTTTGTGTCGAGGATTTCCTACCGGTTTATGCTCCTCGCCCGGCACAAGTGAAGGATGTATATCAGCCAGTACTTTCTCTCAACGGAACCTGGCTTTTCCATGAGCAACCGGACGCGGACTTCTATCAGAGGGATAACCGTGCAGACTGGAAGCCGATTGTAGTTCCAGGAGAATGGGCTATGCAAGGATTTAAAGTCGATTCTGCGGGCTGGGCAGGTTATCAAACCTATTTTACATTGCCCGCGGATTGGAAGGATAAACAGATACGATTACGTTTCGATGGCGTTTCAAGTGAGGCTATCGTCTATCTTAATGGTAAACAAGTGGGAACGCATGCGGGAGGTATGACTGCATTTGAATTGGACATCACAAAGGCGCTACTGTTGGGAGAGAATAGGTTATCTGTCAGTGTACGCAGCGAGTCGCAAGCGGATATGTTAGGTAGTCTCACGCAGTATGCAGCTCATCAACTGGGAGGTATTACCCGCAAGGTGACTTTGGTAGCTTTACCCGATGTGTATATTTCAGACATGCGTATCGTGACGGATTTAGATGCGCAATATAAGGATGCAGAATTGAAGGTGTATGCGACTGTCGAAAACCGAAGTTCCCAGCCTCGCACCGACATTTCCTTGCAATTAAATATTGACGGCTTGTCTACGGATATTCATCAAACATTGCCGACCATTGCACCTGGAGAAAGTTGGAGCGGCTGGGTGACGGGGAAAGTCTCGTCGCCTCGCAAATGGGATTGCGAACATCCCCACCTATATACATTAAAGATGGCGTTAAATGAAAGTGACCAGACTAAGGAAATCGTTTCTCGCCGTTTTGGCTTCCGAGAAGTGGAAGTTTCAGGAAACCGATTGTTAGTAAATGGTACGCCCGTTAAACTACACGGCGTGTGCCGGCACGAAATGCATCCTTTGGGCGGACGTGTCATTACGCCAGAGCTTGCTCGGCGTGATGTAGCGCTTTACCGTGAGGCCAATTGTAATTTCATACGCACATCTCATTATCCCCCTTGTGAAGAGTTGATAGAAGCATGTGATGAATTAGGGATGTTTGTAGAATTGGAGGCACCTGTATGTTGGGTAGGACATCATGCCAACGAGAATTGGAAACATCTCGATTATAAAGACCCGAAATATTATCCTTATATATTACAGGCAAACATGGAGACGATCCATTTCTACCGGAATCATCCTTCAATATTATTTTGGTCTATGGCGAACGAGTCGTATTGGAATAAAGGTTTTGCACAGGTCCAGGTTTATGTGGAAAAGGCAGACCCGACGCGCCCGCATGCTTTCCATGACCAGGCGTATGGAGGATTCAACAACCAAGGCAGTACGGCTCCGATAGCGAACATACATTACCCTGGTCCCGACGGATATAAAGTGGCTGCCAAGAGCGACCGTCCGATGACCTACGGAGAATATTGCCATTTGAATGTTTATAACCGCAGCGAATTGGTTACCGACCCAGGTATTCGCAGTGATTGGGCGTTAGCTTTAGCACCTACGTGGGAAAATATGTACCATACGCCTGGTGTCCTTGGAGGATCAATTTGGTCCGGTATCGATGATATTTTCCAGCTTCCTGATGGGCAGGCTGTGGGGTATGGTGCTTGGGGCCCTATCGATGGCTGGCGGCGTCCGAAACCTGAATATTGGGATATGAAGAAAGTATACAGCCCAGTAAAGATACATACCAAATCTTTGTCTCCTGCGAACGAATTTCTTATTGCTGTAGAGAATCGCTATTTGTTCTCCAATTTGAATGAACTGAAGATAAATTGGCGCTATGGCGATGAAACGGGAGTAGCGGATGTCGATTGTCAACCAGGTGATAGTACTTTGTTTTCAATCGTGGTTGACAATCCGAAGGCTACCAACGAACTCCTGTTGGATATTATCGACCCCCGTGGTTTTAACGTAGATACTTATCGTATACCAGTAGGTGAGCAAGTACAGAATAGAATCCAACCGTTAGCGAAACAGAAGACGACATTTCAGGAGACGGAGGATAGTTACTTGATTTCCGGTACGGATTTTACTTGCAAGATAAGTCGGAAAGACGGACGAATCGTTTCCCTGCAAAGGAAAGGCAAAGAGATGCTCGTCGGCGGACCTTATTTGATGGCTTTGCCTTTGACGGGGGGTGGTTGTTATCCGAACCATAATGCAGATACGCCTCCATTCAACGAGCTGTGTTCGAAGTGGAACTGTAAATCGGTCAAAGCTGCTTCTCGTGGAGAGGATATAGAAATTAAGGTGAAAGGCTCTTATCTAGAGTTTACAGGTTCTTATACTTTGTCGATCAATGCCAGTGGAGCGATAGCGGTGACGTATACATTCAAAGCTTTACAGGATGTCAATCCAAGGCAATGGGGATTGGTGTTTGAAGCGCCTACTCTCTTTGACACGGCTTTCTGGCGTCGAGAAGGTTTATGGAGTGTTTATCCCAGTGATCATATTAGCCGTCCGGTAGGCGAAGCCAAGTTGTTTTATAACGGACTTCCGAAAGAGATAGATCCGCGTATGCAACCTTCCTGGCCGTGGAGTTACGATTTTAACCAGTTAGGAAGCAATGATTTCCGAGCTACACGCCGAAATATCTGGTATGCTGGGCTTCGTAGCGAGGAGAACGGACGGATTGTGGTGCCTTCAGACGGCACGCAGCATTGGCGTTCGTGGTTGGATGGAGACCGAATTCAATTCCTGGTGGCTGATTTCGCGACGCCGGGAGATGAGTTATTCCTCTCCAGTTATTACGAACCTTATCGGAAACCGTTGAAGAAGGGCGATACGATAAGCGGGGAAATTCAATTGCAATGTATCCCATCTAAATAGGAAGATATGCCGACTTGCGTATACGAGCCTCGTTTTTCGTTTGCGGAGGAGTCTGTGGATTCCTCCCTTTTCCCTTCAGAATACCTGCCTTATTGGGAAACAGAAGCAGAGGAGGTGATGGCGGATTTGCACGCTTGTTTGGTTCCGCGCTTGGCATATGTCCGGTATGAACATCCGGTATTTACGGATGATGCGGTTTATTTGGAGGGGCATGGGTTGCGCATTGGGCGGAAGTTGGTGCATTTGTTGGATGGATGCCAATGCCTTTTTTCGGTGGTATACACGTTGGGACAGGGCGTACATGACTTGTATCGGCGTTACCAACAAGCGGGCGAGTTCGTCAAAGGTTATGTATGCGATAGTTTGGCAAATCGGGCTTTGGACAAAACGGTGGCGGCTTTCCGTCGTTATCTTACGGAAGAGCAGGGACTGGGTAACCTCTCTTTCGTCGTAAGTCCGGGCTGTTGCGGATGGGGTATCACGGACCAATCCGCGCTTTTTGCCACGGTAGATGCGGGGATGATAGATGTGGAACTGACAGCCTCCCACGTCATGCGGCCATTCAAGTCGGTCAGCGGATTGCTGGCTGCCGGAGGTAAAATAGCCTATCCCGAATCAGGATGCGCTTATTGCGGACGAAAAGATTGCGGTTATCGGAAAATGAGACTTGGTTAGGTCCACAAAGTAGCAAGAGACGGCGTCTCCAGCTTCAAAAAGTTCAGGAAGTGACAAGAGACGGCGTCTCTAGCCTCAAAAAGTTCGGGAAGTGACAAGAGACGGCGTTTCTAGCCTCAAAAAGTTCAGGAAGTAGCAAGAGACGGCGTCTCCAGCCCCAAAAAGTTCGGGAAGTGATAAGAGACGGCGTCTCCAGCCTCAAAAAGTTCGAGAAGTAGCAAGAGACGCCGTCTCTTGTCACTTTGTAAGTAAAATAATGTAAAAATAAAACCGGAAAGGAACGTTTGGCCTGCCGGGTAGGTTTATTTAAAAAGAAAGATATGGAAAAGAACTATACGATACGTCTCGAACCGGGTGGAAAGACACTTCAGGCGGCGGAGGGCACTTCTTTTGCAGAATTGCTTCGCCACGAAGGCTTGGTATTGCCTTGCGGCGGAAAAGGGATTTGCGGCAATTGCCGGATAGAACTGCTTGAAGGAGAAATCGGCCTGGATGAAGCGCATCGCGCCTTGCTGGCAAAGAAAGGGGCCGACCCGGAGCGGTGGCGGCTGGCTTGCAGGAGCCGGGTGACTGCTTCGGCTGTGGTGCGTTTGCCTTGGGGGAAGAATCAGGTATTGACCGACGAACAGATATACCGAAGTGAGACCGAAACGGGTATTGGGATAGCGGTGGATGTCGGTTCGACCACGCTGGTGGTACAAAGCATCGACCTGCCTACTGGAAAAATCCTTTCTACGCAAACCCGTCTCAATGCGCAGAGTGCTTATGGTGCGGATATTATTTCCCGTATCGCGTATGCATTGGAATCGGAAGAGAAGGCAGCCCAACTTTGTCAGACCATTCGAAAACAGATAGGCGAAATGATTTGCCAGGCGACACAGGGAAATAAAGAGTCCGTTCGAAGGGTTGCGTTGGTAGGCAATAGCGCGATGCACCATCTATTCTGCGGGCTGGACGTGAAGCCTTTGTCCGTTTTCCCTTTCCAATCTTCGCACAACGAAGCGCGTACATTTACGGCGTCCGAATTGACATGGGATTTACCTTCAAGCTGTACCATTCAATTTTTTCCCAATATAAGCCATTTCGTGGGAAGCGATATTGGGGCAGGCATTTATCAGGTGGGGATGCAGGAGTCTTCTGCTTGGCAAGCGCTGGTGGATTTAGGCACGAATGGAGAAATCGTTATCGGTAATCGGACCCGTATAGTCTGCGCTTCTACGGCGGCAGGACCTGCTTTTGAAGGGGTGCATATCGCTCAAGGGATGCGGGCTGTGTCTGGAGCGATTGCCCATGTTCATGCCGATGGAAGCGTAGAGGTAATCGACGGTGGAGAGGCAAAAGGTATTTGCGGTAGTGGTCTGATAGATGCTATCCATTATTTTCGTGCCACCGGACGAATAGATGAAGGCGGGGCTTTGACGGAGCCCAGCGATAAATTGTGGTTGACGCCACAAGTGCGCCTCACGGAACAAGACGTGCGGGAATTCCAACTGGCCAAAGCCGCCATTGCAACGGGATTCCAACTCCTCGCGGAACATATCGGCATCACGCCTCAGGATATAGAGCATGTATACGTGGCTGGCGGATTAGGACATTATGCCAATATGCAGAAAGCATTGGCTTTAGGTTTATTGCTAGATGTAACCGAGTCACAAATCGTACAAGCAGGCAATACTGCGTTGGCCGGATGCAAGCGATTCTTGACGGCCTCTCCGTTTTTTCCTCACGTGGAACACTTGGCACTCGAGACGGTACCGAATTTCCAAGATGCTTATTGCGCGCATCTCTTCTTTTAGAGATGTTGTTGGGTGGGGATGTGGTTCAAGAATTTACTGTATTCACTCGGTGTTTGTCCGACAATCCGCTTAAATTGACGATTGAAATGGGAGATGTTGTTGTATCCGCAATCATACGCCACTTCGCTAATCTGGTTATGCCGGTAAGCCAATAGTTTCGTGGCGTAAGAAATACGCATCTCGGTGATATATTCAAATAATTTTTTACCAGTATGTTTTTTATAATAGCGGCATAGGGCACTGGGGTTCATACCTGCATAATCAGCTATTTCATCCAAGGTAATATTTTCTTGGTAATGTGTATTCATATAATAATTAGCTCGCTGGACGATAAGGTCGCTTTCATGGACCTGTTGTTGGATGTAATCTCGGCTGGCCAGGTATCGTTTGGGGCAATTCGATAAATCTTGTAAGATGCCGTAAAGCGTAACTAACCTTTCCATACCGATTAAAGAGGGTAAAAGGCGGAATTTATCCTGAATGGAGGATAGACTCGTTCCTGAAAAAGCCAATCCATTTTGCGATTCCTCCAATAAACGCCATATCGGATGAAACTCTTCCAAATTCCAATCTTGAGAGGGAAAAATGTGGGGCGAGAATTGGGCATATACGGAAACAGACTTGAGCTGGGTCCCGGGTTCATAATATTTATCGGCACTCAACCATAAGTGGGGCAGATTACTTCCGATTAACAAAAAATCACCAGGACCTAATTGATAGACACGGTCGCCCACAAACGCATGGCCTGTTCCCATTTCAAATAGAATCAATTCATATTCCGGATGAATGTGCATCGGAGCCGTGAAGTAAGCATGTTCGAATCTTACGGCCTTGAAAGAAGAGTAACTTGATTTTTCTACTTTTTCAATCGAGATAGGCTCCATTATTAGACTATTTTTTATATTTCGGCAAATATTGTATTGATAGCGGCAAATATAAGGAAAAAGAATGAGCCTGGCAAGCTTTACCTTTGCAACATAGAAAGAATAACATCTAAAACAACTAATATGATGACACACAAAGAAAGAGTTATTCGTGCTTTAAATCACGAAGAGACAGACCGTCCTCCCTTTCAGGCTACTTTCACACCTGAATTTGCCGACCGGTTACGCAAGGAGTTTCATTTGCCTCCCCTGTTTTCAGAACCGCATCATCGCGAGTGGTATGGATATGATTTGGAACGGCTCACGGGTCAAGATGCTTTGCAAGTCGGGGCTGGTTGGGTTACCAATTATTATTTGAAGCCGGAGCCTTATACG
This sequence comes from Parabacteroides sp. An277, assembly GCF_002159645.1. Taxonomy (GTDB): domain Bacteria; phylum Bacteroidota; class Bacteroidia; order Bacteroidales; family Tannerellaceae; genus Parabacteroides. The sequence continues at coordinate 51,219 of NZ_NFJB01000024.1, read as the reverse complement.
GACGAGTGGGGTGTAGAATGGAAAATAGATCCCTATCAGACTCCATTTGGAGAGGGACATTATACCAACATTGCACGCAATCCGTTGCGGGACGACGATGAGGCTGCCATGGCCTATAAGGCGCCGGATCCTACCCGTCCGGAATTGTATCGTAATGCAGAACGTCTGGTAAAGGAATTCGGGGCGGAATATTATATTATCGGGCGCGTACATTGTACGATTTTTGAATCTGCATGGGCATTGCGTGGGTTGGATACCTTGATGATGGATTTCTATCTCAATCCGGATTTGGCGAATCATTTGCTAGACGAAACAGCGAGGTATCATAAAGAGGCCTGTTGCCAGTTGGTCCGTCGTGGCGTCAATATGATTTGGTTGGGAGATGATATGGGAGCACAATCATCGCTTTTAATCGACCCGGAGTTGTGGCGCACCTATTTTAAACCACGTATGGCAGATATTATCCGTACGATTAAAGATATAAATCCAAATGTAAAGGTGGCTTATCATACGGACGGATGTAATTATGATATTATTCCTGATCTGATAGAGATAGGGTTGGATGTACTCAATCCAATTCAAACCGAGTGTATGGACCCAGAAGTTTTAGCCGAAAAATATGGAGAGCAGCTTTGCTTTTTCGGAGGAATTGCCGTGCAATCTACGTTGCCGCAAGGTACGCCCGAGGATATTGCTCGGGAATATGAATGGTTGAAGAACTCCATTGGTAAAGGTGGCGGTTGGATTTGTGCCCCGACGCATCATGTACAACTGGATACGCCGATAGAGAATTTCTTTGCCTTGCTGAACACTATCGGTATCGAAGATATGCGTCCCTAAACAGGTTGTGTCATGGGTACTTTTTCGGTATTGGATTATGCGATCTTCATCGCATACGCTTTTCTTATTCTTTTTGTCGGGCTTTTCGTGAGCCGCAATAAAGGAACCGATAAAACTTCGCAGGATTATTTCTTGGCGAGCAAATCATTGGCGTGGTGGGCTATCGGTTCGTCTATCATTGCTTCGAATATTTCGGCTGAGCAATTCATTGGCATGTCCGGTTCCGGTTTTGCTATTGGATTGGGAATCGCCTCGTATGAGTTTGTGGCAGCTGCGTCACTTATTTTCGTCGCGGTCTTTTTCTTGCCTATCTATCTTCGGGCAAATATCTATACGATGCCACAGTTCTTGGAAATTCGTTACGATAAAAGGGTAAAGACAATCATGGCCTTCTTTTGGATGTTGGTTTTTATCTTCGTCAATTTGACATCCATTCTCTATTTAGGCGCTTTGGCTTTGAACAAGATTATGGAGATCGATATGTTCTGGAGTATTATCGCATTGGCTGTTTTCGCTGGGGTTTATTCGATTTATGGAGGATTGAAGGCCGTGGCCATCACAGACTTTATCCAGGTAATATTCTTGATTGGAGGTGGATTATTAACTACATTCGTCGCATTGAATGCCTACGCGGATGGCGGCGGGTTTTTTGCCGGATTTGAAAAGCTGTTGGCAGAAGTGCCAGAGAAGTTTGATTTGATTCTTTCGAAGGAGGACCCCAACTATAAATATCTACCGGGTATTGGTGTGATATTGGGAGGTATGTGGGTCTCTGCACTCTATTATTTTGGTTGCAATCAATACATCATCCAGCGTGCTTTGGCAGCGAAGAGTTTGCCGGAGGCTCAGTTGGGATTGGTATTTGCAGGATTGCTTAAGATTCTGCTGCCGCTGATTGTGGTTATTCCGGGTATCGTAGCGTTTGCGATGCAGGCACCTCTTGAAAAGCCGGACCAGGCTTATCCCTGGTTGATGCACAATTTCATTCCTTCGGGTGTGAAGGGGATTGCATTTGCGGCCTTGGTTGCAGCCATTGTCAGTTCTTTGGCCTCTATGGTAAATAGTATTTCCACTATCTTTACGATGGATATTTACAAAGAATACATCGTAAAAGATGCCTCCGAGAAACGGTTGGTGGGTGTCGGGCGTCTTTGTGGCTTATTGAGTTTAGTTATCGCGGTGGTGCTTGCTCCCTTATTGGGCAATTTAGACCAAGCTTTCCAGTTTATACAGGAGTTCACCGGCTTTGTAAGTCCAGGCGCCTTGGCGATTTTCCTCGTCGGCTTCTTCTGGAAGCATGCCAACGCTGCGGGGGCGATTGCTGCCGCCATCGGAACCTTTGTTTTCTCGCTGATTATGATGCTCGCGCTGCCGGAAGTCTCTTTCCTCGACCGCATGGGCTATGTTTTCCTCTTATGTGTATTGTTGATGGTGCTGTTCGGTCTGAAATCGCCGGTATCGGAGAAGGCGATTGTCATAGACAAGACCTTATTCCGCACAACAACCCTATTTAAAGTATTGAGCATTTGTATTATCGGAATTTTAAGTTGTATCTATTATATTTTTTGGTAATGGAAGAGTTATTAGCGCGTATCGCCGAATGCGTAGAAGTCGGCAAAATTAGTAAAGCTACTCCTTATCCTCCCACGATGAAGGGAATGGATGGTGCAGAGGAGTTGACATTGCAGGCCTTGGATGCAGGCATCGCTCCAAGTGACATTCTGACCCGCGGACTCATCGCAGGGATGGAAAAAATAGGCGTCAAGTTCAAGAACAATCAAGTTTTTGTGCCGCAAGTCTTGATGAGCGCCAAGGCCATGAGTATCGCCATGAAACATTTGAAGCAGTTCTTCAACGATGGTAGCGTTCAACGGCGCGGACAATTTATTATCGGTACGGTAGAGGGTGACCTCCATGATATCGGCAAAAACTTGGTCGCGATGATGGTAGAAGGCAATGGTTATGAGGTTATCGACTTAGGTGTAGACGTGAAAACCGAGCAATTCATCGATGCGGTAAAGGCGCATCCCGGTGCTTACGTTGGTATGTCGGCACTCCTCACCACTACGATGGTCAATATGGAGCAAATTAATGCAGCCCTGAAGCAGGAATTTCCCCATATCGTTACATTTATCGGTGGCGCACCCGTGACACAAGAGTTTGCCCAGAAAATCGGGGCTGATTACTATACGGATGGACCTCAAGAATTGGTAGAAATCTTGAACCGAATCAGCGCCTAAATAGTTTCGTAAGTAAAAAAGAAGAGAAGGAATAGAAGCTAACTCTATTTATTCATAAAGGGTTATCTCTATTAAGTCGTCTTTCTTGCACCGCTGATGCAAATCACTTTCCGATGTGGAAATACATTTGCATCACTGATGCAAGAGCATTTCCGAGCTGAAAACATATTTGCGACGCCGTCGCAAGGGCATTTCCAAGCTGGAAACATATTTGCGACGCCATCGCAAGAGCATTTCCGAGTTGGAAACATATTTGCGACGCCGTCGCAAGAGCATTTCCGAGCTGGAAACATATTTGCGACGCCGTCTCAAGAGCATTTCCGAGCTGGAAACATATTTGCGACGCCGTCGCAAGGGCATTTCCAAGTTGGAAACATATTTGCGACGCCGTCGCAAGAGTATTTCCAAGTGGAAAAGTGATTTTTCCCACGGGAAATTCTATATTTCCAGACGGGAAATAAGAATTTACGCAGTATATTCTATATTCCCAGACGAAAAATAAGAATTTCTTTCGGGAAAAGGGCATTCCCGAACGGGAAAATGGTTTTTCCCGCCGTTGCAAATCATTCTCTTTTTCGAGAAAAAGTTTTATTTTTAAAAAATAGGAATATGATAGATTGGATTAAACAAATAATAGAAGGAAATAAACGGGTGGCTATGCCGATTATGACACATCCTGGCATTGAATACATCGGCAAGCATGTCGTAGATGCCGTTACAAACGGTGAGACCCATTTCCGGGCTATCGAGGCAGTCGTTGAACGATTCAATATGGCCGCCTGTACAGTAATCATGGATTTAACCGTCGAAGCAGAGGCTTTTGGCAGTAAAATCGAGTTTGCAACAGACGAATTGCCTCATGTGGTAAGTCGCTTAGTTGCCAGCGAAGCCGATGCACAGCAGTTGCGCGTACCGGACTTGACAGCAGGGCGCGTACCCGAGTACCTGAAAGCAAACAGACTGGCTGCACAACGGTTTACAGACCGTCCCGTCTTGGCGGGATGCATCGGACCTTTTTCATTAGCCGGTCGCTTGTATGATATGTCTGAAATCATGGTGGCGATTTACATCGAGCCCGATACGATAGGACTTTTACTCCAGAAATGCACGGATTTCCTATTGAAATATTGCCATGAACTCAAGCAGACAGGCGTAACCGGTGTGATTATGGCCGAACCAGCCGCAGGATTACTTTCCGAAGAAGATTGCCAAGCCTTCTCAACGCAGTATGTACGACAAATCATAGACGCGGTACAGGACGATACCTTTACAGTCATCCTCCACAACTGCGGAAACAGGGGACAATGTACGCAAGCGATGGTAGACAGCGGCGCGGCAGCCCTGCACTTCGGGAATGCCATCCCAATGACTGACGCGCTACGTGATTGCCCGACAGATCGGCTCATCATGGGAAATATCGACCCAGTTGGCATCCTGAAACAAGCCACCCCCGAAGTGGTATTTCAGCAAACAACCCAACTCTTGGAGCAAACCGCTTCGGCGAAGAATTATGTACTTTCGACAGGATGCGACGTGCCACTTGTACCCGAAGCCAATATCGCCGCATTTTATGAAGCATTAGCTCAATTCAATCGATAAACGTAAAAACAGCACGTCATGGAGGCACAGGATAAACATTCATTCTTTATGCAGTTAGAACAGCTGACCAAGCAGTTAGAACATCCACGGTTGGCAGAGGTTTTCCGTACGATTTCTTTCCATCCCTCGGAGAGCTACGGACCCCACGCACATCTACGGATTGAAATCAATTATGTAAAGCGAGGGAGCTGTATTCTGCAGGTCGACGACGAAAGTGTATTATTTCGCGAAGGCGAGATTATGATTATCCTCTCGAATGTACCGCATGTTTTCGAAGCCGGAACACAAGGTACCACCTTGTTGCAACTGGAATTCCTCCCGGAAATTTTCTCCATGTTCGGTTCGCACGACCGTTTTGATTCATTTTCTGTCTTTACACGCGAGAACCGGCTTATCCGCATCTGCAATCATATACGTATGATGCGGGTTATCCAGCGAATTATAAATGAATTAAACGAGAAACGGGAGTATTACCAGAATCTAGTAGTCATGTATTATGCCGAATTGTTGTTGCTTATCTATCGCCACTTAGATGAGATATATGTACCCATGGGAGCAAACGAGTCGCTTCGCCATGCCATTACATTTATCCGCGCACATGTCGACGAGGAAATTAGCGTCTCCCAAGTAGCTAAGAACGTAGGCATTAGTGAACGTTATCTGCGGAAGTTATTCGTCGATTCCTTGCATATCGCGCCACTCGAATACGTAAACCAACTGCGTGTAAACCGTGCCATCGAATTGATGAAGAACACCGAACTAAGTTTAAAGGAAGTCTGTTTTCAGTGCGGATTCAGTTCTCCGCAACAATTCGCCCGCATATTCAAGGGACATGTCGGAACCGTGCCCAGTCATTTTAAAAAATAATTAGAAATAGCTATCATGAAAGTAAAAAGGATTATACAACTGGCGGGAATGCTTTTCAGCTTCGCCTGCACGACATTCGCTGCAGAAGAGACGAGCAGCGACATAAGAACATACATAATACCTGCATCGCAAGCCGGCATCCACTCAGGTACACTCTTGCTGAACGGGACATGGGATTTCCGTTACTCCGAGAAAAGCTCATGGGATAAGATAAAAGTACCCGGCGAAGCCGTCATGCAAGGTTATGCCATTCGTCACGACCAGCCCTTCTTTTATCGGAAGAAATTCGCCCTTCCGAAAGATTTCTCAAACAAAAAAATCATCTTGCGCTTCGATGGCGTATACAGCCATGCCAAGTTATTTGTCAATGGCCAATATGTACGGGAACATCACGGCGGATTTACACGCTGGGAAACAGACGTGACTCCTTTCGTCCGCCCGGGAAAATCCAATGAAATACAACTGGAAGTAGAAGACCGCTTGGATGAAGTCTCTTATGCTTCCGGATATGCACATCATCCCATCGGAGGTATCTTGCGAGATGTCACGCTCTTTGCCTTGCCCCAAGCATTTATCTATGATTTCCATACCGAGACGGATTTAGACAGCCATTACCGCGATGCTACATTGCGCGTTCTCTTTCAATCCGAAGAGGAAATGGAGGCCGTATATACGTTGATGACTCCAGACGGAAAAGAATATCCATTGACCCAAACGAAATATACCGTAAAAAGTGGTACAAACCAGCACGACTTATCCGTATCTGCTCCCTTAAAATGGGACGCCGAGCATCCGAACCTGTATCGCTTGTCCGTATGCCTTCTAAAAGAAGAGACAGAAGTGGGGCGCTTTACACGCGAAATAGGTTTCCGTGAAGTAGAGATAAAAGGCGACCAAATGCTGGTGAATGGCATGCCGGTCAAGTTGCGCGGCGCTTGCCGTCATGATATTCATCCAACCCTGGGCCGTACCACAACCGCAGAGCTGGATAGCCTCGATGTGCTTCTCTTCAAGAGAGCCAATATGAATTTTGTGCGTACCTCGCACTATCCGCCCTCGGAAGCTTTTCTGAAATATTGTGACCGCATGGGTATATACGTAGAATGTGAGACCGCTGCCTGTTTCGTGGATACCTACCGGCAAAAGAATTACGCGCCGGGAAGGACGCAGGACAGTACGCTCTTCACGCCACGCTATATGGGACAATTGCAGGAGATGGTAAAGTCTCATCGTTCGCACGCTTCGGTTCTATTCTGGTCGATCGGCAATGAAAGTGTCTATGGAAAGAACTTTCAGGCTTCGTGGGACTGGGTGAAAGCGACGGACAAGACACGTCCGGTTATCTTCAGCTATCCGGGTTCGGTGGGCGACCGTGAGCCGATTTATGACATCCTCAGTATGCACTATCAAGATTATAACGGCAATCTCGACCAATGGAACCGCTCGGTGCGTGGCTTTCAGGGCGAAGGTATTCCGGCCCTTTTCGACGAATGGGCGCATCCGGCCTGCTATACCTACGAAACTTTGCAGCACGATCCGGGCATCCGCGAGTTCTGGGGACATTCTATCGAGAAAATGTGGAGCGGACTCTTCGACGCGCGAGGCGGATTGGGTGGTGCTATCTGGGGATATGTAGACGAAACATTCCAGATACCGAAGCCTAAAGTAGGCGATGCCTTCTGGAAGGAATTTGCCCATACCGCAAAGCCAGAAGGTTTCCGGGGCGAGTGTGTGGGCTATGGCGAATGGGGCATTGTCGATGTCTGGCGTCGGGAGAAACCGGAGTTTTGGGCTACCAAGAAAGCCTACTCACCTGTCCGCTTGTTGGAAACGTCAATACCGGACATGGGTGTGGGCGAACGTCTTCTGTTACCGGTCTATAATCGATTCGACCATACGAATCTTCGCGAGATACAAGTGCGCTATATATATAATGATATAGAAAAAGAGGCCGTCATGCCAGCCGTATCGCCGCATCACAAAGGTTTGCTGGTCATTCCGGCCGAGGACTGGAAGGCGGGTACAGCGGTGGATATTCACTTCTATACCTCGAAAGGTGAGCTGATTGATTCAGAGCGCGTGGCTTTGGGCGAACAGCAGGTACAAATGCCTGCTCGCCGGGATGCTTCTGTCTCCTTGACGGTAGAGGAGACACCGGAGCATATCATCGTCCGGGGTAATCGTTTCGAGATTCCTTTCTCGAAGGAGACGGGTTTGATTGAACGGGCCACGTCCGATGGACAAGTGTTTATTGAAAAGGGACCCTTCTTGAACCTTTTCATCAACCTGAATCATCTTTCGGGTGCCGAAGTTCGCAAGATGGCCGACCGCATCATCACCTCAGAAACCGATTGGAAGAAGTCTTCCTTGAATTATACGCAAAAGGAAGGGCGGGTAGAGGTATCGCTGGTGGGTACTTATCAGGATATCCAGTTGGATATGGAATTCCTCATTACCCAAGATGGCCGTTTGTCTATTAATTATAAAACGGAAGGGGAACCGAATGGGTATCTCCGCGAGACGGGAATCGCTTTCCATCTTTCCGATGCCATCGATCACCTGAAGTGGAAACGTCGTGGCATGTGGAGTTGTTATCCTGCCGATGCCATGGCCGGAAACGAAGGTGATGCACCGCTTTTCCAATCTCAGCAAGCTGCTTATGGACAACGCCCGACGCAACCTTGGGCAGACGATACGCACAATTATTATTATTGGGCGGATGCGGGTGCGAACTGTTCTCGTCCGCTGACCCAACGTGCCAAGAGCATGAAAGAGCATATCTATTATTATACCTTGACGGCAACGGGACATGCCGGTGCGCTTAGTGTTTGTTCACCTGCTGCTACATTGGCTTGCCGGATGGACACCCGTAGCGACGGGCAAGTGATTCTTTACATCAACGATCGTTGGGATTATCCCGAAATCGCGTGGGGTAATTATTGCCAGACGCTTGAAGCATCGCCCTGTGCTGGACGGATGGAAATCCAATTACATTGAAACCCATCTGAAACATAGTTATAGTTGCCGGAATTCACGCCGTGATTTCCGGCAATTATAGTTATAAATGGAAATGATTATGACTATGAAATGGGAAAAGGATAGGCATAAATCCTGCCATATATATCATAGTAATTTCCAAACATATCTTTTATATTTCTTCTATAATGCTTATGCTGAATGAGATCCTGTGAATCGTCTCATCTTGGACACCACGTTCACCCAATCATGCAAAAGGCGAGATGATGTAGTGTGAAAGAAAGAGACTATTCGCAGTTTCTCAATGAATAACAGAAGATTAGCCACTTGGTGAAAGATAAGTTTTGAAAAAATGATGTATATAAAAATAAGTTCGTACCTTTGTACAAGTATTAATAATAAAAACAGACTTGGCTATGAATAGTAACCTGCAACTCATCCAAAGCAAGATATACGAGATTAGAGGCCAGAGGGTCATGTTGGACCGCGATTTGGCTGAAATGTATTGTATAGAAACGAAAGTGCTGAAACAAGCTGTAAAACGTAATTTAAAGCGTTTTCCTTCTGATTTTATGTTTGAATTGACGCGGGAAGAATTTGACTGTTTGAGGTCACAATTTGTGACCTCAAATGCAAGAGGTGGTACACGTTACATGCCATTTGCTTTTACAGAACAAGGAGTTGCGATGCTTTCCTCGGTTCTTAACAGTGAGGTCGCGATAGAAATAAATATCCATATTATGCGTGCATTTGTTGCTATCCGCCAAATGGTTGCTACGCCTCCAACGGATAAAGTCGCTGAACTTCAAAAAGAAGTCAGGGAGCTGAAAGCATACGTCGAGGAAGCGTTTGCTGATTATAACGACATCAACGAGGACACGCGGATGCAGCTGGAGCTGATCAACCAAACCCTGGCGGAATTACAAGCCGGGAAAAGGAACCTGCCTCGCCCGAAAGTGGGGTATGTGAAGTGAAAGGAAGAAAAACAGTTTCATCCTCCAAACCCTGCCCTTTCGTACTCCAATCCCCGCCTTTCGGATAAGAACGCAAATTTTTTTTCTTAAAACTCTTGCTATTTCATTTTTCCTCCTTACCTTTGCATCGATTCCACAGCGAATAGGGTTTCGCCTTTGGGAATCGATGAAATATTGACAAGCATTTCGTGAAGATTATTCGTTCTTGAAAACGTGGAAATTTTCTAAGAATAACTGAATAATGGACAGTGAAATGCTTGCGCTATGTACAGATTATTTGTGCGGGTTTCTTATTCTCTATAGAATTTATAGAGTTTTGAGGAGACTTAAAAATATAATCGTATAGGCGCGGGCTGTTGTTCTATTATAGTTATTCGGGTTATTCCACGTACCTCAAGAGCATAATAGACAACATAAAGCCCGCGCTTTTTTTATGCTCATACATGACCAAAGCCGGGTAGTTGTTTTGGCTTCATGGAATTTGAGATTGAGTTTTATTTATCTATTTATTAATAACTTAAAAATCAAGTTTTATGAACAAAAAAGTACTTACGCTTTGTGCCGGCGTTCTGCTGGTAAGCGGTTCAGCGGTATTCACGGTGAACGCTTTGAACGCGGGCGGTGAGAAGGTGCAGACGGCTTATGTGGCTGATTTGAGAGCCGGAAGTGTCGTTGGCTACAATTTAGTAGCAGCTGATCCAGAAGCAGAAGCTGCTGATGTTACTATCTGGAGTTTAGTTGAAACGAAAGAGGGTAGCGGAAAGTATTATCTGAGTCCGAAGGAAGGTTATTATGTTGCCAAAGATGGTACGATTGTAGAAGGTACAAAGGGCGTGACTAAACCTGCTACCGTTACGATTATGTCTAAAGATGACAACTATGCGGTTTCTTTGGATGGAAAGAATGCGTGGACAATTAACGACGTAGAAGTTTTCTTGTGGAATGAAGAAGGGATAAAAGTTACAAGCCCGGAAGAATCCCAGAAGTTGACATTAGCTACAGAAAAGGATGCTTACAAGAATTTAGAAGCAGACGGTGATTTGTATGTTGTAAGTTATACAACAAAAGATGGAAAACCATCTGTAGCTAAAACGACAGAAGATTTTGAAGTTGCAGCAACCAATACATGGAAATGGGAAAGCAGCAAGTATCTTTATTTGAGTCGGACAGATGATGGGAAAACTACAAAATTGTACTTGCATAATAACAACGGTGCCATAACAGTTAGTACAGAAGACAAAAGTGTCGTTAGTTACGATGGTGAAAACCTTTCGATTGGAGGAGAAAAGGTTTATATCTCTTCTAAAAGCTTTACGACAAAGTCTTCATCGGCTCAACCTGCAGCATTATACGCAATCTCAAAGTCTACAGTAGGCCCGCAGCCTGAAAATGGAGAAGTTACTTCTGGTTATTTCGTTATTGCTCAACGTGTTGCTACAACGGTTGCTGATACAAAATTCAATATCCAGAAAGCTGAAGCTATTGAAGGTAGCACAGTAGGAACCGAATATGGTCCTATTAAGAATGTTCAGTTCACGGAAGATGGTGTGTTGAATATTATTGCAGATGTAAACAATGCTGAAGTGCCTGTATACATTTCTTATAAGTCAGGTAACGAGACGAAGTACTTGATGAGCAATGAAAAATGGGGCGACACTAAGCAACAGTGGATTTTGCGTGATGGTATCTTGGTTAACTTGGATACGAACACAACGCTTGGAACTGAAAAGAATCCGGTTAAATATACTCGTACAGAAAGCACTGTAGGCATTAGCGGCGTTGAAGTTCCTGCTGGCGTAAAGGTAACTATCGAAGTTTCTAAGATTTCGCTGAAGGCTGAACAATTCAACGAATGCGATATTCCTTTGTTGGCTGATGAGAATGAAGATTATATTGTATTAGGTGGTCAGGATGCAACAACAGGAGATCCAAGCTATATTACTTATAATCCTTCTACAGGATTTGGAGTAACTACTGATTATACCGCTGCTGAATTGTGGAAGGTAACAAAGCATCCGTTGACAAACGGTCGTTATTCATATACCTTTACAAGCCGTCAATACAAAGATGCTGCTGGTAAACCTATCGTATTGAAAGTTGGTAATTATACAAGCTTTGCAGGTTGGGATTACGCAAGCGGTGTGCAATTGATTGGTATTGACAATGCGGGTAATATCGAAACGTCTGTTATCATTGACAATGGTCAGCTTGTAGCTCAGTATGCTGCTGCTACAGTATTAGGTTTCTACCAGTCTCCTGTAGAACAGTATACAGCTCAATGGTTGATGCATCGTTATGGAAGTAGCTTCCAGTTGAACTTCACGAACTACGACAACCATGCAAACAAGACTTGGACAGACAATATCTTCGAAGGTGTTGATTTGGTTCCGGTTGCAGTAGATTTCATCAATAATACGTTGACGGAAGTAACTCCAGAAAACGAGGATATACTCGGAAAGCATACTACTCAATTCTTATTGAAGAAGAAAGGTTCAGATCTTTACATCGCATTGGATGTTACTACTCCTGTTTCGAATGTTATCAAAGACATGGTGAACACAGGTGGCTACAGATTCCAGTTGTTGAGCGAGGAACATATTAAGGAGGTTGTATTTGGTCGTGGACAAGTAAACAATATTACTTATTATCCATTCTTCCGTATCAACTATTTGGAAGGACAGACGGAATATACAGCTTTATCAGGACATGATTTCATTAATAATGATATCTTAGATCCTGAAAAGACAGATCCGTATTGCATTGAAGTAGGTAATGGCAATAGTTGGCCATATGATGTTATCATTGTCGACATCAATGACGATGTAAATAGCGATCATTTGAATTTGTATGTAACGGTTAACGACCACTGCGAAAACGACGATCGTCGAGTTGATGTTACATTCTATACAGATGACGAAAACATTGTTCGTGGCGAAGATAAAGAGAACAACCCATTGAACTATCGTTATGTGAACATTGCATTCAAGGCAAGTCGTACAATGCAATTCTATAACAATGGTGCAAAAGTTAACTTGGATGGCAAAGTTCTTGGTATCAGCGAAAATGGAGGGTACGCTGTTCCTACAGAGAAGGAATACTTCTTGTCTGATAAGGCTGAAGGCCAGTGGGCTGTTTCAATGACTGACGTAACGAAGTCTGGAACAAGCAAAGATGGCATTGATACGCGTAAGTTTACATTCACGAACCGTGAGAACAAGAAAGCCGATATACATATTGCTGCTATGCACTATATGGGTAATAACATGTATGCTGTAGAATATGATTCAAGTTATGGTGATTATCCGTTTGGTATCGGTGCTACTCGCGACACATTGATCATTACTCCGGCTAAGGGTAACTTGAAGTTGACTGCAAAAGAAGATGCATTCAATATGGATAGTTACGCTAACTGGACGAAGGAAGACTTGCAAGACAAGACATTCCAGTTGTCTATCGATGCAGCTGCTCAGCTCTATGTAACAGAAAATGAAGGTAAGGATAGCCACTTCTTAGGCTTGACGGACGATGCATTGGAAGTTACGAACTGGAGACTCGTTCCATTCACAGCAGCTCGTGTTCATGATGTAGATGCAGCTAAGTATTTAACTGCTGGTACAGACTCTGTTTATACAATGTCTCAACCGCAGTATTATGACGGTGGTAAGTTCTATATCTATACTGATACAACAGCTACTATCACATACGCATTGCAGAACATCCAGAATAACGAATGGTTGACTTACGATCCGAGCCAGAGCCAGACAATTCTGTCTATGATTTGCGATCCGAATTCGAAGAACTACACGACGGCTAATTTGAACGAAGCATATCGTTTCGTATTGAAAGAGAAAGCTGAAGGTGCTCAGAAGATCGAATCAGGTGAATATAATATCATTGGTGTAGACGCTTGGGTATATGGTGATAATGGTAAGAGCAAGTATGTACAAAACGGTGCTGCTGGTGCTTATTATGAATTAGACCTGACGAAGAAGCTCTATGGTGCGACTACTTACCAGAATTTAGGTGCAGTAGAAGTAAAGGGTGCTTATGAAGATCCGACTTCAAACGACATCTTTACAATTGCTACAACGGCTTCTCAGGAATATGTAAAGGCAACGCCAATGGATACGGTTCGCATCTACGGTGCGGAAGACAACAACTACCTGTTGTATGAAAACAACCGCTTCCTGAACTTGAGCAATGCTAACGGTATCGCTCCGGCTATGGTTCTCGATACAGCTTACTACGATCGTCCGGGCAACAACCGTTATCAGTATCTGATTGTGGTGAACCCGCATTACACGGAACCGGTTTACGACCAGCTTCACGGTGGAGACTACCACTTGGTAACTCCTGAAAAGATGGAAGGCCGCTTCTTGGTGAACATGATTGACTCGGCTGTAGCTGTGGCTCGCAACCATAACAACCCATATATTAACGATATCGAGGCAGACCAGAAAGAATTGAAGCTCGGCTTCGAATGGGGTTATCGTACACAAGATACCTTATTCTTAACGAAGGGTCAAGGCGGTGAAGTTGTTGATACGATTCCGTTGGGTACACCTGACTTCAACAAGGCGAAGTTCGCGTTCAAGTATGTAAACCAGGCAGCAAGCGACGAATTCAAAGTTCAGACTGCATTCTACGACTACGACGCAGCTGTGAAGGCTGGTGATAGCAACGCGGCAGGCGTGATGAACAACGAAGGTTACTTGAAGTCTGTAAACGGTGTGATTGTCGTAACAGAAGGTTATACGCACGGCGAAGAATTCTTGATGGCTCAAGAAAATTCGGATCCGACAGCCAACGAATCCATCACCGCTGAAGGTGCAGTTAGCGTAACAGCTACCGACGGTGCCGTAGTTATCAAGGGTGCAGAAGGCAAGAACGTCATCATCGCTACTATCTTGGGTAAGGTTGTCGCTAACGAGACAATCAACTCGGATAATGAAACCATCGCAGTTCCGGCTGGTATCGCAGTCGTTTCGGTTGACGGCGAATCGTTCAAGGTAGTCGTTAAATAATTGACAATGGAGAATTGACAATTGACAATTATCTAAGCTCAGACATTTAATTGTCAATTGTCCCTTGTCAATTGTCAATTGAACTAAAGTTCATAGCATATAAATTTAGTTTTTAATAAAGTAAATAGTTAGCTGCAAGAGTGCCCCTCGCGAGAGTCGCCGCAGCCAGATTGTAAATAAATTAGTATAATAAAAAGTTCTATTCAAAGCTCGCCCTCGTCTGCGAAGACCGGGGCGTGAAACTGATAAGGAGGCTGTGTCGAAATAGGCACCGCCTCTTTTTTATTGGAAAAGTAGAGAAAGGTAAAGAGGAAGTGCATCGAAATAAGAAATGGAATGCAGACAAACGCAGATTCTTTTCATGGCTACGCGATATTTACCACGAAAAATAAAAATCTGCGTGCGCTTTAGTCCGCGTTTTTCTGCGTGCTATATATCCCTTACGGCATGCCCTCTTTTTGCTTATTAGAACCATAGGACGGTTAGCCTCGGCACCGCCACACGGTTAGCTTCGGCACCGTCACATGGTTAGCCTCGGATCCTTCCGGAGGTATCGAACGTAGGCCTACGTTCGAAGGTGACGTAGTACTATGTGGCGACCAGACGTAGCGTTACGTCTGCATCGAACGTAGTACTACGTCTGGTATCGACGCAAATGTGAATGGGATTTAACATATCAACTCACGATTACCTCTTCAACGGGGAATGTAGAGGATTCTCCCATCTACCAGAATCCCTATTGGCAATCGATGTCATTTTCCCTCTGCTCGATTGTCCTTCCTCAACAACATCATTTGAGCCTCCTCAAAAGCATCGTTTGAGGTATGGTAAGGGTACCGCTTGCCGAACGGCAAGCGATGCCTTTGCTTATTTTCTTTCTCTTGGTTCATTTCGTCGGTGTTTGATTGTTCCGAATTTGAACTTGATTTGGATGGATTAGTTCCGTTTTTGCATCCATTTTTCTATCTCTTTGGTGAATCGTAAAATAGTCCATGCTGATAATAATTTTATCTATTTTTTGTAATTTGAAAGCTTGATACCTTTGCTTCTGAAAAAGCCAGAGAGGTGCTTTTAAAATGAACGAGATTATGCGAACCATGAAAGCATAGATCTTTATTGTTAATATCTAAAATGTTTATTATGAAGAGGTTAATTACCCCCCCTATGCGGATTCTACGCTAAAGAAAGCGAGTGCCGCATTGTTGGCATTGGCCTTATCGGCGCCAATGGCCATGGCAGAGGCAACTTCTGCGGTTGATTTGCCAGTAATGGATAATGTCCAGCAGACGATTAAGGTGAAAGGCCAGGTGCTGGATCATACGGGCGTTCCGGTTATCGGAGCTAATGTGGTCGTGAAAGGAACGACGAACGGAACGATTACCGACCTTGACGGAAACTTTACGCTCGAAGTACCGCAAGGAGCTGTCCTCTCGATTACGTATGTCGGTTTTACCGAACAGACCGTTACCGTACGAGGAAGCGAACCGCTAACGATTCAGTTAAAAGAAGATGCCGAAGCATTGGAAGAAGTGGTTGTAGTCGGATTCGGTACGCAGAAGAAGGTGAATTTGACGGGTTCGGTCGGTACGGTCGACAATGAGATATTGGAATCCCGTCCGGTGCAGAATGCGGTCCAAGCTTTGCAGGGAGCCGTTCCGGGTTTACAAATATCTACAACGGGTGGAGCGTTGGATAAGACAATGGATATAAACATCCGTGGTACGGGTACGATTGGTGATGGTTCATCGGGAAGCCCATTGGTTTTGATTGATGGCATGGAAGGCGATATCAACTCCATCAACCCGCAAGATATCGAAAACATTTCTATTTTGAAAGATGCAGCAGCCTCTTCTATCTATGGTTCTCGTGCGCCGTTTGGTGTGATCTTGATTACCACAAAAAGTGGACGGAGTGGAAAAGTAACAGTCAATTACAACAATAATTTCCGTTGGAATTCTCCGGTGAAGACGCCGAAGCAAATGGATTCGTACACGTTTGCCAATTTCTATAATGATGGTATGATGAATGGCGGAAACTCGCCGTATTTCGATGCCGAACATTTGCAACGTATTCAGGATTACCAAGCCGGCATATTGACCAATCCGTTGATTCCAGACCCAGGCAACCCAAGCGTATGGGGCGATGGTTATACGTATGGTTGTGCCAATACGGACTGGTATGATGTAATATATCGCGATTGGGCTTTCTCGCAGGAACACAACCTGAGCATTAATGGCGGTTCGGAGCGTGTCACGTATTACGTCTCGATGAACTACTTGGACCAAAATGGCTTGATGGAATTCAACCAAGATACTTACGACCGTTATGCTACGACTGCTAAAATAAACATTCAACTGACCGATTGGGCGAAGTTTAACTATAGCAATCGTTTTACGCGGGAAGACTTTGGGCGTCCTTCTTCATTAACGAGCAGTTTGTTCCAAAGCCTTGCTCGCCAAGGTTGGCCTACGTTGCCGGTATATGATGTCAACGGGTATATGTATTCTTCACCCTCCCCAGCTATGGGATTGAGAGATGGCGGACGCGATAAGACGCAGACCGATAATATATACCAACAGGCCTCGTTGATTTTAGAACCGGTTAAGAACTGGGTTACTCATGTAGATTTCAATTATCGTATCAAATCGGCCAATCGCCACTGGGATAAGCAATATTTATACAATCACGATGTGAATGGAAATCCGATTATATGCGACCAAAGTTCAAACGTGCATGAAGATTATCTGAAAGAGAACTATATGAACGTCAATGCCTATACGGAATATACGTATAATTGGGCGTCAGGACATAACTTGAAAGGAATGGTCGGTTTCCAAGCAGAGCAATTACGGCATACGGAATTTGGTTTGCAACGCGACGGCATTATCATCAGTTCCCTGCCAGAAGTAGACATAACAAACGGCATGGATTACAATGGGAATACGGTAACGCCTTCGGTGAACGGTGCACGTTCGTCGTGGACGACAGCCGGTTTCTTTGGACGTATCAACTATGACTATAAAGGAAAGTACTTGGCCGAGTTCAACATCCGTTATGACGGGACCTCTCGTTTCCGGGAAGACCAACGATGGAATTGGTTCCCCTCTTTCTCATTGGGTTGGAACATGGCGCAAGAAGAATTCTGGGAGCCACTTACTGATTACATAGGCACATTCAAGTTCAGAGGTTCGTATGGTGAATTAGGAAACCAAAACACAGAATCTTGGTATCCGACGTACCGGATTATCGAAGTGAAGGCAAACAATGGGGAATGGTTGCAAAATGGCATTAAATCCAATACGGCGACGGTTCCGGCTTTGATTAGTTCAACCATGGGCTGGGAACGCATCCGGAACTGGAATGTCGGTATCGACTTTGGTGCATTCAACAACCGTTTGACCGGTTCGTTTGATTACTTTACGCGTAAAACCCTCGATATGATTGGCCCGGCTCCCGAATTGCCTTATATCATTGGTTTGGAGGTGCCGAAAACCAATAATACCGACTTGGAAACGTATGGATTTGATTTAGTCGTAGGTTGGCAAGACCGGTTGAAGAATGGACTGGGATATGGCATTAAGTTTGTATTGTCGGATGCCCAGACGAAGATTACCCGCTATCCGAACCCGACCAATACGTTGGATAAGTATAAAGCCGGAGAGATGATGGGCGATATTTATGGATACGAAACCATCGGTATTGCTAAGACGAAGGAAGAGATGGATGCCCATTTGGCTACGCTTCCGAATGGTGGCCAGGATGCGTTAGGTACCAACTGGGATGCGGGCGACATCATGTACAAAGACCTGAATGGCGATGGCAAGATAGACAATGGTGGAAACCAATACAATAACATGGGCGACTTGAAAAAGATAGGAAACGACACGCCGCGTTATTTGTTTGGTATTGATTTGAATGCAGATTGGAAAGGATTTGATTTCCGCGCGTTCTTCCAAGGCGTCATGAAACGGGATTATTGGCAAGGTAGCGCTTACTTCTGGGGAATTGGCAATAGCGGCATTTGGCATTCGACTGGTTTCGTAGAACATGAGGATTATTTCCGTGCCGATGCCGACCATGCGTTAGGCCAGAACCTGGATGCTTATTATCCGCGTCCTGTATTCGATACGGCCAAAAACAATCAGAAACAAACAAAATACTTGCAAAGTGCGGCTTATATTCGTTTGAAGAATGTACAATTAGGTTATACATTGCCTAAGACGCTCACCGAACGGTTCTATGTGCAAAAGTTACGTTTCTTCATTTCGGGTGAAAACTTGTGGACGGGAACAGGCATGGCGAATATGTTCGACCCGGAAACGGTAGGTGGTGGAGATGACGATAATAATGGTAATGCCTATCCGTTGTCACGCACAATTTCATTTGGTTTAAGTCTTACTTTATAAACAATAATATTATGAACACGAAATATATAAAGGTATTATGCGTATGTTTTGCAGGACTTGCATGTACGGGTGTATTTAGTTCTTGCAATGATTATTTGGATGAAGAGCCTCAGTCGTCCATTTCTCCTGAATTATATTTGACGGAAGAATCGCAGTTGGCTTCTTACGCGAATGGATTGTATACGGATGTTTTACCGGGCCATGCGTATGGTTACGGAATTTTTGGGGAAGATAATGATACAGATAACCAAGCCAGTTTTACGGCTAACAATCGGTATTTGCCCGGACAATGGAGAACAACCCAATCGCAAAGCATGGACAACGATGCCTATCGTTTTAAATTCATCTATAGCTGTAATTATTTTTTAGAGAATGTGTTGCCGCGCTACAATGCTGGCGAGATTTCCGGAGATGATACGAATATCCGGCAATATATAGGGGAAATCTATTTCCTCCGGGCGTATGAGTATTTCAAGCGTTACCAGCAGTTTGGCGATTTCCCGATTGTCCGGAATACGTTGCCTGACCAAATGGAACCGCTGATAGAAGCCAGCAAGCGTGCTCCGCGAAATGAGGTAGCTCGTTTCATTATTTCGGATTTGGATTCGGCTGCGATGTTGATGGGTAATGCCAGCGGTGATAAGACTCGTTTGAATAAGGAATGTGCTTTGCTGCTGAAGTCGCGCGTAGCTTTGTTCGAAGGCACTTGGTTGAAGTACTTTAAAAATACCGCATTTGTGCCTAATGGTCCGGAATGGCCCGGCAAGACGAAAGAATATAATGCCAATTACCAATATCCGTCGGGAGATATTGATTCGGAAATCGATTATTTCTTAGGGTTGGCGATGGAATCGGCCAAAGCGGTAGCAGAAAATGCGATGTTGGTAGAAAATACAGGGTTGGTGCAACAATCAGCAGAAGAGGCTCCGAATCCTTATATGGATATGTTTGCCGATGATGATATGTCAGGTTACAGTGAAGTACTTTTGTGGCGTCCGTATAGCAAGGCGTTAGGCGTTACGCATAATGTACCAACAGCAGGTCAACATGGTAATTATGGTATTGGTTTGACCAAAGGTATGGTGGAATGCTTTGTGATGGCGAACGGTTTGCCTATTTATGCGGCCGGAAGTGGATACCAAGGGGATGAAACGATTGCGGATGTACGTAAAGATCGTGATTCCCGTCTGACTATCTTCCTGAAAGAACCGGGGCAGAAGAATATTTTGTATGAAGATCCAATTGGTACGATGGCTGTGTTAATCGAACCTTATCCGGTTATTTTGGATAGTAATCCGGAGAAGGGGTATTCAACCGGTTATACATTGCGAAAAGGAAACTCGTTCTACCAGAATCAATGCGCTAATACGTTGGGGTATACCGGTGCTTTGGTATTCCGTGCGACGGAAGCGTTGTTGAACTACATGGAGGCTTGCTATGAAAAGAATGGTTCGTTGGATGGAACGGCTCAAACCTATTGGCGTCAGATTCGTGAACGTTCTCATGTGGATGCAGACTTTAACAAGACGATCTCTGCTACGGATATGAGCCGGGAAGCGTTAGGCGACTGGGGTGCTTATTCGGCTGGTAAATTAATCGATCCGACTTTGTACAACATCCGTCGCGAACGTCGTTGCGAACTCATGGCTGAGGCGCTCCGCTATATGGACTTGCGCCGTTGGCGTGCGATGGATCAGATGATAGAGACACCTTATCATGTCGAAGGTTTCAAACTTTGGGGCGAAATGCAACATTGGTATGACAACGAGGACGGGACATCCCAGCTGGTGTATGGCATGGATAATCCTACTTCGAATGTGTCGGAACCTACGCGGAGTTTGTATCTGCGTCCGTATGAAAAGGTGAATACGAATATCGCCAAAGATGGATATTATTGGAAGATGGCGCACTACCTGACTCCGTATAACATCCAACACTTCACGATTACCTCTTCAACGGGGAGTGTAGAGGATTCCCCCATCTACCAGAATCCCTATTGGCCGACTGAGGCAAACATGCCGGCTATCCAGTAAATAGGGAAGGCGTACATAGGAACTGAGGGAAGGCTTCCCTTGGGCTTGAGGGAAATGTTCCCTTAGTCCGTAGGGAGGCCTTCCCTGCCTGTTTAGGGAAAATGATATTTAGACAATGTTAATATGATATATTGAGCGTGTCGATATAGCATATGGAGAAAACGGGGCCTTTATAAGAAGATTGTCTATCTCTTTACGTAAATTGTCTATTTCTTGCAAGGGAAATGCAGCGTATCTTTGTATCAGAATATAAATGTATAAATCGATGAATCGGATAAATCGTTACTTAGGAAGTTTTTGTTGTGTGTTAGGCTTTTGTGCCTGTAGCCATTCGCCCGCGGAAATGTCGTTGGAGGGCGAGTGGGCATTTGCGTTGGATAGTTTGGATGTGGGCGTTGCGGAGCAGTGGCCGACGAAGACGTTTACGGATGTCATCCCTTTGCCGGGTACGACGGATGATGCGGGTTATGGCATTTCCAATACCTTGCCTCCTTCGATAGAGAAGCCGCAAGTACTGCATCTGACGCGCAAACATAGCTATGTCGGACCGGCTTGGTACAGCAAAGAGGTCGAGATTCCGGAGGCTTGGGATGGCAAGCAGGTGGAGTTGGAACTGGAGCGGGTCATTTGGGGAACCTCGGTCTGGGTCGACGGTCAAGCGGTGGAAGAGACGCAGGAGAGCCTTGTGGCGCCGCACCGTTACGATCTGACGGCTTATCTCTCTCCCGGAAAACATCGCATCACGGTGCGGGTGGATAACCGCGAACGCTATGCTATCTCGACAGGAGGAATGGCGCATGCCTATACGGACCATACGCAAATCCGTTGGAATGGTATCATTGGCGAAGTGAAGCTGACAGCTAAAGATGCGGTTTCCATCGAACAGGTACAGGCGTATCCGGACAGCAAGCGCGGAGAGGTGAAGTTTGTCGTGCATATCGACAATGCAGGCGAAGCCACGGAAGCGGTCGTCCGCGTGGAAGAGGCGCAGCAAACCCTTTCCTTGCAACCGGGTATGAACGAAGTAGCGTTGGTGCATCCTATGCAAGGTTCCTATTTGATGTGGAATGAATTTAACCCGAACCTCTATCATGCTGACGTGACGGTGAAGACGAAAGACAGCCAAGACACATACCCCGTGACGTATGCCTTCCGAGAGTGGCGGCACGATGGTAACCGGTTATTGCTGAATGGCAATCCCGTCTTCCTGCGCGGCACGTTGGAATGTTGTATCTTCCCCCTGACGGGCTATCCACCCATGGAATCGGCTGGTTGGCGGAAGGTATTCGAAACTGCGCGTGAATGGGGCTTGAATCACCTGCGGTTCCATTCTTGGTGTCCGCCGGAAGCTGCCTTTGCGGTGGCCGACTCGATGGGGATGTATTTGCAAGTCGAGTTACCGCTATGGGAAGCCTATACGAAAGAGAACGCAGGGTTCTTGCAGCAGGAAGCTGAAAATATCTTGAAGGAGTATGGGAACCATCCCTCGTTCTGCTTCTTTAGTATGGGAAATGAGTTGTGGGGCGATTTCGAAGGGTTGCAGCAGTTGGTAGCCGACCTGAAGAAGGAAGACGACCGCCGTCTCTATACCATGACCTCTTTCTCTTTCTCAGAGTATGGCGAATGGCCCGAGCCGAACAGCGATTTCTTCATTACGCAGCGCACGAAGAAGGGATGGGTACGCGGCCAAGGGGTGTTTGATGCCGAGCCGCCTCGCTTCGATAAAGATTATGCCGCTTCGGTCGAGGGGATGCGTGTGCCGCTCATTACGCACGAGATGGGGCAATATGCCGTTTATCCGGACTTGAAGGAAATCGAGAAGTACACGGGCGTCTTGGCCCCTTTGAACTTCAAAGGTGTCAAAGCGGATTTGGAGAAGAAGGGATTGCTGGATAAGGCCGACGATTACCTGATGGCTTCCGGCAAGCTTGCGGAACTATTATATAAGGAAGAAATCGAACGGTCGCTGAAGACGAACGGCATCGCCGGGTTCCAGCTCTTGGACTTGCATGATTTCCCGGGGCAAGGTTCCGCGTTGGTAGGTTTGCTGAATGCCTTTTGGGAGAGCAAGGGTATCACCGAGGCCGAGCAGTTCCGCCAGTTCTGTTCACCTGTTGTGCCGTTGGCTTATTTCCCGAAAGCGGTATATACGGCAGGCGAAACGTTGGAAATAGGCGCGAAGATTGCCAATTATAGCGATAAGACATGGGAAGATATGCCTGTGCGGGGTAGTTTGGCGACTTGGGACGGACACGTTGTCTCGGAATGGGACTATCCGGCTCAAGGCATCGCATTGGGCATGAACGAACTGGACGCACATACGGTGACGCTACCGGATTTGGAAGAGGCTAAACCCTTGCGCCTGACAATCGAACTCCCTGGTACGCCTTATCGGAATAGCTGGAACATCTGGGTTTATCCGAACTCTCTGTCGGTAGAGAAAGGTGACATTGTCTTGACAGCTAATTTCTCGGAAGCCGAACGGGCGCTCCAGGCCGGTAAAAAGGTATTCCTCAATCCGCCCTACGAGCAACTAAAGGGACTGGAAGGCAAGTTCGTGCCGGTCTTCTGGAGTCCGGTGCATTTCCCGAAGCAGGCGGGGACGATGGGCTTACTCCTCGACAACCACCATCCGGCTTTTGCGCATTTCCCCACCGCGTCGCATACGGATTGGCAATGGTGGAATTTGGTGAAGCATTCGCGCACCCTTTGTGTGGATAGCCTTTACCGCCAACTGACGCCTTTGGTGGAATGTGTGGATAATTTCGCCAACAACCGTCGCCTGACCAACCTCTTCGAGACGAAAGCCGGTAAAGGTAAACTTATCTTTTGTACCCTGGATTTGCTTCGCCAGGCCGACCAGCATCCCGAAGCCAAGCAATTGCTGTATAGTCTTGTGGAATATATGAAATCGGACGACTTCCAACCCTCCGCTACGCTCTCTGTCCCGTTGCGCGAGTTGAAGACGCTGGAATGAAGCGAGGAAGGCGTGAAACGTACGGAATACGGTTATGTAAAGGGTATCGGATATTCTTAGTAAAGGGTATCTGGTACCCTTTTCTTGCGTTACCTTGGATCTATTTAGCGTGAATTCTATCTAAGAAAAAAGAGAAAGACGGGGAGAAAAAACTTTAGATAGCCGAGGGAAAGTTCGTAATATACCGTACAATTTTCTATCTTTAGTCTAAAGATACATATCTGCAGCTTAAAGATATATATCTTCAACCTAAAGATGTATATCTGCAGCCTAAAGATAGACTTTTCTTCGTAAGATTTTGTTTTTTCCTGCCGATTATCCCATTTTATCCTCGGCCCTTCAAAAGAAAAATGAAAAAAGTGCGGTTTGGATTTAGGGATTTTCTTTTCCCATTCGTATTATATATAAAGCGGCAAAAAAGATGGACGAATTGTTGATGAAATATATCCGGGGCGAGGCTTCGGCAGACGAACGCGAACAGGTGGTGCGCTGGATTGACGCGGATGCGGCACACGAGCGGCAATACCGCCGGATGCGCAAACTGTACGACGTGTCGCTTTGGAACGGCGATGAAGCGAAGATAGAGCGTCGGCCGGGTCGTATATTCCTTTTCTTCCGCGAGGCACTGAAGGTGGCGGCTTTCTTGGCAATCGGCTTCTTTGTGGCGCAATGGTGGGGCGGGAAGATACCGCAGGATGCCGAGATGCAAACCATATTCGTGCCGGCCGGGCAACGGGCGGAACTAACGTTGGCAGACGGTACGCGGGTGTGGTTGAATGCACGTTCGACGTTGCGGTTCCCGAATCGTTTCGAACGGGATGCGCGGAGGGTCGAACTGGATGGCGAAGGCTTCTTTGATGTTGCGCGAGACGAGCAAGCCCCTTTCACGGTCGAGACCGAGCAGTACGATATCCAAGTATTGGGGACGGAATTCAACGTAAAAGCCTATCATGAGAGCGACTTCTTCGAGACCTCTTTATTGGAAGGATGCGTAGAACTGCGAGATGCGAACGATACGCCGTTATTGTGCATGAAACCCAACGAACGAGTGGTTGCAGCACATGGAACGTTACAAAGAGGGGTAATTCCAGACGTGAACTATTTCCGCTGGCGGGAAGGATTGTTCTGTTTCGACAACGAGACGATAGGAGACCTCATCCAGAAGCTCCAGCTTTATTACGATGTGCATATTGTAGTGAAAAAGCCGTCCCTCATGCAATATCGATATTCGGGTAAGTTCCGGATAAAAGACGGTGTCGAACATGTACTGAAAGTATTACAATTGAAACATGCGTTTCGTTATCGGGTAGACGACGAAACCAATACGATTACGATAGAATGAACCAGAGTTGCTAACACTAAAAATAGAAATGCCTATGAGGAAAAAGAAAGGAATCTGCTAAGAAGTAAAAAGGTTCAGGAAACAGGGCCATTGTCTCCCGAACCTAAGTCAGCGTAAAAAGACTAATACGGTAATTAATCTAAGTTCTAACTTTTACAATGCAAATGTATGGAAAATATTTGTACAGGGCTATCTTTGCCCCTAATAAAAACACCTTTTAAAATAAATCGAGCCATGAAGTTAACTTGTGCTTTGTTATTTTCGGCAGCGATGGGGCTGTCAGCCGCAGGAAATGCGCAGACCATGCGGGTAAACATACAGGTAAAAAACGTCGCTACCTCCCAAGTTCTTTCGGAGATAGAGAAACAGACGGACTATCTCTTTGTGTATAACAAGAAGGAAGTGGACCTGAACCGGAAAACATCCGTAGATGCCGTTAACCAGACGACCGCCGAAGTCCTCTCCCAGTTGTTCGAAGGCACCGACATCGTCTTTGCCATCGAAGGAGAGAATATTATGTTGATGAAGAAGGGCGAGGCTGGAGATAATCCGTCGGCTCACCATGCCACACAACAATCCAAGCAGATCACGGGCGTAGTTGTTGACCAGAACGGCATCCCCGTCATTGGTGCCAATGTCGTGGTCAAAGGCACGACGAACGGAACCATCACCGACATGGATGGTAAATTCTCGCTGGAGGTACCGGAGAATGCTACCCTCGAAATCACCTATATCGGCTATACGAGTGAAGTAGTAAGAGTTGGAGGAAAGAACACATTGGACATTACTTTAAGAGAAGACAATCAGGCGTTGGATGAGGTGGTAGTGGTAGCGTTTGGAACGCAAAAGAAATCCAACTTAACGGCATCCGTTGCCACTGTCGATACAAAAGAGTTGATGAATAGACCTGTTGCCAACGTTTCGCAAGCATTGCAAGGTGTATCTCCAGGTTTGAATGTCGTGGCCTCAAACGAAGGTGGTGCCTTAAATAGCACTCCCTCAATAAACATTCGAGGAACGGGCAGTATTGGCGAAGGTTCAAGTTCTGCACCGTTGGTATTGATTGATGGAATTGAGGGCGATATGAACTTGATTAATACGCAAGATATAGAAAGTATTTCTGTCTTGAAAGACGCTGGAGCTTCTGCTATCTATGGTTCTCGTGCCGCATTTGGTGTAATTTTGATTACGACCAAAAAGGGAAAAGCGGGTAAAACAACCGTTAATTATAATAATAATTTTCGTTGGTCTACCCCGACTACTCTTCCTTCTTTTTTGGATGGTTACTCATTTAATCAATATTTTAACGAGGCTGCCGCGAATGCTGGTTTGGGTGCTCAATATACACCTGAAGTAATGGAAAAGACTAAATTGTTTATGGAAGGCAAACTTCAATATGCAACAGAATATGATGAAAATGGCATTTGGAAAAAGAATTTGGATTCTTGGGGAAATACCGAATGGTTTGGCGTGTATTATAAAGATTGGTCTTTTTCACAAGAACATAATTTGAGCATAAGCGGCGGTACAGAAAAAATAAATTATTATTTATCCAGTAATATCCAAGATTTAGGAAGTGATCAGAACTATGGGAATGAGGATTTTAAGCGTTATACATTTAATGCAAAGATAAATGCGAAGCCTTTTAAATGGATGGATATCAATGCAAATGTGAAATTTTCTCGAAAAGATTATCAAGCTCCATCTTATCAAATGGATTTGGTATACTATCATAGTATGCCACGTCGCCGTCCATCTAATCCTGTATATACGCCGGATGGTCAATTCAACAAGGAATCTCAATTAAATGAAATGGATCATGGAGGTATGTATACTGAGGATATGGATGTATTATATCAACAGGTTCAATTAGTTTTGAACCCAATTGATGCGTGGAAGATCTATGTCGAAAGTAATTTTAGAGTAGATAGAATAGAGAAACATACAGATGTTCAATTGATATTGGAAAGGAAGGAAGATGGTTCCTATTTTGCAATGGATAGAGATGACGGTTATGGAGGTCGTTCTTTTGTGAAGGAAGAAACAGCAAGAACAAACTATATTAACCCGAATGTTTATACACAGTATAATAAGAGTTTTGATAGTGGGCATTCTTTTTCTGTAATGGCTGGTTTTCAGGCTGAGGTAAATAAATATAAGCAAATATATGCCCAACGTGATGGTATAATTTCTCCTGAAATACCAACATTGGGTAATACGACATCTACGACGGCTTATGAAATGGGTAGTGAATTGTATGAATGGGCTACGGTTGGATTCTTTGGGCGAGTGAATTATGATTACAAAGGCAAATATTTAGCTGAAGTAAACTATCGTTATGATGGAAGCTCCCGTTTCAATAAGGAGCAAAGATGGAATAGTTTCCCTTCTGTGTCTGCTGCATGGAACATGGCAAGGGAACCTTTTATGGAAGATTACACAGATCTTGTAAACAATTTGAAGATACGTGCGTCTTATGGTAATTTGGGAAATCAAGCAACGGATGATATTTATCCATTCTACTCTGCGATGGAACTTGGAATGGGTACAGGTAACTGGTTACTAAATGGAGCTAAGCCCAACATCGCCCAACCGGCCACGCCGATTTCGCCCTTGTTGACTTGGGAAACAGTCACGTCCTATAATTTAGGTTTGGATTTCGGGTTGTTTAATAATCGCTTGACAGGTTCGTATGAATATTTCTGGCGTTATACAAATGATATGGTAGCACCCGGCGAAGAAATACCGAATACCGCTGGTGTTACTTCTCCATATACTAATAATGCGAGAATGCGGACTACAGGTTGGGACTTGAGTATTGGTTGGAGAGATGTGTTGGATTCCGGTTTTAATTACGGTGTTAATCTGGTCCTTTCAGACAACAAATCCAAGATATTGGAATATCCGAATGCTACTAAAACTATATTCGATGCAGATGGGAATGTACGTTATTACGAAGGGGCGATGTTAGGTGAAATATGGGGATTTGAAGTAATTGACTTGGCTCGCACAGAAGAACAGATGCAAGAACACTTAGCCAGCTTGCCGAACGGAGGCCAAGATGCGTTAGGTTCTAACTGGGCGGCTGGCGATGTCATGTATGCCGATATCAATAATGATGGAAAGATTGATGGTGGACAAGGGGTTGTGGGTAATTCTGGTGATAGAAAAGTCATTGGAAACAATACGCCTCGTTATAATTTCGGTTTAACTTTAAATGCCGCTTATAAGGGTTTTGATATTAGCTTATTCTTCCAAGGGACCATGAAACGTGACGTTTGGTTAACAGGTCTTTATTTCTGGGGGGCTGATAATGGATATTGGCAATCTACGGCATTGAAAGAGACGATGGATTATTTCCGTCCCGCAGACACGGATAGTTATTTTGGCCCAAATGTGGATGGTTATTTGCCTCGTCCTTTGTTGAGCGGTGATGCTAAAAACAAAGAAGAAAGTACGATGTATTTGCAAAATGCAGCTTATATGCGCTTAAAGAATTTGCAGATAGGCTATACATTCCCTCATGAATGGTTGCATAAGGTAAATGTAACAAATCTGAGGCTCTTTATGTCTGTGGATAATTTATTTACGATTAGCGGTCTTAAAGCAGATGCTTTTGACCCGGAAGTATTAGATGGTTATGCCAGTGGGTCAGGAAAAGCTGCTCCGTTAAAGACAACAATTTCTTGTGGATTAAATATTACATTGTAAAAAGGAATAAGATGAAAAAGATTGCATTATATATTTTAGCAAGTTTGTCTTTTATGTCATGTAATGATTTCTTAGACAGACAACCGTTGGATGAGATTACGCCTGAAATATATTTTTCTACATCTGATCAATTAGGTGCGTATGCTATCGGATGTTATGAAGATAATTTTATCGCAAATACGGAAGCCAGTGGATATAGTTTAGGTGTGTTCAAAGTAGATGATAATACCGACGTTCAAGTTACATCAGAAGGCGATCAAGAACGTTGGGTTCCTGGAATTTTAAAAGTAAGTGATGGTGATGGCGACTGGGAATTTGAACAAATATATAAAGCGAATTATTTCTTTGATCGTGTAATCCCAAAATGGAAAGCTGGAGAAATTTCTGGTAGCGAAGGGGATATAGAGCATTATATCGGAGAAATGTATATGCTACGTGCAAAGTTTTATTTTGATAAGGTGAAAATATTCGGAGATTTTCCTATCATTCGAAATACAATTTCCTTGTCGGATAAGGAGGCTTTGATTCAAGCAAATCGGCGTTATCCAATGAATGAAGTAGGTCGATTCATTTTAAGCGACTTGGATTCGGCTGCAGTTTTGATGGAATCGCCAGCTCCGGATGATACAAAGCGAAATAGGTTGACGCGTAATGCTGCGTTATTGTTAAAATCAAGAGTGGCTTTATTTATCGGTTCATGGTTAATCAATTTTGAAGGAACGCCATTTGTTCCTGGAGGAAATGGTTGGCCTGGTGCTCAAAAAGATTATAATAACGGATTTCAGTTGGATGTAAGAACAGAAGCTGATTTCTTTTTAACTGAAGCGATGAACGCGGCTAAAGAAATAGCTGAGAATATTCCATTGGAACAAAATACGCAATCCAATTATGAGGAAGAAAATAATCCGTATGTTTTAATGTATACAGATCAAGATTTATCTCCTTATCAAGAAGTGTTGTTCTGGCGGGCTAATAGTACCATTACGGGCGCTTTAGGTTATGGGTTCGCGCATAGTAAAGGCGGTTCTGGTACTGGATATACAAAAGACTTTGTGAATAGCTTTCTTTGTAAAGATGGTTTGCCAATTTATGCCTCCAATTTGTATAAAGGGGATGATAATTTGGCAAATGTGAGAACGGATAGGGATAATCGGTTAGTACAATTTATGAAAATAAAAGACGATGTCATGTCTGTACTTTCTGATGGTTCTAAGGCGTACTTCCCGGCACCTATTATTCTAACAACAGCTGAGTATAAATCAGTAACAGGGTATGATTTAAAGAAGGGCTTGACAATGGCCGTGGATGATAAAACAGGACCGGTTCAAGAATCTGGTATTATCGAGTACCGTGCAGCGGAGGCTTATTTGAATTACATCGAAGCCTGTTATCTAAAGAACCATTCCATTGATGCGTTTGCTGAGAAGTATTGGAAGGCTTTGCGGGAAAGAGCTGGTGTTGACACGGATTTCAACAAGACGATTCAGGCGACGGATATGTCCAAGGAAGCGGGGCTGTTGTCTGCCTATACCGCAGGTAAATTGGTGGACGCAACTATGTATAATATCCGGCGCGAACGTGCTTGCGAGATGATGTCGGAAGGGTTGCGTTGGGACGACCTTCGCCGTTGGCGTTCGATGGACCAACTTATCGGTAACAAATACATCGTGGAAGGATTTAAGCTTTGGGGTGAAATGCAGGATTGGTATAAAGACAGCAGCGGCAATTCGTTGTTGATTTATGAAGGCGCTGGTTCTTTGAGCGATGCGAACGTCTCGAATCCTTCCATAAGCGA
Organism: Parabacteroides sp. An277; assembly: GCF_002159645.1. Lineage (GTDB taxonomy): Bacteria > Bacteroidota > Bacteroidia > Bacteroidales > Tannerellaceae > Parabacteroides. The sequence goes on along the minus strand of NZ_NFJB01000024.1, from coordinate 20,435 downwards.
ATATTTGAGGCCATATCAAATTATTTCAGCCAACAATAATTTGTATGAAGGTTATAGTTGGACGGCTGCCAACTACTTGTCTCCGATCGGCATGAGCCAATTTAATATTACATCTGGAACAGATAACGGACTTGATTACAATGCTTCTCCGCTCTATCAAAATCCAGGGTGGCCTTTGGTGGCAGGTGGAAATGCCGAAGAGGTGGAAGGATTTTGATAACCCGCTTACGCTTCGATTCGTAAACGACTCTTGGAGAGTACCGGACAAAAGTACCGGTTTGCCGGAAGGGAAATGAATGTGTTTCCCTTCCGCTCATATCCCAAACATACAGAAAATAGAAATCGGAAATTTCCGAAAATAGGATGTAAATAGTAACATCTGTTCGGAAATTTCCGATTATTTGTTTTATGCTGTATCCTATTTTCAGAAATTTTTTATCGATAGCTATCTATTTCGTCATATAAAAGGAAATTTCCAATGAATGGCTATATGGTGTATAATATCTTTGGAAATTTTCAATTGATATTTTTATTGTGCAAAATAAGATTGGAAATTTCTTATTAGTTGTTACAATAGGTAACTGCTTTTCGGAAATTTCTGAAGATTCAGAATGGGAATTTTGGCTAAGCGGAAAATAATTTTTATCTTCGTGCGGGCGGGGAGAATCCCGTCTTTTTTATCCTATAACAACCGACGAAGATGGAGATTAAGAAAATAATAGTGGATATTCCACTCTACGAGATGCGCAATCTGGAACATTACGAATTGTGCGCGAATGTGAAGGAGACGGTGACACCGGAATTGGCGGAGCAACTGCATCTGACGCCGCTGCTGACTCCTTTTTTGGAATGGTATGCCGTGGAAGAAGAGCGCACGCTTGAAAGGCGAGCTTATAAAAACACGGACGCTATCAAGGAGGCAGACCGCCGGCGCGACGAGTTGTTCCTTGTGATGAAACGGAGCATCGAGACGGCTAAGCTCCTGCCCATCGAGGCGAAAAAGCAGGCGGCCCAGCATTTGAGTTTCGTGCAGAAACCTTACCTGGGGGCAGCGCGTCGCTCGTATATGCAGGAAACGGCATTCATCCGGGATTATGTCGAGAAAATGCGAGACGAGGCGAACGCGGCAGATGTTGAAACGCTGGGCCTGACGGAAATACTCGGACTGCTGGAAGAGGCGAATTCGCATTTTAGTGACTTATATAATGAACGTTCCGGCGAAATCTTGAAGCGGAACGAATCGGAAACGATACAGTCGGTTCGCCCGAAAGTGGATGAGGCGTTCAAGCAACTGGTGTATGGCATCAATGCGCTGTATGTCGTGAACGAACTGAAAGAAAAGGATACGGAAACGCGCGACACGTTGGGCCGTATCATCGACCAGATCAATAGCGATATCATACAGTGGAAAAAGAATTTGATACGCGCCGGTGTGATTCGTCCGCGAAAGAAGGATAAGAAAATCGAGACGGCGGGCGACGGGGCCGCGGAGAACCCTGCGTAAAGTCTCTTTATTTTATGCTCTTTTTTAGGTACAAATTCCGCTATTTGCGGTCTAAAGAAAATAGAACAGATAAAGTTTTGTAAAGATAGTTATCTTCGTGTTGGAAAGTAACTACCTTTCTTTCGAAGTATAAGGATAAATGGTAGAAAATATAGTATTAATTGAAAAAAGATTCAGTGAATGAAAAAGGCTTGTTTTATAGTTACGGCCATTTCTTCTTTATGGCTATCCGCGTGTAGTAGTTCGCCCCAGCCGAAAGATAAACCGGTGCAATGGGAAGAGAAGACGGCTGGCGTATGGAATGTTTCGGTGGGGACACCTGAAAAGTTCAATCTTTTAAGCGAATTGCAAATAACGCCTAAGTATGAAGCCATCCAGCAAATGGGGGAAGCTGATTTACCCATTTCCAAAGAGGATATTTGTATGGAGGTGGTAGATGGGAAAACATATATCCGCTTCCCCTTGGAAAAAGGAGAGAAGATATTCGGCTTAGGATTGAATTTTAAAACGGTAGAACAAAGAGGCCGTATTATGCGTTTGCATGTAGACCATTATGGAGGTGACGATAATGGCCGTACACATGCGCCTGTTCCTTTTTTTGTTTCTTCGAGAGGATATGGCGCATTGATTAATTCGGCTCGTTACATGGATGCTTGGATAGGAACTTCAGTTCGGAAGGATAGCAAGAATCCTCCGGTGACGAGAGACCGCAATACGGATAAAGATTGGGAAGCGCAGCCCTATTCGGATAATCTGGAGTTTCTGGTGCCGGCGGAAGGCGTGGAGGTGATTCTTTTTGGCGGGCCAAGCATGTTGGATGTGGTTCGGCGTTATAATTTGTATAATGGAGGCGGTGCTTTGCCTCCCCGGTGGGGATTGGGTTTCTGGCATCGTGTCCCGACATTGTATTCGGATAAGGATGTGAATAAAGAGGTGGCGGAATTTGAGGAACATGGTTTCCCTTTGAGCGTGGTTGGACTGGAACCGGGTTGGATGAGCCGCTCTTATCCTTGTACGTATGAATGGGACAAAGGGCGTTTCCCGAATCCCGACGATTTTGTAAAAGGACTGAACGACCAGCACATCAAGACGAATTTGTGGATGAATCCGTACGTTTCGCCAGACGGAGAATTGTATGACAAGATTGAGCCTTACACGGGGTCTCATACAGTGTGGTGCGGGATAGTGCCGGACTACACTTTACCCCAGACGCAGGATATCATGACGTCTCATTTCGAGAAACATCAGCTGGATAAAGGGGTAAGCGGCTATAAGATGGATGAAAACGACGGCTATGATTCTTGGTTGTGGCCGGATGTCGCTACCTTCCCCTCCGGACATGCGGCGGAACAGATACGGCAGGTTTATGGCTCGTTGATGCAGGATGTGACTACCCGAATGTATCGCAAGCGGAACCAGCGGACGTATGGCCTGGTGCGGGCAAGCAATGCGGGCACTTCTTCTTTTCCGTATGTCATATATAACGATTATTATGACCACCGTGATTTCATTACGGCTTTGATCAATAGTTCTTTCATCGGTATTTTATGGACTCCGGAAGTCCGTTCGTCGCGTAACGCGGAAGAGTGGCTCCGGCGAATGCAGACCGTTTGCTTCTCTCCGGTAGCCCAGTTGGACGCGTGGGCAGACGGTACGAAGCCATGGACTTTCCCGGAAGTGGAAAAAGAGGTGCGCGAAATCGCCTTGTTGCGTATGCAACTGATTCCTTATCTTTATACGGCCTTTGCAGACTATGCGTTTAAGGGTATACCTCCTGTCAGGGCCATGAACTTGGAGGAGGGCTATAGCGCGGAAGCAACTTTGCAAGAGGGAAAATTGGATGCGACCGAGAACCCTTACGCGATGGCTGTCCGGAAAGAGGTGAAAGACCAGTTCATGGTAGGACCCAGCTTGTTGGTGGCTCCGTTGTTTGCCGGAGAGAAAGAGCGTCAGGTCGTCTTGCCACAAGGAAAGTGGTTCGATTTCTATACGGGCAAGTACGTCGGCGAGGGAGAGGTGATACACGTATCCCCCCAGTTGGGACGCATTCCGGTGTTTGTCAAAGATGGCGGCATCGTTCCCCTCTGGCCGGCTATTACCAAAATCACGAGGGAAAAGCATCCTTTGGAGATTCGGCATTATGGAAACAAGCCTGCGGTTTACGAGCTTTATGACGACGACGGGGAAACTTTCGATTATGAAAAGGGAGAGTTTACTCGTATCCAACTGAAGGTTACAAATGAGCAGGGCAAGAAATCCGGCGAGGTTCTCCTTCCTGAAAACGGGCAGGTGTGGTCGTTCCGCGATTTCAACTTCCATTTCATGACAGATTGAGGCTGCTTCACATAAAAGGTAGCGATTGCGCATGAAGTTCCTGACAGGCATTCAGCCTCCTGTCAGGAACTTGTCGTTTATAGGTCGGGGACATGAGGAATCCAGTATCTCCTCCGGAAATCTTTTTGGGAAAGGTTTCCAGGATGATTTTTTGTATATTTGTGGCACGGATGTGCTCATGGCGTGCCGTGCCTCCGGAAAGTTTAATTGTTAATCTTTATTTTGCATTGAAAATATGAAAGTTATTTACTGCTTACTGCTTTTGTTGATGGGCTTGCCTTTGCGCTCGTATGCCCAACCTTCGTTTTCGACGGCCGGTTTTTTTCAGGTGGAAAATAGTGGTCGTGAGGTCTATTCGATGAATCCGGCCTGGCGTTTCTACAAAGGGGCGCAGACGGGGGCCGAGGCGGCAGATTTCGACGATGCGTCGTGGTCGGTTGTCTCTCTTCCTCACGGGATTGAGTATTTGCCTACGGAGGCGAGCGGGTGCATCAACTACCAAGGGGAGGTTTGGTACCGGAAGCATTTCTCGCCGGATGCGGCCTTGCGGGGGAAGAAGCTTTTCCTGCATTTCGAGGCGATTATGGGAAAGAGCCGGGTGTTTGTGAACGGGAAGCTGTTGGCGGAACATTTTGGGGGTTATCTGCCGGTCGTGGTGGACGTGACGGATGCCATCAAATGGGGCGAAGACAATGTGGTGGCCGTTTGGGCGGACAATAGCGACGACCCTTCGTATCCTCCCGGAAAACCGCAAGACATGTTGGATTTTACCTATTTTGGCGGGATTTACCGGGATTGTTGGCTGGTGGCGCACAACCGGGTGTTCATAACAGATCCGAATTATGAAGACGAGGAGGCGGGCGGCGGCTTGTTTGTCGCTTTCGGCGAGGTCTCTGAAGAGCGGGCGGAGGTGCAACTGAAGACGCAGGTGCGCAATGCGGATGCGAAAACGTTTGCCGGCTGGGTGGAATATGTCTTGTTGCGGGCGGACGGAAAGGAGGTCGCCTCTTTGAATCGGGACATCCGCGTGAAAGCGGGCAAGGCGGCGCACGTATCCGGACGGATGCAGGTGGAAAATCCGGAGCTGTGGACGCCGGCATCGCCTACGTTATATAATCTCATGGTTTATGTGAAGGATGAAGCGGGAAATACGGTCGATGGTTATAGACGGCGCGTCGGAATCCGCAGCATCGAGTTCAAAGGGAAAGATGGCTTCTGGCTGAACGGGAAACCGTACGGGAAACCGGTGATAGGCGTGAACCGCCACCAGGATTTTGCCGTGGTAGGGAATGCCGTGGCGAATCAGGCACATTGGCGTGACGCGAAGAAGTTGCGGGAAGCGGGTGTGGAGGTCATCCGCAACGCGCATTGCCCGCAAGACCCGGCCTTCATGGATGCGTGCGACGAGTTAGGGCTGTTTGTGATTGTGAATACGCCGGGCTGGCAGTTCTGGAACGATGCGCCGGAGTTTGGCGAACGTGTGTATAGCGACATCCGCAATCTGGTACGCCGAGACAGAAATCATCCCTGCGTCTGGCTGTGGGAACCTATCTTGAATGAAACGTGGTATCCGGTCGAGTTTGCCAAGAATGCACGTGAGATTGTCGACAAGGAATATCCTTACCCTTATTGTTATAGCAGTTGCGATAGTGAAGCACGCGGCCATGAGCATTTTCCGGTCTATTTTGCCCATCCCGGCAATATGCAAGACGCTGCCCAGTCGTATGACCCGACCAAGACCTATTTCACGCGGGAATGGGGCGACAATGTAGACGATTGGAGCTCGCATAATTCGCCGAGCCGCGTGGCGCGTAATTGGGGCGAGCAGGCGATGCGGGTCCAGGCGGCGCATTATGCTAACCCGCCCTATCCGGTGACGAGTTACAACGAATTGTACAAACAGTCGTCGCAGCACGTGGGCGGTTGCCTGTGGCATTCGTTCGACCATCAGCGGGGATACCATCCGGATCCTTTTTATGGCGGATTGATGGATGTGTTCCGCCAGCCGAAGTATTCTTATTATATGTTTATGGCGCAACGTCCGGTGGAGAAGAACGGGCAGACGGTAGGAAGCGGGCCGATGGTTTATATCGCGCATGAGATGACGCCCTTCTCCGGTGGAGACGTAACGGTTTATTCCAATTGCGATGAAGTGCGCCTCACCTTCAACAAAGGAGGCAAGACCTATTCCTACACGAAAGACAAGCAGCGAAAAGGGATGCCTTCTCCGATTATCGTGTTCCCGGATGTTTACGACTTTATGGCAGACAAAGCTCTGTCCCGCTCGCAGAAGCAAGAGGAAGTTTATCTGCTGGCGGAAGGGTTGGTGAACGGGAAAGTCGTGGCGACGCATAAGGTCGTGCCGGCTCGCCGGGCGGAAAAGGTTCTGCTCTGGCTCGATGATGAAGGCACGGGACTGAAGGCGGACGGTTCGGATTTTGTCACGGTCGTAGCCGCTATAGCCGATAAGAATGGAAATATCAAACGCTTGAACAACGAGTATATCCGTTTCTCTATCGAGGGGGAGGGACGCATCCTCGGCGGAGCGGAAGTGCTGGCGAATCCGGCACCGGTGAAATGGGGGACAGCTCCGGTACTGGTGCAATCGACCGTCAAGTCGGGGAAAATCCGGATTACGGCCAGCGTGCTGTTCGAAGGTTCCCAGAAGCCTCTCAGCGGAGAATTGGAGTTTGAATCCGTGCCTGCCGCTTATCCTTTATTATATAAGGAATCGGAAATGCAGGAACTCTCGACAGCAAATGCGATGGAGGCAGAAACGTATGCCACAAAAACGGATTTGGAACGGGAAGTGGAAAGATTGCGCAAAGAATTGAGCGTTTTGAAACTGAAAGAGGTAGAAAAACAACAGACGGAGTTCGGAGAGAAACAATAGGCGAAGGATTCCAGCACGCTGGAAAGTCTCCCGACGACGTGGCGAAGGATTCCAGCACGCTGGAAAGTCTTCCGACGACGCGGTGAAAGATTCCAGCACGCTGGAAAGTTTCCCGACAACGCGGCGAAGGATTCCAGCACGCTGGAAAGTTTCCCGACAACGCGGCGAAGGATTCCAGCATGCTGGAAAGTCTCCCGACGACGCGGCGAAAGATTCCAGCATGCTGGAAAGCTCCCCTAAGTGTAAGAGGGCTTTTTCAGATAGTATTCTGACACACCCACGTTGAGTTTGGAAATAAGTGTTTATATTTGCACTCGTAGAGATACTTATAAAACGGAAAAGAATATGTATTTGAAATCGATTTTAATGGCAGGCTTGTTGGGCTTGTCGGGCGCTTTGGCGGCGCAGGATGTGGTGCAGATGGATGAGCTGGATGTGGCAAAGATTTGGCAGGAATATGGAAGCCCTTTTACGCATGACGGTGTGTTGGAGCTTCAGGCGCGGAGCGTGGCGAAGGTGAAGCTGGGCGGTCATGCCGAACGTTTCGAGGCTCAGATTCGCCTTTCGGAGGAGGTCGTATCGGCGGACGAGGCCGATTGGATGGTGCAACCTTTGGTCGACGGGACAAAGTTGTTGTTTCGCCAGACGGAAGAAGGCGGTAAACGCCTGGCCGGCGTGGTCGGAAAGGATGGCAAGGTGGCCAAAGGGTCGGTGCGTTTTATCCTGAAAGCAGATGGGAAAGAGGTGTATAACAGCGGTGTGTTTTCACGTGGAGCGACGTTTCATGTGAATATATCGTTGAAAGGCGTGCAGCTATTGGAGATGGAGGTTGACCCGACGGACGACGGCGCGAGCGGTGATTGCCTCTGTTTGATTTCACCTCGGTTTACCTATCAAGGTTCGCGCCCGGAGTTGGTTGACGTGAGTGCTTTGGGAGAAGGTCCTAAACAATCTGCCGAAATAGTAAAACGTTTGACAGCCAAAGTAAATCAATTGCCTGTTTATGACGCATTGTTATCCGAACGGACACCCTTTGATTGGCTTTTGACGCCGGAGAAGGTAAAAGCGGGTGTTTATCGTACGGCAGACGGCAAGGGGCTTGTTGTGGCGAATGAGTTGGTATCGCGTACGTTTCGTATCATGCCGAATTTAGCTACGGTTGATTATACGAACCGAATGTTAGGAGAGAGCCTGCTTCGGGCCGTGAGCAGTGAAGGGGCGATTTGGATAGATGGCAAGAAATGGCAGATAGGAGGATTGGCAGGACAACCCGAACGTGGATACTTAAAGCCGGAATGGGTGGAGGCGATGCAAACCATGCCGGAATCATTCTTGGTAGAAGATTTTGAGGTAAAACCTGTTGAGGAGGGGATTCATTGGGCACGTTCCCGTTGGGCATTGAACAAGAAAGCTCCGACGGGAAAAGAGATTGTCTTTACCATGCGAGGTGACAAGGCAATGAAAGAGGTGATCGTGAAGCTCCATGTGGCGGTATACGATGGGATTCCGGTCGTTCGCAAATGGTTTGAAGTGGAGAATACGTCTGGATTGCCTATTACGGTAGACCATTTCCAGGTAGAAGAGTTGGCTTTTGCTGAACCTGAGTCGCCCAGTGGAGGCGACCCTTCGACGTTCCTGTTGCCCAATATCCATGTCGAGAGCGATTATAATTGCAAAGGAAGCTTTACGGAAAAAGAGACGGACATTACGGAGCATTGGGTAGAAGACCCAGCCTATACCTCCCAGCGAAACTATTTGTTGCAGACACCTTGCGTTTTGCAGGTGACGCCTCCTATCGGTCCAGATCAACAAGTGGCATCGGGCGAGACGTTCCGTTCATTTAGCGTCTATGAAATGCCTTTTGATAGCTTCGACCGAGAGCGGAAAGGATTATTTACACGTCGCTTTTATCGTACCATCGCTCCCTGGACGACAGAGAATCCCATCTTTATGCATTTGACGTCGAGCGAACCGGATGTTGTGCGCCGGGCTGTGGACCAATGCGCCGAGACGGGCTACGAGATGATTATTCTCAGCTTTGGCTCCGGAGCGGATGCGGAAGACATTTCGGAGGCCAATATAGCTAAGTTTAAAGCTTTGGTAGATTATGCAAAGAGCAAGGGCATCGAGATGGGATGTTATTCCCTATTGGCAAGCCGTTGGATTAGCGACGAGGTCGATGTGATTAATCCGAAGACGGGCAAGCGGGGTGGCATGACGTTCGGAAGTTCACCTTGCTTATGCAGCGATTGGGGATATGAATATTTCCAGAAAATAAAGACTTTCTTTGAGCAAACCGGCATGACCTGCTTTGAGCATGACGGTTCCTATCCGGGCGATGTATGCGCTTCGACGAAACATGCGCACCATAAAGGATTGGAAGATTCGCAATGGAACCAATTCCATAAGATAACGGATTTGTATCATTGGATGTGTGAGAACGGTATCTATTTGAATGTACCCGATTTCTATTTCTTAAATGGTTCTACGAAGACGAGTATTGGCTATCGGGAAGTGAATTGGTCTCTTCCGCGCGAACGGCAATTAATTCACACGCGCCAATTGAATTACGATTGTACATGGGAGCGCATTCCTTCGTCTCTCTGGAGTTTTGTTCCTTTGGTTGAATATCATGGTGGAGGTGCTGCCGCTACGTTAGAGCCTTTAAGTGAACATCTGTATGAATACAAGACATTGATGTTTCAAAACTACGGTGCTGGCATCCAGGCCTGTTATCGTGGCCCTCGCCTGTACGATACAGAAGAGACAAAAGAGGCGGTGCAGGAAATCATCTCGTGGTATAAGAAGTACCGTCGCATCTTGAATAGTGATATCATCCATTTACGGAAACCCGACGCGCGAGATTGGGATGGCATCATGCACGTCAATCCGCAAGAAAAGGAGAAAGCTTTGGCCCTGTTCTTTAATCCGACAGACCAGGAAATTACGCGTACTATCTCTTTACCTTTGTACTATACTGGTTTGAAAGAAAAAGCCAAGATTCGCGAACAGGAGAAGGCTGAGCAGACTTATACGCTTGATTGTAACGGCCATGTGAAATTAGAAGTAAAGATTCCCGCCCGAGGTTATACGTGGTATGTAGTGGAATAATAGGAAAAGAAAAGGCGCGTCATAGTTTGGATGCGCCTTTTTTTATCTCTTTTGAAATAGGTTTATTTTTCCTTTTGTTGCCATTTCGCTTTTCGGCCTTGCAAGGTGAAGTAAATGCCTCCTGCAAATGCGATTACGATAAGGAAACCAAACATAAATAAAGTTCCTTCCATGTCTTATCCTCCTATTTTTTTCTTGATTAGACGATTCTTTGGTTAAAAATAATCCCCAGCCTAACGAAATAAAAAATCCGCAAATAAAATGATTATCTGCGGATTTAATCTGTGACCCGGGTGGGATTCAAACCCACGACCTTCAGAACCGGAATCTGACGCTCTATTCAGCTAAGCTACCGAGCCTTGTTTTTTTGATGGTACAAAAGTAGGGATATTTTTTTTACGAACCAAATGTAAACGGATTTTTTATTGAAGAATCTTTGTGAAAGGAGGGCGGGGAAATTCGTTTGGGCTAAGATTAAATTCATTGGGCCCGTTGAAAAAAGGGAAACACCCGATAAATTCTCTATCTTTAGGTTAAAGACATGTATCTGCAGATTGAAGATATATATCTTTAAGTTGAAGATATGTATCTTTAACCTAAAGATAGAGAATTTATCGGGTGTTTAAACTTTTTGGTTGGGAGTTTGCCAGTTTATCCAAGGCTTTTGCTTACTTTTGTAGAGTGTTTTGAAATACAAAGGTATGAATAGAATGATAGTGGAAGATAGGATATTCCCGGATTGTCCAATTCGGAATATTTTGGCTCGGATTAGTGATAAATGGTCGTTATTGGTGATTTATACGTTACGCAATGCAGGAAACACATCGATGCGTTTTAAGGAATTGCAACGTGCGATACCGGATATTTCCCAAAAGATGCTGACCGTAACGCTTCGGACGTTGGCGGAAGATGGGTTGGTAACGCGGACTGTCTTTCCCGAAGTACCTCCACGTGTGGAATATGCGTTGACGGTTCGCGGCCAATCTCTTTTGCCTCATATCGACGCGTTGCTCGATTGGGCAAAAGAGAATATGGAGGCTATTTTGCGTGACCGTCGTGCGGCGGTTTGAGGAAAGTGGGTTTTATCCCATGATATATATCGCTGCTTTACCCAAGTACTTCTTGACAATCGCCACGATGCCCCATGAGAGGGTGAATATCAATACGGCCGCGGCTGGTATTTGTAACGGGACGGGCAAATCGAGGTGGGTAATCAGCTCGTGTGCCAACCCGACGAAATAATAGTGTATCATATAGATTCCAAATCCGCAGAAAGCCAGATTGCCCAGCCATTGAGCCGTATGCGATTCGAGCTGGAAAGAGATGTGTTTCAGTACCAAGAACCAAGCGGCAGACATGAGGGCGACGTTTATGCTATTGTACGTCCAGAACAATTCGATTTGTTCGGGTGTCTTTTCGGGTAATGACATGATGTAGCCATAGCCAAAATAGGTAATGGCAAAGCCCACAATGAGCATCACGGCCGCAATGGGGAGTGTTTGGCGTAGATTCCACGAGACGTGGCATCGGATGTAATGCCCTAACAAAAGGAATCCGTTGAAACCCGCGAAGTAATAAAACAGGCCGAAAGCGTTCCATGAGCACGTCCCGAAAGCATATGGGCCGGCAAACTCTTCCAGATAAGGCAAGAAGGTACTTGCCAGCCATAATCCTAAGACAAGCTCCTTTTGTCGTTTGGTGGCGCGTTCAATCCAAGCCGAGAAGATAGGCATATAAAGATATAGTCCAATCAACATATAAATGTACCACATGTGCGAAGCGGAATAGTTGAAAGTGAACGGAATGCGGGCTATATTGATGAGGCAAGGTACAATAGATTGGCTATCCGTATCCGACCAGATAAAGCATTTATAGATAATACTCTTGTCGGCGCCTGCCAATCCGGAGAACCAAGGGAATAGATAATAAAGCACCGACCAAATCAAAAAAGGCCAAAGCACGCGCAGGATGCGCCGTTTGTAAAATGCCCCCATTTCCATTTTTACGGGAAAGGAAAGCGCTCCGGTTATCATGACAAATAAGGGAACGCATGGACGCACAAATGCCATCCATCGTTCGGCCCATTGTATCATGTAAGGGTCTACGGGTGCCATGCCTTCGGCTGTTGCATAAGTAGCCGTAGCATAGAACGGATCTGCCGCATGGCAGCAAATCAACATAAAAAAGGCTGCAAAACGAATCACGTTAAGCCATACAATCTGTGTTTTCATTCTTTATCTCTGTTTTTGTTATTATAGGTTTGAAAGTCGCAAAGATAACTTTTTCCAAAAGAAATATGTACCTTTGCTCTGAGAAAATAGAAAGGAAAAGTGATGTATACTTCTTTTTTCGTAGGGAAAAGGAGGTTGGTTTGCGAATCCAAGAAAACAAATAATAAAAGCAGAAGATGAACCAAAAAGTAGTAATATGTCAGGATTTGCCTTCCGAATTACAAGTGTTTTTGGAAGGTATGAGTTATGATAAGTTGTTCGTGCTTACGGATATGAATACGCACGAGAAGTGTTATCCGTTGGTTAAAGAGGTACCGTTGCTGAGGGATGCGCCTGTTATCACCGTCGAGGCAGGTGATACGCATAAGAGTCTCGAGGCATTGTCGTCCATTTGGATGCGTCTTTCCTCAGAAGGAGCTACGCGCCATTCGGTATTATTGAACTTGGGTGGTGGCATGGTAACGGATATGGGCGGATTTGCGGGTGCTACTTTCAAGCGGGGAATTCGGACGATTAATGTGCCTACCACGTTGATGGCTTCCGTCGATGCGGCTGTAGGTGGTAAAACAGGTGTGAACTTCAACGGGTTAAAGAATGAAATCGGAGCGTTTTATCCGCCTGAATGTGTTTTTATTGATTGCGAGTTTCTTCGCACGCTCGACCGGGATAACATCCTTAGCGGGTATGCCGAGATGATAAAGCATGGGTTGATTAGCTCGATGGAGGTCTATACGTCGGTCATGCTCTACGATATCGATACGATGAATTACCGCTATCTGAATCAGCTTGTGGCGCAGAGTGTGGCGGTAAAAGAAGAATTTGTGGCCAAAGACCCCAAGGAGCAAAACATTCGCAAGGCGTTGAACTTCGGGCATACCGTGGGTCATGCTTACGAAAGCCTCTCATTTCGGAAGAATGCGCCTTTGCTTCACGGGCATGCGGTAGCAGCAGGTATCATCAGCGAGTTGTATCTTTCGCACAAGCTTTGCGGTTTTCCGATGGAGAAATTAAGCCAGGTGGTTTATTATATAAAGGAATATTACCGCCCGTTCGCCTTCTCGTGCGACGATTATGATGCGCTTTATGAACTGATGACGCACGACAAGAAGAACGAAGCGGGCATTATCAACTTTACGCTCCTTGGTGGCGTGGGCGATGTTCGTATTAATCAGCAAGTTAGCCGGGCGCATATCCTCGAGTCTCTCGATTTCTATCGCGAGAGTTGGGGCGGATGATAAAGGCATAAAAGCAGGGAGCCGTAAACAAGCAGAAGCTCCTTGCTTTTGTTTATAACTATAATCGCCAGCGATTATAATTATAAATGAAAATGATTCTCGTTATAAACGGAAACGATTCTCGTTATGAATTGGGGCAAAGTCGTTTGAAAACAGGGAAAGTCTTTTTGTATTTAGGAAATAAGTCCGTACCTTTGACCTAATTATTCATATATAAATATAAAACAGACTTGGCTATGAATCGTAATTTACAACTTATCCAAAGTAAGATATACGAGATTAGAGGACAAAAGGTCATGCTGGATTTTAATTTAGCAGAAATGTATCAAGTGGAAACGCGTGTCCTGAATCAATCCGTAAAACGTAATCTCAGTCGTTTCCCTACTGATTTTATGTTTCAATTGACAGCTATGGAATGGGAAAATATCTCATCACAATTTGTGATGACATCACGTATGAAACGACCGAAATCCGCTTTACCTCTGGCTTTTACCGAACATGGCGTAGTGATGCTGTCAAGTGTCTTAAAAAGCGATATCGCTATTCAAACGAGTGTGTTAATAGTTCGTGCTTTCGTGGCTATGCGCCAGATGCTAAATATGCCTTCTACGAATCGCATGGCTCAGTTGGAAAAACAAGTCGAGGAGTTGAAAGCGTATATGGAAGAAGTATTTGCGGATTATAATGATATCAATGAGGATACGCGAATGCAATTGGAATTGATACATCAGACCTTGGCAGAGTTGCAAACCGGGAATAGGAATTTACCTCGTCCAAAAGTAGGTTATGTGAAGTGAAAGGAACATACTAAAACAGATAGAGCTATGAGTAGTAATTTACAACTTATCCAAAGCAAAATATACGAGATTAGAGGACAAAAGGTCATGCTGGATCGCGATTTGGCAGAACTCTATCAGGTGGAAGTTCGTATTCTAAATCAAGCAGTAAAGCGAAACATAAAACGATTTCCACCGGATTTTATGTTTCAATTAGCACCCGATGAATGGGAAATCTTGAAGTCACAATTTGTGATTTCAAGTTGGGGTGGAGTACGAAAACGACCTTATGCTTTTACCGAACAAGGTTTGGCTATGCTTTCTGGTATATTGAATAGTGATGTTGCCATACAAGTCAACATTAATATCATGCGTGCCTTTGTGGCTATGCGTCGCATGGTTACTTCTTCTCCTATCGAAGAAGTGACAGAGTTACGGGCAGAAGTCAAGGCGTTGAAAGCGTATATGGAAGAAGTATTTGCGGATTATAATGATATCAACGAGGATACGCGAATGCAATTGGAATTGATACATCAGACCTTGGCGGAATTGCAAACCGGGAATAGGAATTTGCCTCGTCCGAAAGTGGGTTATGTGAAGTGAAAGGAACATACTAAAACAGATAGAGCTATGAGTAGTAATTTGCAACTTATCCAAAGTAAGATATACGAGATTAGAGGACAAAAGGTCATGCTGGATCGCGATTTGGCAGAACTCTATGGCGTTGAAACGCGTACCTTAAACCAAGCGGTTAAACGTAATAAAGAACGTTTTCCAATTGATTTCATGTTTCAGTTAACAAGTGATGAACTGGAAATTTGGAAATCACAAATTGTGATGTCCAATTCTATCAAAATGGGTGTACGGCGTAATCCTTATGCTTTTACGGAATTAGGTGTTGCTATGTTAAGCAGTGTTTTGAATTCTCCTGTCGCAATACAGATAAATATGGGGATTATGCGTGCCTTTGTGGCTATGCGTCGCATGGTTACTTCTTCTCCTATCGAAGAAGTGACAGAGTTACGGGCAGAAGTCGAGGGATTGAAAGCGTATATGGAAGAAGTATTTGCGGATTATAATGATATCAACGAGGACACGCGAATGCAATTGGAATTGATACATCAGACCTTGGCAGAGTTGCAAACCGGAAATAGGAATTTACCTCGTCCGAAAGTGGGTTATGTGAAATGAGAAGCATGTTTGGTATAAATCCGGTTTCATCCTCCAAACCTTGGGGGTTCGTCCAGAAAAACCAAGGTTTCGGATAAAAACCAAAAAGTTTTTTCTTAAAACTCTTGCTATTTCATTTTTCCTCCTTACCTTTGCATCGATTCCGCAGCGAATAGGGTTTCGCCTTTGGGAATCGATGAAATATTGACAAGCATTTTACGAAGATTATTCCGATCTAAAAATCTGGTAAATTTTTAAGTCTTGCGGAGTAATGGACGGTAAATGCTTGCGCTACATACGGGACAGATGAAGGTTTCCTATAATTCGTGCATATAGGTTATATGTAACAGTGTGGGGAAACTGGAAATATCGTATAGGCGCGGGCTGTTGTTCTATTATTGCAAGACAGGCTTACCAGAGCCTTTAGATCAATTATAGACAACGTAAAGCCCGCGCTTTTTTATGTCTATTCATAACCAAAGCCGGGAACGTTGTACTAAGCCTTCGTAAAATTTGAGATTGAGTTTTTATTTAACTATTTATTAATAAATTAAAAATCAAGTTTTATGAACAAAAAAGTACTTACGCTTTGCGCCGGCGTTCTGCTGGTAGGCGGTTCAGCTGTATTTACGGTGAACGCTGTGAACGCGGGCAATGGGAAGGCTCAGACAGCTTACGTGGTTAAAGCCAATGCTGAAGGTGTGGCTGGCTACGAGTTGTCTGTGGTAGAGAAAGCAAGCTACACTTGGAGCTTGGTGAAAGGTGATGTGTATTATCTTTCTCCTGTAGATGGTTACTTCTTGGCAAAAGATGGTTCTATCAAATCTATCAAGACTTCTACGCCTGATAAGGTTACGATCTTAACCGATTTGAGTATTTCTTTTGATGGAACAAATTCTTGGGAGCAGAACGGCGAAAAGCTGTATTTGTGGAAAGAAGATGGTACAATGCAATCTTATGAAGGATTGAATGGTACAGTTAGCAAACTGGCATTCGCTACTTCAAAAGAAGTTGTAGAGTTGACATCAGGTTCTACAAACACTGTTTATATTAATACTGAAGAAACATCTCATGTAATAGCTGTTGGTACGTATGGTGATAAAGTTGATGCTAATACGTGGACTTTGCATGAAGGTGGCAAACTTAGTGTAAAAGGAACAAGTGATGCTTATTTGCAGAGTGACCTTTCTCTCTTGTATTCTGGAGAATCAACTGCTGCTACCTTCAAATATGAAGATGGTATATTGCAGATGGCTATAGTTGGTGGTTATACTCCAGTTTATGTCATTTCTACAGGTCTTACTACAGATGCTGATGCAGAAGGCGCTGTTCCTGCAGTATTGTATGCTATTGACGAAGAAGGTAAGGTAGATCCAGAAGCTGCTACAGACGCAACAGAAGGTTCTTTCATCTTGGGTCAAGGCATTGCTAAAGATGTAATTGGAGATACAGCTTATGGAACAGAAACGATTTCGACTGTAGGCGAAGGTGGTGCTCCGGGTGCTGAATATGGTGATATCTATGGTATCCAATATCAGAATGATGGTACTTTGGTTATTACAGATGTAGTTGAGACGGCTATTGTTCCGGTTTATATCTACTATAAGGATGGTGACCACACTTATTATTATACAACAGATGGCTGGAAGGAAAATACTCCGGTTGCATGGTATCTGAATAATAAGACGTTGATAACATTGGATGGCGAATGGGGCAAATCAGGCATTACTTATACTCCGGATGGCGTGACTGGCGTTGGCGAAGAAGGTAGTGGTGCGACAATTGCTTTAGCTGAAAAGTCCATTCCAGCTGATGAGATTAACAATTGTGAAATACCTTTGCTGAATGCTGTGAATGGAGATTATATTATTCTGGCAGGACGTGATGAAGCTGGCGCTACAATTTACATCAATGGCGATGCGGATGGTAAGGCTGTAGCAGGAACAAGCTGGCAAACAGCTGACTTGTGGAAAGTAACTGAAACAGTTGCTTTAGGTGATGGTCGTTATGCTTATAAATTCGTAAATCGTGAAACAGGCAAACAACTTGAAATTAACGGTTACGAACGTTTCATGGCTTACCAATATAACGGTGGTATCCAGTTGTTAGGCGTAGATGAAAGACGTGCTGAAGAATCAGTTGTAATCACAACAACAAGCGGTACGACTTCTATTACTACGACTGTGGGTAGAGCTACTGTTCTTGGCTTCTATCAGTCTAAGTTAGAACAATTCACGGCTCACTGGTTATTGCATCGTTATGGCAGTAGCTTCCGTTTGAATGTGGTAGACAAGTATAAGGATATCGCCAATAAGACTATCAATGGAAATGAATTTGATAATACAGATTTAGTTCCGGTTTATTGGGATGCAACAAACGGATTCCACGAAATCGCACCTGAAAATGACGAATGGAACAAAGAAAACGAAAAAGCATTCTTGTTGAAGAAGAAAGGCACGAACCTGTACATCGTATTGAATGTGACAGATAAGTGGAGCAATGCGGTTAATGACTTTGTTCAAGGTGGATACAAGTTTGAAGTCTTGAGAGAAGCCAATGTAGAAGATGTTTTGGAAGGTCGTCAGGTAAACAACAAGACTTATTATCCTTACTTCCGCATCAACTATTTGGAAGGTAAGACAGAATATGATGCAACAAGCGCTATCAATGCAGATATGGTATTGGATAATACGCCTGTATATTGCGTTGAAATCGGTAGTGCAAGCAAAGTATTCGCTTACGACTTAGTAAACTTGGAAACTACAGATGCGAACGGACATTTGGATGTATTTGTAACTGCAAACGATCGTTGCGCGGACAATAGTGCACGTAGACCGAACGTTTCGTTCTATACAACAAACGAAAACATCGTACGTGGTGAAGACGCTACTAACAACCCGTTGAATTACCGTTATGTGAACATTACATTCAAGGCTGGTGCTAACATGCAGTTCCAGAATGAGCGTAACAATTGGGTGAACTTGAACGGTAAAGTTTTGGGTATTAATCAGAATGGCGTTGTAATGCCGACTGAAGCTGACTACTTCTTAGCAGACAAGGCTGAAGGACAATGGGCAGTTTCTGTTGATACAGATGATACACGTAAGTTCACATTCACGAACCGTGAGAACCCGAGTAAGTCTATCAGTGTTAAATCTATGCATGCATTGGGTAACGATGTTTATGCTGTAGAGTATGAACAGAATGATGAATGGGGCGCTCAATATAATTGGTATACAAGACCATTCGGCTTCAATACGGCTGGTACGGTTCGCAATCAAGCATTACGCGATACGTTAATCATCAAGGCTGCTGAAGGCAACTTGAAGATTACGAAGGGTGAAAATGCTTACAATACAGACAGCTACGCTAACTGGACGAAGGAAGATTTGCAGGATAAGACATTCCAATTGTCTATCGATGCAGCAGCTCAGCTTTATGTAACTGAAAACGAAGGTAAGGATAGTCACTTCTTAGGTTTGTCTGATGATGTGTTGGATGTTACAAACTGGCGTCTTGTTCCGTTCACAGCAGCTCGCGTTCACGATACGGATGCCGTTAAGTATCTGACTGCTGGAACAGACTCTGTATACACGATCTCTCATCCGATGTATTGGACAGGTTCTGAGTTCAAGACATACAACGATACAACCACTATCGTAGCGTATGCATTGCAGAACATCCAGAACAACGAATGGTTGCGTTACGACCCGAGTCAGAACCAGACAATCGAATCAATGATTTGCGACCCGAATTCGAAGAACTTCACGACGAAGGATTTGAATGCTGCTTATCGCTTTGTATTGAAAGAGAAAGCAAAAGGTGCTCAGAAGATTGAAGCTGGTGCTTACAACATCGTGGGTGTTACTCCTTGGGGCTTGAATAACGATAAGTATGTAACAGACAGCAATTACGATAAAGATGGCAATGTCGTTACAGGTAAGGCTCACTACGAATTGGATTACAGCAACAAGTTGTATGGTGCATCTACGTACCAGAACTTAGGTGCAATTGAAGTTGAAAACATGTACACACAACCGACTTCAAACGACATCTTCACAATTGCTACTACTGCTTCTCAGGAATATGTAAAGGCCACGCCGCGTGATACGGTTCGCATCTACGGTGCAGAAGAGAACGACTTCCTGTTGTTCGAAAAGGGTCAGTTCCTGAACTTGGGTAATGCGAATGGCATCGCTCCAGCTATGGTTCTTGATTCGGCTTACGTAGAACGTCCGGGTAACAACCGCTACCAGTACTTACTTGTAGTGAACCCGACTTATGTAGAGGCTAAATTTGATAATCATCCGAACAGTCCGTCTGTTCCTCACATGATTAAACCGGATACAATGTACGGTCGCTTCTTGGTGAACCAGATCGACTCTGCTGTATTCGTAAGTCGCAACCATAACAACAAGTTCATCAACGACATCGAAGCAGATGAAAAGAAGGTTAAGTTAGGCTTCCAGTGGGGCTTCCATACAGGTGATAAACTGTTCTTGACAGATGGCGAGAATGGTCCTGTTATCGAAACGCTCAACTTAGGCACGGCAGACTTCAACAAGGCTAAGTTCGCGTTCAAGTATGTGAACCAGG
The DNA here is from genome assembly GCF_002159645.1 of Parabacteroides sp. An277. Taxonomy (GTDB): domain Bacteria; phylum Bacteroidota; class Bacteroidia; order Bacteroidales; family Tannerellaceae; genus Parabacteroides. The sequence goes on along the minus strand of NZ_NFJB01000024.1, from coordinate 585 downwards.
CTGTAGATGAAACATTCAAAGTACAAACTGCTTGGTATGATTACGATTCAGCTGTGAAGGCTGGTTTGGACAACAAGGATGCTTGGACTTGGAACAACGAAGGATTCTTGGAATCTGTAAACGGTGTGATTGTGGTAACGAACGGTTACACGCACGGTGAAGAGTTCTTGATGGCTCAAGAAGATTCGAACCCGACAGCTAACGAAAGCATCACCGCTGAAGGTGCAGTTTCAGTCGTAGCAACTGACGGTGCCGTAGTTATCAAGGGTGCGGAAGGCAAGAACGTGGTGATTGCTACTATCTTGGGTAAGGTTGTCGCTAACGAGACAATCAACTCGGATAACGAGACGATCGCCGTTCCGGCTGGTATCGCAGTGGTATCGGTAGACGGCGAATCGTTCAAGGTAGTCGTTAAATAATTGAACTAAAGTTCATAACACAATAAATTTAAGTTGTTAATAAAATGGGCTGCATCTGCCCCTCGCGAGAGTCGCCGCAGCCAAGAAATACGTTAGTATTAATATTAGTAGAAAATTCTATTCAAAACGCGCTCCCTTCTGGGAAGACCGGAGCGTAAAACTTTTA
>NZ_NFJB01000023.1 GCF_002159645.1 Parabacteroides sp. An277 | reverse complement strand
CAGTTTGGCAGGCTGTTCTCATCCATTAAAAGGACTGTTAAGCCGCTTAGGAGAGACAAGGGCATGAGATTATAAACGATGCCAACGGGAGGGTAGCAAGTTTGTGTTTTGGGCAGACCCAAACCGCTTGCTACCCGCTGATTGAAACGTCACTTTATTTGTGCTCTAATCCTGCTCAAGCTCGCTTGTGTGACACCTAAATAGGTTGCGATACTTCCCAATGGTAACCGTTGCAACAAATCAGGCTCTTTCTCTAACAACTCCTTATACCGTTCCGAAGCGATGGCAGACAACATGGAAATCAATCGTTCCTCAGTGGCAAGTAATTCCATTTCCGCATAACGCCGCCCCCAATTGGCGATGTGCAAGTCTTCTGAAAACAATTCTTTCAGTTTTTTTCTTTCCAATACATACAGGACTGAATCCTCCATCAGCTCCATCGTTTCATATCCCGGCTCATCGTTCACGTATCCTTTCATGGAAACGAGAGTCGCCCCTTCCTTGCCGACCCAAAAGGTAATGTCCTTTCCGTCCACCGAAGTATAGGCGCGGACAATGCCTTTCTTGATGAAAAAGATGTCCTTCTCCACCTTGCCACTTTCCAGCACGCGGAAGCCTTTGGGATAGGAAACTTCCGTCAGGCATTGCCGCAACTTGTCCAAAGACGCATCCGGCATGGCATATCTCAGGTTGATGATTTCCTTTATATCCATAAGTCATTTTGTTGTGGTACAAAATTATAAAATAACGCACAGAAACAGATACAAACAGCTGTTTTTTGCCAAATGCAAAAGCCGTTTTTACCAAATGTAAAAAACGGTTAGAAATTACTTGCTTACTTTTGCACCCGAATTTAATAAATCATAGGTATGAATTGGATAATTTTATTTTTGGCAGGATTGTTTGAGGTAAGCCTTACATTCTGCTTGGGAAAAACGAGAGAGGCATCAGGTATTGGTTTTTATCTGTGGGGAAGCGGTTTCTTGGCTTCCACGGTATTGAGTATGGCATTACTTGCCAAAGCGGTTCAGACTTTGCCTTTGGGCACGGCATACGCCATTTGGACGGGTATCGGAGCGGTCGGCACGGTCTTGATTGGGATATTCGTTTTCAAAGAGCCGGCCACTCCCATACGGCTTTTCTTCCTGTTCACGCTCATTGCCTCCTTGATTGGATTGAAAGTTGTGTCATACTGAAAGGAGGAATAAATGATGAAATATGAATTGAGAGAAAACCATGGCATTCCGGCACCTCTGCTGGCTCTGATGGCAGTCGCTACCGGGCTTTCCGTTGCCAACTGCTACTACAACCAGCCTTTGTTGGGCAGCATGGCAAAGGATTTTGGGGTAAGCGACTTTTCTGCCAGCATGGTTGCGACATTGACCCAGATAGGTTATGTAGTCGGACTTGTGTTTGTCATTCCGCTTGGCGATTTGGTTTCACGAAAGCAGCTGATATTGACCAATTATATCATTTCATCGTGCGCATTGCTTGCCATAGCACTTGCCCCTAACATCTATTGGGTATGGGGTGCATCCTTGCTTGCCGGAGCGTCTTCGGTCATGCCGCAGTTCTTCATCCCGTTGGTGTCTTATCATTCAGCACCCGCACACAAGGTGCGCAACGTGGGGATTATACAATCCTGTCTGCTAATAGGCATTCTTGGTTCACGGGTATTCAGTGGCTTTCTCGCTGATATTTGGGGATGGCGTTCCGTTTATTTCGTCGCTTGTGCGTTTATGCTTGGATGCTTTCTGATGATTTACAAGATGCTGCCCGTGCTGTCTGCCCGTTCACAAGAAACTTATGCAGGATTGATGAAATCCTTGCTGCGCCTGCTCTACAAATACCCATACTTGCGTATCGCTTCTTTGAGGGCAGCATTGGCTTATGGCTCGTTCTTCGCATTGTGGAGTTGCCTTGCTTTCCGGATGAAACAAGAGCCTTTCTTTGCGAGTGACGATATTATCGGCGCACTCGGTTTGTGCGGATTGGCAGGTGCATCCACGGTGGTTTTCATCAGCGGCTATATCCAAAAGTATGGCGCAAGGTTCTTCTCTATTGTCGGAGGATGTGTGGTATTGGCTGCATGGTTCTTGGCATTTTGGGGGAATGCCAGCTATGTATGGATGATAGTCGCTATCCTGTTGATTGATGCAGGAATGCAATGTATCCATCTGTCCAACCAGACCAGCGTGGTCGCCCTTGATGCATCCGCTATCAATCGTGTCAATACCGTTTATATGACCATTTACTTCTTGGGTGGCTCTGCTGGTACATTCGTTTCAGGCCTGTTTTGGCAACATTACGGATGGGCAGGTGTGGTTTGGACGGGAATAGCTTTTACCGTGGCTTCCTTGCTCGTTAATTGCTTCAAGCCCAAAACGGCATAAGGGTGGATGCCAAATATCCAGACTGAAATAATTTTTGGAATGATTTTCCAGCCTGAATATTTTTCATACCTTTGTGCCGTAAGAGTTACCCAAACAAGCAAAGCGATGTAGACTGCGGCAATTAGAACGGTTGCCAACCCATTACCTGAAAACGAAGTAATTCTTCTAACTCTCTTGATTTCAAAGAGGTATATTCCTTATACAGATTTAGTGAAAAAGGGCGGAACTTACAAAGGTCGGGACCATCTTTCCTGTTTTTTCTTTGGGTAAAAACGTTTTTCTTTTTCCAGCCGTTGTTTCCGCTGAAAAATATTTTTTTAGAAGAAAATGACTATTTCTTTTTTTACAATTTTCTGCGATAAGCCAATACGATTTGTTTCGTCGAAAATAACGTGTTTTCAACATAACATGATCACCAATTGCGCCGTAATGATGCGCAGGAAGGTGGAGAGTGGATACACTGTGGCATAGGCTACAGAAGGTTCATCGCCTTCCACCGTAGTGTTGGCATAATCGAGGGCGATGGGATTGGTCATGCAACCGCAGAGCATCCCCACATTATGTGCATAATCCACACCAAAGAAACGAGACATGATGAAGCCGACAATCAACACGGGAATAATTGCCAGCGCAAATCCTAAACCCAACCAAAGTAGTCCTTCCGTGCGAAATACAGTTTCGAAGAAATGCTCTCCGGAACTGAGTCCCAATCCAGCCAAGTATATCGTGATGCCCATTTGACGCATCATCAGATTGGCACTCTGCGTTGTATAAGTTGTCAGGTGAATGCGTGGACCAAAAGCGCCCATCAAAATACCCACGATAATTGGACCACCGGCTACGCCCAATTTGATAGGTGTGTTCATACCCGGAATCGCAATGGGAATGGAACCTATTAATACGCCCAACGTTAAGCCGATGAAGATAGCCAAAAGGTTCGGTTCGCGGAGTCGGCGAAGTTTGTCGCCCAAGAGTTTGCTGACGTTGCTAATCGAATTGGCTTCGCCCACGATGGTCAGGCGGTCACCTATCTGCAAGCGTAAGTCTGGTGATGCGAGGAGGTCGATGCCTGCACGGTTGATGCGTGTAATGTTGATACCATATAAATTGCGGAGTCGGAGCGAACCGAGTTTTACGCCGTTGATGCGGTTTCGCGTGACGATGACCCGGCGGGAAATCAGTTGGCTGTCGATAGCATTCCAATCTATATCCGCTTTGTTCCAGTCCACATTCTCTTGTTCACCGAAGAGCACTTTGATGCTTTCCACATCCGATTTGACTGAAATCACAAGCAAATGATCGTGCTCTTCCAACATCGTATCAGATGTGGGGATGCTTACTTTCCCATTCCGCCAGACACGCGAAATCACAAAATGTTTGTCCGTCAGTGTCATGATATCTTTAATGCTCTTATGGTAAATAGCAGGATTACATACTTGAAATTCAGCTACGAACGTTTGAGATGTAGCTATTTTCTCGTCGGTTCTTTCTCCTTTCCGCTGGAATAGTGAACGTAACGTGATAATGGCAAGAATTACTCCGATGACGCCCATCGGATAGGCTACCGCGCAGGCCAAAGCCATATCGGTTACGCCTTTCTCATCGTCGGGTGCAACTTGCATCATTGCCTCTTGTGCGGCTCCCAACGAGGGCGTATTGTTGGCCGCTCCACAAAGCAAACCCATCATGTCGGAAGTAGAAATTCCCGTGATGTAATGCAATGCAACTGTCATTATCAATCCGATGAAAATAACAGACATACCTGCCGAATTGAGCAAGATACCACCCTTTTTGAGGGAAGAAAAGAAACCGGGACCTACCTGCAACCCCAACGTATATACGAAAATGATTAATCCGAAGTTTTGGGCAAATAGCAGCATGTCTTTATTGACGACTACTCCAAAATGGCTCGCTAATATTCCCGCAAAGAACACAAAGGTAATTCCCAGCGAGATACCCCACATTTTCAGTTTCCCCAGATAAACACCTATGGCACACACGATACTGATCACGGCAACAGCCTGAATCATCGTAGGTTGTAGGAAAGTTTCTTGTATCCAATTCATACTTGCATGTTTAGATGGATGCAAAGGTACGGGAATTTAACGGAATAAACGAATAAAATCCAGATAATAAATCGGAACCCCTACACCTGGGCAAGGGTTCCGATTGCATATAATTAAGAAAGGGTGGGGCAGATTACCGGATTACAATCTTATGTCCTTTCCCGTTCAGTTGCAAAATATAAAGGCCAGGTTCCAAGGCGATGGATGCAGTACCGGCCGGAATGCGGCGGGCTACTTTCTGGATGCCTTGCATTGTGTAGATAGTGATGTCGGTCGGTTGTTCCGTGCTAATTTCTACAGCTCCTTGCGTCAAACGGAAAGTTGTATTTGCTACTTGGATTTCGTTTTTTCGATACTGTTTATTCCGTTTTCCTATATCGGGTGGCTCTTTATCCTATATCGAGTTATCAAAAGTGGCACTTTTGGTATGCAACAGTGCCACTTTTGCCATACAACAGTGCCACTTTTGTTATACAAAAGTGCCGGTTTTGCTATTTCAATATAAGATAATGAGTTGGTCTTTGCTTTAGAAAGGACAAAAAAAGAGGCGCTTTAGCCTGAGCCGTTGCGCCTCTTTGAATTTCAAACATCAAAAATGAAATGAAAGAAGTTACTTGATGTAGGCTTCCAAGAACTTCGCCTTGGGGACAGGCGTCAGGGTGACGGACTTGGTTGCGGCCGGAATCAAGGCGGTTTGTCCTTGATGGATGGAAATCTTATAGCCGTTATTGTCCTCGATAGTCGCGCTGCCTTCCATGCAGATATAAACTACAAACGAATCCAACTCTTCAAAATTACGAACCATTTGCGCGTCCATATCGATCAAGTTGGTCGTGAAGTATTTGCAATCAGCCAAGTTCACGGTTGCGTTCGAATGCGCTTTATAGTGCGTACGGTAGTCGGGATAGAGCGTGTAATCAATCGCGTCTTTTGCCAATTCCGTGTGCAATTCGCGCGTGTTGCCGTTTTTATCCTTTCGGTTGTAGTCGTAAATGCGGTAGGTGATGTTGCTGGTTTGCTGGATTTCCGCAATGAAGCAACCGGCGCCGATAGCGTGCACGCGTCCGGCCGGAAGGAAGAATACATCACCCGCATTCACGTCATAGCGTTGGAGCACATCCATGATTGTGTTGTTCTTTACGCGTTCTACGTATTCGTCCGGCGTGATTTGCTGCGAGAACCCAGAGTAGAGCGACGCGTCTTTGTCGGCCTTGATGACATACCACATTTCCGTCTTACCGAAAGAATTGTGGCGCGCACGGGCCAATTCATCGTTAGGATGGACTTGAATGGAAAGATTGTCGCGTGCGTCAATAAACTTGATCAACAGCGGAAAACGGCCTTCGAATTGTTCCAATACATGGGCACCCACAAGCTCTTTGCCGTGAGCCTGAATCAATTCATCGAGCGACTTACCCGCCAACTCGCCTTCGGCCACAATCGAGAAATTTCCGTCTACGTGTGATAATTCCCAACTTTCGCCTACACCTTCTTGCACAGGTGTAATGCCCTTAAACGGGCAAATAGCTGAACCGCCCCAAATCACATTCTTCAGGATCGGTTTAAATGTCAATGGATACAACATATTATATTCTCTTATTTCTGTTTTTTATTTGTTGTTTTGCTGGTTGTTTTCTTGACGGCTTTTGCGGCTTTGGCCACTTTTTCTTCCTTCATGGCTTTCGCTGCTTTGGCTGCTTTTGTTGCGGTTGCTTCCGTTTTGGCGGGTTTTACCTTACGGAGCACCATGGCCGTACGTGCCGGGACGTAAAGCTTCAACCATTCTTTCTTTTCTTTCTTATAAAGCGGATCGAATTGAGTTAAATGGCGAACTGTATCGTCGTTCAGGGCAAAACCTCCGAAGCGCGGCGCATCGGTATCGAGTACTACTTCGTATTCTCCTTTTGGCACCAAGAATCCATAGTCAGTAAAAGATTTTGTAGGACTAAAGTTGAAGACAAACACTAAATCTTTACGCATATAAGCTAAGATTTGGTCTCCGTCGTTATCCCACACTTTCTGGATTGGTGTATCTTGGAAATTCTTCACGCTCCGAATGAGATTGACCATCTCACGATCGAAATCTCCCAGGAAATGATACTTCAGATTCATATTGTCTACCAAATCCCATTGGCGACGAGCATATTTATAAGACCAACCGTTTCCTTCGCGAGGGAAATCAATCCATTCCGGATGGCCGAACTCGTTACCCATGAAGTTCAGATAACCTCCATTGATGGTTGTAGCCGTCACGAGGCGAATCATTTTATGCAATGCCATACCACGCTCTACCATGAAATTATGGTCTTCTGTCTGCATGTGCCAGTACATGTCGGCATCGATGAGCCGGAAAATGATGGTTTTGTCGCCCACGAGCGCTTGGTCATGGCTTTCCGCATAACTGATAGTCTTCTCGTCGGCACGGCGGTTGGTCGTTTCCCACCAAATAGCTGATGGATGCCAGTCTTCGTCTTTCTTTTCTTTGATGGTTTTGATCCAGAAGTCGGGGATATTCATCGCCATGCGATAATCGAATCCATAGCCTCCGTCTGCGATTTTAGCTGCCAATCCCGGCATACCGCTCACTTCTTCCGCAATGGTGATGGCGTTCTTATTGACTTCATGAATAAGTTTGTTGGCCAACGTCAGATAGGCAATCGCGTCGCCATCCTGATGTCCGTTGTAATAATCACCATAATTGCAGAATGCTTCGCCTAAACCGTGGCTATAGTATAGCATTGACGTTACGCCATCGAAGCGGAATCCGTCGAACTTATATTCTTCCAACCAGAATTTGCAATTGGAAAGCAGGAAGTGCAGCACTTCGTTTTTCCCGTAGTCGAAGCAAAGTGAATCCCATGCCGGATGTTCGCGGCGGCTGTCTCCATGGAAATAAAGGTCGTACGAACCATCAAACCTTCCTAAACCTTCCACTTCGTTCTTTACGGCGTGGCTATGAACGATGTCCATGATGACGGACAGTCCGTTTGTGTGTGCTTCGTCGATAAGTCGTTTTAAATCTTCCGGCGTTCCAAAACGGGAAGAGGCCGCAAAGAAACTGCTTACATGATAACCGAACGAACCGTAGTAGGGATGTTCTTGTATAGCCATGATTTGGATGGCGTTATATCCTTCTTTCACGATACGCGGCAACACGTTCTCGCGGAATTCGTTGTACGAACCTACCTTTTCCTCGTTGGTTGCCATGCCGATATGGCATTCATAAATCATGAGAGGAGCCGTATCGGGCTTGAATTTCTTTATCTTGAATTTATAGGGTTCTTCGGGATTCCAAACCTGTGCGCTGAAGATTTTTGTCTCGGGGTCTTGCACGACGCGTCGAATCCAGGCCGGAATGCGCTCGCCGCATCCACCTTCCCATTCAATCCAGAGTTTGAATAAATCTTCGTGGTGCAGCATATCGGATGGCAGGATAATTTCCCAGTTGCCGTTTTCGATGCGTGTCAGCCGGTATTCTTCGCTCTTCTGCCAATTGTTGAATGTGCCAATCAGGTAGATAGCAGTTGCATGTGGTGCCCATTCGCGGAAAATCCATCCTTTCGGTGTCTTATGCAATCCGAAGTAGAGATACCCGGACGCAAAATCCGACAGGGAAATCTTTCCGTTGTTCGTCAGACTTTTTTCTTTGTCCAGCACGTACTGGTAACGCCCTTCGATGGCGGCCGTGTAAGGCTCCAGCCACGGGTCGTTCTTGATAAGATTCAATGACTCCATGTTCATTTTCTTTAATTGGTTCTATGGCACAAAGATATAAAAAAATGAAGAATGAAGCGCGAAGAATGCAGATTTTCCCTACAAAATAGGGGTTGCGGCGGGTTTTCCAGCGTCTGGAAATCCTTTTACATCCGATGTAAAAGGATATTGGGGGAAAGAAAAAACACGGAGACACAGAAGCACGGGATTCATTTAGGGGGAAATTAAAACTCCGAGTCGCTGTGTTTCCGTGTTTAAAAACACCTATGCGTTTACTCTACATATAATACTAACCCTTTTAGGTATTCACCTTCCGGATGGTAGATGTTGACGGGATGGTCGGCCGGTTGCGTCAATTGGTGCAAGATGCGCACTTTGCGTTTGGATTGCGCTGCCGCGCTGAATACAGCCAAACGAAAGTTTTCTTTGCTTACGACTTGCGAGCAGGAAAAGGTGAAGAGGATACCGCCAGGCTGAATCTTTTCGAACGCGATGGCGTTGAGTTTGCGATATCCTTGGAGTGCATTTCGCAACACCTCCTTATGTTTGGCGAAAGCAGGCGGGTCGAGGATAATCAGGTCGTAATTGCTTCCCATGCGTTCCAAATACTTGAAGGCATCTTCCGCGAATGCTTCGTGACGCATATCGCCGGGGAAATTCAATTCCACGTTTTTGTTTGTGAGCATGATGGCTTTGGCTGAACTATCAACCGAATGGACCAGCTTGGCTCCTCCGCGCATGGCATAAAAGGAGAAACCGCCTGTGTAACAAAACATGTTCAAGACGGAACGCCCTTTCGAATAACGTTCCAGCAACGAACGGTTTTCACGTTGGTCAACGAAGAAGCCCGTCTTTTGTCCCTTTTGCCAGTCGACATAGAAGCGTAATCCGTTTTCCATGGCGATGTCTTCCACATCGTGCCCGTAGAGATAACCACTTTCATTGTCGAGTCCAGCCTTGAACGGGAGCGTGGTTTCCGATTTGTAGTATATATTTTGTAGCTTTTCGCCGATTACTTCTTGCAAAGCCAGGCCTATTTCGTACCGAGCGCGGTGCATCCCGACCGAATGAGCTTGTATTACGGCTGTATGCGCATAAACGTCGATGACCAACCCTGGCAGATTGTCTCCTTCGCCATGCACCAGGCGTAAGGTATTGTTGGCGGGTGTATCGACCAATCCCAGTATTTGACGCAATTGGTAAGCGATGCGGATGCGTTCTACCCAAAAGGCATGGTCAATTTCGCAAGGCTTGAATGAAAGGATACGGACCGAGATGCTTCCGATTTGGAAATGTCCTAACGCCAGAAAACGTCCGTCGGCGCTATTAACTTCTACGATGTCTCCTTCTTCCGGTTTGCCTTCTATACGTTGGATAGCCCCCGAGAAAACCCACGGATGGAAACGCAACAGCGATTCTTCTTTCTTGGGTTTCAAGTATATTTTATGATAACTCATCAGTTGTTTGATTATTCAATTGTTTGTAAATATGTAGGCATGCCCATGCGTCCAGCGCAGCATAGCGTTGTTGTGGTTCCGTAAGGATTTCAGCTTCCCAATTCGAGAGACGTTGTCCTTTGGATATTTTTTTCTGAAACAGGATGGCATAAATCTTTTGCAAGCTGGCCGCTTCGATACCGAATTGTCCGACATAAGGTTGCAAGTCGAGGAAATTTTCCGGTTCGATTTCCGTCCGTTTACGAATCGCCCCGAAATCGTCTCGCAACGAAAGTCCTACTTTCTTTACGTCTGCATTTCCCAGCAACTTCTTCAACGAAGCAGGAAACCCCATGCGGTTCAGCCGAAACAAGAAACAGGTATCTTCTGTTGATAGTTGCACCAGCGCAATCTTATTTCTTTTCCCTCTCCGAAAATTCGGACGTGTTTCCGTATCAAAACCCAATACAGGATAGCGCTCCAAATAATCCACGGCGCGGTTCGCCTCCTTTTCGTTCGTCAAGACGAATATCCGCCCTTCGAACTTCTCCATCGGAAGCTCCTCTACTTCCTCTTTCGTAATCGTATGTGCGTATTCAGTATTCATGTATTATTGCTCCTTCAAATCGTCATCTCTGTATCTTAAATCGTGCAACGCTTTAAGTGCGTTTAGCAACCGTTGCCCCCAATAGTTGCAGAAGTTGGTCCGGCAAAGCGCCACGGCTTCTTGCATCACCTCCTCGTTTCCTTGGCGGAAAAGCGAGACGAAGTTTCCTACGTCTTGGTAGACGTCTGCCAAATCTTCGGAGATAAACGCGGCGATGGGGGTTTCGCTATAAGCCATGTCCGGGCGGAAAGTATCCAGGTAGGTGTCATGTTCACCCAACAAACCGGCCACGTCTGTGCGCACGGCGTCGTACATAGTTTCTGTCACGTACAGTTCGGGGTCGAACATATCGTCCACGTCCTCCTCCGGAAGCAACGCCGCCTTGAGGTAAAGCAGAGGGAGAATCTTGGTAGCTTTGTCTACAAAATCAAGCTGTTCCATCTGCGCGGCACCTTCCATGAAGGTACAATATTCTAATGCCACCGTCACAAACTCTACCGTATTCCGGTCATATACCGTATTTGTTTTTTTCTTCATGAATTTATGCTGGATATTTCTCAATTCTTCTTTCGAGATGCAAATATACACATAAGTCTTGACATATCGGCACGTTCTTGTCCTGTGGATGCAAGATTTTATGAAGAAATGCTTGCAAAGCGTGTTAAGAAGAGGAAAGAAAAAATCTAAATGTACCGGATAAACGGGCGTAAGTCCGACCTAAAATTGGAAAAGTCCCGAGAAAAACTCTATCTTTAGGCTAAAGATACATATCTTCAAGTTAAAGATATATATCTTCAGGTTGCAGATGCATATCTTTAGCCTAAAGATAGAGTTTTTCTCGGAGCTTTTCTATTTTTCCAAAGAACTTAACGGATTTTTCCCGGAGGGGTTAACGCGTTAAGTAGCATTTAGGTTGCATATATTGGACATGGTATCCCGAATCGGTTCGGAATAGGGTGTAATTTTCGAAAAGGATAAGGGCCGAATCCAAGTCCACGCGCAAGAGTTCGGTATATTTCCCTTCTGGAATGGAATCCGACAGAGAAAGCCCTGCTTGCTGCATTTGGTTGGCAAAGATGCGGGAGAAATGGTTATGATAAACCAAGCTGTCTTGAATATAAAGGCTTAAGCTATCTTTAGATGTTAGGTAATAGTTCCCCTCTCCCGAGAAGGGATCCAAAAAATAAAGCTGTTTGTAGCCGGAAATATCCATAGACTCTTTCGAAAGAATGGTTATCATCTCTTCCTGCCGGGCTTTTTTCTCGGATTCAGGCCGTTGGGCTTGCGACCAATCTTCAATATGTTTAGCGGATATGCCCGGTATATATGTAATGATCGAAAAGAGAATCGTTGCGAACCATGCCGCTATCGTATAATGGGGCAACCGGCGGAAGAAAAAGAGGAATGCGGTAAGGGTCAATACCGATACTACGGCTATCAGATAAACACGCGGTTCGGTGAATCCATATTCGCGAATCCGATAGACGATACCTACCCAACATAATATTAATGTGGGCAATGTGATCCAGCTTGCCCCTCGATAAAACCAGACATATATCGGCTTTTCCAAGAAGCATTGGCAACCTTTTAAGATGAAAAACGCACTGACGAAGGCCGTCACCATATAGGCTATCTGTCCTTTCGGAAGCTCGAAGGCAATCACAATCTTCAACATGTAAAGATAAAGAATAACCGTATAGATTATTAATGCCGGAGAGAGAATGTAATTCAATAAGAAATGGAACGCTTTGCTCGGTCGTATGGCCTTGTCTTTGTAGGTGTCTTGGAATAGAACGAACAGGAGAGGCATGCAAAAAGCCCAGGCAATGGCTTGTATGGCTAATAACCAATCGTCCTCATTCCCTTTCCATATATCAAATATGTAACTGATAGAGGCGATAATGGCCCATAAAGTAATCAAAATAGTCAAAGAGAGGACAAACGAAATCCCGACCGATTTCACATAATTCAATGCTCCGTTGGCAAACAAACGGTCGTCCTTTCGGCTTGTGGCCAAGATATATAGAATTTGGATGATTACCAACGTGAAAAAATAGTGAAGCGATACGACGGCTTCATCGATTCCGTAAAAGGGAATTAATAATAGTAAAGGCGAGAGATAATAGAGCCAGCGTACTACCTTTTGTTTGCTATGGGCATGGAAGATACAAGCAAGTAAGAATACAACCGGGGCATACCGCAACAGATTCACAATAGCATGGTTGTCTGTGAAAAGCAGACTTAACCATAAAATACAGAAACACACCGCCAGAAAGGATTCTATCGGATTCCGTTTCACACTCTGTTTCCATTTCAGCCAAAAGAGAAGTAGCTTGTCTGCTTTCATAATCCTAATGCGTTATAAATTGCTTTTCCCCAGAATTTCCCCAAATCTTTGGCACCTTCTTGGTTGGGATGCAGAAAGAAGATGCCGGCACGGCCTTGCTCATGTTGGAACTTGGCTTCGTTCTCTTTGAAGAAATCGAAAGCCTCTGTATCACCCAAGAAAACACGCCCGGGTGCTTTTCGGGCATACGTTTTTATCAGTGCCTGAATCTCTGGATAATAGGATTCAAGTCTATTCAGTCCCTCTTGCAGGTACTTAGCGCCATTATACGTATTCGGGCTATACCAAATGGGGCGATGTACCACTACCTTGCAAGTCGGATACAAAGCCAACAGGGAATCGATTAGTTGTGTCATGTTTCGGGTATATTGTTCGGGCGATACCGGTGCTCCATTTGTTCCTTCCATGGCACTGTCGTTTGTTCCCAGCATGATGGAAAAGAGGAGCGTAGCCCAGTCTTCGTCGGCCAATAGGTCTGCGGCTTGTTTAGCTTGGTCGAACAAGGTGTGCGTTTCGGGTAAATAATCTACAGTCGTACATCCGCTCACGCCTTGATTGCTGAACTTTACCTGCCCGATGCCTGCTTGCTGGTTCAAATAGAAGACAGCTTGTGCCGGAGGGGCTTCGTGTGATGGCTTTGCCAACCCCGCCCCGTGCGTGATACTATTCCCGATGAATATGATATTGAGGTGCTTTTTCGGTGCTTCTTGTGCATATACCACGCCAACCAGCCCCACGAGGAGCGCCACCCAGCTCCATTTCCGAATCCTTTTCATATACTATAATTTATGATGGTTTGATAGAATGTAGGGCAAAGAAACGAATTTTTCCCCAGAATAGAAAGGAGAGGGGAAAAGAAATTCCCCTTAGCCTGGGGAACTATGTTTCCTTGCTAAGGGGAATCGTGATAGGGCAAGAAGAAGAGAAATCGACCTCTTACTGTATGTTGGGAAGCTCCAATCCGTATCCTTTCTTCTTGTCTTCACGTTTCAAGAGGAAGGCTACGAAGAGGGCGACAATGCCGAAACACATGAAGATGACCATCGGAAGGGTATAATCGTAGGCAGGACCTCCGTTCGTCGTGTCGAGTTTGCAATAGCTATCCAATACCCAACCAATTAAGGCAGGAACCCCCATGAGTCCCCAGTTCTGTACCCAAAAGATAAGCGCATAGGCTGTACCGAGTTGTTTCTCTGGGATAATTTTCGGAACGGATGGCCACATCGCGGAGGGCACGAGTGAGAAGGCGATGCCGAGCACAATCATAATGGCCGTTGCAAACCACCATACATTCAAGATGGGCAGTGCGAACAAGAGATGCACAATAATGAGCATCACGGCACCGAGGAGCATGATGCTGGCTCCTTTGCCATGTCGGTCGTACAGGTTTCCGAAGAAGGGCGTGAGGAATAATGTCCCTAAAGGCAAAAGGCTGGGAATGAAACCGGCCAATTCTTGCTCCACACCATATTTGTTCACCATCAAGTCGGTGGCATATTTAATAAAGGGGAAAACGGCTGAATAGAACAAAACACAAAGAAGGGCAATCAGCCAGAAACCACGGTTCCGGATAATGAGGAACACATCCGAGAAGCGGAACGGCTCTTCCTTTTCTTCCTCTTCGCCCGCCATCGAAGCCTCCAGTTTTTTATCCATTACCACATATACCATATACGATATGGTTCCGATACAAAGCATGATGAGGCAGAGCAGCACCGGAGCCGATACGCTTTGGAAGTATTTCGCGAAAGGAACCGTAATAGCCATAGCCAACATCGTCCCGATACGTGCCGTCGCCATTTCCAATCCCATCGCCAAGGCGAGTTCTTTCCCTTTAAACCATTTGACAATCACCTTCGAGACGGTGATGCCGGCAATCTCTACACCCATGCCAAAAATCGCATAGCCGAGCGAAGCATAAGCCACTTGCGCTTTAAAGCCCAGGATTTCTCCGCTGGTACCAATATATCCTGCTATGGCTGCATATTTGATGGCGCATCCGACAAGCATCAGGATACACGACATCATTCCCGTAAAGCGGACTCCCATCTTGTCAAGAATCATTCCGCCGAAGATGAGCATCAAGAAGAAGACATTAAACCAACCATAGGCGGAGGTAAAGAACCCGAAATCGGTACTGGTCCAAGCCAATTCAGCTTCGAGCATGGGTTTGAGTGGCGACATGACATCTGTTAGAAAGTAGCCGCATAACATCGTGAAGGCGACGATGGCCAATGCTGTCCAGCGGGCCGCCTTCGAATCACTGAGTTTTTTTTGTATGAATTCTGTCATATGTAATTTTAGTTTTGTAAATTCTTATCTGTAGTTCTAATGCAGGGCTTTTCATTCTTCCTCGAATAAAGGCATCGCGTCGGCTACCACGAAGGTACTGCCGCCAATAAAGATGAAATCGTCGGGCGTGGCTTCTTGCAGGACAGTCTTGATAGCGGCCGCGACGGTAGTGTAATATTTTCCCATCAGCCCATGTTTGGAGGCTCGTTTGCGCAATTCTTGCGCTGGGAGGGCTCGTGAGACAGAGGCTTGGGTGAAATAATAGGTCGCTTCTTGCGGCATCAGGTCCAATACGCCGTCAATGTCTTTGTCGTTCGAGATGCCGATAATCATGCGGAGCCGATTGCACCGTCGACTTTCGGCTTCGAGTTGCCACGATAGGTATTCCCATCCACCGGGATTATGGCCCGTGTCGCATACTACACGTGGATATTGGCAAAGGGTTTGCCAGCGTCCCATCAGTCCGGTCAGTTCAACCACATGGGCAAACGCTTCGTGGATGGCTTCTGTGGGGATGTGGATGCCTGTCTCGCGCAATGCCTTGACAGCTGCCAGTACCGTAACGGTATTCATCGATTGTACCATGCCACCCAGTTCGCCGATGAAGTTCCCGAATTCTTCGGTGGTGTAATGCCATTGGTTGTCCGTCCCCAGCGAACCCTCTACGGTGAGGATGCTTTCCGGCGCGATGTAAAGCGGCGCACCGACTTCGCGAGCCTTCTGGAGGAAGACTTCGCGTACGCTGGGTTGCTCCGCTTCGCCTATCACAACTGGCACACCCGGTTTGATGATGCCTGCCTTCTCGCCCGCAATCGCTTCCAGCGTGTCGCCTAAAAATTGCGTATGGTCGAGGCTGATGTTTGTGATAACGCTCAAGACAGGCGTGATGATGTTCGTGCTATCCAGCCGTCCGCCCAGTCCTACTTCGACGACGGCAAAATCTACCTGTTGGTCTCGAAAATAGGCAAACGCCATGGTTGAAGTCAATTCGAAAAAGGAGGGTTTTAGCGATTCAAACTGCTCGTGGTATTTTTCAACAAACTGCACCACATATTCCTGATCTATCTTTTCCCCATTTACCCGGATGCGCTCACGGAAATCCACCAAGTGTGGTGAAGTGTAAAGCCCCACTTTATAGCCCGACTTTTGCAAGATGGCGGCAAGGAGGTGGCTTGTCGAACCTTTTCCGTTCGTACCGCCTACGTGGATGGTGCGGTAAGCGCGGTGCGGATTATCCAACAGGTTGTCTAATGCGTGGCTCGTGTCCAACCCCGGTTTGTATGCCCCAGCTCCTTCGTGTTGGAACACGGGAGTACTTTCGTAGAGGTATTGTAAAGTTTCTTCGTAAGTCATGTTTCTATTTTGTTTGATTGAGTGGCAAAAGTAAGCAATTTATTCTTAATTTGCCTCCATAATAGCTAAAAATGCAACTTGAAAGGTCGTACATCGTATGATTCTTCCCTTATTCCGGTCTAAAAAGGCTCTTGCAAGTGTCTCGGAGCTTTCGGAAGGGCTTGCAGCCTTTTGTTGTACGGGCATTCCTGTTTCTCCCTTTCATTTTTATTTTCTTGTTCTTTATTTTCTTCGTATTTTTGCGGCGTTTTTCGAAAAAGAAGAAGATATTGGAAAGAATGGAAAAGAATCAGTTGGGGCGGTTGCTCCTGTTGCTCTTGTTGACATTCGTGTTTTGTTGCCTGTTTTTCTACATGCCTGGTCATGTGGGGAGCATACCTTTGAAACGGGTGGATATGTTCTCGGAATTGCGTACGACGAGTGGGATTGCGGCTATCGACACGTTGCAAGAGACATGGTTGGAAGAGGATACAGTGGCGGTCGATAGTGTGGCGTTACAACGGGCGGCTGCCGAGAAAGCAGGAATGGATTCGCTGGCCTTGGCGGTGCGCGATTCTTTATATAAAGCGTTGTATGCGGTGGAAGGGAGCGATTCGACAGGGCACCGCGTGGAGGATTATTCCGTCGGACATGTGGGGTTGACGCGCTTCTTTACGGCGATTCGTAATAGAATGGAACTGGGGCGCCCCGTGCGGGTGGCCTTTTTGGGAGATTCCTTTATTGAGGGAGATATCCTCGTGGCAGACTTTCGCACCGAGATGCAACGCCGTTTTGGCGGTCGAGGTGTGGGTTTCGTGCCGATTGCTTCGGCTGCTGCTCAATACCGACCTACAGTCAAAACCCAATCCAAAGGTTGGACGACGTGGTCGATGTTGACAGACCATGAGCATCCGTACACGCTCTCTTGTATGACCTTCGAAGGCGATACGAGCGAGGCCTCTTTCGCGGTAGAAGCTGGAAAGCGGTATCCGGAATTAGACTCTGTCCCTTGTCTGCATTTCATTTATGAAAAGAATACGCATACGGAGATGTTGGTTTCGGTGAACAGTACAAAGGATTCGCTCCGTGTCTCTTTGCCGCCGACGGATAGCATTTCTCAATGGACTTATCGCCAAGCGACTCACCGGGCAGATTTCCGATTTGTTCGAGCGAAGGGATTCCGTGCTTTGGGCGTGGTGATGGAAGCCGACGAAGGTATTACGGTTGATAACTATTCGATGCGTGGCAACTCGGGAGCGGTGCTTGAGCGACTGGATTCAGCTTCGTGTCGGACGTTGAACGCTCTTCGTCCGTATGATTTGATAGTTCTGCAATATGGCCTCAATGTAGCGAACGATAGTGTTATGCAGTATGGCTGGTATGCCAAGAGGATGGAAGGTGTCGTCCAACATGTGAGGAAGTGTTTCCCTTCGGCCGATATTTTGCTTATGGGGGTATCTGATAGAAGCCGTCAAGAGAATGGCGCTTTTTATACCATGCCCTCTGTATTGGCGCTTCTCCATGCCCAACGGCAGGCGGCACGACGTGCTGGCGTAGTTTTCTGGAATACTTTCGGCGCGATGGGCGGTAAAAACTCGATGGTCAGTTATGTGGAGAAAAATTGGGCCAGCAAAGACTATACACATTTGGGTTTCGGAGGTGGTCGCGAGTTGGCGCGTATCCTCACAGAGGCTCTATTAGAAGAGATGAAGTTTTACGAGGAGGCAGATGCTCATGAGACGAAAAAGTAATCCCTTTATACGTTTCCTTATATATATATATGTATGTATAGGAACCGTTACGAGCCTCGACGCCCAATCCCTCTTAACGCTCGAAAGCGATACCCTACCGCTTCCTTTGCCAGGGATGCTCGTCGAGGGGCGCGACACGTTATATATACCTGCATCTACGGATCATGCGCTCCGTCATACCTTCGCCCTCTTGGATTCCCTCCGCGAAGGTAAAGACACCGTCCTCACGATTGTTCATCTGGGCGACTCGCATATCCAGGCGGGGTATTACAGTGGTCGCACGATGCGGCTTCTGCAGTCCACGTTTGGGAATGCAGGTCGGGGTTGGATATCTCCCCTGAAGCTCAATCATACCAACGAACCGGCAGATTACTTCATCCGTTCCTCTATTCGCGAATGGACTGCCGGACGCATCACCCAACACCGCAAGCGTACTAACATAGGGATGGGCGGCATCGGCATACGAAGCCTTTCCCCTTCGATTAATTTACAGGTACGCATCGCTCCCAAGAATGGGGCAGGTTATTCCTTCAATAAGGCTATCTTTTATCGAAAAGGAAATGCCATGCCTATGCTCCCTACAGACGAAAGCAAGCCTCTCGCGAAGGCCTTCCTTTGCGATACATTATTACCTGGAGATGTCCGAGCGGATACCTTTTGCCTTTCTCGTTTAACAGATACGCTTCTCCTCCATAGTACGCGGCGGAAGCAAGGCACGAATACCCTTCTACCGGCCTCTACCTTCAACAATACTTACTTTGGCTTTAGCCTTACGAATGGGAATCCCGGTATACTCTACCATTCCATCGGTGTAAATGGTGCGATGTATGTCAACTATACCGATGAAGATTATCTGCCAAGGCTCGCCCTGCTGCGTCCTCAGCTACTGATTATCTCCCTCGGTACGAATGAGAGTTTCGGTCGTAGATTCTCCGAGGTAGAGTTCCACGATCAGGTGAAGCGCTTCCTCATAATGGTTCGTCGGGAGATGCCATGCGTGGAGATAATCCTCACCACTCCGCCGGAATGTTACCGACGCACGTATGTCAACAAGAAGCGGGTCTTCGTGCGGAACGACAATACCTCGCGAGTAGCTTCCGTTCTCCGGCAAGTAGCCCGCGAGGAGGGTCTCGCCTGTTGGGACCTCTTCACCGCTACAGGAGGGAAGAACTCCTCTCGTAAATGGTTTGAACAACACCTCCTCGCGAGGGATCGCATCCATTTCTCACGGCGTGGGTACGAGGACCAAGGTACCCTTCTTTACCGTGCCTTCATGAAGGCTTATTACAAATATAAAAGTTTTTAATTCGTTACGCTTAATGATTCATTAGTCATGTCCTTATTTGATGATTTATCCTTTTCCAAGATAGGGGAGATATTGACCTATAATCCTTTGGAACCCATGCTCTTTAGCAGTGGATTGTTCTTCTTCCTATTCTGTTTCTTCTCCGTGTGTTATATAGCTTTAAGGAAACATACGTTAGCACGCATTATCTACGTTACGATGTTCTCGCTCTACTTCTATTATAAGAGTAGCGGGTTGTGGTTTGGTTTGTTGGTCTTTACAGCCACATCGGACTTCCTTATCGCTCGTATTATGGAAGTGATGGAGAGTCGTAGGAGGAAGCAACTGTTGGTCGTCTTGAGTCTTTGTGTCAACCTCGGTATGCTCTCTTATTTCAAGTATACGAACTTCTTGATAGACCTCGTGCAAGGGTTTATGCGGGAGGTAGGCATGCTCTTCAGTTACGAGCCATGGCGGAGTATCGAGCCGGTTCATTATGACATCTTCCTGCCGGTTGGTATATCTTTCTTTACCTTCCAAAGTATCAGTTACGTCATCGATGTATATAGGGGGCGTATCGCGCCTCTTCATCGCTGGATAGACTATGTCTTTTATGTCTCCTTCTTCCCCCAGCTCGTGGCTGGCCCTATCGTCCGTGCACGGGATTTCATCCCACAGATATATAGGAATCCAGTCGTAACCAAAGCGGAGTTTGGGGAAGGGTTATTTTTAATCATCTGCGGACTCTTTAAGAAGTGTGTCATATCAGACTACATCAGTCTCAACTTCGTAGACCGGGTATTCGATGCGCCCACCCTTTATACTGGCGTGGAGAACCTCTTGGCGGTCTATGGTTATACCCTACAAATATATTGCGACTTCTCGGGCTATTCGGATATGGCCATAGGCATAGCGCTTCTTTTGGGCTTCCGATTTAATATCAACTTCGACTCTCCTTATCAGTCTGCTACCATCACCGAGTTTTGGCGTCGTTGGCATATATCATTATCTTCCTGGCTAAAGGATTATCTCTATATCTCGTTGGGAGGTAATAGGAAAGGGAAAGGTCGTACGTACCTGAACCTATTCCTCACGATGCTTCTTGGTGGACTATGGCATGGGGCGTCAGTACGCTTCATACTGTGGGGTGCCTTGCATGGGGTTGCGTTGGCCATACACAAGGCCGTAATGGCGGCTTTCCCCAGCTTTAAGAAGGTGGGAGCCGAGATGGTAACGTGGCGTCGTGTCATAGGTGTATTATTCACGTTCCACATCGTCGCCTTTGGGTGGATATTCTTCCGTGCCGAGAGCATGGAGAAGGCCCACGAGATGTTGTCTCAAATAGTCACGAACTTCCATCCTGAAGTGTTCTCACAGTTCATCTCAGGATACCAAGGGGTATTCACGCTCATGGTCTTGGGTTACCTCTTCCACTTCGTCCCTAAGCGTGTCGAGTGTTACCTACAAAGGGGTGTCACGAAGGCGCCTATTGTCTTGCAGGCAGCCCTCCTCGCGCTGGCTATCTTAGTGGTAGTACAGTTCCGAAGTGCAGGCGTGCAGCCCTTCATTTATTTTCAATTTTGATATATCATTATGAATATGGAACAGCATTCACAAAACATCAACAAGGTGCTTGTACGTCCCCTACGCATGGAGGACTATAAGCAGTTATCGCAATCCTTTAAGAGGGTCTATTCGGATGGTTCGGATGTATTCTGGACACGGGAGCAGATTGAGAAGCTCTTGGATATCTTCCCCGAAGGACAAGTGGTTACAGTAGTAGATAATAAGATAGTAGGGTGTGCCCTCTCTATCATTGTCGATTACGATCGTGTTAAGAACGACCATACGTATGCGGATGTAACGGGTAACGAAACCTTTAACACCCACAACCCAAAGGGTAATATATTGTATGGTATCGAGGTCTTTGTACATCCAGAGTACCGTGGCTTACGGTTGGCCCGACGGATGTACGAGTATCGCAAGGAACTCTGCGAGAGCTTGAACCTGAAGGCCATTATGTTCGGAGGTCGTATCCCTAATTATCATAAGTATGCAGACTCTATGCGACCTAAAGAGTACATCGACAAAGTACGTAAGAAGGAGATATACGACCCTGTCTTGACGTTCCAACTCTCGAACGACTTCCACGTTCGTAAAGTAATGACCAACTACCTCCCTAATGATGAAGAGTCAAAGCACTTCGCGACCCTTCTCCAATGGGATAATATATACTATCAACCTAAGCCTGAAGTAATCGCAACCAAGAGTACTGTGAGGGTGGGGTTGGTACAGTGGCAAATGCGTCCCTATAAGAGCTTAAATGATGTCTTTGAACAGGTCGAGTTCTTCGTGGATGCTGTCTCTGATTACAAGAGTGACTTCATCCTCTTCCCCGAGTACTTCAATGCACCGTTGATGGCCAAGTTTAATGATAAAAGCGAATCACAAGCCATACGCGAGCTCGCACAGTATACCGACGAGATGCGCGAACGGTTCGTCAAGTTAGCTATTAGTTACAACATCAATATCATTACAGGTAGTATGCCTCAAATACGGGAAGATGGACTCTATAATGTGGGCTTCCTTTGCCGTAGAGATGGTTCTTATGAAACCTACGAGAAGATACACATCACACCTGACGAAGCCAAGAGCTGGGGACTCACGGGTGGGAAGCGTGTACAGACATTTACGACCGATTGTGCGAAGATTGGTATATTGATATGCTACGATGTAGAGTTCCCTGAACTCTCCCGCATTATGGCCGACCAAGGCATGCAAATTCTCTTCGTGCCTTACCTCACGGATACCCAGAACGCTTACTCACGCGTGAAGGTATGTGCCCATGCGCGAGCTATCGAGAACGAGTGTTTCGTGGTCATCGCGGGCAGTGTGGGTAACCTGCCACGTGTGCACAATATGGATATACAATACGCCCAATCAGGGGTCTTCACACCTTGCGACTTTGCCTTCCCAACCGATGGCATGAGGGCCGAGGCTACGCCTAATACAGAGATGATTCTTGTATCCGATGTAGACCTGGACCTGCTGAACGAATTGCATACCTATGGTAGTGTACGAAACCTGCGCGACCGACGTCACGATCTCTACGAGGTACGGCTCAAGAAGAAGAACTGAGCATACCCATCAATAGTCATATGCATAGAGGCTGGCTCTCCTTCGCGGAGCCGGCCTTTGCTTTATCCCTGCTTCTTACGTTGCTTCTTCTCGATGGTTAACGATACCTTGCTGGCAGCTATCTTCATGGCCTTCTTAGGGGTATATATAATCTTTGGCTTCTTAAAGGCATTAGGGACGACCACATCCTCCTCTTTATCCATCATGTTAGGAGGCACCATGACCCTGAACGACCCCAACCTACCCAAGTCAACACTCTGCCCCTCGGACAATGCCTCATATACTACGTTACCCAGACTGATGAGTGCATTATGAACGTCACCCTCGGTCAAAGAGGTAGCCCGTTGAATACGTTCTACAACCATCTCCAACGTTAACTTAGACTGTGCTTTGGGATACGCGTAGTATACCCGTTTCCCCTTACGATGACCCATCGTAATCATCCTTGTACGAATACTAAACTTCATCTAAAAGACCCTTTCCTTTTATGCTACGTGAGTAATAATAACGATCTACCTATATCTATAACGCAAAGTACACGTCATTTAGTATAATAACCCACGAATATCCATCAGAAATAGTCACAGTGACTAACGACCAATAGTCACAGTGACTAATGACTAATAGTCACAGTGACTAATAACCAACATCCAAATATACCCTTAACCATACCCTACAGTTACCCATTACAATACCCTACGGTAAATAGCCACCATCTCTACGAGAAGATATGCCCCATGACCACTTACATCGGCAACAAGAGATATAAGTACCCCCCAGCAAACAGGCATCATGGGAGGAACAGAAAATAGAAGGCAGGGGCAAAGAGAGGGAATAGGGTTTTTTTGTACCTTTGCCACATGAATACGAATCGGATACTGCATAGGATATGGAACGGCCTGTGGCTGTTGGGGCTTCTCCTCGTGCTCGGAGGATGCCAGGCGACCAAGTATGTGCCAGACCATCATTACCTATTAGACCAGGTCGAGATTGAGACGGAAGGGGAGGAGGTGTTCAAGCCCTCGGAGCTCAGGGAGTACCTCCATCAGCGCCCTAACTTCAAGGTATTTGGCTTGATGAAGTGGCAGTTGTATGTATATAATTGGTCCGGTAAGAATGAGAAGCGATGGATAAACAAACAACTGAGGCGGATGGGCGAAGCGCCCGTCATCATGGATACGACGTTGATAGCCGAATCGGAAGCCGAGCTACAACGCTTTTTGGTGAATAAGGGCTATATCAACGCGGAGGTGTACCATCGGATAGATACCAGTCGAGAGAAGAAGGCCGTGGTGACGTATGTCGTCAAAGCGAACGAACCCTATCGTATTCGGAACTACCGGATGAACCTGTATGACGAACGCATCGACCGGATAGCGCATATCCAACCCCGGAAGCGGTCGTGGCTGTTCTCGGCTTTCCATTCCCTGTCGGACGACTATGTCTCTTTGATTGATTCTGGTATCCTATTCGACCGAGATGTACTGGATAGCGAACGGGAACGCATCACCTCTTTGGTGCGCCGAAGAGGATTCTATGCCTTTAACAAAGAGAACCTGACATATGTAGCCGACAGTTCCTTTCGGGCCAATGTGGTAGATGTGGAGATGCTTCTCAAACCACACCGGAAACTGAATGCGGATGGGAGTATTACGGAAGAACCGCATCGCCCTTACTACCTGAACAAGATCACGGTCGTGCCAGACTATGACCCGCTCCGGTCTGAAGCGGAGAATGCACTCCAACTAAGAGATACGATGCACGCAGGCAATATAGATGTAGTATATGGACCTACGGGGCATTTTATCCGTCCTTCGGTTTTAGCCAAGAGCGTATACCTCCAGCCCGGTCGTTTGTATAACGAGCGGACGGTGGAGCAGACCTATTCTTCATTCGCGAGGCTCCGTGCATTGAAGAATATCAACATGCGATTCCGCGAGTTCGAAGAGAATGACACCATGAAGTTGGACTGCATCTTACTGGCAGCCCCTACTAAATTACAAGGATTCGGGGTAGATTTGGAAGGAACCAACTCGAATGGAGACTTGGGTATCGCATCGAGCGTCAATTACCAGCATCGTAACCTGTTTAAAGGCTCAGAAGCCTTTTCTATCAAAGTAAGGGGTGCCTATGAAGCTTTAGGGTCAGGAGAAAACAGCATTGATGGGGATTATTGGGAAATTGGGGCGGAAACAGGTATCACCTTTCCCCGCTTTGTTTTTCCCTTCTTAAAAGATTCCTTTACGCGTCGCCTTCGGGCTACGACAGAGTTCAAGATTGGATATAGTTGGCAGACTCGTCCGGAATACCAGCGTGCTATCTTGTCTGGAGGATGGAGCTACACTTGGCAAGACCGGTTCAATACGCAAGCACGCCATACGTTTAAGTTGGTAGATATAGATTATGTACATCTCCCTAAGATTGATGTGGATTTTGCGGCATCCCTTCCTGAATCAACTCGACAGTACAATTTTACAGACCAGTTTGTGCTGGGGACAGGTTATACCTATTCCTTTAATAATTATATGTCACAACGCGAATTGCGCAATACGCATTCGTTGCGTGTCTCACTGGAGATGGCCGGGAACCTACTCTATGGAATTTCCAAACTGACTGGGGCAGGAAAGAATGCCAACGGGAACTATGAACTCTTTGGTCTCCCGTATGCCCAATTTACCAAAGTCGATGTGGATTTCTCGAAGAGCATGGTGATTGATGCCCGCAATCGGGTAGCTTATCATATAGGCATTGGAGTGGGATATCCCTACGGAAATATGTCTAAATTGCCTTTCGAGCGGAGCTATTTCTCGGGAGGAGCCAACAGTGTACGTGGATGGGCTGTGCGGTCGTTAGGGCCTGGTAGTATGGGATTAGAACACGCTACCTCCTTTGCAGACCAGGTGGGCGACATTCGTCTGGATTTAAACTTGGAATACCGCACTAAGCTCTTTTGGAAATTTGAGTTAGCCGCTTATATAGATGCAGGGAACATTTGGATATTCCATGAAGACCCTTCCCATCCGCAAGCAAATTTCGATTTCTCCCGCTTTTATAAGGAGATAGCCGTATCCTATGGATTAGGTCTCCGTTTGGACTTCGATTTCTTCCTCCTTCGTTTTGATACAGGAATGAAGGCTTACGATCCGCAAATGAGAGGTAGTGACCGATGGGCTATTAAGAATCCTAACTTCAATGCCCGTAATGGAAACTTTGCTTGGCATTTTGCGGTAGGCTACCCGTTCTAATATAGGAAAATCCTATTCGTCCCTTGCGTACCTATTATATATATTGTAACTTCGCGGCCGAAAATGAATGAGAATGGTTATGGAGTTTAGCAATAAGCATATTTGGAAGATTACGTTCCCGGTGTTGGTGAGTCTCTTGATGGAGCATGCGATTTCGCTTACCGATACGGCTTATCTGGGGCGAGTAGGAGAGGTGGAGCTGGGTGCTTCTGCGTTGGCGGGTGTGTTTTATCTAGTACTTTACATGCTGGGATTCGGCTTTAGTGTCGGTGCCCAGGTGATGATAGCACGGCGAAACGGAGAGGGTACGTATGACCGTATTGGTACCATTTTCATGCAGGGCTGTATTTTTCTTTTCCTTTTGGCAGGTGTTCTCTTTTCGCTCTCCCATCTTTATGCGCCTCAGTTGTTGCGAGGATTGATAGAGTCGGATGCCGTTTTTCAGGCGACAATTGATTATATCGACTGGCGCGTATATGGATTCTTCTTCTCATTCATCTCAACCATGTTTCGTGCTTTTTATGTCGGGACGACCCACACGAAGATACTCACCGCCAATTCCCTTGTGATGGTAGGGACCAATGTCGTATTAAATTACTTCCTGATATTTGGTAAGTGCGGTTTCCCGGAACTGGGTATTAAGGGAGCTGCTATCGCCTCTTCGATTTCTGAATTGGTATCGCTTCTTTTCTTCATCATTTATACCTTGAAGCGGGTCGATTACCGCAAGTACCGGCTTTTCAGCGACAGGCGGTTCGAATGGCATACGTTGAAACCCATCTTGAGTGTGTCTATTTGGATTATGATTCAAAACGGATTGTCGTTCTGCAGTTGGTTTATCTTTTTCATTGCCATGGAGCATCATGGCGAGCGGCCGTTGGCGATTACGAACGTGGTACGTAGCATCTCTGCTTTTCTATTTATATTCGTTCATGCCTTTGCGTCGACCAGCAGTTCGTTGGTGAGCAACCTGATTGGAATGGGCGAGAGCGACCGTGTCTTGCCGCTTTGTCGAAGGATGATTCGGCTTAGCTATACTATCGTGTTACCTTTGGCTGCCTTGATAGCTCTTTTCCCCGAAATCGTACTTCGCATTTATACGGACAATGCCGAGCTGATTGCGGCGTCGGTACCTTCGCTTTGGGTGATGCTTTCTTCGTACCTGCTGGCCGTGCCCGGATTCATCTTCTTCATGAGCGTATCCGGGACGGGAAATACCCAAGTCGCTCTTCGTTTCGAAATAGTCAGCATCTCGGTTTATACGGCTTACGTCCTTTGGTTAGTCTGGTTCCACGAGGCTGACGTGGCCATTTGTTGGACTTCCGAGCTGGTATACGATGTGATGATTCTCCTTACCTATTTTTACCTGAAACGCGGTACGTGGAAA
This sequence comes from Parabacteroides sp. An277, assembly GCF_002159645.1. Classification (GTDB taxonomy): domain Bacteria; phylum Bacteroidota; class Bacteroidia; order Bacteroidales; family Tannerellaceae; genus Parabacteroides. Next base: position 34,798 of record NZ_NFJB01000023.1, on the reverse strand, counting down.
TTAAAGCGTATCTAACCAGAAACGCCATGCGCAGCAGCACGTTGGGTCGGTTACGTCGGGAAAGCAACTGACGCAGGCCGTGGCGATGCGTGCATCGATGGTACGGGCAAATCCTGCATATTCGATTTCACCGACCGGCTTGCAGGGATGAAAGAGCATTCCTTTCCGTTCACGAGCCCGTTGCACTCGGCATTCCCGCGTGCGGTAGGTCAGTTCCGTCCGGTCTGCGTTCCAAAGCAAATCCGCCTCGTTCAGGTTCGCATAAAAGCGGAGTTGGAGCGCGGCGGCCAATCCTTCCAATCCCGGCTTCTCGTCCAATCCCAGGAACGCCTTGATGCGTTTCGCCTCGATGACCGTAAAACGACGCCAAGCCTCCGCATCGTGATACATGGCTTCGTCCATGCCCCGTGTGCGCTCAATGGATTGGAACCAGACGCCATCCATTGCCAACCAATTTTTCGCGTAATCTTCAATCAATTCAATCAGCCGCTCTTTGGGAAGCGACTGCAATGCTTCATTCTTTGCCATGTTTCAAAAACCTTTCTTTTTATTTTGTGGGGGCAAAAGTAGGGAAAAATCCGCAAACTGGGAAAGCTCGCTGCAGACTGCGCAGAGGAATCCCAAGTTGGGAAAGCTCACTGCAGGCTGCGCAAAGGAATCCCAAGTTGGGAAAGCTCGCTGCAGGCTGCGCGGAGGAATCCCAAGTTGGGAAAGCTTGCTGCAGGCTGCGCGAAGGAATCCCAAGTAGGGAAAGCTCACTGCAGGCTGCGCGGAGGAATCCCAAGTTGGGAAAGCTTGCTGCAGGCTGCGCGGAGGAATCCCAAGTAGGGAAAGCTCACTGCAGGCTGCGCGGAGGAATCCCAAGTTGGGAAAGCTTGCTGCAGGCTGCGCGGAGGAATCCCAAGTTGGGAAAGCTCGCTGCAGGCTGCGCGGAGCTTTCCCAAAATAAAATATATGTTAAATAGACGGCAGGAAGCGTGTGATATCCTTACCTTTGTGTCCGTGAATAAAAAAGAAAAGAAAAATGAAAGAAACACCGATAGATTATGCCCTCGCGCAAGAGGTAATCGGGCAATACCATTTGCCTGATTTTGGAAAGGCCACGATTCGCGAAGTGGTCGCTATCTCGTCTGAGTTGGAAAACCGAACCGGGACAGAGTTCATACACATGGAAATGGGCGTGCCGGGGTTGCAGCCGGCGCAGGTAGGCGTTGAGGCTGAGATTGCCGCCCTTCGAAACGGTATTGCCTCCATTTATCCGAATATCAACGGGCTACCGGAACTGAAGAAACAGGCGTCGCGTTTCATCAAGGCTTTTATTAATGTAGACATCGCGCCCGAAGGTTGCGTGCCGGTGACGGGTTCGATGCAAGGAACGTTTGCTTCGTTCCTGACGGCTGGGCAATGCACGGAAGGGCGCGACACGATTCTCTTCATCGACCCCGGTTTTCCGGTACAAAAACAGCAAGTCACGGTCATGGGTTATCGATACGTCTCTTTCGACGCGTATGATTATAGAGGCGAGAAATTGCGTGACAAATTGGAGGAATTGTTGGAAAGCGGCGAGGTGGCGGCGCTCATCTATTCAAATCCCAACAACCCGTCGTGGATTTGCCTGACGGACGAAGAGCTCCAGATTATTGCCGAGATGGCGCGGAAGTATGATGTCATCGTCATCGAAGATTTAGCTTATTTTGCGATGGATTTCCGCAAAGCATTGGGCAAACCCTTCGAACCGCCTTACCAGCCGACGATTGCGCGGTATACGGATAATTACATCCTGCAGATTTCCGGATCGAAGGCGTTCAGCTATGCCGGGCAACGAATCGGCATTACGGCCATTTCGGACAAGCTGTATCACCGTGCTTATCCGGGACTGACCGAGCGATACGGAGGCGGGACATTCGGAACGGTCTACATCCACCGTGTGCTCTACGCTCTTTCGTCGGGCACGAGCCATTCCGCCCAATACGCGCTGGCAGCCATGTTTAAAGCCGCAGCCGATGGAACGTTCGATTTCGTATCCGAAGTGCAAGAATATGGTCGGCGCGCACACCGTTTGAAAGAGATATTCATTCGCCACGGATTCTATATTGTCTATGACCACGATCTCGACGAGCCGATAGGGGATGGCTTCTATTTCACCATCGGATATCCGGGAATGACGGGAAGCCAGCTCATGCAGGAATTGATATACTACGGAATCAGTGCTATCTCTCTTTCGACAACCGGAAGCCGACAAGAAGGACTTCGAGCTTGCACGTCGTTTATTAAGGACAATCAATATGACCTTTTAGACCGTCGTCTGGCCATCTTCGAAGAAAATCACCCGCTTTGAGAAAAAAGAGGCGAAAAAATTTGCAGTTCTGTTTTATTAACACTAATTTAGAGGCTCGAAGCAAAAACAAAGGAGGATAAAATGGCGATCTATAAAAACATTTTCCAAATTCAGCACAATGATGTGTTGCCACAGCCCGGACGGTTGTTGATTTCTGAGCCTTTCTTACGCGATGCCTACTTTCAGCGGGCGGTTGTATTGTTAATAGAACATTCCGGGGATACGGGGTCGATGGGTTTCATCTTAAACAAAAAGACGGAGCTGACGGTCAATGCCGTATTCCCGGATTTCCAAAATCTTCCGGACATTCCTATTTATTTAGGCGGACCTGTTGCCTCCAATCGTTTGTTTTTTGTGCATGCGTTGGGAGATGTTATTCCTAATTCGGTGGCAATAAATGCAAACTTGTATTTTGATGGAGATTTTGATGCGTTGAAGGAATATATCTTAAGTGGATGCCGAATTGCAGACCGGGTGAAATTTTTCTTGGGCTATTCCGGTTGGGAGAAGGGACAGCTGAAGAATGAAATCATTTCCAACTCATGGGCCGTCGGATTAGATGATGATGAACATGTCCTTGGAGATAATGGCGAGGCTTATTGGAAACATTCGGTGGTCAATTTAGGGGGGAAATATCGTCAGTGGATACAATTCCCTAAAGACCCTTACCTGAATTAAGAAGCTGGAAGATTTCTACATCTTTAAATCCATCGGGAGTCTGTGCCCATTCCCGAAGAATGCCTACTGACGAGAACCCAAACTTACGAAAGAGCGTAAGGCATGGTATATTAGTTGTTTGAATATGCACATAAACTTGATGAAGTTGTAAGAACGAAAACGCATAATTTACCATCAGTTGAAGTGCCATCCGCCCTATGCCTGCATGTTGGTACGGAGTGTCTATGTAGAGACCTAGGGCTGCACGGCGGTTATGTGGTTCGAAATCGAATAGATCTGCAATTCCTACTACCACTTTGTCATCAATTTGTTCAATCAGAAGACGAAGTTGGCGCAACTCGTAAATATCGTGATGCGCATGGGCAATGTATTCACGGAGCGCAAATCGGGAATAAGGCGCAAGTGTGTTGCCTTGGATCCAAAGATCTGGATTATTTTCCCATTTATAAAGCGTGTCTAAATCTTCTGGTTCGAGTGGACGAAGACGTAATTTGTCGTTACAAAGAAGTGTCATTTTATTTTCCGGGAGATATTAAAAAGTGAGGAATGCGATGATAAATATGATAAACCAGTTGCTTGTTTGGCATAAGGTCCATCAATAGAAACATTTGTTCGAATCGTGCGTCGGGATATACGAAAACAATATCCGTGAAACGTTTCATTTGGTTTTTGCGACATACGGCAGAAGCTATGCGCTCTTCGTCAAGGTTCCAAAGATTAATGTATTCGCACCTTCGGAATGAAGTAGCAAGGTATTTCCGTACGTCATTGAACGATGCATTTCGTCCTACCACCAATACTCGGCGCATCTTCTTTCCGTTGGTTTGTTGTTTGAAGATGTGAACCAAAGGAGCCGTCAATGCTTGAAAGAGAATAGCTGTCCGAACGGCTAAATTCATCCAAACGGACGATTGTATGTAGTATTTCCGATAAAAAATAAGCATCGCTCCATAGAATCGGCGAAGGAAGCTATATGAGACTTTCTGCGTGCTTTCTCCTTTATAATGGAGCATCCGTTCGGGTATGTAGTAATTCTTGTAGCCGGCTTGGATGAAGCGATAGGAAAGGTCAATGTCTTCTCCGTACATGAAAAAGGCTTCGTCCAAAAAGCCGATTTTATTCAACGCCTCGTGCCTCATCAACATGAATGCACCACAAAGAATATCTACTTCATGCTGTTCATCTGCCGATAAGTAAGATAGCGAGTAGCTGGCGAAGCGTGGTGAGTGAGGAAATAATTTGGATAATCCGAATAACTTGCAAAACGACACCCAAGGAGTAGGAAAAGAGCGTTTGCTTTCCGCCAGGAATACGCCATTTCCGTTGAGCATTTTCAATCCTAAAGCACCTGCTTCCGGATGCTCGTCCATAAAGCAACAAAGCGAGCGGAGCGATTCTTCACCCACAACTGTATCTGGATTTAGCATCAAGACATATTCGCCTCGGCAGATACGGAATGCTTGGTTGTTCGCTTTGGCGAACCCTACGTTCTTTTCGTTTTCTATGAAGGTAACTTCTGGAAATAGCGGACGAAGGTAAGCTATGGAACCATCAGTCGAACAGTTATCTACCACGTAGATATCCGTTTCCAAACCTTGCGTAGCTGCATGTATGGAATAAAGACATTGTTCCAAGAAATGTTTTGTATTGTAATTGACAATGACGATGGATAATTGCGTGTCGTAAGGCATGTTTTATAACTTAATGGAATCGTTGAAACTGGTACGGTTCAGGATGGAGCGTCCCAGCGTTACTTCATCTGCATATTCAATCTCATCGCCAATCGATACACCCCGGGCGATGACGCTTATTTGGATGGAATAGGGAGAAAGCTTACGGTAAATAAAGAAGTTGGTCGTATCGCCTTCCATCGTGGTACTTAGCGCGAGGATAACCTCTTTTATTTCTCCGCTTGCCACGCGTTCTACTAAACTATCAATCTCCAGGTCATTCGGTCCGATGCCGTCCATGGGTGAAATAATTCCACCCAGCACATGGTAAACGCCTTTGAATTGCCCTGTGTTTTCGATGGCCATTACCTCTTTGATGTTTTCTACCACGCACACTAAGGAATGGTCTCGGTTGGGATTGGCACAAATCGAACACATATCCTCATCGCATATATTATGGCAAATGCGGCAATACTTCACCTCTTGGCGAAGTTCGACCAAGGCACGGGCGAAGTTCTCCGTATAGGATGGGTCGCGTCGAAGCATGTATAATGCCAAACGCAGTGCTGTCTTTCGGCCTACACCTGGAAGTGTAGCCAGTTCATTCACTGCATTTTCTAATAATGCGGATGGGTATTTCATCTATAGCTCTTCATTCGTTTTTATAATGAAGTTATCTTTGCGGAAAAATATAACTATATTTCTTCTAGAAGATAGTTATATTCTGAGCAAGACATAGTTATGTTTTTCGACAAAGATAACTATCAATAGGAAATTTATTGCTTTCCTTCGGTGGTTACTTCTTTGTTAATCTTTTTAATTAATCCTTGAAGCACAGCACCCGGACCGAGTTCGATAAAGTGGTTTGCTCCGTCGGCAATCATATTTTGTACGGATTGCGTCCAGCGTACCGGTGCGGTCAATTGGGCAATCAAGTTCTTTTTAATGGTATCGGGGCATGTTTCAGCTACGGTACTTACGTTTTGGTAAATCGGGCAAATAGGCTTGCTGAATGTCGTACCTTCGATAGCTGCAGCCAATTCAGCACGAGCCGGTTCCATGAGCGGAGAATGGAATGCTCCACCAACTTTTAGTTTTAAAGCACGTTTAGCACCTGCGGCTAGCATCTTCTCGCAAGCTTCGTCGATACCTGGGATAGTACCTGAGATAACTACTTGCCCCGGGCAATTATAGTTCGCGCATACCACGATTTCATCCTTTATGGTAGCACAAATCTCTTCTACCTTTTCGTTCGGTAAAGCCAATACGGCGGCCATCGTCGAAGGATTCAGTTCGCAAGCCTTTTGCATCGCCATAGCACGCTTTGATACGAGTACCAAACCGTCTTCAAACGAAAGGGCGCCAGCGGCTACGAGGGCTGAAAATTCACCCAACGAGTGTCCTGCTGTCATATCCGGTTGAAATTCATCACCCAACGTCTTGGCCAAGATGACCGAATGGAGGAAGATGGCCGGTTGTGTTACCTTTGTTTGCTTCAAATCTTCGTCCGTACCGGCAAACATCAGGTCGGTAATGCGGAAACCTAAAATGTCATTTGCTTTCTCAAACATCTCTTTTGCAAGAGCATTATTGTCGTATAAGTCCTTGCCCATACCGACAAATTGCGCCCCTTGGCCGGGGAATACATACGCTTTCATTGTTCTATTGTTTTTCTAATTTTACTTTTTTAATACGGTGCAAAGGTAATAATTTTCGAAGGATTGTACGTACAATTCATTTCAAATTGTATCTTTGTGCCCGTCGAAAGAAAAAAACAGACTAAATAATATTTATATATCATGGACAATTTGCTATTTATTGGAAACTTAGGGACTGGTGAAATTATTATTATTGCGATTATCGTATTGCTGCTCTTTGGCGGCAAGAAGATTCCTGAACTGATGAAAGGTTTGGGCAAGGGCGTAAAGAATTTCAAAGATGGTGTAAAAGGCATCGAAGACGATATCAAGATAGACGATACGGATACAACGAACACGAACAATTCTAAGAAATAAGCAGCAGGCACGATGGAAGAACAACAAGAAGAAATGTCGTTCTGGGATCACCTGGAAGAACTTCGTTGGACTTTATTCCGTATTATCCTTGCGCTTTTTATTTTTGCGATTGCCGGGTTTTCGTTCATGCCGTGGTTGTTCGACCATGTGGTGACGGCGCCTTGCACGTCCGACTTCGTTACTTATCAGTGGATGTGTAAGATTAGTTCTTATTTCTCTTTCCTCCCTGATTTCTGTAATGACGCTTTTCAGGTAAAGATTGTGAACATTAAATTGGCATCACAATTCTTTACCCACATGACCACCTCCTTTTGGTTGGCGTTGCTCTTGACGTTTCCTTATATGATGTATGAGATATGGAAGTTCGTCAGTCCGGCGCTCTACGAGAACGAGAAGCGGAATGTCCGTTGGGTGTTTGTATGCGGGACGATGATGTTCTTCATAGGATGTCTGGTAGGCTATTTTTTGGTATTTCCGATGACGCTCCGTTTCTTGGCTACTTATCAATTGAGTAGTGCTATCGAAGACCAAGTGTCGTTGGATTCCTATATGGATAACTTCTTGATGCTTATCTTCGTCATGGGGGTGGTGTTCGAGATGCCGCTTGTTTCGTGGTTGCTTTCGCAGGTAGGGGTGTTGAATCGCTCCTTCTTCCACAAATATCGGCGTCATGCGATTGTGGCTTTGCTTATAGCAGCCGCCTTCATTACGCCCAGTAGTGATCCTTTTACGCTCAGCATCGTATTCTTCCCACTTTATGGGTTGTACGAACTAAGCGCCTTCTTTGTCAAACCGGCGCCGCCGGAAGAGGACGAGGAGCTTGAAAGGGAAGAGGCTTGATTTTATACGAATAACAGAGATAATAAGGTACTGAGGAAATGTTTCTTGGTACCTTTTTTTAACATCATTATGATACGGAAAATAGAAACTTTAGGAGTGGCACTTTGCCTGGTGTGCCCTTTGTTTGCGCAGGTGGGCGAACGGGTGTTCCGCGAGGAGAGCCGTCTCGATTCGCTTCGGAAGGGGGAATTGTCGATAGAATTGAATAGCTTGAGTTTCTTTAAAGACGATGAATATGCGGGCGGGTTCCAGAAAGGGTATTCATTGCCTGGATTCTGGTTGCAACCGAAGTTGACCTATCAACCACTGAAAAACTTGCGGCTGGAACTGGGAGCGCATCTGCTCCGTTATTGGGGCGCGACGACTTATCCCTGCTATGCTTACCACGACATCGCGGAATGGAGCGGCGAGCAATACCAACGGGGCTTTCATGCGTTGCCTTGGTTTCGGGCGGAGGCGGCCTTGTCGGATCGTTTCCGCATCGTGCTGGGCGATATCTACGGCAGGGTGAGCCATGGGCTGGCAGAACCTCTGTACAATCCGGAACTGAACCTGATGGCAGACCCGGAGGCGGGCGTGCAATTGCTCTACGTGTCCCGGCGGTTCGAGCTGGACGTGTGGGTGGATTGGCGCAGTTTCATTTTCCGGGAAGATACGCATCAGGAGTCGTTCGTAGTCGGGTTGTCGTCTGAAATCAAGCTGAATGCCGAAACCTCTCCGTGGCATTTCTACCTGCCGGTGCAGGCATTGGCGCAACATCGCGGGGGCGAGATTGATACGATTTATACGCATTCCGTGCAGACGCTGGTCAACGGCGCGATAGGGGCGGGGGCGGTTTGGAATCCGCGCCATTCCGTCGTAAAGCGCGTGGAGGCGGAGGCCGATGCCACTTTCTCTTGGCAGCAAGCGGGAGATCTTTGGCCTTTCGACATGGGGGCTGGCTTCTATCTCCGCACCTATGCCGACTTGCGCGATTTCCGGGTGAAGGCCGCGTATTGGATGTGCCGCGATTTCGTTTCGGTCTTGGGCAGTCCTTTCTACGGCGCGCTTTCGTTGTCAGACGAAGGGCGGACGTTCGATTCGCCCCAGATGGTCACGCTGGGCGCGGAATGGTCTCGCACGCTGGGCCATGGCTTTAGCATCGGCGCCGATATCGACGTATATATCCACCTGAAGAACGCCACCAGCTTCTCGGCCGGCGTCTATCTGCGCGTCAACCCTACGTTCCTTTTGAAGAAATTCTAAATAGTTGAAAGAAAATATATTCCAGTTTCCTCTCGTTTCCCCGTGAGGGAACTGGCGTTTCCTCGGGAGGAAATTCTCGTTTCCCCGGCAGGAAACTGGAGTTTCCCCGGGAGGAAACGCGCGTTTCCATACGAGGAAATTTCTGGACAATTATTTATCAATCCAAACATTGTCGGAGAGAATCCACATGGCATTCGTTCCGGAACCTAAATTATATACAATATCTCCATTCTTCCAGCCAGAAGTAGAAGCCGGTTTGGTCTTGCTCCGGCAAACGACATTATTTCCTACAAACTCGATGGCACCGATAGGCGTTATGCCGGTAATTTCGGTAATACTGTTATCTGCATTCTTCCATGGAAAACCGCAAACACTAAGTCCATTATCATAAATAAAATGAGTGCCCGTAAAAGGTAAGTCCACGTATTTTGTAGTATTATTTCCTGTCCGGATCAAACGTACCATGGCTTGATGACCGATGTCATTGGCTCCGTTCATCCACATTAATACTCCATTTCCATTCTTTGTGGGATTAACACTTGTCATATTTACTTTTGGATGTACAATCTTTCTATCTTTATCCCAAATCAAGATTGCAGAATAAGTATAAGTATCAGATTCTATTTTCCATTTTACTTGACTATTGGTCATAATCGTCCAAGAAACATTTCCTGTATTTAAAGCGGAGTTACATTGTATGCAAACATTGGCACCAGTAGAAGCTGTTTTTAATGATCCTTTTGTTGAAAGGAAATAACTGTATTTATTAAAACTGTCTATACTATTTCCGCTTTTATCGCATAAAGTTAGTCCTATAGGATAAACTTTACTTATCATATTACGTTTCACCCAATAACGATAAGAATTGGAAATTTCGAGTGAAATTCTTCCATCTATCTGTAAATCATACATACTGATAGGTTCTATATAATCTTTATTCTGGCTATCTTTCTTTTCATGCTCATAATATAAAAACGAATTATCAACTAATGAAACAACCGACAAATCATAGTTATCTGCATTTTCATCAAATACAAGGCTCGGTTCTGTTCCCTTTTCAAAGAAATTATTCGATACGTGGACTACACTCCGTTGGATTGTAAGTTGTGTATCATCGCCTTCCAAATGATTGGAAACAAAAGAAACCGCTTTGCTGTCTTTAATCAGTGAAGAAGCATTGATGATGTTATCGCAAATTTCAGCTCCATTGGTCTTATCTACTTTTAATCCTTTGAACTTATAGGAACCGCCTGCTTTTGTAATATGATTACGCTTAAAAGTCAAGTTGTCTCCCAGTCCAGATAAATCGAAAGCATAAGAATCATTAAACGCTCCATTTACATTATTATCGAATTGGCAGTCCGTAATAATTTTATTGTCTGCATAAACAGAAGATACGGATTTAACTGCTTGCGCAAAATTCCACCACCGGCAATGTGTGATTTCCATGCCACCGGAAAACAGAACGCCCTTTAAGATAGCATTCTTAGCATCGTTATTGTAGAAATATATGTTTCGTATCGCAGTTAATGGAGCAGGATAGGTTTTCACCCACATAGGATTAGAACTTGCATTTTTTACATTGACCGTAATGATGAAATCTTTTGTTGAAGAAAAATGAGGCAAACAGTTTTCCTTATCATAAGGCCATATACAAATAGTAGAACCTGCATTTTCTTCTTCCGATACCATGACTGCTTTTTCTCCACATAAAATGATTCCATATTTCATGTTAATCGGATATTTGATATAATAATTTCCCCTGGAAATATAAACTTCGCCCACTTGCTTTAATTCGATAGCTTTATTGATAGCCGCACTACAATCAAATGGGTTAGTACTTGTACTTGCTTTCGCTCCAAACCATTCCGGATAAGCCCGGTCGATATTCCAGATTCCATCAAAACTTAAAGATGTATCAAAGATTTGTGTTTTGGATGCAATGATTTGCGTGTAATTACCCATAATCTTAGCACTACCTGTTAATTTGCCACCATCAAAAATCAGTGTAACTCCTTCTTGCATGGTCATGTTGGTCGTTACAGCATGATCTTGTGTTACTACATAAACTCCTGCAGAAATGGTTTCTTTCGGAGTAAATTCCGGCCAATTGTGGGCACTTAAAGTATATGTCCCCAGAATAATGAAAACTAAAACATTAATAAATATATTCGATATTCGTAAAATCATCCTTGATTATATTTTGATTCGGATTTGCGTAGATTGTTTGAAGGGATTGATTACCTCGGCAATCTACCTTTAATTGCAATGAATTCTGTGTAAAATCGAGTGAAGTAAACAAATCGCATCCTGTACAACTAAAAGAAACCAATTCGCTAAACGAGGACAAATCAATTACAGGCAAATTTGTTAAGTTGCTTAATTTCAGGGATGTCAAATGAGTAGCTTCAATCGTTAAGTTTGATATATTCACATTGTCTGTCATTTCTATTGTTGTTAATGCTTGAGAGGATAAACTTACATTTTCCATACTTCTATTTTCTGCAATTTTAACGACATTCAGTAATGGAAAATCTACAAGGTTTACTACTTGCAAACTCTTATTATTGTCTATTGTAACTGTTTTTAATTGCGGAATATTTTCCATTTGAATAGATTTTAATTTCTCATTTTGAGATATTCTTAGTTCATCTAATAACGGTAAATCACTTACGCTAATCTCTCCAATCGAACTATTCAGAATAGATAAATATTGCAACTTCTGATAATCTTTTATGCTAATACCATCTTGATTGACGCGATTAAGAGATAGGCTTTTTAAATTAGGCGAATTGCTTATTTGATAATTTAATGCAGAGATATCCACATTTTCCAAGCCATTGCAATCTAATAATTGGACTAATGAACAATAATTTTTAGAAGTTCCACTATTACCTACCGACAAAACGGTTAAGTTTGGACAACCTTGCAATATCACTTTATCAAGACTATTATTTGTAATTTCTATATATTTCAAAAATGGCATGTCTACTAAAGACAATTCTTTGATACTGTTCATACTGCAATCGAGCGTATCTAATAAATGGCAATTAGATAAGTCTAACTCTGGAATGTAATTTCTTCTACATTTCAACACCTTTATATTTGAACCAATTTTCAATTCCTTTAGAGAATTATTCGTTGCATCTAATATTTGAATGTTCGTATGACTCAAATCTAAAGATTCTATTCGATTATTATAGCAATCCAATTCTTCAATGTTTGAATTTAAATACAAGTATTTTATAGTACCCCACGGGTTTAATGATTCTGCTTTATATCTAACATTTAATTTACGAATATCTGTATCTCGTAAATCCAATGTTTCTATCATATGCCTTCCCAGTTCCAAGCATTTTAAAGAAGCACATCCTGAAACATTTAAAGATTCTAATGTTACATCTCTTGTCTCCGTAAATATACAAGTATCTAATCGTGTACAATATGATGCATCTATCATGCTTAGCCTATGACTTTTGCATGTTTGCCTTTCCAAATTTTCCAAATGAGAAACATTCAAAAAATGTATTGCTGTACTTTCTATATCTAACTTCTTCAATTGTTTATTTTCAGTTACATCCAAACTGTATAAAACATTACCTTTTATACGCAGTTCTTCCAATGATGGAACTTCTGCAAATGAGATATTTTGTGTGGAAGCTTCTACAAATGCCGGTTCATATATATAGCTTTGCAAAGAGATTTTTTTCAAATTAGGTACTTGCTTTAAGTCCAACTTCATATCACCTACATAAGAATACAATTGTTCCAATTGCTCACAATTCTCTATCGTTAATGCACTATCCACTTTGGCTTGAAAATATAAATTTTGCATTGACGGACAATCTTTTATGGTTAAAGAATTACTATCACCACCTACACGAAGCGAATCTAAAGATGGACAATTTTCTATATACAAATTCAACGCCCATCTATTTAAAGTTATAGCCCGTGCAGATACATTTTTGATTGTTATAGATTTTTTAGTACCATCCCAAGATGATGTCAACGTCAACGTATCCAATTGCTGATTCCCGGAAATATCAAAATAGATTTCCCCGTTATAATCCAATACCCGTAATTTCGGAAAAACTTCTAAGCCTACTATGCTTAAAAAGGTGGTATCGCAATACAAACGTTCCAGATTCCCAAATTGCCGATAAAAATCCTCACCTGTTTCCAAGAAAGGGCAAGCATAGCAAGTCATTGTTTCCAAGGAATTGTTTGAAGGCAAACTGATGGTTTGCAAAGAATCGCCTTGTATGCTCAATGTCTTTAATAACGGGAAAGAAGACAAGTCCAAATGTTGGATATGGCCATTTGTTATATCCAACTTCTCCAAAGAAGTCAGATATTCCAAGCCTTCCAAATGGGTGATAGAATAATCTATTTCTAATTCTTTCACCCGTGCGGCTTCTTCCGTACTCAATGCTCCGTCTCCGTTCAAATCATAATGATCCAATAGATAAGATAACAATTCCTGGTCTTTGAACGATAGGTTAATGGACTGACCAGTTGGTTCGTCTTCTTCACAGGAGCTCATACATAAGCATAAGGAAACTACATAACTTACAAAAACAAAGTTCCATACACTTTTTTTGATTCTATTTATCAATCCACATTCCATAATGACTAATTATTAAGACATTAATAAATATATTCGATATTCGTAAAATCATCCTTGATTATATTTTGATTCGGATTTGCGTAGATTGTTTGGAGGGATTGATTACCTCGGCAATCTGCCTTTAATTGCAGTGAATTCTTGGTGAAATCAAGTGAGGTAAACAAATCGCAACCTCGACAATAGAAATCATTCAATTGGGGATAAGAAGATAAATCAATGGAAGATAACGATATTAAATTTATCAATGTCATTGATTCCAACAAAGGACTGTCAGATAAATTGATTGTTGGAAGCTCTTTGCTATCCCGAACTTCAATCTGTTTTAATTGTGGAAGATTGGATGTTTGTAATAATTGTAGTTTTTTATCTGAAATATAGAGAGTATTTAATTGAGATAAGTTTTCAATCAATATAGTTTCTGCCAAACAATCTTGTACATAAAGTGTTTTCAGATTGGGAAACTCTTCCATATTTAATACGTCTTGTGCAGCATAAGAAAGATACAAACTTTCTATCTCAGGACAATTTTCTAATGTATAATTTGTAGAAGACAAACTTAGATGTTCCAAACTTATGCAATCTACTAAACGAACCATTGTGCATTGCTCGCTACCCAAATCTACTGCTTTCAAATTGGGACATCTTTCTATTACAATTTCTTTAAATGGATTTTTACTTGTTTCAAGAAATGATAAAGAAGATAGATCTTTCAAAGACAACTCCTTTAAGTTATTAATGCTAATATTCAGTGTGTCCAATTGTGTACAATTACTTAAATCCAAAGACGAAAGTCTATTTTTATTACAAAGTAATTTTGTTATCTGAGTATTTAGTTTCAGATGTTGAAGTTCATTATCGCTAACATCCAATTTAGTTATATTGGTATGGCTTAAATCTAATGATTCAATTACATTTTCTTGGCAATACAACTCCTCCATATCAGGATTTAGTTTTATTTCCTTTAGTGCCCTATCACTATAACCAAGTCCTGGCATTTCGCCTAAATCACGAACGTCTAATGTCCGTAGCTTCGTATCACTTACATCGAGGCTTTTTATTTGGCCTTTCCCTAATTCCAAATACTTTAAATTCTTACATCCTTCGAGTTTTACAGCTTGCAAAGTAAGAGGAGCTTTGTCGATGGGAAATTGATCCATGCGAGGTGGTAAATGATATTCTTGTAAGATGCAAGTATCTAATTGTGTGCAATTAGATGCGTCCAATACATTTAAGCGATGATTCTTACAGATGATTTTTTTCAAATGAGGAAGGTTTGCTACATTTAAAAAGCGCAAACCTGCATTTTCAACATATATTTCTTTTAGCTTCAGATTCTTGCTTAAATCTACAGATGTTAAATTTCCTTTTATCGTTATGTATTCTAAATTAGGCAAATTTTCAAACAGAATATTGGGAATGGATGACGTTTCGTCTTCCGAATTGATATTATAAGAATTGCCTCTCAACGTAAGTTTTTTCAAATTGTCTGCTTGTTTTATTTGTAAAGTTTGGTTTTCTGTACAAAGCACATTTAGTTCAGATAATTGCTCGCAGTTTTCTATGGATATGATTTCAAAGTTATGAGATTCCCATTTTATTAAAGATGGGCAATCTTTTATCTCTACTTTATTTGAAAAATCAGTATGAGATTCATTTATACTGGCACTATAGTCGACTAAATTAGGACATGCCTCTATTTGAATATTTCTAAAATTACTAGTATACAGGCAAGTCAAAGCCGCTTTTTTGATACTTAATAGCTCAGAAGTACCTGTTGGATAGTAAAGGAATAACGTATCCAGTGTTTGATTGTTAGAGAGAGTAAAGTATGCTTTTCCTCTATAATTCAGCTTATGTAATTTGGGAAAAACATCTAATTCTACGTTTTGCAAAAAATTGCTATCGCACTGTAGTGTGGATATATTCCCAAATTGCTGATAAAACTCTTCACTCGTTTCTAGCAAAGGGCAATTATAGCAGGTTAACGTTTCCAAGACATTGTCTGAGGACAAGCTGAGGGTTTGTAAGGAATCGCCTTGTATATTCAAGGTCTTTAAAACAGAGAGAGTAGATAAATCCAAATGCTGGATATGGTTATTCCCTACAATCAGATTCTCTAATGCAGTTAGATACTCCAGCCCATCCGGATTGGTAATGTTAAGACCAATCTCCAATGTTTTTACCTGCTCAGCCTCATCTGTACTTAGTTCACCGTCTTTATTTAAATCATAGTGCTCCAACAGATAAGACAGTAATTCTTGGTCTTTGAATGATTGGTTGATGGATTGCTCGGCAGGTTCATCCTCTCCACAAGAACTCATACATAAACATAAAGACATAATAGTACTTGCTAAAAAGGTACTCCATACACTCTGTTTTTGTTTTTTTGTAAAATAACTTTTCATACAAATCTTGTTTTTAATGTTTTTGCAAAGAAACGAATATTACCCGTGCTTTTTTATATCAAAAAGCTGTTTTTGTACTAAAGAGCGAGGTTTATGAACCAAAGTGGGGCAATTGAGAATAGAGTGAGGGAGATATAAAAAGAAAACCAACGAATATCCAAAAGGAAAGTCGTTGGTTTTATGGAGGAAATAAACGAGATTATCGTTCGGCTCCGCCCATGATATCCAGCAATTCGTTGGTAATGGCCTGTTGACGTGTCTTGTTGTAGAGCAGTGTCAAGTCTTGGAGCAATTCGTTCGCGTTGTCGTTGGCCGTTTGCATGGCCATCATGCGGGCGGCATGTTCGGCGGTTGTCGTGTCGAGCAACGTGGTGTAGATTTGTAAGTTCAACATCTTCGGATACAACAAGGCTTGCAAAGCCGCAGCAGATGGTTCCAAAATGTAATCTGGCGTATATCCCGTTGTAAGCGGTTTCGCCTCGATGGAAAGCGGAAGATACTGTTTGTGCGTCAAAATCTGTTGCACCATATTCTTATAATGATGATACAAAAGCTCGACGCGATCCACTTTCCCCTGCAAAAAGTCTTCTTGCAGGCGGGCGGATAGCTGGGTAGCTGCTTCATAAGAAAGGTGTTCGGCAAGCGAAACAAACATTTCTTCGTAAGTATATCCCGCTTTGCTTAACTCTTTTGCAATCTTTTTGCCTACCGGATAAAACACGATGTGCAATTGTTGCTCCTTATACGCTTCTATCAACTTTTCCGTCTCTTTCCACACATTCGAATTGAAACTACCGCACAACCCCGTGTTAGAAGAACATACCACCATGGCTACATTTCGGACTTTGCGGCTTTCCGTATAGGGCGACGTCATGTCCGCCTCGGCCGCCAACAGGCTTTGTAAGATACCTGCCAATTGTTCGGAATAAGCCAGCGTACGTTCGGTCGCCGTTTGCGTATGATGCAGTTTGGCTGACGCCACCATCTTCATCGCCGCCGTGATTTTCTGCGTACTGGTGATGGAGGAAATCCGATTTTTTATTTCTTTTAATGAAGCCATATTCGTGTATTATTTAAAGGAGGCCGCAATTTGTTTCGCTGTATCTTCCAAGATATGCGTCACGTCGCTATTAATAACACCTTTCTTGAGCACGTCTAACACATCCGCCTGATGGGAAGTCGATAAAGATTCGAGGAACATTTTCTCGAACTCGTGTACTTTGCCGAGCGGTACATCCTTCAACAATCCATTCGTTCCGCAATAGAGAATCGCAATTTGCTTCTCGACGGGCATCGGGCTGTATTGAGGTTGTATCAACAGGCGTGTATTCTTTTGCCCTTTATCGATAGTGAAAGCGGTTACCGGATCCATTTCGCCTCCAAACTTCGTAAACGATTCCAGTTCGCGGAATTGGGCTTGGTCTATCTTTAATGTTCCGGCTACCTTTTTCATTGCCTTTAACTGCGCATTACCACCTACACGAGATACCGAAATGCCGACGTTGATTGCCGGACGGTTTCCTTGGTTGAACAAGCTTGTTTCCAAGAAAATCTGGCCATCGGTAATGGAAATCACGTTGGTGGGAATATAGGCCGAAACGTCGCCTGCCTGTGTTTCAATGATGGGAAGCGCCGTAAGCGAACCGCCACCTTTTACTTTCCCCTTCATGCTGTCGGGCAGGTCGTTCATTTGTTCAGCTACTTCTTGCTGGTCGATGATTTTGGCGGCGCGTTCCAACAAGCGGGAATGCAGATAGAAGATATCTCCCGGATAAGCTTCACGCCCGGAAGGACGACGAAGAATCAACGATACTTCACGATACGCCACGGCCTGTTTGGAAAGGTCGTCGTACACTACCAAAGCATGGCGTCCGCTGTCTCGGAAATATTCTCCAATGGCCGCGCCGGCAAATGGAGCAAAATATTGCATGGCAGCCGGGTCGGAAGCTGTAGCACTTACCACAATTGTATAATCCATGGCTCCCTTTTCCTGCAAGGTATTGACCAAGCTGGCAATCGTAGAACCTTTCTGTCCAATTGCTACATAGATACAATATACAGGTTTTCCTGCTTCATAAGCCGAACGTTGGTTGATAATGGTATCTACTGCAATCGCTGTCTTTCCCGTCTGACGGTCGCCGATGATTAATTCGCGCTGGCCACGTCCGATCGGAATCATGGCATCAATTGCTTTTATACCTGTTTGCAAGGGCTCATTTACAGGTTGACGATAAATAACGCCAGGAGCTTTTCGTTCCAAAGGCATTTGGCAAGTTTCGCCTGTGATTTCACCCTTTCCATCGAGGGGATTTCCCAACGGGTCGATTACACGACCTACCATGTTTTCGCTTACATTGATAGAAGCGATGCGTCCTGTGCGTTTTACGGTATCGCCCTCTTTGATTTGGTCAGTCGGACCTAATAGGACAGCACCGACATTGTCCTCCTCCAAGTTCATGACGATGGCTTCCATCCCATTATCAAAACGGAGCAATTCATTGGCTTCCGCATTGTCTAATCCATAGATACGCACTACGCCATCACTTACTTGGAGTACTGTACCCACTTCTTCCAGCTTGATGCTGTTTTGGATACCTTCCAGTTCTTTGCGAAGAATCTCGGAGACTTCGCTAATTTTTATTTGGTCTGTCATATTCTCAATTTTATTTACTTTGCAATAACCGTTCGCGGATGTCTCTTAATCGGCCGGCATAGCTGGCATCTAAGCGATAATTCCCCATTCGCAAACGGAAACCGCCAATTAATTCTGGTTTTACTTCTCCAGAGAATTCGATAATATTACCGGTCTCTTGTTGAAGTTTCTCAATCAGATGCTTTTCCGTCTTTTCACTTACGGGCGCCGCGCTACTGAAGATGATGCGTGTAATTCGCTTGTCTGTCCGATAAAGATGAATATAAATGTACGTGATAAATAGCAAGCAACTTTCCCGTCTATGATTCAGAATCAGCCGGATGAAACGTTTGTAAAGTTCACTTGTTTCCCTTCCGCCTGCATCTATCAGTAATTTTTCTTTCTTTTCGGTCGGCACAATCGGATTGCATAGCGCGGTTTTAAGAGCCGGGGCAAGTGTGAAACTGGTATTTAGCATTTTTATGTCTTCATATACCGCGTTTTCTTGCCCTTTTTCTTTCGCCAGCGAGAACAAAGCCCGTGCATATCGCGATGAAATGGTTCCTAAATCCATACTCGTTTATGATTTATTGAAAGACATTTCATCGAGCAACCGATTGATAATAGCCTCTTGGCTCTTATCTTTTCCAATCTTATCTTCCATTACTTTCTCGGCAATGGCAATGGATAAATCGGTGATTTCGGCACGCACTTCGCGAATCGCCTTTTCCTTTTCTTCTCGGATGCGGCGGGTGGCTTCTTGCAGCTGCAAATTAGCCGTGGCCGCAGCTTTCTCTCGTGCTTCTTCGATAATGTTCTCTTTTTCAGCCATAGCCTGCTTCAGAATCGCATTTTGCTTTTCTTTCGCCTCGGCTAAAATCCGTTCTCCTTCTTTCTGGATGTTGGCCAATTGCTCGTTGGCTTTACGAGCCGTCTCCAGCGAACCTTCAATATAGGCTTTCCGGTCTTCAATAGCTTTGACAATGACCGGAAAACCATATTTTGACAGAATGACAAGAACGATACCGAATGAGAGAATCATCCAAAACAGAAGTCCCGAATCCGGTGTTAGTAATGACATATTCTGTTATTTTGGTTTATTGGAACAATCCAAGGAAACATACCACAATTGCAAACAGTGCCACACCTTCTACCAACGCACTCATAATCAACATGGAAGTACGGATATCACCTGCGGCAGACGGCTGACGTCCAATTGCTTCTACGGCACCTTTACCAATCAAACCGATACCGATGCCGGCTCCGATAGCGGCTAATCCAGCTCCCATTGTTGCACCTAATTTTGCTAAGCCCATTGAGGCTGCTTGTAATAATACTGCTGATAACATACGTCTTAATTTTTTAGTTTATAACCTTTTTATTTCGTAACTATAATTGCTTCTATTATTAGGCTTAAATGAACGAAAAGAGGCCTGTCTTTTCGCGATTTATTCCCTTACTTTTGCCAAACCGATATAGCTGGCCGACAAAAGCGTGAAAATGTATGCTTGCAAGCAAGCGACGAACAACTCCAAGCAGTTCATAAAAATACAGA
Organism: Parabacteroides sp. An277; assembly: GCF_002159645.1. Taxonomy (GTDB): domain Bacteria; phylum Bacteroidota; class Bacteroidia; order Bacteroidales; family Tannerellaceae; genus Parabacteroides. The sequence goes on along the minus strand of NZ_NFJB01000023.1, from coordinate 14,793 downwards.
ACGCAATGGATACGAGCGTCATTCCCATATTTACCCAGATGCCCATCGATACGGTGATGAAAATCAAACAGGTCAATGCCAAGATGATAGTGTGGCCTGCCATGATATTGGCAAACAAACGAATCATCAGGGCGAACGGTTTGGTAAATATCCCGAAGAATTCTACAAAAGGCATAATGGGTATCGGCAATTTCAGGAAGATAGGCGTGTTAGGCCAGAATATATCTTTCCAATAAGCCTTCGTTCCGAACAGATTGACGGCCAGGAAGGTACAAACAGCCAATACCATGGTGACGGCGATGTTTCCCGTCACATTTGCTCCTCCCGGGAAGATAGGAATAATACCCAGCAAGTTATTAATAAGGATGAAGAAGAATACGGTCAGCAAATAGGAAGAAAAGGGTTTATAATCCCGTTCTCCGATGCTTTTCCGGATGACGTCCTCTTCAATATAATTGACAACCGCTTCCATCATGCCCACAAAGCCGCCTGGAGCCTCGCCGGGATGCTTTTTGTACCAATGTGCGGTCTTCAATATACTTATTAATAAGAGGCAACAAGCCAATAACAATCCGCATACGTTTTTCGTAATGGAAATGTCTATCGGACGGACAACCTCGCCTGAAGCCAGCGTTTCGACCACTTTTCCGGCATATTCACCCTCTTGCGCCAATGAGAAGTTCTCATACGTTGCTCCTTTGTGCAATCGGGCGGATGAGAAACAATGCCATCCGCTTTCCTCACCTTTCACGATAATCGGCAGCGGGATAGCGATTTCATGCTCGTTCCAATCCGTAATATGCCAAGTGTATGAATCTTGGATATGCGAGAATACAATTTCCTGCACATTGATGGCCTCTTCTGCTTTTGTTTGGAATCCAACCAACAAAAGGCAGAGCATCGCGATCCATTTCCAACAGTTATTTCTTGCTTTGTCCATTTTTTTCTTCTTTTAGACGTTTCAGTCGTTTCTTCTCGTACAAGTAATTCGTATAGGTTTCCATCGCGAGGTAGATGAAATAGAAGAGCATCAAGGTAAACCCAAAGGCTTTCAGTTTTTCTCCTACCCACGCAGCGTACATCCATAAGAATGCACAAGCCAAAACGAACCGGCACATACGCACTACCATAAATACGGTAATAGACATGTCTCTTTTATGGCGCTTTACGCTATCCAAGAAAGCGACCATCGCCAATGCCGTCAACCAATAGAACAACGGTATGGAAGGAAACCACGTAAAGTAGTGTTCCGGCCAAATCGTGTAGAGCAGTCCGCCGAGGCTGACACCCAAGACTACATTCACGAATGTAATCAAACCAAAGAGTTTCATTCTTAATCTGCCACTCATGGTTGCTTGCCTCCTTCCGGTGATTCTTCGATGCAGACAGAGAGGATGTCGTTCTCTACTTTTACAAACCCGCTGCCTACCGGTTGTTCATTTTCTGTTCCTTCTACACGATACCGAATAACTCCCTTTTGTAGCGCCGATATCAACGGAGCGTGATGGGGCAATACGTCGAACGAACCGTCCAATCCAGGGAAAGTAACCACTTCGGCTTTTCCTTCGTATAAGACCTTTTCTGGAGTTATAATCTTCAGTTCCATATCGTTTATTATTGAGCTTGTTGAGCCAGGCGTTTCCCCTTCTCGATAGCCTCTTCAATGGTTCCGACATTTAAGAATGCTTGTTCGGGGACATCGTCTGTTTCTCCGTCCATAATCATATTGAAACCTCGGATGGTGTCTTCAATCGAAACGGTCACGCCTGGTACACCGGTAAATTGTTCGGCCACGGTAAAGGGTTGCGACAAGAAACGTTGTACGCGGCGGGCACGGTTTACGGTCTGGCGGTCTTCATCCGAAAGCTCTTCCATACCTAAGATGGAAATGATGTCTTGCAACTCTTGGTTGCGCTCGAGGATTTGTTTTACGCGTTGGGCGCATTGGTAATGCGCTTCGCCTACGACCAGCGGGTCGAGGATGCGGGAGGTCGAATCCAGCGGGTCGACAGCCGGATAGATGCCTAATTCCGCGATCTTACGGTTCAATACCGTCGTGGCGTCCAAGTGTGTAAAGGTCGTGGCTGGAGCCGGGTCGGTCAAGTCGTCGGCCGGCACGTAGACGGCTTGCACCGAGGTGATGGAGCCTTTCTTCGTCGAGGTAATACGCTCTTGCATGGCACCCATTTCCGTGGCCAACGTCGGTTGGTAACCTACGGCCGAAGGCATACGTCCCAACAAGGCAGATACCTCTGAGCCGGCTTGTGTGAAACGGAAGATGTTGTCGATGAAGAACAGGATATCTTTCGATTCTCCCTCTTTCGAAAGGTCGCGGAAGGATTCGGCAATCGTCAGTCCCGACAGCGCGACCGAGGCACGTGCTCCGGGAGGTTCGTTCATCTGCCCGAACACCAACGTTACTTGCGATTTCTCTACTTCGTTGTAATCTACTTTCGATAAATCCCATTCGCCTTTTTCCATGCTTTCCTTGAATGCGTCGCCATAACGGATGACGCCGGATTCAATCATTTCGCGCAGCAGGTCGTTTCCTTCACGCGTACGTTCGCCTACGCCGGCAAATACGGAGTATCCATGGTTCTTCTTGGCGATGTTGTTGATAAGCTCTTGAATCAACACGGTCTTACCTACGCCGGCGCCTCCGAACAATCCAATCTTTCCGCCTTTCAAGTAGGGCTCCAGCAGGTCTATCACTTTGATACCTGTATAAAGGATTTCCTTACTCGTGGTCAAGTCTTCGAACTTAGGCGGTTCGCGGTGGATAGGGAATGCACCCGCCCGATTCAATTCATGCATGCCGTCGATGGCATCGCCTGTTACATTTAATAAACGTCCCTTTACTTGGTCGCCCACCGGCATGGTAATCGGAGAACCTAGTGCGACGACTTCCATCCCTCTGCGTAATCCATCCGTCGAGTCCATAGCCACCGTGCGGACCGTATCTTCGCCAATGTGTTGTTGTACTTCCACAATTAGCTTCTTTCCATTCTGACGGGTTATTTCCATGGCGTCGTGGATGCGAGGGAGTACGACCTTTTCGTCGTCCGACTCGTGGTCGAAATGCACATCCACAACAGGACCGATAACCTGTAAGATATAACCTTTAATTTCTCCCATTGAATATAATCTTTTTAATTTTGCGCTGCAATATTACGAAAGATTGAGACACAATATTCGTTTGGGTTATTTTTTTTGTCTTTTTGTGCTCCGTTAAGGTTTCCTTTCGGTTTTATTTCTGACGAAAAAAACCAATTTATGTGTGATTCGTACCAATTTGTTAGATGAATACCCCGATTTTAACCTTCGGACACAGAAATGGATAACCCTTTTGTAACCTCTTGTATAGGCAATAGACGGCCAACTGTTTTGCTATGTTAAAGCTGTTTGAAGGCGAAAAACGGGGCAGGGGTAAATTGTTTTTTTGTCAGGAAGAAGACGCGCATAGGGCTTGTGAAAAGAAGCAACGCATCTTGCGTGTCAAAGCGCATCGAGAGGCAAGAGACAGCGTCTCTGGCTTGTTTCCGCTCGGGAAAGGGCAAGAGACGGCGTCTCCAGCTTGTTTCCATTCGGGAAAGGGCAAGAGACGGCGTCTCCGGCTTGTTTCCGTTCGGAAAGTGACAAGAGACGGCGTCTCCAGCTTGTTCCCCAACCGAAACGAAAAAATATTTCAATTATTTTTCTCTTTTTGTTGGATGTACAGAAAAATATGCCTAACTTCGCGTCAAACAAAAAAATAACGGTATGAATAAGAAACAAATCATAGAAATCCGGACAGCAGGAATGGATAATGGCGCCCATTACATGTATCACAGCAATACGCTGGCCAATGTGAAAAAGGATAGCCATATATCGACGAAGTGTACGAAGTTTATCACGCCTTACGAGGCCGCTATTGGTAATGAGGACGCGGTGCTGGTCATTTCCCAAAAGAGTCTGATTAGCGACCAAATTGCAGAAGCAGACAGGGTTCGCGACGAGGCTTACCGTAGTTACCGGAACACGGTGAAAGCCATGGTAAGTTTGCCTGTAGCGAATCTGGCTGAAGCCGCTAAAATATTGGCGCAGCATATTAAAGATTATCGCATTGACCCGAAAATGCAATTGGATAAGGAAACCGGTTTGTTGCGCAATTTTACGGCCGATTTGACGGGTAAATTCGCCGAGCAAGTAGCTACATTGAACCTGACTTCCGTAGTGGAAGAATTGGCAGAAGCCAATGAAAGGGTAAACACCTTGATTGTCGAACGGGATAAAGAAAATGCATCACGTCAAGTGGGTCTTACGAAACAAACCCGCGAAAAGGTAGACGAGGCTTATCGGGAATTAATCCAAGTAATTAATGCATACGTGCTGATTGAAGGGGAAGCAGATTATGCGGCTTTCATTGACAATCAAAATGCTATTATCCAACGCTACAAACAACAAGTGTTAGGCCAGACGTCGGGCAGTAAGACACCAGGCGAGGAAGACGAACCGACTCCCGAACCCGAAACGCCCGAAATCACCGCGGTCTACCAGAAGGAGGGAGGCGACCCGGAAAATCCGAACCGCATCGAACGGGGCGAGCAAACCGGCGTAAACTATAAAGGATTTACCCTGAAAGGTGCGGATGGTACGTTGGAACACGTTATCGGGCTTGTCAATGATCAGGATTACATCGAATGGATTAAAGCCGCGACCATCACCAACGTCACAGAGACCAGTTGCGAATTTACGATGGTCCCGGACTTGACAGAAGGACAATATAAAGTCCGCATCGAAACCTACGATGGCGGCAGTCCGCTGGTAGTGGAATATCCAGAACCCATCACGTTATGGTAATGAATAATTGACAATTGAGAATTGACAATTGATAATTAATATGCTCGTAGGGGCGGATTGTCCATTGTCAATTATCAATTGTCCATTGTTAATGGTTCATTGATAAAAATGGAAGATATACAAAGTTATTATCAGACAAAGTGTAAGGAGTGGGAACAGGAGATAGCCCAATTGAGTCATCAAATTTGGATAGTTGGAACCATACGATTGGTTCTGGTCGTCATGGCAGCCATAGGTGTATACCTGGGTTGGAATGCCGGATGGAAAGTATGGACGGGGATTCTCCTGCTATGTGCGATTCCTTTCATTTATTTGATGATGCGACACGATAAGCTGTTTTATAAACGAAGCTATACGGAGGTGAAACGCACGTTGGCCGAGCAGGAACTGCAAGGATTAGCGGGAGATTACAGTGCCTTCGACGGGGCAGACGAGGAGCGAAATGCAGACCATTCCTTTACGTTGGATTTGGATGTTTTCGGTCCGAAGTCGCTCTTCCAACTGGTGAATCGGACGGTCACTTACGAGGGACGAAAACAACTGGCCCGGTGGTTTAAAAAGCCTCTGGACGTGCCAGCTATCATTCAACAACGGCAAGAGGCTATACGGGAATTGGCAACCCGTCCCGACCTGTTTTTCCACTTCTATGCCTTGGGGCGGATGAAATCGGCCGCGATGGCAGACACATCCGGAATGAAACAGCTCGTACAGGAACCCTCGGCATTAGGCAGTTGTGCGTGGAAACTCTTCTTTTGGGTCGTGCCTGTGGGTTGGCTTTTGCTTATCGTCGGAAACGGGATGGGTTCTATTCCCGAAATATGGATAGGTCCCTATCTGATAGTCTCGCTTGTCATCGCCTATGCAAAAGCAGGAGAAGTGAACCGGCTCTATGCCTCCGTAGACAAGCTGGAACAATCCCTTGCCACCCATGCCGAACTACTAAAGTGCCTGGAAGAAACTCCTTTCCAAGCAGAATCCTTGCAACGGACGCAAGCCCAATGGAAGCGAAACGGACGGCAAGCTTCAGCCTCGTTGCGCACCCTTTCGCGGCACATTGGAGCCTTGAACCAACGGTTTAGTTTAGCCGGCGTCATTCTGAACGTCTTGTTTCTCCGGGATATGCGTCACGCCTTAGCCTTGGAGGCTTGGAAGACACGACATCGAGAGGATATCGGGCGATGGATGGAAGCCTTAGGCGAGATGGACGCCTTCTGCTCGGCCGGACATTTCGCGTTTACGCATCCCGATTACATTTATCCCACCTTTACCGAGACATATTTCCAGATGCGAGGCAAGTCCTTAGGACATCCCTTGTTGGACCGGAAAGTATGCGTGCGAAACGATGTGACGATTCCGCATCATCCCTGGTTTTTGATTATTACGGGAGCGAATATGGCAGGTAAGAGCACGTATCTGCGGACAATAGGCGTGAATTATCTCTTGGCATGCATGGGATTGCCCGTTTGCGCCCAGGAACTGACGCTCTATCCCGCCCATCTGGTGACAAGTCTACGCACGTCTGATTCGTTGACATCCAACGAGTCCTATTTCTTTGCCGAATTAAAACGATTAAAAATGATAATCGACCGCCTGCAGCAAGGCGAGAAGTTATTTATTATCTTAGACGAGATATTGAAAGGCACCAACTCACTGGATAAACAGAAAGGTTCGATGGCCCTGATGAAGCAGTTGGTTGCATACGAAACGTGCGGCATCATCGCTACACACGATTTGGTATTAGGAGAATTGGAGAAGGAATTTCCACAGCAAATCAAGAATTACTGCTTTGAAGCAGACATCCACGACGACGAACTCACTTTTTCGTATCGCTTGCGCGAAGGCATCGCCCAAAATATGAATGCCTGCTTCTTGATGCAAAAGATGGGAATTACCGTTTCCCGTACGTAGCCTTGATGGCAGGCAACTCCTTTTGGATGTCGGAGATGCGATGCGCGTCGCTGGGGTGCGTGCTCATGAATTCTGGCACCTTACCACCCGAACCGGCCGACATCTTCTGCCAAAAGCCAACCGCCACGTCCGGATTATAGCCTGCCATCGTCATTAATATCAATCCCATATAATCAGCTTCGCTCTCGTGCTTGCGCGAGAAGGGAAGCATCACGCCATATTGCGCGCCGATGCCATAGACCGAACTGGCTACCGTTTGTACAGCCGCGCTCTTGTTGGCGACGGCCGCTCCAAGTATTTGTGCGCCGTATTGAGCTACGATTTGTTGGCTCATACGCTCGTTGCTATGCTTGGCCACGGCGTGCGCTACTTCATGCCCCAAGACGACCGCCAGTTCATCGTCCGAATCTACCAAATCCATCAGTCCTTCATAGACGACAATCTTTCCGCCCGGCATACAGAAGGCATTTACTTGATTATCTTTAACCAGGTTAAATTCCCAAGCGAAGTTTTTGATTTCGTCGGCCATGCCATTGTTTCGCAAATATTGTTCGGTGGCAGCCGCGATCTTCTTCCCGACGCGCGTCACCATCGACGCATCTTTACCCGACGATGTTTTCTTAGCTGTCTTCATGTACTCCGAGTATTGCGTCAGGCTCGACGAAAGCACATCTTGGTCGCTGACCAAAAGCAATTGTTTTCTTCCCGTAAGGGGGACGCTGCTACATCCCGCAAGGATGAGGCAAGCGCACAAACATGCAATCCATTTTTCCATATTCATTCCATTTTTTAGTTATTTTTGTCTCGTAATAAATCCCGTATTTCCGTTAGAAGTTGAATATCGGCAGGAGGCGGTGGAGGAGTGGCTGGCTTGGCTTCCGTTTCCCGTTTTTTCGCCAACCGGTTGATGGCTTTAATCAAGAGGAAGATGGCAAAGGCAATGATGAGGAAATCAAACGTTGTCTGCAAAAAGTTGCCATAGTTTATGCTAACGGCAGGCGTGACAACTTGGTCGCCCTCCATAACCGCTTCTTTCAAGACGATTTTCAAATCTTTAAAGTTTACGCCTCCTACCAATAATCCGATACCAGGCATTATCAAATCGTTCACTATCGAGGATACGATTTTGCTAAATGCACCTCCGATAATAATACCTACTGCCATGTCTATTACATTGCCGCGCATGGCAAACTGTTTAAACTCTTGTATGAATTTTCTCATATTATTTCCAATTTTTGCGAAAGATACAACAAATGACGCACGATGGCAAGTTTTTGGACAAGAAAAAAGGGAGCACTCTTTTGGGATGTTGAAGAGTGTCCCTCGTTTTAATAAACGTGTTCAAGATATTAGGGTTGCAATGTAGATTATCGGGTTTAATATTTTTCGTCGCAATAATAGCGAATCATACGTTCGATAGCCCGCGAGCACGCTGGACAGAAAGGCGCATAGTCGCGCATCATACAATGGTCCATCGGACGATAGATGCCTTTCGCCATATATCCTCCCCCTTCAAATACGCCGCATTTGTCTTTATAGGTGCTATCATCAACAGGAGTAGGGATGGGAGTTCCTGTCGCAACAAGGTCTTTCCACTTCGTATCGAAATCGACCAAAGTTGTGATGTTTGGTTCCCAAGGCTCCCTCTTTAAGTTGTAAAAGTCATTATAGGCTACTTCTGAAGAGAAATATTCATCAGCTAGTCCAGCAAAGCTATGTCCGAACTCATGCGTAAAGACGACAGGTGTCCGTTCGTTATCTGCCGTCCCGCACGCATAGAAGTTATACATGCCACCTCCACCATACATATCCGTATTGATCAGAATAAAGAGCGCATCGTTGGGAACGTTCCAGACGGCATCGCGGATGGATTTCATGTCGCGTGTCGTCAGATAACGGTCGATACCAAACGTATAAAAACCGCTATTCAAAGCGGTGTTTTTGAAAATGCCTTTACCCGAAAGGTCGGTACCCGAATCTTCCGAGTCGACTCCTACGGCCCATACATTGAAATCCGCTTTATGTTCCGAGAAAGGAGCTGTATGGAAAAGCGCTTCCATGAATCGACGCGCATCACGGACGAACTTTTCCTGTTCATCCGCCCGATAGCCTTCGGCGAGGAAGACGAGGTCGACTTTTTGATTCGAATCCCCTTGGTAGGAAAGTTGGGTGATATGATTGTTTTTTAGTGCTCCACGGTCGATAAAGATACTTTCGGGCGAGATGTCCATTTTGAGTAACGGATAGAATTGCATGTCATCACGATTACGGGCAGAGAGTTCGAAGATGATGTCACGCTTGGGGAAAGGTACCGAGATACTGTTCGTCCACGATTGTGTTTCCGTGTGTGCTTCGTCGGTAGTCAGCCATTCTTCGAATAGCGTATTAAATCCTTTGGAATAAATGAGCTCGCCGCTTGTTTTATCATATATATGTACGTAATAGCCTCCGTAATGAAAGTGGTCTACGAGATTAACCAACGGACCGCCCCAGGTAGGTTCTTCGCGTAATTGCTCGATGGCGGCCCGTTGTCCTTCTGCATTCCCACTCAATGCGAAATCAATCCGTAGGCTCTTCTTTTCGAAGAAAGTATCAAAAAGAACTTGAGGAACTTGGGCTATTCCTGTCATATACAAGAAAGTAGCCGCAGCCATCAAGAGGTATTTTCGTATCATCTGCTTCTTTTTTTCCATTAAATCTGCTAAATTTTTGACAAATGTAAGGAAAAAAAGGAGAATCCCAAATCTTTTTGAGCGAAAGTTGAACGGAAAAGTTATTAGGGCGCTCTATTCCTTATACATATTATAAATGCTTTCGCTCATGATTTCATAAATCTGCTGCATGCGGGGATGCTGATGGAGCATGGCGAGGTGTTTGTGAATGATATTCGTATCAAACCGGATGGCAGGTCCTGTTTGTGCTTCGCGAGGCGGAAGCTGAGAGAGTTTGGCCGTGGTCTCTTGGATAAGTGGAAGCAAAAGGTCGAAAGGTAGTTGCTTTTCTTCCAAAAGATGGGCGGCAAGCGCATAGAGATGATTCGCGAAATTGCACGCAAAGACGGCCGATAGATGGAGCGTACGTCGTTGGTCGGAGTCGAGCGTACGCACTTGGTTGGATAGGAGGTTGGCGAAAGATTGCAATTCAGCCAGGTCCTCTTCTCGATGGCATTCGAGGAAAAGAGGCACTTCGCGTAAAGAAAGAGGTCGTTCTTTCGAGAAGGTTTGCAACGGGTAAAGGACGCCATATCGCTGGGTACGGGTAGCCAATATTTCCATCGGCATGCTACCAGAAGTATGAATCCAAAGACCATTGTTGGCAGGAATATGGTTGATAACGTCTTCGAGGGCAGCATCTTTGACGGAAAAGAGATACAGGTCGGCATCCGTACGCATCAGAGGCAGAGAGGAAATAGCTTCGCACGCGATAAGATTTGCCAACGCCTGGGCATGGCTTTCGTTGGGGCTATATACTTGTGTGACTTGGAAATGGGAAGCCACTTCCGGACGTTCGTAAATGTTGCGAGCCAATTGGGTGGCTACGTTGCCCGAACCGATGAGGACGATTGTTTTCATACTTCTGTATTTGTGGTGTCTGAAGGTAATTGATAATGACCCAAATGTACTTTTTCCCAAAGAAGTTGTTCTTCATCGAGGGGCGTATTCGGACGTGCTTTATAACCGAAACCTATGACGGAGAGCACTTCAAGTTGGTAAGGGATATGGAGCAACGAACGGACGTATTGCGCGGCATCTTGTCCGTCGGCATCTTGCCGGTTTCGGATTTGACACCAACAACTTCCCAACCCTAAATCTTCGGCTTGAAGTTGCATGTAAATAGCCGCGATAGACGCATCTTCAATCCATACGTCGCTTTCCATGACATTGGCCAACACAACTACGGCCAATGCGCATCCCGCCAGGAAGGTTGCTCCATGCGGTTTGCAATGAGACAGTTGGGATAACATCTCTTTGTCTTCGACGACCACGAATTGCCACGGATTCTTATGCTTCGACGAAGGAGCCATCAAGGCGGCTCTCAGAATCGAAGCCACTTGTTCAGGACTAAGAAGCTGCTCGGTAAACCGCCGGGTGCTTCTTCTATTTTGAATGAGCGATGCGAAATTTTTCATCTTTTTTCTTACTTTTGTGTTCGAATTAGTACGCAAAGATAAAATAAAAAAGCGTCGTGTGTATACGTTTCATCTATTCGGTACGTTAATAATAGGTATATGAAGGAATCGGAATATAGGCATAAACGCGTTCGATTCTCGTTATAATTAAATTTGATTATAGGCATAAACAATGAGATTAAGAAGCAAAGCGAACAACAGGAAGTTCCCTGTGATGATAATAGGTATGTGTTTGTCCTTTCTCCTTGCCTTTCCGTTGGCGGCGCAAAAGCGGGTGAAGGTGACAGGATACGTGCGAGATGCGGATGGTAATCCGTTGGAATTGGTGAATATTATGGTGAAGAATACGCTGAATGGCACTATGACGAACGAGAAGGGGTATTATTCGCTCAATGTAGCCACGGGCGATTCCGTTACTTTCCTCTATTCTTGCCTCGGATATAATAAGGCGGAACGCATTGTACCTGTCTTGCAAGCTGATATGCGTTTAAATGTGCAGATGAACTATACGGCTATTGATTTGGGCGAAATCTCTGTAACGGCTATCCGAAAACAAACGAATACGATGGAGACAATGCAAGCCGATCAAGTGCGCCTCCTACCAGACCCTGCGGGAGGAAGCATTGAAAGTTTGGTGGTTACGTTTGCAGGTGTCTCGTCGAACAACGAGTTGAGTTCGCAGTATTCCGTACGAGGAGGTAGTTATGATGAGAATATCGTTTATGTCAATGGCATCGAGGTGTTCCGTCCCTTGCTTATTCGTTCAGGACAACAGGAGGGATTGAGTTTTGTAAATCCTGACCTGACGGAAGAGGTGAAGTTCTCGGCGGGTGGGTTTGAAGCACGGTATGGTGATAAAATGAGTTCCGTATTGGATATAACCTATAAAAAACCAAAAGCATTCGAAGGGTCTGTGTCAGGGAGTTTGATGGGAGGTTCGGCTTATGTAGGGAGTTCGACAGGGAAATTCACGCAAGTAACCGGTTTTCGCTATAAAAGCGGAAGTTCATTGCTTGGTACAATGGATACAGAAGCCGAATATGATCCTCGTTTCATGGATTTGCAAACCTACATGACCTATGCTATTGCTCCTAAATGGGAGGCGTCTTTCTTAGGAAACTTCGCCATTAATAAATACCATTTCGTGCCACATAGCCGTGAGACGTCATCGGGAACTTTAGATAATGTGCAGAACTTCATGGTGTATTTCCCCAATAGCAATGAACGCGATAAATTCCAAACGCTTTTTGGAGCGATGACGCTTTCCTATAAACCGAAGGAGGACATGACGCTCGGCTTGCAAGCTTCTGCTTTCAATAGCCAGGAAGAGGAACGATATGATATTATGGGCGAATATTGGTTGAGTGATGGAAGCGATACCAATACGGGAACAGATGCGGGAAGTGATGCCATGTCGGTAGCCCGTTATCGAGAACATGCCCGTAATCGCCTGCACTCTACAATTATGAATGTGGGGCATTATGGAAGTGCGCGCCTCTGGAACAATACCCTGAAGTGGGGGGCACAAGTACAATTCGAACGTATTAATGACCGCATATCCGAGTGGGAAAAGCGTGATTCAGCAGGATATTCATTGCCGCATACAGGACAAGAGGTTAACTTATATTCGAATCTTTATTCGCAGAGTGAATTGGAAAGTACGCGTTTCTCTGCCTATTTGCAAGACGATTTCAAGTTCCGTATCGAGCAAGGATTGTTTAGCCTGACGGCTGGTGTGCGAGGAAGTTATTGGAGTTTCAATAAGGAGTTTATCTTTAGTCCGCGTGTGTCATTAGGGTTTATACCGAACTTCAACCAGGATTTGACCTTTCGCTTGGCTACAGGTTTGTATTACCAAGCTCCTTTTTATAAGGAATTGCGGCAAGTCGTAGAAGATGAAAACGGAAATAATACGATAAGGTTGAATACAGATTTAAAGTCTCAACGTTCTATACATGTCATCGCGGGTGGAGATTATACTTTCCGTATCGATGGACGAAACTTTAAATTGACTACTGAATTGTATTATAAGAAATTGGATAATCTGGTACCTTATACGATTGATAATGTAAAGGTACGTTATTATGGGGAGAATTGCGCAGAAGGATATGCGATGGGGCTTGATATGAAGTTCTTTGGCGAATTTGTCCCAGGAACAGATTCGTGGATAAGTGTTTCGTTGATGAAATCAGAACAAACGATTCGCGGAACTACGAAAGCACCTCTTCCCAATAGCCCAGGTTATAACCTTGGACTCTTCTTTCAAGATTATTTCCCGGGTTATAAACGTTTAAAGATGAACTTGAAAGGAGTCCTTTCGGGAGGATTACCTGTAACGGTGGCGAATCGCGGATATGAGGCGGGTTATTTCCGTATGCCTGCTTATAAACGCGTGGATATAGGCTTGTCTTATGAATTGTTGAATCCGAACGATGCCGTACGCGATCGTTCATTTTTGCGTTATTTCAAGAGTGCATGGTTAGGGTTTGATATCTTCAATCTATTTGATATGAAGAATGTTAATTCATATTATTGGATTAGTCGTCCGGATGGAGAACAATTTCCTATTCCGAATTATTTGACCGGTCGACAATTTAATGTCCGTTTAATAGTCGATTTTTAATGTACTTATTGTTGGGCATTTTCACACATTATATATATATTTGCACCGACTTTAAAAGAAATGAATATGGAGACACTAAATTGGTCTGAATTAGGATTCGGTTATTTGAAAACCGATTATAATGTCAGATGTTATTATCGAGATGGAAAATGGGGCGAATTGGAAGTTTGCTCTTCTGAGATACTGAACATCCACATGGCGGCCACCTGTTTGCATTACGGACAAGAGGCGTTTGAAGGCTTAAAGGCTTTCCGTGGGAAAGATGGCAAGGTGCGTGTTTTTCGCATGGATGAGAATGCGAAACGCTTGCAATCTTCCAGCCGGGGTATCAAAATGGCGGAGTTCCCTGTCGAAAAGTTTGAAGAGGCCGTTCGCAAAGTTGTGAAGTTGAACGAACGTTTTGTTCCTCCTTACGAGAGCGGGGCGTCGCTTTATATTCGTCCGCTACTTTTAGGCTTGGGGCAACAAGTAGGTGTAAAACCAGCTCCGGAGTATATGTTTGTGGTATTTGTTACCCCTGTAGGACCTTATTTTAAAGGAGGATTCCAACCTTCGAAGGTTTGTATCATGCGCGAATACGACCGTGCAGCTCCTTATGGAACCGGTACGATAAAGGTGGGTGGAAACTATGCGGCTAGTTTGGTAGCTGGTGAGATTGCTCATTCGAAAGGATATGCAGCCGTACTTTATCTTGACCCGAAAGAGAAAAAATATTTGGATGAATGTGGTCCGGCTAATTTCTTTGCCATCCGAGGTCAGAGTTATATTACGCCGAAGTCCCATTCGATTCTTCCTTCTATTACAAACAAAAGTTTGCAACAATTAGCGTCCGACATGGGACTTACGATAGAGTGCCGTCCGGTGCCGTTTGAAGAAGTCGCTACTTTCGAAGAAGCGGCAGAATGTGGTACGGCGGCTGTTATTGCTCCTATATCGCAAATTGACGATTTGGACGAGAATAAATCATACGTGATTGCAAAGGATGGAAAGCCGGGGCCGGTATGCGAGAAACTGTATACCAAATTGCGTGCCATCCAGTATGGCGATGAGCCCGATACGTATGGTTGGGTTACAATCATAGAATAGTTTTTACATTTAATGGCATAAGATTGGGGAATCCCTGCGCGTGATGCGTGGGGTTTCTTTTTATATGTAGACATAAAATAGGATTATAACTAATTTCCGGGCTCAGTAGAAATTTAATGGGGATAAATTTGTTAGTATGAAGAACAAACCTTTATTTTGCAGTATGGAAAACGATTATTTGAACATACTTGCCGGTATTGTACTCCCA
>NZ_NFJB01000022.1 GCF_002159645.1 Parabacteroides sp. An277 | reverse complement strand
GAGTCTTTCAACGCTAAAATCAAGCTCTTCAGAGCAAACCTCAGAGGGGTTGCAGACAAGAAGTTTTTCTTATTCCGTATCGCAAACCTATATGCCTATCCCCACTAAAAATCTACTGACCCGTGAATTGGGAAAACTCAAAGATGACGATATTCTTGTCCTGATGCTTCTCTGCATCCACATACCAACCGTTTGTCTCGGCACATTGTATGACTTCTTTTATAATCTTGTTTCTCGTTCGCATGGTTACTGATGTTTATGTCAGCCGTGGCATTCGGTTGATTGCACCACGGCTGACGGTTTATTTTAATGTTCAAATCTGGCTAAGAACTGTTGCAGGCGGAAGTCCTGCAAGTTCTTTAACGGCGTAGGAGTAAAATTCTCCTGTAGCCTTACTTGTAGCTTGCACAAGCCTTGTGCCGTAAGGTCAAGCTCCACTTCCGACAGCTCGTTAAGAGAGATATAGCCGTATTCGTCCTCCGCAAGTCCTACCACGATACCAAAGAGGATGGTGTCGTTCCCTTCTTTCTCACCTTCGAGGATGAACCAGCGAACCGCTCCAAGAGCGAAGATAGCACGGCAAACAGCTTCTTTTCCCTTGCCGTCTTGGGAATAAAGAGGATAGTCTTCCAAGG
Organism: Parabacteroides sp. An277; assembly: GCF_002159645.1. Lineage (GTDB taxonomy): Bacteria > Bacteroidota > Bacteroidia > Bacteroidales > Tannerellaceae > Parabacteroides. The sequence goes on along the minus strand of NZ_NFJB01000022.1, from coordinate 61,337 downwards.
CTTCCTCCAACCGGGGTGTCATCAGTCTGCACATATCAGTCAAATTCTATTTCATCGTCACACACTTCTATTTCTGCTCCGCTGCTGAACTGCACGATAAAGCCTTTTGCAATCCTGCCCACAATCGTTCCGCGATGGTAGCCACGCCATGGTGTGACCAGTTCGCATTGCTGCCCGTATTCGGGAAAATCCATCTCATACATAATTGAAAGTTTTAGATGGTTGCTTGATAGTAAATTCTTGGCTCGGCGGAAACATTGTAGATGTAGCTGCCACAACGTACCAACAGGCAGTCCTTGCCGTAGTATAGCCGTTTCATGCCCCTGACGCTTCTGCTCTTGTGGAAGTTGGGAAAGCGGCCTATGCCCACTCTCCGGCCTTGCTCGATAGTCATTCTTCTTGTCCGCATAATTCCTTGTGTTTAAGAGTTATGAAATCTGATACTTTTCCCTTTTGTGAAGCTCCATTGAGCTTCTTGGTCGGGAAGACCGTTTTACGTGCAAATAGCCACTGGGGACACAAGGGAGAATAAGGCAAGTATGAGGCCGGAGAGTGCGGACGGAATACCCCAATTTTGGAGGGAGGAGAAAATTTGCGGAAGGCTTCCGTCAAGCCCTCCAGCCGAAAGCCCATAGCGGTACTTGACATTTCTCCCGTCCGCAGTAGTTTTGCACGGTAAAACGTACCCGGCCAAGATGTCCAAAGGAGGCTAAGAAAAACTCCATAAAGCAAGTCCTATTTTATAGGATAGCGTCCAAACCTAATCTGTTTTCCAATGACCGTTGCCATTGTGAGAGCCTGCGAAATGGAATGTAGCGGAGTCTTGCAGCTTCTCTCTATGGCAACGGATTGGAATACCCTCCTCAGTTGCAATAGCCAGTCAGCAGAGCTTTGCTTGGTGTTGGAAACACGAAGAAAACCGGATGCGTTGGTAAGCAAAGTCTATGTTCTGTAAAGCCACCTTACAAGTTATCATTTTGAAATATGTTTCCAATCCATTGTCGTTATGAGAAACAACTGAGTAGGGTGAAATACAGCCTTGCCGCTTCTCTTAGTAGTAATGACTTCTGTTAACTTTCCATAAAACCTAATCGTATCTGATAATATGGTTATATCATGAACAGATTAGTTCGTCAGTAAAAACAGGTAAACATTTATTCTTTAATTGGTAAAATAATGAGCGAAGAATCGCAAATTGTCATTATAATGTTTTATCTTTGCGTTTTAGTTCAAACAATTTATTATTATGGCAGAATTAAATAGGCTAAAAGTGGTGCTCGTTGAGAAAAAAAGGACAGCAAAATGGCTAGCTGAAAAAATGGGCAAAGACCCTGCAACAATTAGCAAGTGGTGTACCAATACATCACAGCCATCCATAGAAACATTAGCGGAAGTGGCAAAGCTACTTGAAGCAGACATTCGAGATTTGCTTATACCTACCAGTAAACAATAAGAGTAATATGAACAATTCAGATATAATCAATCTACTTAAACTGCGATTTGCTGTTTATAAAGCAGGATGTGACAAGGGGCTTTGGCCTTGCTTGGAAGATAATGCAACAAAGGAATACATGGCCTATCTTTTCCCGAAAACTTCCAATTTGGCTTTTTACAACCTGATGATTAATATAGTCCAAAAGACACATGAAAAGTTTATACCTAAAGAAATGTATAGCCTGTTCAAGTGTCCCATTCAGGTAGAAGAAGAAGTATATGCCTATCTCAAGAAGCACCTATATGAAGACATTGACTTAGGTATGAAACCTCTTGACTTTATCCGGTCAATGGCCACAATCGTATGTGACCCGGTGCTTGATGTCGTATATATTGGACGAATGACTGACAATATCGACAATTCACTAAGAGTGATGGCCTGTCATTATGCTAATTTATTCACCAACAGTAGTAGCTGTTATCCTTATTTCAACTGATGAGAAATCTTAAATACACAACCCAACTCACTCATGGCACTGGCATGATTAATGAGATATTGTCCCTACTCTCTGTTTACCAAAAGGGAATGGACAAGGATGCACTCATTAAATATGTAAAAGATATAAATTGCTTGTCATGTAAAACCGAAAGCAGACTGGTACATATCATCTACGATGTCTTTTACCAACGATTTATGAAAGTCAATCCAGATGTGCCCATTTGGCTCAAACAGATACGCGAGCGTGGATTGTCATTGAAACATTTTACCCAGCTTTTGATGATTTACTGCGCCCGCGAAAATGCTGTGTTTTTCGATGTCGTAACGAATGTCTTAAATCCATGTAAAAATGATGGCTTGTGCATAATGAAGAAAGAGTCAGTCTCAAAATATATCAGTGGGTTGGTTGAAGAGGGCAAGGTCAAGTGGAGCGAGTCTGTACAGAAACGAAGCGCATCTTATGTACGTTCCTGCCTTATCGATTATGAAATGATTGATCGAGAAGGCAAGATTCTACCCTATGAAGTGAATGACTTTACCATTCTTTATCTGATGTATGAGCAACATTTTGCCGGGTTATCTGATATGGCAATTTGGGACATGGAAGAATGGAATCTCTTCAATCTATCCCATCATCAGGTGCTAGAGCGAATCATGAATCTCAGTCTCAAAGGAGCCTATATAGCTCAGACATCAGGTGAACTGCTTACTATTTCGTGGAATTATAAATCAATGGAGGAGTTTATCAATGCAGCTATATGAACATAAATTTGAGGAAGCTCTTACTTATTTAAGCCGTCCGGACATACTTAATCCGACAGGCGACCGTCCCATCTGCTACGTGAATTATGATGTGGAAGATGCAATGGAAGTATATCGTATGATTCCCCTTCATTTGATCCCCAAAGCTAAATTTCACGGTTTTGCAGATGTGAAAGTGTTTTCGGTTGGCGAAATCCTTCAAAAGTATATTCATGATCATGAATATTACAATGAGGTGTGGATTGACGAAACGAATGAATTTGATTTATACGAAAGCATCCGACAAGAGATTCTGGACAATTCGGTCGTAGCCGATGCCATTCTTTCAGCTCAACAAGAAATGATGGCTACCGCTCATCCTTTACTTATACTCAAAGACCTTGAGCTTCTTCATCCTTATGATAAGATAGGTCGTATCGAGCAATTGATATACAATAAAATCGACCTTCCTATCTTAATCTTATATCCCGGGAGTGCTCAAGGCATTGCCAGAACATTTTTAAATATTTACCCAATGGACGGTAGCTATCGTTCTAAAAACTTCTAAAACATGAATACCATAAAGGAACTTTTTGATTCGTCCAAAGACATCAGTCGCCGCATAGAAAGTGTGGTCACTTTCGCTGATAATAGTGAGGAAAATCTGAAAAACGAGATAAATGAATATGTAGTGACCGAAAAGTTGCACGATAATTATGAAAAGGTTATCGAAGAACTTGAGTCGGCGTTTCGTGATTCTTCCAATGAAGTGGGTGTTTGGGTATCCGGATTCTACGGTTCAGGCAAAAGCTCATTTGCAAAGTATTTGGGATATTCTTTCCAACAGTCTTTAATGGTAGATGGCATCAGCTTTGGTGAAAAGCTGATGAACCGCATTGAGGACAATGCGCTTAAAACATTGCATCGGGCAGTCATTCAAAAATACGATCCCTTGGTTATCATGATAGATCTTACCACCGAAGCTACAGCCGGTATCACATCTACTGTGAGCGACATCATGTATTACGAAACGTTGAAGCTCATCGGAATCAAAGCAACTGACCCCAAATTGATGGATTTCATTTCCATCCTTCAGGAAGAGGGCAAATATGATCGGTTTTGCGAAATGGTGAAAGAAGAAGGAAAGGATTGGGAGGTCATTCAATCAAAGAAATTGATTGCCAATAAATATGCCGCTAAATTTGCGCCAACCATCCTGCCTGAATATTTCTCTTCACCGGAAGAATATAATTCCATCAAAGTGGAATCCGTCGAAAACGAAACAGACCGTTTCAAACGGCTATGCTCATTGGTCAAGCAAAAATATGGCAAAGAACGCATCATCTATGTGCTTGATGAAGTCGGTCAATACATAGGGGGCAGTGAGGACTTAATCCGTAGCATGCAAGGTACCATGCAGATTCTGAAATCGCAGTTCAAAGGCAATGTATGGCTTATCGCTACCGCTCAACAGACTTTGACAGAAGACAATCCTCAAGCCCAGATAAACTCGGATAAGCTCTTTAAGCTCAACGACCGCTTCCCCATTAAAGTGGATATTGAAGCGGATGATATTAAGGAAATTATCACGAAGCGACTGCTGGGTAAGTCGCTGAAGGGGAAAGAGTATTTGACAGACCTCTTCCAGCGCAATGAAGCATCCATTAAGTTAGAAACGCGACTGACCAATATGGAGCACTCTATCTATATGAAGCCACTAACAAGTGAATTGTTTGCAAATCTCTATCCTTTCTTGCCGGTTCATATCGACATCTTGTTGGCGCTTCTTCAGAAGTTGGCAAGCAGAAGCGGTGGCTCCGGTCTGCGTTCAGTCATCCGATTGATTCGAGATTTGCTGGTAGACGGTCATTTGGCAGAATGTGCCATTGGCAAGATGGCCACACCGGATTTATTCTATGATGCCCTTCATTCTTATATGGAGAAGAACCAAGATTTCCGTGAAATTGTGATTTCAGCCAAAAAGGCCATCGAACTCTATGGAAGCAATCCGCTGGCGGTAAAGGCATGCAAGACAATTGCCATCATGCAACTATTGGACGATTTCAACCTGTCGTTCGATAATCTCTGTTCCTTGCTGTTCCAGCAGGTCGCTCATCCTTTGAACAAGCCTGAACTTCGTGCTTTGCTCGACGAGATTAAAGATACTGCCGGTGTTACGCTTCAAGAAATAGACGGTTGCTTCCGCTTTATGACCAACGCCATCCTTACCGTACAAGACGAACGTTCCAGGATAAATGCAACCGATGCGGATAAATTTAAAGTATTGAAAGAGTTGGTTCTTGACATCCTGTCTCCAGCCCCTTCTGTGAGCATTTATGGTTCCAAAACCGTCAGTGCAACCGTGGAATTATGCCGTGGCAGACAGAATCCGGTGTTGATTCAAGGCGGAGACATTAAGCTGAATGTTCGTTTCGTAGATGCCGGCGACTTTGAGAAAGTACACAATACTCTTCTCACCGAAAGTACTAAGGTAGAAAACAAACAAACCTTATTCTGGGTGTGCACTTTGCCACAGGATATTGAACTCTTGCTGATTGATGTGGTGAAAGACGAAACCATCTGCAATAATCACCGGCACGATGTCAATAAGGAAATTCAGGATTATCTGCGTGCCCAACAAGCGGATGCCGATAAGAACCGTCAGGAGATTATGCGCATTCTGCGTCAATCACAGAATAATAGTGAAACCATTTGCAAAGGTTCGCCCACATCCGTGAATGGCGAAACCTACAAGACACATGCCTTGAAGAACTTTGCCGAGCAGGTTTATGATAAATATCCTTTAGCTCCCCGTAGCATGCCGACTTCGGTCATCAGTGATTTGTTGGCTTATGATGACGCCTCCACACTACCTGCTTCACTCAACCCGTTTGGCATTGTACGCGACGATGGAGTGATAGATACCAATCATGCCGCACTCGCTGAGATAAAGGATTACATCGCTTCGCACGACGATGCCAATGGTGGACAACTGGCTGATTGTTTTAGCCGCGCCAAGTACGGTTGGAGTAAAGATACCATTCGTTACCTGGTGGCATTGATGTTAAAGGCGGGTATGATTGTGGTAAGAAGTGGTGCTCAGTCATTTAAAATGTTCACCAAGAATGCTGCTGAGGCTATGAAAAATAACACCTCGTTCAGCCACCTTGGTCTTTCACTCAATACTGATGCGCACTTAAAACCTGCCGAAATGATGAAGGCTGTGACTACACTGAAAGAATTATATAATCCACAAGGGTTATTACCGATTCCTGCTAGCATAGCCAAAGTAGCGTTAAAGATTGCCACACAGCGTCGGACAAAGGTGGAACAGCTAAAAGATACCTTTGAAAAGCTGAAAATGGCAAGGACAACCATTGTTTGTCAAGCCGTGAATTATTTGGTTAAAATCATCGAATCGGAAGGAGCGGAAGCGCCTTATCTCTTTGCCAAAGACGATGTTTGTGCCGACGCATTGCGTTTTGTCAATCAGGTGCTCAAGGCGGAGGGGCAAGGCAGGCTGCTCACTTCCATCAAGAAAATTGAGAAGCGATTGAACGATGCCCAACGCTTGCCGCAATTGCCCATGCTGGAGGACTTAAAGAATAAATTGGGAGAAGACGAGCAGGCTTTCAACGACCTTATGCTTGATCCGAATTGCTTCGACCATACTGCTGAGTATGCCGACCTGGCTTCACGCATAGACAGCGAGATTGAGCAGGCTTGTACTCACTTCTATACGGAAGCCACCCACTGCATCAACCAAAAGAACGATGAGATCCGTGCTACGGCAGGTTTCCGTTCTCTGAAAGAAGAGCAGAGACAAAGCATAGAAGTCTTGATGAGCAGAGTCTCTATCCAAGAAGGCTGCACACTCGACCGCTTGCAGGAAATGTGCAACCAGTTTACGGCTTTCTATGCCCCTTTAGGCCTATACGATAGCATCGAAGGCAAGGTGAAACAGTTGGTGGAAGACAATCAGAATGGAAACACTGGCACGAACCACGACTCCAACAATAACAACGGAAATAAGGATTCTACCGGAGATACGACGAATGCAAAAGAACCGACTGCAACCGTCATACACCGCCGGATCAAGCACCGCCTGACCCAACGTCAGGATGTAGAATCCCTCATTGACGAGTTGACGAGCTTGCTGCCTCAGATGGATGAGGGTGTGTCTATTGCTCTCTCTTTTATTGATTAAAAAAACAAACGAATATGATTTCCACATCAGGACGCAAAATATTGATGCAGTTTGTGAGCAACGTAAAAACATTGCTCACAAACAACATTACATCCTCCCTGCAACAGCATTATGGCATTTGGGCCGATGGACGTGTGATACCTGTCGGCCAACTGACCACCGAGGATGCAGACATTATTTATCGTGCCCGTATGCTTCGTGGCCGTTTGCAATACATCAAAAATAGTCTTCCGGCAAACAGTACGGATATTGATAAGAAGGCGGTGCAACAGCTCATTGCCGAACAAGCCTTCACGATATTGAACCGCTTTTGTGCGATACGCATGTGTGAAGAACGTGAATTGGTCATGCCTTCCATTGGCGAAGGTTACGATTCGGCAGGCTTTGTAAGCTATGACATGGTAACCGGACAAGGAGCCACCGGTTCTCGCTATGAGCGTTACCGCTGGTATATCCAGTCACTCTGCGACGAACTGTCCATCGAACTTCCTGCTGTATTCGACCGCTATTCACCCTACGGACTGATGTGGCCGGACGAAACCACGCTGATCAAGCTCTTTGAATTGATAAACAATGAGAATCTCACGGCTTTTTATGATGAGCCGACGGATGAGACGGTGGACTTTTGGAAGGAAGATGAAACCTTGGGCTGGATATATCAGTACTACAACTCCTTGGAGGAACGCCGCAAAATGCGCGAAGAAAGCAACCGCCCACGCAACAGCCGTGAGATGGCGGTACGCAACCAGTTTTTTACGCCCGACTATGTGGTGCGCTTCCTTACCGACAACTCATTGGGTCGCATCTGGTATGAGATGACCGGTGGGCAAACCCGCATCGTGGAGCTATGCCAATACCTGATTCACCGTCCCGATGAAGTGCTGACACCTCGCCCCATCAAGGAACCCACCGAACTGTTGATGCTCGATCCGGCTTGCGGTTCCATGCACTTTGGCCTTTACACTTTCGATGTGATAGAAGCCATCTACATGGATGCATGGGACAACCAGCCCGAACTGCTGTCGCAGTACCGTTACACGGAAACGCGCGAGTCGTTTGCCCGCTTGGTGCCCAAGCTGATATTGGAAAACAATATCCATGGCGTGGAGATTGACCCTCGCGCCCTGCAGATTGCCGCCCTTTCCCTGTGGCTTCGCGCACAACAATCTTGGAGCAATTTGGGTGTGCCCCGTGAAGAACGTCCAGTCATCGAACGTTCCAATCTGGTATTGGCTGAACCGATGCCGGGCAACAAACGGATGCTCAAACAGCTTACCGAACAGCTCGACAAGCCCATGCAGCGTTTGCTTGTCAAGATATGGGAGAAGATGCAATATGCGGGCGAAGCCGGGTTGCTTATCAAGATGGAGCAGGATATTGAGGAGGAAATTGAAGACTTGCGCAAGAATTGGAGCAAAGTGAATGTCATCAAGACTGTCAATCTGTTCGATTCTGAGGAGAAGAAGGCTGAAATCGATGCCGCCAACAAGAAGGTGGCAAAGCTTGGCAAGAAGGAAGTCAAAGCCGCCTTTTTCGCTACGGTGGTGGAGAGATTGCAAGAAGCATTGCGCACCGTCTCTTCCCGTCTTTCGGAAGAAGAAGGCTACGAAAACACCTTGTTTGCCAACGATGCCGTGCGTGGCTTTGCCTTTATTGAGTTGTGCCAGAAGCGATACGATGTGATTCTGATGAACCCACCGTTTGGGGAAGGCTCGGAGAGCACGATTCCTTATTTGGATGCGCATTATTCCTGTTGGTGCAAGAATCTGGTTTGCGCTTTCTTCGACCGTATGCAGGAATTATTGGTCAACAACGGATTGGTGGGGGCTATCTTCGACCGCACGGTGCTCATCAAATCCTCCTACGAACCTTTCCGGAAAAAGAATATTTGCGGCTATATTTCAGCTTGTGCAGATACGGGGTGGAATGTTCTTGATGCAAATGTAGAGACATCTACTTTGGTGCTGTCAAAACAACCTTCTAATAGTAAAGGAGTATTTATTGATGTCTTAGATGAGAATTTTGCAATTAAAGCTGAAGCATTAAAATCTTATACATGTGGAAAAAGAAAAGATAAAATATACATCTGCAGATCTTCTAATTTTATAAATCTACCCAATAGCATAATCGGCTACTATTTTGCTCCTGACATATTGAGACTATTTACTAATGAAAATATTGAAACTCGTGGAATGATAGCAAGAAAGGGTATGGATTTTGTTGCGGAAAAACATCCAAGATTATTCTATGAAATAAATTCAAAGTCACATTATAATCATTTATATAATGGTGGAAATTATAATCTTTTTTATTATACATATCGAGATGTTGTTTTTTATAACGAAGATATAATCAATGCTGATAAACAAACAAATATTAGGAATTTGTCATATCATTTCCAACAAGGTGTTGGATTTGGGAAACGAGGACAAATTATTGATGCTCATATATTAAAAAGAGGCTTCAATTTTACCTCAGAAGGGTTGGCTATCCCTAAAATAGGAACAAATAATGCTATAGCTTTACTTAGTTTTATCAATTCTATATACTCTCAGTTTACTGTTAATTTGTATTGTGGAGACCATAAACAAGCTGGATATGTCAATCTTCTTCCCATGCCCGACTACGCCACCAGCCAGTCCGACATCGAGCGAATTATCACTGAAATCATTGACATCAAACGGTGGTGGTTCAGTTTAGATGAAACCAATCTGGAATATCATGGTTTGATAGCCCAAGTCATGGGTAGCCACCATATCGGAGAAAGTCTGGACCGGCTTCAAGAAAAGCTTACCGCCGACTATCGTCGCTACCAAGAGCTGGTAAAGCAAAACGATGACTTGTGGATGGACTTGGCAGACATTGAAGCAGACAGCGACTTTAGGACAACCCTGAACGCCTATAAAAGCCGCCGCCCTTACGAAGAACTGCTTTCCATAGACGGTGCCAGCAGTGGCAATGTCATCAACAAGCAAGTGATGGCACAAGAGATGGTCATGGAGTTGGTGGGCATGGCATTCGGCAGATGGAACATTCGCTATGCCGCCCAGCCAGATAGCATACCTCCCTTTAGCGATGTGTTCGACCCGCTGCCTTTCATGCCTGTGGTTGCACTGAAAGCCGAAGAAGCACAGGCTTATCCGCTTTCCCTTCCTGCCGACGGCATCTTGATGGGTGACGATCGTCATCCCGACAGCCTGGTAAAACGGGTGCAGGAAGTGATGCACAGGCTCTGGCAAAGCGATGCGGACGAGATGGAAAGCGAACTCTGCCAACTGATAGGCACAGACAGCCTGCAAACCTATTTGGAATCTCCCAACGGCTTCTTCGACTATCACTTCAAACGCTATACCAAAAGCCGCCGAAAGGCACCCATCTACTGGTCGGTTTCGTCGCCCGATGGTGAAGTCACCCTTTGGGTATATTATCCCAAACTGAGCGACCAAACATTGCCCCACCTGCTGCTGCTTTTGAGCAAAGAGCACACTGCTGCACAAAGTGACCTGACTGCTACCCAACTGGCCAATGACAAGAAACGCGAAGCGGCTTTGCTAAACTTGCTGGGCGACATGCAAGCATTGGAAGCAGAACTCCAACGGGTGAACGACCTTCCTTACAAGCCCAATCACGACGATGGTGTGCCTGTCACGGCAGCTCCTCTGCGCAACGTATTCCGCCATAACGGATGGAAAAGAGAATGCCTAAGCAATTGGGAAGCCTTACAGAAAGGCGAATATGACTGGAGTCATCTGGCATACGCACTCTATCCGGACCGCATCCGGGATAAGGCCAAAAAAGACTGGTGTATGGCTCTCACACATGGTCTGGAAGAACTTTGCGAAAACAAGCCCAAGGAAAAGAAATCAAGAAAAAAACGCAGTGAAGAGCCTACACAACAATCGATAGATTTTGAATAATTCTACCATTATGGATATACAAGGACACATCATAGATGTTTGGATTGGCAAGACCAGCAAGGAACATCCCATCCTGACGGTTTATGATCCCGAGGGCAAATACTATCCGCTTTTGCCTTTGGTGGCTGAACGGGGTGTACGGGTTATCGACACCACCCGGAAGTTGATTGAAAACAGAGAGGCGGCATGTGACTGCTGGATGAATGAATTGGTACAAAACGAAGACGCGCGCATGCTCATCTATCGTCGGGAAAAGCTTCCCAAGAACGACAAAGAACGTGTGCTCGACCCCTTCATCGGAATCACACAAGTTGGCGCACGTTTTCCCGTCGGACCTAACGATGATTATATCAATCTCTGCAAGAGCTTCCTACCGGGAAAAGCAGAGGCCATCGATGAGCTTGCCAAAAACGGTACCGCCAGTTTTGCCAATATCAATGCCCTGCAAGAAGGGGTAAACTATCCTGAACTGGAAACACTTACCGGAGGTAAGAGCATGGTGGAGATTACGTTGAACCTCCTGGCGCTTTCTGAAACAAAAGGCACGGCATGGATGAGTGAATGGAAGAGCTTCGGCGAAAACCATTTGCCCAGATTGGACAGCACCGGAACTACGCTGAAGGATGTCAAGCAGAAACTGTGGCAATACTTGCTCTTCAGCGAATTTGCGCATGACTTGCCCGGCAACCTGCCTGCAGCGCTCCACACGGTAGCCAAATGTCCGAAAGAGAACATGGAGAGCATCCACAATCTCTGTCAAAACATCCGCAACCGCACAGACCTTCGTGAGGATTATGTGGAGCAAGCCAAAGCCATCACCAGCCGTTTGCATCTTGATGCCTTGTTTGCCGATGCTATCGATTTGGGCAAAATTGTGACGTTTGCTTTTGAGAATAAGGTAGAGTATAACCTCTATTTGGACTACCTGCATAAAGGCGAATACGACGAAGCTACGCTGTTGATAGCAAAAAACAAGAAAAACGTGTGGTATCAGGCAGATGCCGGCGTGGCATTGTTCTGGAATCTGACAGACCAGTGTGAACGGATGATGCAAAGCATCCGCCAACCCATGGGTGATTTACACAATCTGAACGAAATCGTTCTGTGGTACAGTGAAGAAGGCTATAAAGTGGATCATGCGTTCCGCCGTTTCCAGACCCTACTCACCGGCTCGGATGAAGATACGCCACAGATCAACGAATTGGCACAATTCGTTTACCGTAACTATCGAAGCTTTACCGAACAAGTACAGAGCCGTTATCAGAAACTCATAGAACAAGAAGGATACCCCATTACGGGTATCTGCCGGAATATCCAAGTATGGGATAAGGAAGTCGCTCCACTATTGACAGTCCACAAACGCATAGTCCTTATCTTTGCCGACGCTTTCCGTTACGAGATGGGTAAAGGTTTGGCTCTAAGTTTGGAAAACAGTTATACGGTCAGAATCAAGCCTTCGGCTGCATACGTGCCCACAGTCACCCGGTTTGGCATGGCTGCCTTGCTGCCAGAAGCAGCGTCTGCACTGGAATTAGTTGTAGAAGACGGCAAACTACAGCCTTATCTTGAAGGAAAGAAAGTGGAATTGCCGGTAGATCGAATCAGTTACATTGAAAGCAAAGTTCCTGCACACGTAAGGCTGATGGATGTGAAGTCAGAAGAATTCCTGTCGGCCAATGTACCTTCCGATGTGAACCTGCTCATCATCCGCAGTCAATCCATTGATGCGGCGGGTGAAAATCTCAATAGCGTAGGCTATGCGGAAATGGAAAGCGAAATGCGATTGCTCACCAAATGCATCCGTGCATGCAAGAACCTGGGTTTCGATACAGTACTCATCATGGCTGACCATGGCTATATGATACAACCCAAATACCAAGCGGGAGACAATATGGGCAAGCCTGTGGGCACCAGCGTCATGAATGAACGCCGCAGTCAAGCCGGCAATCTGAATGGGAACGAAACATCCTGGCTCTACACACCCGAACATATAGGAGTGCACAGTCAAGTCTACCGTTTTGCATTTGCCAAGCAATATGGCATCTACGAAAAGAACAAAATCTACTTTCATGAAGGTCTGTCGCTACAAGAAAACATTGTTCCCATCCTGACCGTTCAATTGACCGAAGAGCGTGCGAAAGAGGCTTTCCGCCTTGATTTGACCTACAAAGGAAAGAAGGACGGCATTGTACGTGTCAACCGTCCGCTTATCGAATTGAATTTTAGTGGAGTAGACTCACTCTTTCGCCCCGAACTTTGTATTGTCAAAATGGTAGTGACTGATACCTCTGGTAAGGAAGTGGGACGTGTCGTGGAATCGACATTCTATAACGAGATGACAGGCTTGATTTCCATTCCAAGTGAGTGTGAAAAGTGTAAACAGCCTATAGAGATTGACGAAGGCATCGAAGGCAATATCATCGTGATGGCACTTGACCCCGATACCAATGCCACATTGGCTTCTATTCAATTGCAAACAGAATTCGACTTTTAAACCATGGACAAATTAGATATAAAGCTCAATAAATACTTCCCAGGGAAGGTGGTGCGAAAGGATTTGTTGCACGAAATCAAACAGACAGTGAACGTGCCTTCTTTCGTGCTGGAATTTCTCTTGTCGCGCTATTGTGCTTCGGATGACCCGGATGAAATAGAGGAAGGGAAAAAGGCAGTATTGCAAATCATCGAGAAGAACTATGTTAAACCCGATGAAAGCAATAAAGCTCAAGCAATCGTGGAACAAAAGAAGCGTCACAAGTTTATTGATAAGATTCACGTAAAGTATGTGGAACGCGAAAAACGCTATTGGGCAGAAATGGAAAATTTCGGTTCGAAGCGGATAGCCATCAATCCGCAATTTTACCAGAAAAACGAAAAACTGCTCGAAAGCGGTATCTGGGCAGAAGTGACGTTGGCTTATAATGAAGTGCAAGAAGACGACTATGCCTTCTATGTGGAAGACTTGCGTCCGATTCAAATAGCACGTTTTGACGAACAAAAATTGTTTGAAGGCCGTAAAGGCTTTACCACCGATGAATGGATAGATGTATTGATACGCAGCATCGGCATCAATCCGGACTGGCTGGCTGAACGTAGTCGCTCCCTAAAAGGAGATAAAGATGGCAAACGGTTGAAATTTCATATTTTAGCAAGATTCATTCCCCTTGTACAAAACAACTACAATAGCATAGAACTGGGAGGACGAAGTACAGGTAAGTCCTATTTCTACTCTGAGTTTTCTCCTTATTCCACCTTGTTGTCTGGTGGCCAAGCCAGTACCGCCACACTGCTTTACAACAATCAGCGCAAACAAGTGGGTGCAGTCGGTTTTTGGGACACTGTGGCTTTCGATGAAGTTGCCAACATGAAGATAAAGGATGCTGATACCATTCAAATCATGAAAGATTATATGGCCAATGGGCGCTTTAGCCGAGGACAGGAGGTGACAGGTCAAGCCAGTTTTGCTTTTGTCGGCAATTTCGACTTAAACATTCCAACCATCATAAACAGCTATGACCATGATCTGTTGGCCACCTTGCCTAAAGCTTTTGATTTTGCCGTCATAGACCGATTCTACAACTACATCCCCGGCTGGGAAGTACCTAAAATTGATGACTCTGCCTACAACAATAACTACGGTATGATTTCTGATTACCTGTCTGAAATCATGCACTACCTTTTCGACCACAACAGCGACTACCTGCCCATACTGAACAAATACCTCAAAGTGGGTGATAACGTGGAAGGTCGTGATAGCCGTGCGCTCCAAAAGACCGTCCTTGGCTTCTTGAAGCTCATTTATCCTATAGGCGAACCCACACCTGAAGAATTTGATGAGATTGTGGCTTATGCTCTCGAAGGACGCCGTCGCGTGAAAGAACAGTTGAATAAGCGTAAACCTGATGAAGAGTACGCCCGCATCAATATGTCATATATCAACAAGGAGGGACAAAAAGTCGTAGTATGGTGTCCGGAAAGTAAGGATTCCATGGCTACTCAGGACCCAAGGAAGACTGGATATATAAAGATGGAAACTGGACCACAAACCAGTGGTCCACGTCCTATTGAAACAAAAACCGCCGCACCCCAAGTGGAACATCAGGAAAATGAATCACAAGGTCCAAAGCCAAAAGCATTGTCTATCCGTTATGGGGATACAGGTTATAGCTATGACAAGCTTTTTGCAGAATATCTAGAAGGAGCTAAGGTCATCGAACTGCAAGAGCCCTACCTTTCACATGGGTACCAAATGCAAAATCTAACCCGTTTTGCAGAAACCATTGTAAAGGTAGGCGATTGCAAGAAGATAACACTTATCACCAAAATGGGCGAAACAATTGATGAAACACAAAAAATCCAAGATGGGCTTGAGCAACTTAAAGCAGTCCTACAAGATACTGGCATTGATTTTGAGTACACCTTCTCGGATTTAATTCATGCCCGATATATCATCACGAACAACGGATGGAATATCTCTCTCGACCGTGGTTTGCACATCTATCAAAACATTGGCCGTAATTTCTATCTCATGGGCTATTACGATTTAGATTTACGCCCCTGCTTGGAAACTAAAATCGTGTACACTAAAGTTGAATAAGTATGTGGTCAGATAATGAAACAACGCAAGATTTGCTTGGTTATCAAGTCCATGCAGATTTACTCAAAAAAATAATCTTAAATGACGCTATGTTGCCAATCTCCATCGGAGTTTTTGGGAATTGGGGTTCTGGAAAAAGTAGTTTGATGTTATTACTTCAGCAGTCACTTCGAGAATGGGAGAATTCTCAACAAAAAGAGCATGAGAAGTCCAAACAAACTAAACAAAATGAGCATCACAGTCCCATAATACTTCAAGTGTGTTTTAATAGTTGGCAGTTTGAGAGCTATGACTCGACAAAACTGACAATGATAGAAAGCATATTAGAAGCACTTGACAAAGACATTAATGAACGAAAAGATGTATTTGAACGAGTAGATGATTTTCTTGCAAGAATAAACTTTTTGAAAGTTGGTGTATTCATTTTGAAGAAAGCCTATGAGAATCTTACACCAGATTGGCTAAAGAAATGGTTGCCTACAAAGGAAGATGTTGATAACATAATAGGTAAGGACAAATACAATAATCTACTTGAAGATGTAACCAAAGGCAATACATCGAAATTTATAGCAACCTTCAGAGAACTCTTTGAAGAATTAGTTGAAGATATGGGCTATAAAGCTGTAATTGTTTATATTGATGATTTGGATAGATGTGATCCTAAAAGAATCATTGGGTGTTTGGAAGCTGTCAAATTATTTGTAAATGTAAAGAAAACAGCTTTTGTTATAGGTGCAGATGAACGTATTATTGAATATGCCATTAGTCAGCATTATCCTATTCAAATGAAGAAAGAGGATATATCCAGCCCATTTTCTGATTATTTAGAGAAACTCATCCAGTTGCCATACAAACTGCCACGCTTGTCAGACAATGAGCAAGAGACTTATATCACGCTCCTTTTGTGTAAAAATCACTTAAATAAATTTCAATTCGATGAAATTCATCAGAAATACCTGGACTTTAGAAAGACGGACAAACATTCAAAATATAATATTGATGACATAAAATCAAGTATTGAAAATGTAAATTTTCAAGATGTTGAATACCGTTTACCAACTGTTCCGCTTATAAAGCAATTCTTAAACGGAAATCCGAGACAACTCAAACGATTCCTTAATACCTTGTATGTACGTCAAGAATTAGCGGAGGTAGCAGGTTTTACAGATATACGCCCTGAAGTATTAACCAAACTAATGGTACTGGAGTACAACACCTTGTATAATTCTCGTTTTGAAGAACTTTATAAACTTCAAAATGCTAATAGAGGCGTTTTGCCATTGGGCGATGTTGAGCAAGAAGCAAAGACTGAAAATGGAATTCAAAATCCACAATGGAAAGACAACTGGTCATCAGACTACTTGAAACAGTGGCTAAGCTCAGAACCGTCATTAAAAAATGTAAATCTACAAAACTACTTCTGGGTAGCACGAGACGCTTTGAAAAATGAGAAGCCGATAGCTTCGTTGATTACAAATAAGGCCATGCTGTTATTCCGAAGATTATGTAGCCTTCAAATAAATCAGATGATGAAACGAGAATTGCCTGAGATAATCAACGCTTGCGAGGACTCAGAAAAGGAAATGATTATTCGTTTGATAAATGAGAAACTTAGACAAGACCCCAAGTCTGAGACTTGTTGGATGATTCTTAATGCCGATGAGGAAAATCTTTTGATTAGTGACAAAGTAGATAGACTTAAACTCTTGTTTAGTAATATAAAGACAGAAAACATTGACCCCAAGGCAAATGTGTTCTTTGTAAGGATGATAAGGTTAAGCGATGAGATTCATAAGTACATTGAAACATTGCCAAAAGGGAATCCTTTAACGAAAGCTATTGAACTAAAAATGAAAAAATAATAACTATGGGTACATCACAATCACATAATTTGAAATCCTCGCCCAATTGGTCTGCAGCAAAACGAGCCATAACGAGTATAGCAAATGGAACAGACAATAAGACCGCTTCAAATGCTAAGTTCTTTGGTAATTTAGGAACAGCACTTGGTAACGGTTTGTATAGGGGTAGCAGAACAGGCGGACATGGAGGCAAAAGAGTTAGTTCGTTTGGACGTGCTGGTGGCCAGGTTATTAGAGGATTGGTCACTGTTTTAAGTAATACTAAACAATACGGACTTATATCAAGTTTAGGTATTGATAGACTGCCTGATGAACAAAAGCCAAAAACACCACAAGATTTTAAGGAATTACTTCTGCACGAGATTGTTGGAGACAATGATTCCACAATGGATGATGCAGCAGCAACTTATGCAATGGATAAAGTGCTGAATGATATTTTGTCAGATTGTAAAGATGGGCAAGAAATTGAAGATAAACTTCAGAATGCGACCGATGACAATCTCCATGAATGGATTATAACATTTGAAATTGAATACATATTGGAATATTCTGCTGAGTTGTTTCAAAGCCACATATTTGACAAAGGACGTAATCCTGAAGAAATAAAGAAAGACATGAGAGGTTGGCTTCATAATGAACTGGATGAGAAATTGAGCAAAGAACTAACGCAAATCGATTTCAGTAGCCCGGAAGGGAAAGAATATCTGGATTCCTTAACATCAGAAATATTGGATATATGGAAACAATAATAAAAATCAATTATACTCCGTCAGAAACAAGTGAAGTCTTCGGCTTGTTCACTCTTTCATTTCAAGGAAATGACGGAAGAGTTCGTTCTGTAAACGCAAAGTTTAATCCCAAACAATTATGGGAATTTTCACGGGATACATCATCTGTCGCCTTTGATTTATTAGTTCTATCCATGATTGTGTATAATGTAGATAGAGCTGTGCATCGTTTGTCAAATTCGGATGATGGATGGAAACGAAATTTGGTGTTATTGGACGTTCCTGTAATCAATCTTGAGGATATGAACAAAGGCCGTGAAGCTTTTAATAGTGCAATTAGTTTCCTTACGGGCGACAATTGGGATATTCACTTTGTTCAAACAGATTCATACTCTTATAATCCAACTAAAAAAGTGAAGGGATATGATTCACAGTCTTTTGAAAAGGTTGCATTGTTCTCAGGAGGTTTAGATTCATTGATTGGATTTATAGACGAAGCAAGTACACTTTCCACTGATAAAAAGATATTACTTGTTTCGCATATGGAGCTGGGCAAAGAGCATAGTGATCAAAAAGGCATATTGGAATATTGTAAAGAAAACAATATTTTATCGAATAAATATGAGCAAGTATTGCTGAATGCAGGGCTCAAACCTCGTTCTTGGAATATTAAAGGAACTCCCACAGAGAGTACATTCCGCTCACGTTCCTTATTATTTTTTGCAGCAGGAATATATGTTGCAAACAAAATATCTCCACAATGTCAATTGATAGTTCCAGAAAATGGAACTATATCAATAAACATACCTCTTGATAGTGGAAGAAGAAGTTCTTGCAGTACTCGAACTACACATCCTACATTTATCA
Organism: Parabacteroides sp. An277; assembly: GCF_002159645.1. Lineage (GTDB taxonomy): Bacteria > Bacteroidota > Bacteroidia > Bacteroidales > Tannerellaceae > Parabacteroides. The sequence continues at coordinate 42,485 of NZ_NFJB01000022.1, read as the reverse complement.
AGCGCATACAGAAAGCCTTGTTTGCTATAGGTGTATCAAACCCAATATTTAATCCATATCGCTTAAAATCAAAAGCTGACATGGTTATAGAGTGTTGCCAAGACGCATCGAAAAAAGCAATCTTTAAATCATTAGTTGACCTATCATGCTCTTGTGCAAAACGTGGCCACAATGTTTTTTGGGACAAAAGCGGAATAGAAATACACAATGCAAAAATAAAGCATTGTGGTATGTGTCTGCCATGTCTATATAGAAGAGTAGCATTAGATACAATAGGTATGGATAATGAAGCATTGCTTGGTACAGATGTTCTTCACGGTATTAAATTCAATCTTGACGATAAAAATCAAAAAAGGAATAGGGATTTTAACGCCCTTCTGTATTTCCTAAAAAACAGAATGAATGAACGTATAATTCGCCAAGAACTATTCTTTAACGGAATTATAGAAAAGCATGAGTTAGAAGGGTACACGTCATTAGCACTACACTCATATTCTCAAGTTGTCAATTGGCTTAAGAAAAAAGCAACAAATGAAATACAAATAAAAGCAGGTATATGAATATAGATGCCCATTGTCATTTTGATATGATGCCAAATCCTGAAGAATATCTTATGCAACAAGAGGCAAAAAAGAATATTTCGATAGGAATGACAAACCTACCGAGCCATTTCTTATTGGGATATGAGCATCTAAAACAATATAAGTTCTCACGTTTGGCATTAGGCTTTCATCCATTATATGCAAGTGAAAACAAAAATGAATTACAGCTATTCAGCCAATATTTAGATAAAACCAGCTATATCGGTGAAGTAGGTCTAGATTTCAGCAGCGAAGGACTAAAAACTAAAGGTGATCAAATTTTTGTTTTTGAGAAAGTATTACAGTTATTAAAAGGAAAGAATAAAATAGTAAGTGTTCATTCAAGACGAGCTGAAAAAATCTTGTTAGAAATGTTGGTTACCTATGACATTAAGAATGTAATATTCCATTGGTATTCAGGTCCTATCTCTCTAATTCCTAAGATAGTAGAACATGGCTATTATTTTTCTATCAATGAAAAAATGACAAAGACTAATAGTGGAGCAAAAATAATTGAGCGCATACCTCGTAATCTCATTCTAACAGAAACAGACGCCCCTTTTAATAAAGTTTGTTCAATTAGTAATGCTCTGACTAATATAGGCATAAGAGAAAATGTCATTTATGATAATTTCAGTCGTCTTATATCTGCAATTAGAAAATAGATATTAAAAAGAATGTATCCCTACTATCACCTTAAATAGAATAATAATACAATTGACTTATGATAATCCGCAAACGACCTATCATATCTTGGTTGCTCAATATTGACAACGTGGAAGATGAAGGAAAATTCGGCGTGCCCATGCTGAGCAACAAGCAACATTTTGGATATTTGGCCAATGGCCTGAAATTCCTGTCTGATGTCCGCCAGACACAACCGGATTGGGGCTTACCCGAACTTCTCATGCCCTCTTTTGAGGTAGTCATGAAGAAAAGCGCAAAATCATTTTACGGCATTGACCATCAGCTTTTCCAAGAGTTCTACAAGGATAATGTCTGTGGCATACTCCTTTCCAGAGACTGCGGGACGATTGTTTATGGATTTGGAGAAGACACATTGCATGTGTGGCTGTTCAGGGAGGATGGCGGCATTAGCAACCTGTATATGTATTTTTACATAGAATCAACCAAGGACAATGTACGGCATATATACACGTGGCCGACATTGACGGCAGATGACCAGCTTTTTGCCGGGAATAAGGAGGAACGGGAACAAATTTATGAGAGGTTGGCTAACAAATTGATGGTATATCTTGCCGTTAAAAAATATGTAAAGGTAGAAACAATCATCGTACCCGTTGGAACAACCGCTAAATTGGATGATAAGATTTTGGGGTACAAAAGCAAAGAAAAGGTCAGGAATGAGAGCGGTCAGGAAGTAATTGTAATGGATTCGAGGTGGTTCCGCAAGATTGTGAATGACAATGAAATATTCGTCAGAGGATTTTTCCGCTTCCAAAATAAAAAGGATGAAAAAGGGGAATGGTACAAGGAATTGATTTTTGTGGACTCTTTTGTGCGGCACGGTTATCATCGCAATGCCCTGATAGAGGAGGAAAACAATAGTAAGGAGTAGAACGGCACAATTCTTACCTCAAAGGAATACATTACCCCGACCCACACCTCACGGCGCAGGTCGGGGTCTGAACATTTCAAGGAATTATGCCGGTGTCCTCGCCTCCAGGAAGCGGTAGGCGTTGGCGTTTACAAGTCCTACAATTCGGTCGTGGTATTCCGTGTTGGAGTTGCACAGCCCCCGGCTCTGTATGACCTTGCCCTGGCTCAACGAGAATTCCACGGTCTCGATGCGGTTGCCCTGGCGGTCGTGTGCCGACAGGATAACGCTGTCCACCTTGGCGTAATACTCGCATTGGAACACGCAATGGTGAAGGCTGCTTCCCTCTGCTTGGAAAGCCTCTATGGAATCAAGCACAGATATTTCAATGTCGTCGTCGCTGATGACAATCCCGAAGTAGCGGGACTTTTCCCTATAGAAGTCCGTCTCTTTCGCCTTGGCTCTCAACATCTGCTCCTGACTCCTGCGCTTCTCCGTCGCCTTGTTCCTTTTGTCCAGCCAATGGTCATGGGCGGCTTTGAGGTCTATAGGGCAGACATACTTAGCATTATGGATGTCCTTTTCGCATTGCTCCAACAAGCGGACGGTATCGCACCACAGGCCGTAGTCGGACGGGCGGTAATGATGTCGTGCGGCCACCTTGTACGACTGCCAGCACGTGTCCAAATCCAGCGGACGGCTCACAAAGTAAGCCACGGCCTGCAAGTCCTTGGACTTCATCATCGTCTCTATCCGGCTGTCCGTCAGCAACGCCTTCATCAGCCTTGCCGGATGGCAATCATCGGGAAGCCTGCCTCTCATGCCGTTGCGCCTCAGTTCGGGAAGCACCTTGTAACGGGGGTAAACGTATGTGTCGGAAATCACCCAATGCACCTCGGACAAAAGTTTCAAGTCAATATCTGTACACCAATTAAAGCTGTCCACATACCAGCCCAAAGTCCTCGCCCTTGATGTCACCGCAATTCTGCCATCGGCATTGAGCCACAGGCGGCACACCTCCATGCAGGACGTTTTCAACATCATTCCTTTCCGGCATACGGCTCTCAGCAGGAACACACGCTGAACTTGCAAGCCGTCCACCACTTCAAGGGAAGAGAAATAGGAGGACTGCACTTCCTTGCGCTTCAACGTGTCCCTTACCTGCAAGCGGTGTCCGCAATGAGGGCAACATACCGTCTTGCCTTTCCCTTTATGGTCAAACTTCGCTCCGCAGTCACCGCACGTGTAGTTATGGCTGGACGTGCGGAATGCGATATGTACAATAACATTACTTACAGCCCATTCAACAGCTTTGGGGCTGAGGGCGGTCAGCTTCCCGTTGGAAGCCGCCACCGCCTTTTCAAATCTGTTCCTCGGTTTCATGCTCAAAAGTTGTCAAAGAGTGATAATGTCGGTTGGCTCTCCGGTTGCGGCTTGTGGGCTTTCGGCCTCGCATTGCGTGCCTGTATCTTGCGCAGCTCCTCGTCCTGATAGCGTTTGAGCGCGAGTGCCCTCTGTTCCGACTTTTCCTCCTCCGTCAGTTCAATATGATGGTTAACCACCACACTGCACTGCAACGGCTTGCCTATTTCAAGGTCAGGCTCGTCTATGGCGTGTACCGCCATTGAATATATCTCGCTGTCCGAGAAACCACAACAGCCGGAGTTTTTCACTTCGTGTAGGATAAAAGTCACCACATCGTCAATGGTGCGTGCCGTGGTTTCATACTTGGCACGGAAAAGCTCATCTTCCTTTGCCCTCTGGTCAAGATAACTCTTGATAATCTCCTTGAAATGTTCTGTTCCTTTCATATGTCCTTGTTTTTACGTTGATAAAATCCATACGGTTAAATCGGCAGTCCTGCCAGCAGTTCCAAAAATGGTATGGTGTTGATGTCCCTGTCGAAGCGCACCTGCCAGTCCGGCCTTGCCAGTAAGGACGGCATGAACTTCTTTACGACAAACCGCTCATTGTCGTTTGAATAACAATCTATTATAGCGAAGTTTGCTCCGTCCTTGCGGATGTGGGCGAAAAACGGCGGCATACCGCAGAAGCACTTGCGGACGCTTTCCCTGTCCCACAACAAGGTAAGCTCATAAATACAGCCCTTGTAGCTGACACTTTCCTCTCTGTCAATGAGTTTTATTGCCATAACGTCTGAATTTTGAAGTTCTAATCTTTTTCCCTTTTGTTTGAAGCCTTGCGGCTTCCGCTCCGGGATTTTACGGTACGGCATGACGGAAGGCGCAAGGGGCAAAAGGCGGACGTGACCAGTGGAAAGAGGCCGGAATACCCGATTTGGCACAAATCGCGGAAGGCTGCCGGACGCTTTCCACGCAGGCAAGAGGAGCGTCGTTCGCCGCCGCCACGGCCTTCCGTTGCTTTGTAGCGGAAAATCTGCCGGAGCGGAACGCCCATAGGTTCAAGAACAGGAAATCCCGATGCCATAACCGATGACACCGAGATTTCAATATATCCAGGAATAAAATTCTTAGCCTTCTACGGCAAGGGTATCTCAAACGACTTCACCACGCACTGCGCCTCCTTGTCCAGAATGAACCAGTATTCAGAATGATAGCCCTGTCCGTCCGCGTCCACACCCTCGAAGTCAACCTTGACCTTCCAGCCGCTGAACGGTTGCGGACTCCCGTCAAGCGGGCCGCTGAAATCCATCAGCCGCCTCAGGCCCGACATGGCTGACATCTGCCGCTCCATCAGGGCGGCCGTCTCCTTGTCGTCCGGGTCGAAGTCCTCCAGCCCGTCCGTCACTTCCATCACCTTCCTGTTGATTTCCACCATGGCCATGGAAAGGGCCATCTTCTCCTCCTGCGTGATGTAGGTATGCCCGAACACGGAATCCGGTTTGCTGACGCCCAATATCCGTATGGATTCGGGATTGTGCACCGACGCCCTCAATGCCTTTTCCGCCATGTCCGTCGCACGATTCTCCAAGTTGTCCGCACAGCAGACAAAGCAGAACACCCCGATCCAAAACAACACGATGGAAACGAGTATTATCCAGATTTTCATTCCCGGTCTCATATCTTCACGATTTGAAGTTTGTCCGGCGATACGCCGAGCCGCTTGCGGTAGATGCTGCCGTCCTCCCGGTACATCTCCAGCTCCGAAGATGTGATGCCCTTCTCGCATATTTCCACGGCTTCCTCCAAGGTGAGCTGGTGGCCGCCGATGTTGCGCCAGATGGCGAAGGAGCAGGGTGCGTTCTGGTTGGCATAGTTGGAGCAGTTGAACGCCCGGCTTCCCACCCGTATTTCACCTCCGCAATGCGGACACTTGCCGATGACCGGCTGCATCAGGATGTCGCCGTCGTCGGTCAGCTCCAGCACGGTCGGGAATGCCTTGCCCTCCTTGCTGGCGAAGCCGTCCAGCAGGATGCGGCGTTTCTCCAACAGTACCGCCACCTCCGCGTCCGACATCTTGCGGTTGCCGATGATGGCGTTGATGTTCAGTACGCAAGAAGGGCTGCCGCCGATGTTATGCTCACAGCGGTACCCCTTGCAGGTCTTGACCACATTGCCGCCGCACAGGGGGCAGTGGCCGATGATTTTCTTTTCTGTTTCCATTATTGTATGAATTGATTGTTTTCACCGATTGAATCATTTATATTTTTCTAATTGAACCCACGCTTCCAGTCGGCCACGATGCCGCCGATGATGTTCTTGCCGGACATCACATTCGCCCATCCTTCCGGGTCGAGCGAGAACCAGAGGTCGTTCCACGAGAGCGTGCGCACCTGCCATGCCAGGATGAACAGGTCGGTGTTGATGGTTTCAAGCCTGGTCACCACCTCGTTGGCGATGTAGTAGCGTTCCGAAGAGTCCAGCAGGTTGACCTTGTGCTTCTCGTTCTTCCCGTCTGCCCCAGCCACGTCGTAGCTGCCCGAAGTCACGAGTTGTTTCATGAACGGATAGAGCGCCGCCATCTGCGTGGCCGCGTCCGTCAGCTCGTCCGACACGATGGCCGCTATCGCCGTGCCCTTGAGGTTACTTCCCACCGATTTGAGCAACAGGTTGCAGTTCTGCGGTATCTCGGTCGTCACCAGTTCCCCTGCTCGTTTGATTTGGTAGAGATTCTGCACCGCCCCCTGTGCGTTGGAGAGGTATTCCAGCATCTTATTCTCTACGCTGTGTACCCGGTCGAGGGCGACCGTCACGGCGGCTTCGGCGGCGATTATCTTCTCCTGCGTCTTCCTGCGCTTGTCGTGCAGGCTTTTCAGTTCCAGCGTCTGTGCCGTCACCGCGCCGGTCAGTGCCGGGTCTATCTGTTGGGAGAATGCCGGAAATGCATTACCTCCGACCAACAACAGAGCAAATGCCCCTGCGGCCATTTTCAGTCTGTTTGCTTTCATCTATATTTAATTTTACTTTACATTTTAAGGCTCCCTTTTCTCCGCTCCGCTAGATTTCGGTCGCGTTCCTCCTTGCGTGGGGCGAGAACCGGAGCCAGCGGCTTGTTTAAGAGGCAGTCGTTCCAGTCCTTGAATGCCTTGGGCGGCAGCCATTGTCCGGAGCGATAATGGACAGGCAGATGTGCGGCAAGCTGTGAGGGCAACGCCTTTACCGGATTGACGGTAAAACTCTTGCCTCCGGCTTCTACTTGCAGGCTGTCCTCCGCCTTGCTGATTCTCATCGGGATGCCCTCCAGCAGGCCAATCATACGAAGCCCGTAGATACGTCCGGCGATGTCGTTGTCAAAACAGTCGAAAGCCTTGGCGTTCGGGAAACGGTTCATTGTTCTGATAATTTGGTTGTCGGAAAATGTCCCTCCGAGGGAAACCAACGCCACATCCGGGTGCAGCTGTCCCTTGTTCATCTGGTGGAAAGCCATCGCGTCGAAGGCGGACTCACAGAAGAACACGCTCCTGACCGCTTCCGGATTGCCGCCGGAGAAGTCGGCCACCCATGCCGCCGAGGAGGAATCCGTACCTGCCGCCTTTGACTTGTAGCCGCCGTAGCCGCGAATCTCGTAGCCCTTCACCTGACCGTCCGCACTGGTATAAGGAAAGCCGATGTTATAGCCGTCAAAATTCCCGTTCCGTCTGTCCCGTATGAGAAAAACGAATGGGGCAAATTGTCTGACCGTTTCATCGGATATTCCACGCTGGCGGAAGATCTGAGGAATGCGCTCCACGTCTATTTGCCTCACTTCATAGCGTGAGGCATCAAAAACTGATGCAGCCTTGACAGATTTCAGGTATTCCCAATCTTCATGGTATTCCGGTTCCGGCATATTGGCGAAGCGTGCCATGACCTTGGCCGTCTTCTGCCAATCGTCCTTGCCGGTGACGAGGAAGGCATCCAGATTCTCACGGATAAGCGTAAGTACATCCCCTTTGGAGCCGTCCCGGCGGAAGAACATCTGGGCACCCCTGTCGTTGGGATGGCTGACGATGATGGTGTCACGTTTATCCCGTCCGTCGCCCAATACCAGCTCGATGTAACGTCCCACACCGGCCTTGCGGTCAAGGCGGTAGCCGAGGGCATAAGCCACATCGGTCACACCGACACGTGACTTGAGTTCCTTGAAGTTTACCTTGTAGTCCGGCATACCGTATTACTTTTAGGATTAAATACCCATCTTTGCACTTACGGCCTGCGTCCTGCCCATCATGGCAATCTCCGGCCCGAATGTCTTACGTGCCGTCATGTTCAGGAAGGCAGCCTTGTCTTTGTAGTCAGTCAACTGGAAGTAAGTCCTTGCCGTGCCTTTCGATACCTTCTTCAGGCCCAGCTCCACACCGTCATACGAGGCACGGATGGCATAGTCGCCGCCGCTTGTCTTGACGATGGCAGCGTTCCGAAACGGCACTTCCTCGCCTGGGTCAAGCGGAGCGAGCGGGTCGTTCTTGGCCAGGTAGGGCTGCTCGTCCAGTGCCAACTGCTGCCTGTCTACACGGTCGAGTATCATGTCAGAAGCCTTGTTCACGTCCGCCATGACCGAGACGATGAATTTCGGCTCCTGCTTCAATACGCCGATCCATGAGTCCAAATAGGCGGCGGAGTTGTCCGTCACCTTGGAGTCGAAGCCCATCGAGTGGCTTATCATCGCCGCCGTCAGTTCGGCGACAAGCTCCTCCTTGGCGTACTTCGGATCGCCGAACCTGCCTATGCCGTCACGGTTGAGCCGTTCCGGTGTCATGGTGGAGTGGGCCATCTCGTGCAGCATGGTGGAGTAGAACTCCATGCCGCCACGGTACGTTTCCTCCGGCGTGCCGCCCGTGTTGAACTGCGCCTTCATGGGAACCACCACGATGTCGTGCGAGGGGGAATAATAGGCCCCGTCCACACGCTTGTCCGCCTGTATCGGGCAGACCCAGCCTTGTGTTTCTATCATCCTGTCGAGTGCGGCGTGGGCGTACATGCCTTCCGTGTCGCGGAGTTCGGGCAGCCTGAACCTATCCATGAGCTTTTGCATCCGTTCGGGCTGCACTTCGGCCAGGTTGGTCTGTGCCACGTTATACACGGGGAACGCCTTGACGAACGGGATGACCTCCATATCCTTTCTTTCCTCCTTCGTCATGGCGCGGTACTCGTCGCTGCTTATCCTTTTCCCGTCCTTGTCCTTGACCATCATGTCCCAATACACCACGGGAAACGCCTTTTCACCTTTCAGGACGTGCGCTTTCAGGTTGTGCGCCTGCTTGAAGGTCAGGTAAACGGGCAGGTCGTAGCCATTGGCCGCCGTGTGGAGTTGCAGGAAGAAGGAATTGGAGCCGGAATAGTTGCGTCCTCCCACGTTCTGTGGCAGTCCGGCGTAGCCCGACGCACTGCCAATCCAGCCTTTCTTCCAGTCGGACGCCTTCATCTGCTCCATGCGTCCGATCATCATCTCGGCGAAGCGGTCTATGGCCACCTGTCCGGAACTGGCGGATGACGGATTAGTTCCAGATGCCATAGTCATCGTCGTCGATTAGCTGGCGTTCCATCTGCATGATGTCCGTCTGTTCCACATAAAACTCGGCGGACTCGTCCGAAGGGTCCGTGCCGTGCGCACGACACCACTCCAGATAGTCCTGTCCGTTCTCGCCCTCCAGCACAAAGCGGAGATAGCCTATTTTACCTTCCTGAAGGAGTTCAACCAGCTCCTCGTGATTCATTGGTGTTGACATATTCCTGTTCTTTTGATGTTTATACTGTTTGGTTCTGATTCTAAATAGTCTGCTTTACATTTTCATGGAGTTTGATTTTTCCAGCTTGGCAGTCTGTGCCGACAATAGCCCGTTGATTTCAGGGGTGAGGTACTTGGCGGCAATCTGCTCGCGCGTGGCGGTATGGGTCTTGAAAAGCGAATAACCGTCGTCAAAGGAGATTTCATGTTTGGCGGTCTTGCCCTTGTCGCCCATGTCCACGTACACCTTCCACTTGTTGTCGGTATGGTCTTTCGCCACACGGATACCCTTGGGGTCAACGCCTTCGGGAAGCCGGTACTTCTCGTAGGCGGATTTCAGGTGCAGCCGTTCGCCGAAGTTTTTCTCGATAAGCTGGTTGGGTGTCATCACCCGGTCGAAGTAAGCGTTCAAGTCCTGGCGCGAGGCCACGGCGGACATCCTTGCGTCACCCACTTGGGCATAGAACTTGTACCTGCCGAAGTCGGGGCGCTGCTCGTCCTTCTCCTTGTAGACATTGAACTTCTCGATGGCGACGGATCCTTCCGCGCCTTCCATCTGCCGGGGGAATCTGTAGGTGTCCTCCGGCACTTTCGGCATCAGCTTTGTCGGATAGTAACGCTCCATCAGTTGCGGTATGGTCAGCTCTTTCTTCTGGTAGGCGGCGAGGTCGGCGGCATCCATCTTCTGCGGCTTGAGCTGTTGACCGTCAATCTTGGCGGTGAAGTACCACTCCTCTGGGTTGTCCTTGCCCTGGTAGGCATGGCCGTGGGTCACCTTGCAGCCGTCGGCCGTCACCATCTGCGGCTCGCGCGGCTTGCGTTCCTTTTTCGCCCCGGCCTGCTGTTCCACATTGGCATCCGCCTTTGCTTCGGGTTTCTGTTCCGCAGCGGCCTTCTGTTCCGTATTTTTCTGACGGGCAGGTTTCTCCTTCACCTCATTGGGGTCAGTTTGGACAGGCTTGTCCTGCACGGCCTGTTCTTTCTTCTTCTTTGCCATATCGGTATTGTTGGGTATGATTTCTTCTTTTACCTTTACCTTGGTTTTCTCCCCGGTCTTTTGCTTGGTTTGCTCTTCCTTTTTCAGTTTGGGTGTTTCGAGCTGGTCACAGATGGCCACCCTCTGCCCGGAGCGTATCAGTTTGGGCAGATACACGTCCAAAGCATGATAGGGAAACGAAGCGAATTTGACCGGCTCTTTCTCTCCGGGAAAGGTTCTGCTGGTCTGCGTAATGGCCAGGACAGTGGCAGCTTTGACCGCATCCTCCCTGTACATCTCGTAGAAATCCCCCTTGCGGAAGAGAAGCATGGCGTCGGGATGCTTCTGTTTCAGCGCGTTAAACTGTTCCAATACGTCTGGGACATTTTCCAGTTCTGCTTTTTTCGCCATAAGCGGATGGATTTAGCGTTTAAGACTTTGAGTGATATTTTCTTTTGGGGAATGCAGCTTCATGGCGCGTTCCTGCGACTGCCTGTCCACGACCTTCCGGTATTCCCAGCGGTTGTTGTCGGTCTGCACCAGTCCGAGGTATTCGGGATGCAGCTCGTCGTAACGAATCTTCTGCTGCCGTTCCCATTCCTTCAGGTCGCCCTTGATGACCTTGAAACCCTGCGGCTCCCTCAGGTCAACGCCGACCGACACCTTTTCGCCACCTACGTTGAGTTCCACGGGCTTGCCGTCACGTACCTGTTGCTTCTGCTGCGTGCCCAGCTCGATGTCGTTCACCTTCTCCATGTCCTTCAGCTTTTGTTCCAGCCGTATTTCAGTTACGCGGCGGTGAATGACGGACTTCGTTTCCGGGTCAAGCTGGAGGTACTGCCGGGTCTTTTCGCCGTTCACATCCACGGCCTTTTGGATGACTTCCCCCTTTCTGAGGCGTTCCGCTTCCTGTTCCGTCAGGGCGATAGCCTTGTTGCGTTCCGTTTCGAGAGCCGCCCTGACGGGATAGGCCATCAAAGCCGGGTTGCCTTGCCTGTCGGCCACCATCTGGAGTTTGAGCGGCAGCGTGACAGCATTGCCATTCTGCGCACGGATGGATACTTGCACAAGGGGCGTGATTTCGCCGGAGAGCAGCTTTTCCTTCACTTCCTGCGGCAGGAGGTCTGCCTTTTCCCTGTCAATGCCCAACATTGCCAGCTTTCCGTAGGGCAGCGTTTCGGATAGATTTCTGTTGTCCATTTCTTCAAACTTGTTTTTACGGGTTAATTTTGCGGCCGGAACCGCTTGAACACCCTGCAAAAGTATTTTCACCCAAACGAGAAAAAGAAATGCACAACACTATTCTGTCGTCACTGATGCTGTTGCTTCTGCCCATCACGGCTTCCGCACAGTTTTACACCATTACCAAAGACTCAGACTTAATGCCCGATTCCGGAAAGGAAACAATGCAAACAGCTGCAAAAGAAGATGATACAATCAGCAACATTGTGCAAAGTGTCAGAAACGACACCTTGCACATAAATACCCCGATAAAGGAAAAGAATAAGGGAAAAGGCCAAAAAGGTAACAAAAGGACATCCCTAAAATCAGAGCTTCCCGAACTGACCATTCCCAATCTTTATGCGGAAATTATACAAAACAGAATACAATATCCGAAAATCGTATTGGCACAGGCCATCCTTGAAACCGGATGGTTCACCTCCCCGGTATGCAGGAACAAGCACAATCTGTTCGGCCTGACCAACCCACGGACAGGGAAATACTTTGAGTTCGGCCATTGGACGGAAAGTGTCCGGGCCTATTATACCAAGGTACAGTACAAGTTCAAGGGCGGTGACTATCTCCTTTGGCTGAAGAACATCGGCTATGCGGAAGACCCAAGGTATGTCCGTTCGCTAAGCCGTATATTGGAGCAATACCTCTAAATTAAATCTGTTTGAACATTTTCAGCAGCACAGGTGACAGTAATGTCGTCGCCAATACAAGCACCCACAGATTGCCCGTCGATGGATTGTAGGCGGCAAGAATTTCCGTAATGGTACTGCCTCCGGTAATTCCGGCGGCAGACTCGAAGGCTGCGGTCAATAACGCCCAGCAAACACCTATTGCCAGACAGCCTTTCATGCCACAGCCTTTTACCAAACGGGGAAGCATCAGCCATGTTACCAGAAAGATGAATACGCTTAGCAATATCCCGCTCACGGGTAATGCCGTTTCTTCTCCAATAAACTTGACCAGTACATATTCACGCAATCCGCCATTGAGTATTGCCACAGGGATGAAGCATATCCAAACGATAAATGATTTCAATAGCCGCATAATTCTTTGCATAAAGGGATGACTCTTTATCCTACGGCACTGTCCACATCTACATAATAATTTGCCGGATTGTTGCGGTCCACATACACGCGCACCTTCTTCTTCGGGGCTATCTCGTAGCTTTCATACCAGAAGGAACCGCTGCGGAAGAAGTACACCCGTCCATCCGGTGCGGTGTAGCGGCAACTGACCATGATAGGATGATGTCCGTTCATCGAACTGCTTGTATCTTCACCGATGCTTGTAATTTCCGCTTCCACCACTTCCCCCGTTGCCAACAGCTGACGGGCTTTCCGCTCATGGCTGCGTTTCACCAGCCAGAAGGCCGTCCCTATTCCGGTAAACACGGTTCCTATAAACGCGAAGATGAGAATCAGCCAACCGTTATCGTCCAGATAGCGCACTTCCCGCGGATTGTTTTTCTGATAATATATGGTTATCCGCTTGCCCGGATACATGGACGAGGATGCCATGTTGAGCATGGCCGTATAGGATTTTCCGTCTACGGTATATTCCACGACAGGAGTACCCAACGATTCGCTGCTCGCTCCGCGCATGGCCAAGATAACGGCATCCGTCGGTTCAGCCTTTTGCCGGAATGTGTGGCCGCTGACACCAACGGCGATGCCGACGATGAGCAGGATAATACCTACCGAAATAAATATGCCGCAGAATACGCGGATAAAGGTTTTGCCTTTCCGTCTGCCTTTGGCCAATGCCTTCTCTCTGTCGGGATACATAATGAATATGTTTTTTAGTGAATAGGACAAATGATAAATCATGGAGGAGTCAAACTGTTGTCCGTCTTGTCTGCGGCAAACTCGTCCAACCGATCACGGTAACTTTCGGGAATGAGCAGTTCCGGCCAGTCGCTCGCCCCTTGGGATGTAAAAGAGGCACCGGTGTAGCCCAGTTGGAGCGGCTTGCGGCATTTGCTGTCATAACGCCAACGGGCTGTCCGCGCTACACCAAAATCATCTGCATTGTAGCTCCACTCATTGGTTTCGGGGAAATACTGGTAGACCTCCGTAGTGCCTATGAGGGAAATAAACACGCCGGGAGGAAGCCCGATGTCGTCATGGCGCATATTCCGCCAGTTATTGTACACCACGAAACCGATGCCTGCCAACGCACCGGCGATGACGAGCCCTAAGAATGTCCTCCATATCCGCCCGAACATCTTGTATCCCCGGACAACCTCCTCAGGCCGTAGCCTGTCCAAGCTATTCCCATACTTTCCGAGGTATTGGCTGATGACGGCATCGTCCATATCCGGAACGGATTGTTCCGTAAGGCGGTGTTTCATCTTATAGAAAATGTCCGGATTATTCCGGTCAACAAACAGGGGAAGCTTGACGCCCACCCGTATTAGCCCCAAAATCCCTGCCATCGAGGAAGAAACGGATTCCTTGAAGCGCTGCTTCGAGCCTCCGGGCAAGGCAAATTCATAGACGGCCATTGTCGTCAGCTTGCCGTCAGAGTCCTTTTCATCCTTCAGTTCCACCACTTCGGCTTCCGTCAAGATACCTTGCGCAACCGCGTGAAGCTCCGTCTGATGCCTCTTCCAGGTAGCATGGGCAAAGAAGCAAGCCACTGCGATTAAGAAAAGGCCTAATCCACAACCAAACCAAAAATTAATCGGAATCAATGCGCACCAGAAAAGAGCACCTGCCCCGGCTATTACTGCAAAGACAATAACCGTTTCCTTTCGTTGGCTCTTCTTGCTTTCTTTATAGACTTCTTTGCGCAGGTCCTTTTCTTTCATGATACGAATGTTTAATGGATTTGATGACAAAAATAGCATCCTGATGTTTCATCACGGTTACAGCATTGTGAAATATGGCGAATAGCATAAACCAAATTATGGCGGAATATAGATAATTACAAGTGCATAAACCTATGATTTCCGACGCCTTTTCCTAAAATTTTGTAGAATATGACAAGAAACGAGCTGGAAATTGCCTGATTAGCAAAAGAACAGCAACTTTGTCCCAATATAAACGAACGTGAACAGCCATCATATAAATGTGTCATGGAAACGAACAAAGTATATCAGATGCCGTTGGCCAAGGTCTATCCCTTGCTGGTTGCCAAGGCCGAACGGAAGGGACGGTCGGAAAGCGAGGTGCGGCAGATTGTGCAATGGCTCACAGGGTACACGCCCGGACAGCTTACGGAAATTCTCGCCACCGACATTACATACGGCGATTTTTTTCAGAACGCCCCACAGTTGAATCCCGACCGCCTGCTTATCAAGGGAACGGTCTGCGGTGTTCGGGTCGAGATCATTGCAGAACCACTGATGCGTAAGATAAGGTATCTTGACAAGCTCGTTGACGAACTTGCCAAAGGGAAGAGCATGGATAAGATTCTAAGGAACTCTTGTCCGAATACATAAAAAAGTTGCCATGAAAATAAACGAGATATATAATTGCAGCGGATTGGTTGAATACATCAACGAAATCGGCTTCCTGCCGTTGTTGCACATGGGACTGGACGGATGGTCGGCGGAAGAAGCGGTTGACGAGGAATGCCGTTACGTCACGTTGCCCGACGGCGGATGGGAATGGCCGCTATGGGAATGGAAAGGCGACATCATCCGGGAGAGCGGATGCGCATACGGCAAGTTCTTTGACCGGAAAGCTGCCTTCATAAGCCGCGAATGGTGGCCGGACTTCTGCAACTGGCGCCGAAATGTGTATCCACATCCGGAGGAAAGCAGCATTGAGGACATGATACTTCAGACATTGCAGGAAAACGGCAGCATGATTACCCGTGACCTGCGCAAAGCCTGCGGCTTTACGGGAACGAAGATGCGCGCAAGTTCGATACCTATATCTCACGTCTTGAAATGGGCTGTTATATCGTCACGGAGGATTTCGTCTATTCGAAAGACCGGCACGGGCGCAATTACGGCTGGGGGATGGTCGTTGCTATGCCTGAAGTCCTCTTGGGCAAGGACAGCTGCCATCCCGACCGCACTCCCGAAGAGTCGCGCCAGCGGATGGAAAAGCACTTTCAAGGATTGTTCCCGGATGCGGACGGACGTTTATTTGACTTCCTGTTGAAGTGAACATTCAACAGATGCATAAAAGGAACAGATGTGCCGGATAAAAGGCATAGAAACAGTACTTGGCCACATTCCCGTGGATGAAACCCCTTGTGCCGTTATACAGGAAGATGACCGCACAGGCAAGCAGCGCACCGATTATGCCGTAGTGCATCATCAGCGGAAAAGCAAACAGCAGCTGCATTATCCTGCGCAAAGTGACCGGTGTGTTCTTGCCCATATTCAACAGGTAGAACACTACTATCATCAGCACACCCCTCCATTCGTAGTCCGCTTCCAACCATGCCGCTAGCCATGCCGTCATCAATATGGAACAACAGCATAAGATACGATGTTCCCAAAGCCTCTCGAATGCGGCCAATGCCGCCACTCCCAAGGCCAGCGTGAACATCACGTTGTGCGTGCCGTCCGCACCGTTCAACAGATACCACGGCACTTCGCTGACGACTGCGAACAACATGAGGGAAAGGAAGTACCGCATCCTGTTCCGCGTATGGGCGAAACCTTCCGCAACCAGGAAAGCGAACACGGGGAAGGCGATACGCCCGAAGCACCGCATCACCTCATAAGTCATTGTATTGCCATCCATAAGATAATATGCGTAATGGTCAATAACCATGGAAACCACGGCGATGATTTTCAATGCGCTTCCGCTCAACAAAGGAAGCGGTTCAGGCAGATAGGAAGTCGAACCAATATTCATATACTATTATCCGTCAATATATTACCATAAACAGTTAGACAATTACCTAGCTCATTCCAAGCAGTTCCTTAACCATATCCTCCACCTCCTGGTTGACTCTCTTGAAGTTGCGATTGAGCAGGATTTCCTTCTCTCGGTCATTCTTGAACTCGTAGATTTTCGGCAGCGGCACATAGTGTTCCTCCTCGTCCTTAATCTTCTTCATGTCGAAGTGCGTCTTGCAGAAATACTTGGTGGTCTTGAACTCCTCCGACTGTTCGATGTCGAACCTGTCCAGCATTCTCTCGTCCGTAGCGGTGAAGTCGCGCGCCGCCTGTCCGGCCAGCCAGCCGGTGGCCATGTCCGCAATCTTCGCCGCCGGAACGAGGTAGTCCATCTTCTCGGATATGGTGGTGGACACCTTCTGGTCGTTGATGGATATGGAGCGTGAGGTCTGCTTGGCCTTGCCGAACACGTCGTTCTGCGCCCATTCCAGCGTTTCCTTGTTACGGGCAGCCCCCATGAAGATGTTGCCGCAGGTGGTGATGATTTTCTGCATCCCCACCTTTCCGTAGTCGGCCTCCAACTGCGGAAGCTCCTGGAAGCCTAGCGTCACGGCCACCTTGTTGGAGCGCGCCGTACCGATAAGTCGGTCTATCTTGTGGAAGTACAGCGTGGGCAGCTCGTCCACGATGATGCTCACCGGGATGTTCCCCTTGGAGTTCACACGGGTTATCAGGCGGTTCAGCACAAGGGCGTTGAGCGAGCCGATGACTTGTTCCTTCTCTGGGTCGTTGGCTATCACAAGATAGCTCGGATGCTCCCTGTCGGAAATCTTCAGGTCGAAGTCATCCCCGGTGAACACCCAGTAGGCTTCCGGCGATACGAGCCTTGCGGCGTTGACGCGGAGCGTGCCCACCATGCCTTCCAACTGGTCGTTGGCCTTGTTCTCATAGGCACTCTTGAACGGTGCCATGAGAGAAGCAATCTTGTCGTCCTGCATCAGGATGTTAAACACCTGGTCGTATGGCCTGCCGAGAAAGGAGAGCACGTGCGGCATATCCGAATATTCCCCCGTGACAGTGTCCGGCTCCACCTCGTTGCCGTCCTTGTCCTCATACCAGCAGCGGTCGATACGTATCAGTTTCCCTGTGCGGTCTTTATAGCTGTAACCGTTCAAGTCCACGAACATCCTGTCCTCGTCCGTGGAAACATCGTTGCCCTTCTCGTCCACGAAATCCAGCACCACATTCCCGTCCTTGTCGATGGCGTTGAAGTCGTCCCAATTCCTGATGACGATTTCCAGCTTCTTTCCCTCGTGTAGGATGAAGCGCCTGAGCTTCCTGCCGTCCTTGAAGCCCACGGGGTGGAAGTTGACGAAGAAGTAGATGATAGCCGCGAGGAAGTTCTCCGCCGAGTTGGTGAAGAACGCCTCCGAGCCGCCTTTCTTCTCGCCGCCACCCTTGTTGAGCGACGCCAGCAGGGTCGCCGCCGTTTCCGAAGCCGCCGCAAGGTCGGGGATATACTTCCGCTGAATGGGGTTGATGCGGTCGGAATACTCCACGTCGGTAAAGTTGATGGTGCGGAATCCGCAGTTGGCAGGCAGCCTGCCGGCCTTCCTGTTCTTACAGAACTGGTAGAAGAGCGTCTTCGCCAACGTGGGGTACTTGAAGTCGTACACCATCATGGCGAAGCCCTTGGCTGCGTGCTGCCGGATGAACGGGTCGATGACACCGAAGGACTTGCCCGAACCGGGCGTTCCCAACACGATTGTCCCACGGAACGGGTTGATGATGTTTATCCATCCCTTGTGCATCTTCCGTTTCCAATAGTATATCATGGGGATGTTCACTGAATAGTCATTGGCGACAAGATTCTCCGACTGCTGGAACGACTCGTTCTCGAAGTTGAAGCGGTCTTCGCCCACCTTGTTGTTGTAATACTTGGCGATGCCGTCCAGCCCTTGATGCACCAGCATGGTGCCGACAACCGAGCAGATGGCGTAGAGGATGCGGTTGGCAGGGAAGCCGAACCAGCTGACGCCGAAATACATCCCGTGGAACACGAAGCACAGCCCGACAAGGGTAAGCCCGGCCAGCACGGGATAGACCACCATCGTGCGCACGTTGAACTTCAACGCCTTCTTCGCTTTCGTCCCTATGCAGACGATGCAGATGCACACCAGCTCCGCCACCTTGCAGCCCGATACGGTGTTGAACACCTTGAAACGCCCCAACAGGTCGAGAATGAACTGCGTGACACGGTTGTCCGCTGTGACGGGCAGGTTCATCACAATCTCTATGATTAGGAAGATGTATATGCAGCTGCGGAAGTAGTTGTACATCTGCTGCTGTTCCCTTGTCTCTTCAAATGCCATGCCTTCTGTTTTGTTTACAAGTGGTTAAAAAGGTATCTTCACTCCAAGCAACAACCCGTTGCGGAACGTGTCGCCGTGCAGGAAGTTCACGTTGTTCTTCTGTATCAGGGCGAACTCCCAGCCGTTACGGAACACATAGCTGTATTCAAACCCTCCCTCCAATCCGATGAAGAACCGTTTCTGCACCGCGCCGAACTGCGGGCCGAAGCGGAAACGCAGCATACCGTTCTTATAGCGCACCAGCCGGTGCTTGTAGACGATGCCGCCGTCCCAATAGTAGCTTTTCCAGAAATCCTTTTCCTGCCAATGAGTGCCGGCCTCGCCGTACAGTTCCACGGCATTTCCGTATGACAACGGACGCTCGTAGCCGATTGTTGCGTTCAGGGTGGACGGGAACAGGAAGCCGGCGTTTACCGCCAGCTTGCCCTCCTGTGCGGATGCGCCAATGGCAACGACCGCACAGAATAAGGTGATTAAAAACTTCTTCATCATTTGTCGGAATAAGAGATGTGGTAATAAGGATAGTAGGCTGCATCCTTCAGGATGTCGGTATCGAAGCCGTCCGCATGGAGGATGTCCTCGTATTCGACGGTCAGCACGATGACCCGTCCGCTGATCTGGTTCTCGGATATTTCAATGCGCAGCACCTTCTCGTCGGGGAAGGTCAGCTTGGGCAGCACCATCACGTTGCGGTAGTCTTTCCTGAACTTCCTCGTGGAGTTGAGCGTGAACACGGGCGACAGCTCGATAGTCTGCGAGTTGGTCGCCTTGGTTTCCTTCTTGTCCGTGAGCTTCACGCGGATTTCCTCGATGTCGTAGGGAATTTTCGTTTTGTTGCGCAGCGAAAAGTCGATGAAGAAGTAATCCCCGACGGCGTAGATGTTGTTGACCGTGGCCTTCATCCCGTGCGCCCTCGTCACGATCTGGTTGTACTTGCGCCTGCTGCCGTACACCGCCCACGCATAGCGTGCCATTTCGGACATGGGCATGGTGACTTCGGGGTTGATGTAGGACTGCGTGTGGGTGTACGGCACCTCGAAGATGGCGGCCGCCTGTCCCGGCTCTTCGGTATAAAGGACGTCATATTGCGCGATGTGCCTTTCCCCGATGAGCGTGATGGTGCCCAGCAGCTCGTTCTCCGTGTAGCCGCCGGACTGTATGGAATCACCCTCATCATGGTACGGCTTGATGCGGACGATGTTGTCCGTACACTGATTCCCGGCAATCTTCGGGGTAGAGATGTCCACCAGTTTGATGGGTTCGGGCATGACGATGTGCGTGGTCACATCCCGGTTGACATAGATTTTCTCGTTGGCGTAGGCGGCCATGCCCACGGCACAGAGCAAAGTCAGTAAGATAAGCCTTGCTTTCATTGGGATATTGTTTATAGAATTTACATTGATATTGTTTCAGACATTCACCTTGCATCGTCCGAGTTGATGAGATAGACGATGGTGTTGTACTTGATTCTCGCCTTGTTCTTCCGGATGTTGGAAGACAGGGCGGAAGTAGCGGAGTTGTACATGTTCTGCAGGGCCTGCAAGGCAACGGCCTCGCTGGATATGCCGGAACCGTAGCCGCCGTCGGACTCGATGTTGATGTCCTGCTGCACCACGTTGGAGCTAGCGTCCTTCACGAAATCGCGGAACGAGGATTCGGGCACGTAGAAGCCCTCCATACCGTCGTTGTCGAATACGGACAGCTTGACCTTGATGAACTTGTCCCCGGCAAGGATGCTGGTGATGGTAGCCTTCACGCGCTGGCTGGAGAATCCCGTCACCGTGCCGTAGAGGTAAGTGCCTTTCCTCAACTTTGTGCCGCTCACCGTCACATCGTCAAGCAGCTTGAAGCGCAGGCGCGTGCCTTCCTTGGCCTTGGTGGTCTGGTCTATCATGGCGCGTATCAGCCTGGCTTCCGCCGCACCGTCGGGAGCGGCCACCGTATGGAACTTGTCCGCATTGGTGTCGGCAGACTTGATGACAAGGTTCGGCCGGTTTCGTTCCGCCTCTTCCTTGCGGACTTTCGCCAATGAGTCTGCACGCTGCCTTTTGGCCGCCTCTTCCGCTTCCGGGTCGCCGAACCCAAGGCCGCGCCCGATGGCCTTCTGCCTCTCGTAGCTGCGGCGCTGGATTTCCTCCAGGTCACGGGCGAAGTCGTCCTGCGAAGTGTAGCCCATGCCACTGCTTCCATCAGACGGACGGTCCGAAGGCGTATTGTTGTCATAGGCGTATGAATTGATGTGCCGCCTGGACTCCGCCAACGAGCGCTCCAGTTCCTCCATTTCCTGCTGCTGCCGGATTCGCTCCGCTTCCGCAGCGTCCAGTCCGTCCAGTTCCTCCTCGCTGTAGCCGTGTCCCGGCTCTTCTTTCTCCTCCTTTTCCTCGCCGATGCCTCCCACGGCGGTAAAGGCGTCCTCGTCGCCGAAGCGGCGCGACATCTCGTACATTTTGTCCCCGGCTTCCTCGGCGTGTGCTTCGGGCAGTTCCGTGTTGATGCGGTCGGTGGCCACGGCCTGTTCCGGCTCTCCGCCGCCCCCGAAGGTCTGCATCACGAAATACACCAGGGCGCACAGCGGTATGAAGATGACCGCCGGGAAGATGTACTTGGGTTGTTTGAAATTGACTTTAATCATGTTCTCCGTTATTGATGAATTTTACAATGTTCTCCAGCCGCCTGTACTGCCTGACAATCCGCAGGGAGTCACCGTGCGACTTCTTCGGCATGGCTATCAGGGAGTCAAGTTCCTGTCGGATGGCCCGTCCGCTGTCCGCCAGCTCCTGTATCGTGGCACGGTGCAGGCCTTTGTTCGACTGTATGGTGCGGAAGCCTTGGAACAAGGGTTCCATATTGGCAATGGCGCCGATGCCGTGTGCGTTGTCCGTCCCGTCCGGCTTGCTATTGTTCATGACAAGGGAGCATACCAGCAAGAGCGACAATGTTCCCGTAACACAGGCGAAAGTCCTTTTCGGATGCTTCCGTGCCCAGATGTTCGCCAGGCGGATGCGACCTACCAAGCGGAGCCTTTCCCCTGCCTTTCCCAGTTTAGGTTGCAGCCATGCGCGGATTTGCAGGTGCGTCCTTAGCCTGCTTTCCCGAAGTTTCTTTCTGATTCTCATATCCAAATTACATTTAGTAGTCCAAATCCTTGTTTTCGAGCGTCCTCCAGTTGGTAATCAGCAATCCGTGGGGATTGTTCCGCGTCCTCGGCACGGACTCGACATATCCGGTCGTGACCAAAGAACGCTTCAGGTCACGGGTGCGCCGCTTGATGAGCTGCGTACCGTAGTAGGTGAACTTCCGTTCCTGTTCGTCGAAGTCGATGGAGTCGCACATGACAGTGCAGACCGCCGACGAGGAGATGATGTCGGAATAAAAGCCGTTCTCGTCCATCGCCTGCTTTTGCTTCAACGCCGTGCCGTCCGCCATGTACATGGCCTTGCCGAGCGTCCACTTGATGTAGTCGTTGTCTGGCGGCAGGTTGAAGAAATACTGATGGAAGAGCTGGATGTGCGCCTGGGCCTCCATCGTGAAATTGGCCTCCAGCTGCGCACGCTCAGCGAGGAACGGGATATCCCCGTCCAATATGTATATCTGCTCCCTTTCCTTGTTTACAAGGGAGATGCAGCACCATACGGTGAAGCCGCAGATGACGGCGCATCCGCCTATGGTGGCCAGCACCGTCACCATGGCGAGCCGTGTTTTCTGTGCCAGTGATTCTATGAGCATATTTCTTTATTTTTATGGTTTTATCTTCCTGATTTGGGCTTGACCATGGAAACCGCGCCCCCGGCCACCGAGCCGGCCGCACCTCCTGCCATGGAAGCGATGCCCGTAGCCGTGGAGCCTGCCGCCGTCGCCGCGCCCGAACTTACGCCGCCGGGGATGAGCCACGAGGCCACTTCCGGGACGAAACGTATGATGTACGCGCCGACCAGCATTCCCATGGCGTACATGCAGTTGGAGCCGATACCTTGCAGCCCCAACGCGCCTATCTGCGACCACGAATTGACCGAACCGTGAAGCAGGTGGTCGTAGGCCACGAGGTCTTGTTGTAAATTATATAAAAGGATGAAGTCAACGTAGTACAGGCACATGTAGGTCACGAAGCCCCACAGCGAGAGGGAAAGGAACTTGGACATCCACTGGCTCCACGCCGAGTTCCACGGCGGGGCGAGGGACAGGGCGAACATGATGGGGCAGAATATCATCATAATGGCCATGAAGATGCGCTGCGCCACGAGGATGCCGTAGTAGGACATCTGGAAAATCAGCTCTCCCACGAAGCGGATGACATCGTTTATCCATTCGCTGACCTTGGTCTCCGTGGCCACCACCGCCCGTTGGGCGTAGTTGTTGATGGTGTTGCCAAGGTTCTCCACGTTGTAGATGAGTTTGTCCCACCATGCGGCGTCCTGTCCGATGGCGGCCACCTGCTGCGCGGTCGCGATGGAATCCTGCACGGTGCGCAGCCGGTCAAGGTACTCGCTTTGTTTTTGAGCCACCTTCAGCTCGAAGGCGGCCACCTCCTTGTTCTTGGCCTGCGCCATCGCCTTGCTCGCGCTTTCAAGTCCCTTGCCAGGCACCTGCAGGGCGTCACATATCCACGAGGAGGAAGAGATGCAGATGGAGATGCCGACGATGCGGAGGAGCTTCATCACATCCATGCCGCGCCGTCCGAGCATCATCATCCAGCACTCGTAGGAACCCACGCAGAGGGCGAGCAGCAGCCCGATGATACGGGCCAGTCCCACCGCGTCGCCCAGCACGGCCACGTTGGGGAACGTCTCCATGGCGACAAGCAGCTTGTCCAGGCTCTCGTCGATGGCCGGAAGGCCTATGGTCAATAAAACAGCAGACAGTTGCATAATCGTATTCTTATCTTCATGTAATACATTTTAATTCTAATAATGTGTGGCGGCCACGGCGCAGAGGTTGGCGGTCTGTTTCACGAGTGCCTCCATCTTTCCCTTGGCTTCCTCATAGGCTTGCTGCCGCCTGGCGTTCTCCAGTCCGTAGCCCACGCCCGTCTTGCGGATATAGGCGATGCCGGCGCAAAGGATTTCATTCTGCCTGCCCAGTTCGTCCACCTGCGGCTTCAATTTTCCGCCGCTTTTCGTCATGCAGTAGAGCAGGCCGTCGGTGATGCAGTCCTGCATCCGGTTGAACTCGTCCTTGTAGGCCGGATAGGCCAAATCCACGGTGCGGTCGGCTTCCCGGACAAGCTCCTCCTTGTACAGTTCCTCCACATACCTACGTTCTTCCTCCACCTTTTCCAGCTTCTGCCGCTGGGTTTCCTCGGATATGACCCGTGTGGGCATGATGCGCTTGATGTTCGACTTGGATTCCTTGAAGCGGACGCGGAAGCCGGACTTGAAGCCCGCCCATTTCCAGTACATCTCCGCGCCGGAGTAACCTTTGTGCAGGAAGTAGTAGTACCAGTCGGGCGCGAAGTCCCACGGCCCGTTTTCCATGGACTGCCATTGTTTCTTTTTCTCGTTGTCACGGACGGGTACTTGTGCCTGCATGCCGGAGGCTACCAACAGGCTGAACAGGCAAAGTGTTATTACTCTATATCTCATATCCTTGGTTCCATTTGTTGATAATTGTTTTTGCTATCTCGTCCTTGACTTCGGAGTTCAGTATCTCCCAGATGTAGTCCGGCTTCCATCCGCAGTCGGTAATGAGGTAGCAGTAAAGGTTCGCATTGTCAATGATGTACCTTGCCCTGTCAATGGTGCTTTTCAGCGTCATCACCAGGTTCAGCTTCTCGTCCATGGAAGCCTTCATCAAGTTGATGCCGGAAGCGGCCACCGACGCATAGAGCTTGTAGCAGTGCTTCACTTCCCTCGATATGGCCAGGTTGGCGTCGGCATAGTACCATGCTACGAAGGGCTTCTTGCTGACATGGACGAACGTGTTTGAAGTGAAGTCCTTGTATTCCTTCACCAGTTGGTATAAGGAATTTGCGGTGGAAGAAACGGCGCCTGCCAGCACCAGGTAGGAATGGGCGTTGTCCAGCTTGGTGTTCAGGGTGGTGCGCACGTCGTTAAACTTGCCGGCCCCCTTGGTGATGAGCGACTGCTCGCCGAAACTGGCGGCCACACGCTGCATGGCCTTGTCCTCGTCCTTCTTCACCGCCTTGTGCAAGGCTATCAGGGCTTCGATGGTCGGGAGGTCTTTGGGAATGACTCCGGCCGATACCCTGACGGGAAGCGACAGGATGGCGATTGCTATAAAGGCGGCAAAAAATGCCTTGCGATTTCCTATACCTTTTATATTATAGTCCATGGCTCTTGTTTTCAAATTCAGTAATTGGAAGCCACCAGCCCGTTCCAGGATTGGACAAGGCTGCCGACACGGTTCTTCATGGTCACCACGTTTGCCCAGCCCTCCGGGTTGATGGCAAAGAAGAGGTCGTCCGCTGTGGCATACTGTGCCATGAGCATCATTCCCTCCACCTTGTAGCGTATCTTCGTAAGGTCAGTATATATGCGGTTGGCCAGGGTCAGCCGCTCGTAGCGGTCGAGCAGGTTGTACCCGTCGCTTTTCCTCTCCGCCGTGGCTTCCCCTTTGAGCGGGTTCTGCACCCTGGCGTTGTTCACGATGTTCACGAAGTCGCCCACCAGTTGTTGGGTCTCGGCTACGAGGTTGCCGAGTTCATTGAGGCAAAGCAGCTTGTTCGTAAACTTCGCCCTGCCCACCGTTTCAATAAGTTCCGGCACGTCTTTGAGGATATCGAAGGCGCAACTTCCGATTTCCTTGTAGTAAAGACTCTCCGTACCGAAACCGGAGATGTTTTCCATCGAGAGCTTGTACAGCTCCTTGATGGTGGCCATGCTCACGGTGTAGAGTTCCACCTTCTGCTTCTTGGAGGCGATGGAGTCCAGCCGTTGGTTGTGCTGCCCCTCGATGAGCTTCTGCGAGGCCAGGTTGGCGCCCACCGTTGCGATGCAGTTACGGTCTATGACGATGCGCCATCCGGCAAACGTGGGGGCGGACGCGGCAAACAGGAATGTTCCTAACAATATGTTTTTCAGCTTTCCCATAATGACATTACTTTTTGATGTTGGTTGACTTGTCTGGCGAACTCCAGGTACTTGGGGCTGCCCGCTTTTTTACGGTCGGCCTCGATGCGCGTGATGGCCTCCTGCACCGTGCCGTAGTGCCGCAGGTATGTTTTCAACGCCTCTTTTTCCGTCCGCTCGGTGGTGTAGGCCCAGTAACATTCGGGGGCTTCCTCCACGCCGTAGACGTCGGAATGCTGTCCCCGGCATATCCACACCTCCTTGAAGTAGCTGCGCCCCTCGTGGTTGTCAAGCGCGTTGATGGTGAATATCTGCTGACGCTGAACGGGGGTCAGCCCCAGTATGGCGGCTATCTGTTCGTACCTGTCCTTGAACTTGGACTGGTCAAGCAGTATCTTCACATCGGAATTATT
The DNA here is from genome assembly GCF_002159645.1 of Parabacteroides sp. An277. Classification (GTDB taxonomy): domain Bacteria; phylum Bacteroidota; class Bacteroidia; order Bacteroidales; family Tannerellaceae; genus Parabacteroides. Next base: position 16,395 of record NZ_NFJB01000022.1, on the reverse strand, counting down.
AATGATGGCCTCCTTCACGATGGGCGAGTCTATCACGTCGTTCAGCTCCTGCGTGACCACCCCGGCGATGCCGTGGAACTTGCGGACGGTCTTGTACAGGTACTTGATGTACTCCGCCATCGTGGGCGAGGCGATGGCCTTCCACGCCTCTTCGATTATCAGGGCCTTGCGCCCTTTCTTGATGCGCATTTTCTGGAGGAACACGTCCATGATGATGAGCACCACGATGGGGAAAAGTACAGGGTCATCTTTTATCTTGTCGATTTCGAATACGATGAAACACTCGTTGAAGAGGTCAACATCCAGGTCGGCGTTCAGCGTCGTCTCCAGCTCGCCGCCCCGGTAGAACTGCTTGAGGATGGCTGCGAAGTTGTGTATGTCGAATGTTATTTTCTCCAGGGAAGTGATTTGCGGGATGCGCTCCACGGCGAACTCGTAGTAGGAGTTGAAGGAAAGTTCCCTGACCTTCAGCCGCCGTTTCTGCTCCTCCATGCGGTCTATCTGCCTGTCAATCTTGACAAGCATGGTGTTCTCGTAAAGCTCCCTGCGGTATTTCTCCACGATATGTGCGGCATGTTCCCTTTCAGACTCCGAGGCGGCCTTGTCGCGCATGAGGACCATAAGCGAACGGCACTGGCGGACGAGCTTCATGCGCCTAACTTCCGAGGGGAGCAGCAGGGCGCGGCTTTCCGGCACCTCCGGCGAATCCTTGGCGTTTATCAGGCGGTCAATATCTTCCATCTCATGGTTGTACTTCTCGTAATCGTCATCCATCTTGGCGTCTACAAGTAGCTTCTGCCGCAACTCCGCACGCTGCTTCTCCGTGAAATTCTCGAAAGGATGGAAATAGGCATCGTAATACTCCACGAGGGTTTGGTTGACTATCATGTCCTCTATCTTGCTCGGAAATGCGCTGCCCTTGAATATGAGAAACACCAGCGATTTGAGAAAGTTTTTCTTCTCGCCGAAGTTCAGCCTGTATTCCTCCGCCGTGACCTTGAAGGGGTTCATGGAGATAGGTTTCTCCTTGGAATAGGAGATGTACGTGCCGCCGTAGTAGCCACAGATGCCCTCGTAGGAGTCGCCCGTGTCCACCATGACCACATCCGTTTGCTGTTCCAACAACTGGCGGACGACCGAGTTCATATGAAACGACTTGCCGCTTCCAGAAGGCCCGATACAGAAGAAGTTGGCGTTGTCGGTCATCTTGACCTTGCCCTCCTTGCCCGTGATGTCGATGCAGACGGGCAGCCCCTGCCGGTCGGTGTAGTACGTGGTCAGGGGCGTGTCCTCCGATTCCTTCAGGTGTTCCTTGAAGAAGAAGCACAGGGCGGCGTCCGACAGGGTGAGGAACAGGTCGTAGTCGGGATTGAAGGCGTAGGCGTTGCCGGGGAAGCTGTCGGTGAACAGCTCCAGCTGGTTGTAGGCCGTGCGAGAGGGCATGATGCCGCATCCGTACAGCTTGGTCTCCAGGTAGGAAGTGACCGGGGTGACCTTGTCCGCCGGGCAGCTCACCAGGATGTTGAAGTTGGCGTAGACCAGCAGGGAGCTGTCCACGGCAAGTTTTTCCAAGACCTCCTCGATGTCGGCCTTGGCTATCCGGTTGCTCGGGTCGGGCATGGAGCCGTGACGCTTGGCCTTGGCCTGGAGCTTCCTCAGCAGCTTGCGCTGGCCGGGTATCTGCACCACCTGGTTGTACACCACGCAATCCGCATGGGGAACATTGGTCAGGAACGAGAACAGGTCGGTGGCGACGGGATAGCCGTTTACGTTGGCCTGCGTGTAGGGCCTGATGCGTGAGGGCAGGTTTATCTCGTCGATGTCCACCAGCGGATAGGAGCGCACCACGCGGCCGCCCACCTTCAGGTACTCGTCCGAAGCCTTGAAGTTGGTCATGGAGAACGGGCCGTGGCGGAAGCGGAAGGCCATGAAGCGGTGGCAGTATTCGTCCACCTCTTCCTTTGTCAGCCGCCTGTGGCGGATGTGCCTTTCATTCAGGATGTCCTCCGCCTTGGCCACCTTGGAATGGAACTCCGCCCACTTCTTCGGGTCGTACTGCACGAACTGGCCGCGCTGCGCCTCCTGCGTGATAATAAGATAGGTGCGTATCTCGGTGAACTCCCTTCCCTCGAAGTAGCGGAAGTAGCTCCGCGTCAGGAACTCCGCATCCTCCGGCACGTCGTGGTGGTAGGCCTGCCTGCAGAAGATGTCCTGTTTCTGCAGGGCGTAGCCTTCGCCGAGCGTCTGCACGAGGTTGGAGAGTACGTCCTGGAAGCGCAGGTACTGCTCCGAGTCCGTGCATAGCTGCTGCACGGGATTGGCCATCTCGAATATGACCGAAGGCTCGCCCCTGGCGGAAAAGAGGACGGCATGGCCGTCCGTTTCTTCCAGCTGGGAGTAAAGCCCCTCGAATGCCCGTTTCCTGTTCTGTGCCATTGGTTGCTTTCTGTTTGTTGGTTTTTCAATTCGTTTTTCGGATGTTCTTATAGACGTAGATGCCCTTCGCCCGTTTCTTGCTGTGCAGTCCGCCGCGCTGCTTGACGAAGATGGTGGCCAGCCCTGCGGCGGCCATCACCAGCATGGCGATGAACCCGGCAAGTTTCCCAAGGGCGATGGAGAAGACGATGAATCCCACGAAGGACACGCCTATGGCCACCGCCGCCAGTGTGAGGAAGCGGCCGCGGATGCCCATGAATTCCAACGGCTTCTGGAGTCCCTTGAACACGGGGAAACCGTCCTGACTGTTCTTGTCCTCTTCCATGGCCTTACGTGAAGAAAAGCGGCAAGGCCTCTGATAATGCGATGAACGCGATACATCCGCCGATGGTCAGCATGATGGTCTTCTTGACATCCTGGTCGCCGTTCTGCATCTTGAAGTAGACATTGAACGCGCCTACCAGCACGATGACGGCGGCGATAGCCTTCATGAGGTTGGAGACGGGAGTCTGGTAGGAGCTTACTTCCTGCGTGGCCTTGGTGAAGCCCGCCGCCCCCTTGCTGCCTGCCATTACATCGCCGGCGGCGAGGGTGAGCGCCACGAGGGCGAGCGTGCCCTTCCGGGCGAACGCTGACTGTTTGAAACGGACGAATGCGCGTAGGCATTTTCTTTTTAGTGTCTGCATTTCTTTAATCATTAAATGGTTGTTTCATCGCCAAAGGAACAGGAGTCGCCAAAGGAACGTGTTTCTCACCTTGCATTTTCGCAGGTGTATATGACCAGGCCGAGGTCGCCGGTGCCGGTTTCCGCCAGCCTGTCGATTTCATGGATGAGGTCGTCCACAAGGATGCCGTCGGTCATGATGGCCTCACGGTAGCCGGGGCGGCGGAAGTTGGAGGTTGCGCCTGCCGGTGTTTCTTCCTGCTTTCCACCTGCCGCATCCTCTTTCTTCTCCTCGTCCCTGCTGACTCTGGTCGGGCGGAAGCTCTTTGCCTCGTCCGATATGTCTATCTCTTCTTCCGTATGGTTCTCCTTTTCCGCGTTCCGGGCCGCCTGCGCTTTCCTGATGTCCGTGAAGATGAGGAAGGCGTAATAGCAGGCCATTGCCACGAAAAGGATAAAAACGATTTGTCCGTACTGCATGGCTATATGGCATTGGATAATGGTGTATTGTCTTCGGGAAAAGGCAGAAAGGATAGTCCAAGTCTAGTGGCCTTGGCTTCCAGCCGGGCTTTCCGGCATGTGGCTTCGGTGAAGTACAGTATGTTCCTGTGTACGCCGGTGATGTATCCGTTGGCTTTCAGCCTGGAGCGTATCCTGACCTTGGCGCGGTGTGAGATAACCTTGAGGCGTGTGAGGGGGTCAAGACCGAATACAGCCCTGCGCCGTTCGCGGCGTACCAGCTCATTGCGGACACGGGACGACATCGCGTAACCCTTTGCCTTGCTCCGGCTCAGCCCCAGCTTGCGTGCCATGCGGCTGACTGTGGTGCGGCTGACGCCCAGGTCGCCGGCCATCTCGGCGTAGGAACGGTTGTCGAAGTGGCGGCTGATATGTCCGGCACGTTCCAGCCACCGGCTCTTGGCCAGCTTCTCCAGTCCGAGTTCGCGGGCTTTTTCCTTCACGGCCGTCACGCCTATCTGGAGCATATAGGCAGTATGTGCGGTGGTCTCCACGGGATAAAGCTCGGCAAGCCGGGAGAGCATGGTTTCTGTCCAGTCGATTCTACGCATGGGATTCGGGGTTATAGTTGTTGAACAATGATTTCTTCTCGCGGCGGTATTGCGCCAGCCGGAAAAGGTGGTTCTCGAAGAACGAGCGGATGATGGCGTTCACGAGGTCGGAACGGCAGCGGCCACGGATGTCGCAGTCGTCAAGCGAGTCGGCCAGGTCGCGGTCGAGTTTGCATACCAGACGGTCTGCCTTGCCGTTCCCGTCCGTCGGCGCTTCAAGGTAGGCCATGAAGTCCTGCCAGCACTTGTCACCGGGATGTGCGGTGCCTTGCTCCGCTTGTCCTTCTCCCTTGAATGCAGGTTCGTCGTCATTGATGCCTCTGGTGAGGTCGTCTATTTGTAATTCCTTGTTCATTACGCTATGGTCATTGATGGTTTATGTCTTTGGGGGTGCCGTCAACGAAAATTCCGGCGTATATTTTGTCGAACACCGGACTGACGATGCCGGCCTGCATATCCAGTTCCGCCACCGTGCTGAAACGTTCCATGTCGGCCCGCTTGGGAATCTTGTCCGTCACCAGCCCGTAGTTGGCGAAGGTCTTCCCCGTGTTCTCCCACAGTTCCAGCTCGGAGCGTTTGCCCACCCGTCCGTCATGGAGGTTGGGGACGATGAAGAGCCGGGCTTTCATCCGTCCGCCCACGGCCTTGCGCAGACGGTCGATGAACAGGAGGAAGCTCGCGGTGGAGGGGACGGTCACCAGGTCGTAATGGAACGGCACGACGATGATATCCGAGTTGACGAACATGGGTATCAGCCCCTCCGCCTTCAGGCTGCCGGGCGAGTCCATGAGCACCACGTCTATGCTGGGGTCGTTGTGCAGCTTCTCCATGAGCGCGGTCATGGCCTGCTTGTCGTTGGCCTCGTAGGCCAGCACGTCGTAGGGTACGGCTTCCTCGCCGTATTTCTTGATGTCGGCCTTGCGGCACTTCATGATGGAGTGCTGGAAATCGCAGTCGACGACCACGGCACGCACGCCCTTCGTCACAAGGTAGTTGGCGAAGGTGACGCAGAGGGTCGTCTTGCCGACTCCCCCTTTCTGGTTGGCGAATGTCACGATGACGGGTGTCTGTATCATTTTGTCCACGGTCGTTTGGTTCGGTGCAAAAGTATGCACCGGATAGGACGGTAACGAAATGCACAACACTTTTGTGCTTCAGGTCAGCCTGACCGAAGTATTTTATGCAGCGGATTAAAAGGTATGACGGCTTATGCGGCCAGACAGGTGACAAAAGGGAGTCTCCGTTTTTTCCTCATGGTCTACCGTTTAAGGTTGCGTCCGTCGTCAATGTCATCGTAGCCTCCCTTGCCGCCGACTTCCCACTCACGCTTTTCGGCATGGCTTCCGGCACCGGAATCCTTCAGTCCGTGTATGTGTATCTTCTTTCCGCCGTTTCCGGTGGAATGTGTCTGCTTGGCCTGTTGCTTCCGTGGCCGGGGTTTCAGCCGTTCCGTGTCAAGCCCTTCCGCCGCAAGGTCTATCACGATGTGTCTTTTAAAGTTGACGGCATATGCCGCGCCCGCTTCCTCGCGGATGATGAAGCCTTCCTCATGAAGGGCACTTTTCACGGAAAAGACGTTCTCGTCATTGAAGATTTCATGCAGGCGGCTGACGGCATCCGTATGGGACTGCGGCCTTTCGCCTGACAGGTCCACCAGATCAGGACGGTTCACCTTGAAGATTTTGCAGAGCAGATCGCGTTCAGCTTCTGTGGCCGGGTGGAACATCTCGATGAAACGGATGCGGTTGTTCCGGTCGATGGCTTCCGCCATGAACGGCTTTAACGGGCGTGTCTGTCCGTCAAAGTGGATGACGCCTTTCTTGATATAGGCACGCTGCTTCCTCAGCTTCTGGAAAATCTCGCCCTGCGTGATTTTCGGGTTGAGGGTGAGCAGCCGGTCTATGTAGTCCTCTATGCGTGCGAAGCGTTGTTCCGGGGTGGCGAAGTCCAGAAGCTGTTCCGTGGCCAGCACCCTTGCCCCGTTGATGACGGTACGGTGGGCGTGGTCGACAATCATGTAGCCGTAGGGCGCATCCTTCCTGCCGAAGAACACGAGGTCGATGCCGAACTTCTCCTTCAGCTCTTTCTGCAGCTCTTCCTTGCCGCCGCTCACGTCCCGGTATTTTTTGAGGATGCTCCGCAGCTGGCGGCAACGGGCGCGTTCCCTATAGCCGCTTTTGAAAAGCTGTTCGACTTCGGCCAACGGAATTTGCCGCTGCACCTTGCCGCCATGCTTGATAAATACGTTTTCATCTTTCTTATATACCTCATATCCCATAGAAACCATGATTGCCTTGAACTGGGCGAAAGAGGAGAAGGTATATTGCCTGGCCGCGTCCATGTCGTCGGCAATCTTCTTTTGCCTGTCCGTGCCGAGAATCCTGTCTATGACTTTCTGGGAACGCCTGCGCTCGTGACTATAGGCTATCTTCCTGCCGTCGGGGGCGACACGCGAGGTGATGATGTGCAGGTGGGTGTTGTCGGTGTCATGGTGGGCGTAGATGAGCCAAGGTTGTCCGGGTTCGGCATATCCCATTTCCTTGAGGTATCGGTGCGCGAAATCCAGCAGTTCGGATTCCGTCATCTCACGGCCTTTGCAGCTGACGGCCACATGGAACTGCGGTTTCCGGATGCGGCTGTTGGTGGAACTGTATTTTTTGAGATAGCCGGTAAGCTCCTCCGTGGTGGGTCTGCCTGCCAGACCGATTGTCCCGAAGTTCCGCATCTCGATGAGCCGGGCAAGCCCTTTCGATACCTTGTGTTCGTTGTAACCAACGGCATGGAAGTCCGCGCTTCCGGGTAATATGGTCGCTATCATCTTGGGGTGGTGTTATCTGGATTGGTGATATGTCTGGTTCTAAGGCTTGTTTATTCTTGATGTGAGGATGTCAAGTTGTCTTTTTATCCCGTTGACGGTTTCCTGTGTGTCCCGGATGAGCGGCAACAGAACTTCCCGGATATAGCTTGGGGGCAGCAACCCTGCAACCGCCAGCTCGTTGGCGCGCTTTACTGCCTGGTTGAGGTTTCCGCCTATATGGGACAGTTCGCCCTGGTATCTTCGGTAAAACGAACCGAGTTCCTGCATGAGTTCAAGCTGCTGCCTGACGCTTACGTTTGAATACTCTTCGAGTGCCTTGCGCACGTAGTGGCTTACGGTCTTGTATTCAGCCGATTTCTCCTTGAACTCCCGGACTTCTTCCGGGGTCATCCTTACCTTGATGTACTTGTTCCTATGTTCCTTCATGTTCCGGTTTGTTTGCAACCGGGATTGTCTTACCTTATTTCGCAGGGCGAAACAGCGGCGGTGCCGCTCCGGTGCATGGCATCCGGCAAGTCACTTTTTGGGAGAACAAACGGAGTTTTGTGGCCACAAAAGTACAACTTGCTTGGAAAATCCTGCAACGCAGGGCAATGTCATCCCGGGTTCTTTCTTGCGCCAAAATTACCGTGAAAAGGGGCTTCCGTACAAAATGCACAACACTATTCTTCAAGGAACATATCATTTTGACCGGGATATCGAGAGCATCCGATTGCCGGGTGTATCGAATAGGATTTTCCTCGGTCTGTGAGTATCGGGTCATCCAGTTATCTTGTAATCCAAGGTGCGAAATGGGGCTTACTTTGGTTTCAAGTGTCCGGTTATATTAGTTCATCTATTCGTGAATTATTAGAATCATTATCCGTTTGTTCGATAACAAGAGGGAAAAGGAAGCACAGGCATCAGATTTTTCAGATTGGTAATGAGCTTGGATATTTCAACATGATGCAATAATGTAGTAATGTAATGGCCGACCAAGGCTAAGACGACCTTGACATTACTTTATAGTCACTCATCAGACCTGAGAAAACTAGTTTTTTGCACCTGATGATTTCGGATTTTGGAAATACAGACACTTGTCACCAGTATATTCCAAACGATATGTATAAAGCTATCTTGATATGGAAGCACAATGGGCAATCGTTTGTCAATCAATGATTTTGTCAGGATAAAGTTGCCGGAATATTTTCATATCTCGCTGATTTTTAGTATATTTATGGTGGAAAATAGCCTCGTATGGCTTATGGTTTCACTTAAATTTGAGTATATGTTTGAACTGTTACTGATAATATACCTGGTGCCTGTCATCATCATACTTTCGCTGTTGTGGCGGTTGGTGTTATGGCTGGTAAGGAACGTGCTGCGGCTTGCCGGATGGTTGTTGAAGAAGGTGTGCGTCCTTGTATGGAAGGGATTACTGCTGTTGGTCGGCATCTTCCTGGGGCGGTGTTGTGTCAACCGTCCGCCGGATTCAAGATAAGGGTGAAGCAGCAAAGCCGCACCTGTCTCGGACGGGCAGGTACGGCTTCGTGTTGTAGTCGGGTGGAAAGGTGTTCTTCCCTCATGTCAGGTGTTTACCTAACTGACAAGCAGGCTAAAATCCTTTGCCTTTGCTTCTTTCATAGACAACCTCTCTTTGACTATCACAATTTTTAAGTCTGAACTGGACTGTACAACCGATAGGAATATCTTTGGGTAGCTGTTTGACTAGTTCGGAGATAACTTCGTCAACGTTACTAAAACCGATATCTGTTAGTTCACCAACAACATCTCCTTTGAAATAAGCGCGTCCGTATATCATCATCTTTTTTGAAATGCGGAAAAGTTTTTCCTCTGGAGCTTCAAGGTCACGAGCTTTGCCTTGTTTACTCTTCTTATTGCTGAAGAAAATGAAATCAATAATCTTGGCATTAAGTTCCCACGCAGGAGTAAAGTCCAGTTTTAAGTAGCCTCTTGTTACATTGAACCCATGACTGTGATTCATGCCAAATGCAACTTCATAAAGGTTTGCATCACAATCGTTTTGGGCAATGGTTGCCCACGTATGCCTGAACGTATAATAGCAGTAGTAGTCCTCCTTTTTCATGCCCATGTCGGCGCATATCTTGCGTATTCCGATATTTACGTTAGCATTGAAACTGTCGGAATTGCTGTAACGGCTGTGGAATACGAACAGGTACTCATCATCCTCATCTTTGGAGAGATACTTATTAAAGGTCTCTTGGATAAATGGCTCTATTCTCATTTCCATATATGCCTCGTCTCTGCGGCTGTGACGTGTCTTTGCCCTTTTATAGCCGATAATGCCATTGTTGTAATCCTTCTTTTTGAGTTCGTAAAGGTCAACGGTGTTGATACCGCCAATACACAGTGATAGAAGTGCTACATCCCGGCCAAGTTCCGGAAGGGGAGACAGCATCTTTGTTTTTGGAAGAGGACGGTTGAAGAACTCACGGCAGGCTTCCGCACTGATGGCACGTTTCATTGTATTGTCAGATTTGGGAATTGCCACTTTAAGCCAAGGATTGAACTTTATGCGTATAACACCACGCTCTTCATCATTTAGCTCGACTATAGCTTTTTTGAAAATTTGTCGTACACATGTAGGGTACATTTCTTTGGCTCGGTTTGTTTTTGACAGACTCTCTATCCAAAGATTTATTGCAGAAGATGACAAGTTGCTAAACAGAAGTCGGGTTGTCCCCATGAAGCGTTCTAAATGGTTTACCGCAAGTCTGTAATTCTTTGCATTGCGTTCGTGTCCATCCGCTTCCATCCTGTCTATGAACTTTCGCGCGTAATCGCTGAAGCACGCTTCTTCATCGTCTTTCAACAAGAACTCTATTACTTCCTTTATTTCCCAACAAGTCGCATTCACGCGGTTCAAGCGGTCCGTATATTGCCTGATGAGCATAGCGCAATACTCATTTACAACAGGGTCAGTGAGATCACCACCTTTTGTAATATGAGCAGCGTCTACAATTTTATTTGTTTTAATGTAACTGGATTTGCGCTGATGCGTAATCCTGATGTAAACTGTGTAGAAGCCATCGCTTCTTGGCTTTTTTACCGTTGCTTTAAATGTTGTCATACCTATTTCCTTTTTAGATAAATACTATAAATTCTTTGGGGTAAACAGGGGTAAACATGATGATTTTTGGGGTAAACATAGAGTAAAACAAATATGCTCATTTGGCTCATTTTTTGATGTCAACTGCACGAACTGTCTTAACGCAACTCAGGCTGTAATCACCGTATAAATCGGTAGATTACAGCCTGATACAAATTTTAATTGCTATTCTGCCTGAGGGCTTCCAGTCTTAGAGAGTATCCTCTATCGCAGCCTGCGCCGCTTTAATACCTTACTGGTATTGAGTTGATTAGCCTCCATTGGGAAAACAAATGAAAAACAAATGTTTTGCATATAAAATGCAGATGGAAGCAAAATATCAACGTCGTTGCAGATTTTTAGAGTTTGTCTTCGATTGCCGCTTGAGCGGCGGCCAATCTTGCAATCGGAACTCTAAACGGAGAACAGCTAACGTAATCCAAACCTACTTTGTGGCAGAACTTAACGGATGAAGGCTCACCTCCATGCTCCCCGCAAATACCGCATTTCAAATTCGGACGGACAGAACGTCCCTTTTCTACAGCCATCTTGATTAACTGCCCAACACCATTCTGGTCGAGAACTTGGAATGGGTCGACTTTCAAAATCTTCTTCTCCAGATAAACAGGTAAGAAAGAAGCAATATCGTCACGCGAATAACCGAAAGTCATTTGCGTCAAGTCATTCGTTCCAAATGAGAAGTATTCCGCACGAGAAGCGATGCGATTAGCCGTCAAAGCTGCACGCGGAATTTCAATCATCGTACCCACCTTGAACGGAATCTCCATACCTTCTTCTTTAAATAAGGCTGCAGCTTCTTCACGGATTACTTTTTCCTGCGCTTCAAACTCATAAAGAATACCCGTCAATGGTACCATGATTTCCGGCATGGGATTATACCCCTCCTTCTTCAACTCGATGGCAGCACCCAAGATAGCCCGCGTCTGCATCTGCGTGATTTCTGGATAAGTATTACCTAAACGGCAACCACGATGTCCCAACATGGGGTTATGTTCGCAAAGACTCTCTACGCGTTGCTGGATATATTGAACCGTTACGCCCATTGCCTTCGCCATCTCTTCCTGACCTTTCAAATCGTGAGGCACAAACTCATGCAAAGGTGGATCTAACAAACGTACATTTACGGGATAACCATCCATTGCCTTGAAAATACCCTTGAAGTCTTCCTTCTGGTAAGGCAACAATTTAAGCAAAGCAGCTTTACGTCCTTCTACATCTTCAGCCAAAATCATTTCACGCATAGCGATGATCTTTTCATTGTCGAAGAACATGTGTTCCGTACGGCAAAGTCCAATGCCTACCGCACCAAACTTGCGGGCAACTTCTGCATCATGTGGAGTATCTGCATTCGTACGAACTTGTAGACGCGTATATTTATTGCACAAGCTCATCAGTTCAGCAAAATCACCTGAGATTTCAGCAGCTTGTGTACGAACTTCTCCTTTGTACACTTCACCAGTAGAACCATTCAGTGAGATAAAATCACCTTCTTTCAACACAGTACCATCAATTTCTACGGTACGAGCCTTATAATCTATATTAATAGCTCCTGCCCCAGACACACAGCATTTACCCATACCGCGAGCCACTACGGCTGCATGCGAAGTCATACCTCCACGAGCCGTCAAGATACCTTCTGCTACAGTCATTCCGGCCAAATCTTCCGGCGAAGTCTCAATACGCACCATAACTACGCGATGTCCTTCCGCTTTCCATTTAGCAGCATCCTCTGCGAAGAACACAATCTGTCCGCAAGCGGCACCCGGAGATGCAGGCAAACCTCGCGTCAGGACTTGTGCTTTCTTCAACTCTTCTTTATCGAACACCGGATGAAGCAGTTCGTCCAACTTATTCGGTTCGCAACGCTCCAACGCTGTCTTTTCATCGATAATCCCTTGATGCAACAAATCGATAGCGATTTTCACCATAGCAGCACCCGTACGTTTTCCATTACGCGTTTGCAAGAACCACAATTTACCTTCCTGAACTGTAAACTCCATATCTTGCATATCGCGATAATGGTTTTCCAGTTTCGTCTGCAACTCATCCAATTCCTTATAAATAGCGGGCATAGCCTCTTCCATAGAAGGATACTTTGCCGCACGGACTTCCTCAGAAATACCCGCTAACTTCGCCCAACGTTGCGAACCTATCTTCGTAATCTGTTGAGGTGTACGAATACCAGCCACGACGTCTTCCCCTTGGGCATTAATCAGATACTCGCCATTGAAAAGGTCTTCGCCCGTAGCGGCATCGCGCGAGAAGCAAACACCGGTGGCCGACGTATCACCCATATTACCAAACACCATGGCCTGCACATTCACGGCCGTTCCCCATTCAGCAGGGATACCTTCCATCTTACGATAAAGGATAGCACGTTCGTTCATCCACGAATCGAACACAGCACAAATAGCGCCCCACAATTGCTCGTAAGCACAAGATGGAAAATCCTGCCCAGTCTGTGTCTTTACCGCCTCTTTGAAGCGTTTGACAAGTACTTTCAGATCCTCTACATCCAGCTCATTGTCCAGCTTAACTCCTTTGTTTTTCTTTACATCTTCGATGATGGCTTCGAACGGGTCAATGTCATCTTTGTTGGTCGGTTTCATGCCAAGAACCACGTCACCATACATTTGGACAAAACGGCGATAAGAATCCCACGCAAAACGCGGATTGCCTGTCTTGCGGCTTAATCCCTCTACCACTTCGTCGTTCAAACCGAGGTTCAGAATCGTATCCATCATACCCGGCATAGATGCACGAGCACCCGAACGAACTGAAACGAGCAACGGATTCTCTACATTGCCAAATTTCGAATGCATCAATTCTTCTATTCCATGAATGGAACGTTCAACGTCGTCTTTCAACAATTCGACTACCGTATCTTTCCCTTTCTCGAAATATTCCGAACATACTTCCGTTGTAATCGTAAATCCCGGAGGAACAGGAACTCCAATCAAGTTCATTTCCGCCAAATTGGCACCTTTACCACCCAGGAGGTTGCGCATATCCGCGCGTCCTTCTGCCTTTCCATTTCCAAATGTATAAACTCTTTTCGTCTCCATGATATGTTTTTTAGATTGTTCTATAGACGTTTGTTTAGTTCAATTTTTACTTCACAAAGATAGGGATTCTCTGGCAGAATCATATCTCTTCTCAAGAAAAATTTTATATGTTTTTAAACATATTGTGCGATTTATTGGTTTTTTATTTGTATTTTTGCGTGCCGGACTTCGGATAAGAAGAAAACTCCATTCTTTTAGGGGTAAAAAAGCTTCTCTATACCTATTATATAATATACACTTTCACATTCCTTCTATACAAATCACAAAACAGAAAAATACCGCGTTAAAAACGTCCCTCTATCCATAGAATGAAAAAAATCCGTATATTTGCCGCCGCAAAACAAATAGCAAGTAAGAAGATATGGATGAAGAATGGTTCCCGCTGGTCGACGAGGCGGGAAATATCATAGGGCGAGCTACTCGGCGCGAGTGCCATAATGGAAGCAAACGATTGCATCCGGTAGTTCATCTACATATATATAATAAGGAAGGCGACCTTTTATTACAAAAGCGTTCGCAAACGAAAGATATCCAACCGGGGAAATGGGATACGGCCGTGGGCGGACATGTAGACTATGGCGAATCTATCGAAGAAGCTTTGAGGCGCGAAGCCCGCGAGGAGTTAGGTATCAAAAGTTTCGAAGCTGAAGTGATGGCTCGCTACGTATTCGAATCGGATATCGAAAAAGAGTTAGTGCATACTTATCGTACGATTTATGAAGGTCCTTTCACACTCAACAAAGAAGAGTTGGACGATGCCCGCTTTTGGCGTATCGACGAAATCGAATCACAGTTAGGAAAAGGAATATTTACGCCTAATTTCGAAAGAGAATATAATCGTTTAAAACAACAAGAATAGTTATGAAAATGAAAACCGTATTCCCGCTCTTTGCCGCCGGACTCATGGTGCTCGCGGGATGTAACAACAAAGCACAGGAAGTGGCTCCACAAGGGACTCCTGCAATTGATTTGGCTAATTTGGACAGTACGACTACGGCCAACGCCGACTTCTACCAGTATGCGTGCGGTGGCTGGATGAAAGCGCATCCGCTTACGGCGGAGTATTCGCGTTTTGGTACTATCGACATGGTGTTTGAAAATAACAACAAACAACTGAAAGAGCTTGTCGAAGGACTTATGTCTACACCGCAAACCGCAGGAAGCGTAGGTGAAAAGATTGGCAAACTATATGCTTTGGCGTTGGATAGCATCAAGACAAACGAAGAAGGCGCTACGCCTATCAAAGAGGAATTGGAGACCATCCTGAAAATTGGTACCAAATCGGAAGTGGCCCAAATGGTAGCTACGTTGCACCATGAAGGCATGTCTCCCTTCTTCGCGTTGTATGTCTCGGCCGATGAAAAGAACAGCTCGATGAACATCGTACAACTCTATCAAGCCGGCTTAGGCATGGGCGACCGCGACTATTATTTGCAAAACGACGAGACATTCACCCAAATACGTGAAGCCTACAAAACGTACATCAACCGACTCTTCACCTTGGCTGGCCATACTCCGGAACAGGCTGAAGCAGCCATGAATGCCGTGATGAAGGTAGAAAATGGCATTGCCGAAGTCTCGTTCTCTCGCGAAGAGATGCGCGATTCGGAGAAAAACTACCACAAAATGTCGTATGCTGACTTTGTAAGCAGTAATGATGCCATTGATTGGGATACCTATTTCAAGGCGATGGGATTGGAAAACATCCCCGAACTGGACGCAAAGCAGGCTGAATATTACAAGAAATTAGCCAAAGTGCTGCGAGATATTTCCGTAGACGACCAGAAATATTATTTGGCATTCAACTTGCTGGATATGGCAGCTCCCTATTTGAGCGACGATTTTGCCAATGCAAATTTTGATTTTTACGGCAAGGTCATGTCAGGTAAGCAGGAAATGAAACCACGCTGGAAACGGGCTTTGCAGACGGTCAATAGTTCGCTGGGCGAGGCGGTAGGACAGATGTATGTCGAGAAATACTTCCCTGCTTCGTCGAAAGAAAAGATGCTGACGCTCGTGGGCAACTTGCAAAAGGCACTTTCAGAGCGTATCAATAGCTTGGAATGGATGGGCGACTCGACCAAACTCAAAGCACAAGAAAAACTCTCTGCCTTCACGGTCAAAATCGGTTATCCAGACAAGTGGCGTGACTACAGTGCATTGGATATCCAGAACGACTCTTATTGGGCCAACATCCGCCGCTCGGCTATCTTCGAAATGGATTATATGCTGGCCGATGCAGGTAAACCGGTAGACAAGAGCCGCTGGTATATGACGCCGCAGACGGTCAATGCCTACTACAATCCGACAACAAACGAGATTTGCTTCCCGGCCGGTATCCTGCAGCCGCCTTTCTTTAATCCGGATGCAGATGATGCTGTAAACTATGGCGCTATCGGCGTGGTCATTGGCCACGAAATGACGCACGGGTTCGATGACCAGGGCCGTCACTACGACAAAGAGGGGAACCTCGTTGATTGGTGGACGGAAAAAGATGCTGAACAATTCACTGTCCGTGCGGATAAGTTAGCAGATCAATACAGTAACATCATCGTAGTAGACACTATGCACGCCAATGGCCGCTTCACGTTGGGCGAAAACATTGCAGACCAAGGCGGATTGCTCGTAGCGCATCAGGCTTATCTGAATAGTTTGCAAGGACAAACGCCGGCTCCTATTGATGGATTCACGCACGAACAACGTTTCTTCCTCGGTTATGCTACGCTTTGGGCGCAAAACATCCGCAACGAAGAAATCATTCGGCTCACGAAAATGGACCCGCACTCGCTGGGCAAATGGCGTGTGAATGCCGCGCTTCGCAATATCGATGCTTTCTACGATGCTTTCCAAATCCAAGAGGGCGACGCGATGTATATGAAGCCGACTGACCGCGTAAACGTTTGGTAAATACATTTGATTCATCTATCATAGAAACGGGAAGCTGACTGACCTCCAGCCTCCCGTTTTTTATTTCGTTACTCAGCATATTTGGGCTCAGTAGATTTTCAGAGGGGATAAATTTGTTAGTTTGAAGAACAAACCTTTATTTTGCAGTATGGAAAACGATTATTTGAACATACTTGCCGGTATTGTACTCCCAGCCCAGATATTGGATTACTTCTCCATAGTAGGGATATCCCAGACTTCAACGGAAATACACATCAGTTTGGACGAGAGGATGAATCCGGGACTAAGCGAGGACGTGCACTTTG
>NZ_NFJB01000021.1 GCF_002159645.1 Parabacteroides sp. An277 | reverse complement strand
TCCAGAAAACCAACCTGTTAATAGACAGTGCGAAAAAGGCCTACAATTTGCGGACGGGCACGAAGGGCGGAAAGGAAGAAGACCCGACTGTCTCCAATCCGGAAGAGCCTGAACCCGAAACCCCGGCCATCACAGCTGTTTACCAGAAGGAAGGAGGCGATCCGGAGAATCCGCACCGAATCGAGCGAGGCAAGCAAACCGGCGTAAACTATAAAGGATTTACGCTGAAGGGACAAGACGGCACGCTGGATCATGTCGTCGCGCTTATCAACGACCAGGATTATCCGGAATGGATTAAACCGGCGACTATCACCAACGTCACGGAAAACAGTTTCGAATTTACCATGGTGCCGGATTTGACAGAAGGACAATACAAAGTCCGGATTGAGACGTATGATGGCGGAAGTCCGCTGGTAGTGGAATATCCGGAGCCCATCACGTTGTGGTAATTGACAATGGACAATGGAGAATTGACAATGGACAATTAATATGCTTGTAGGGATTGAATCGTCCCTTGAGACGCTGGTAGTCATCGAGTACCCGGAAGAACTCACGCTACTCATGTAAAGTATGTTAAATAAACGGAAAAAGTTTGCGGCTTGGATTGCCGTATTAGAATAATGTAGTAACTTTGCCACGCCTTTCGGAAAGAGGTGTGGCAATTTGCTGTATGTGAATCGCTTGCAGGAAATGCCAGAATAGATGAAAAAGAATGTATAAAAACAATTAGAATAAAAACAAAGAAAGAAAAATGCCTACAATTCAGCAATTAGTTAGAAAAGGAAGGGAAACTTTGGTGGAGAAGGGAAAGTCTCCGGCATTGGATTCATGTCCGCAGCGTCGTGGCGTTTGTGTACGTGTGTATACGACGACCCCGAAGAAGCCGAATTCGGCGATGCGTAAAGTAGCCAGAGTTCGTTTGACAAATGGTAAGGAGGTGAACTCTTATATTCCGGGTGAAGGTCATAATTTGCAGGAACACTCGATCGTATTGGTACGTGGTGGTCGTGTAAAGGATTTGCCAGGTGTACGTTACCACATTGTACGCGGTACGTTGGATACAGCGGGTGTGAATGGTCGTACGCAACGTCGTTCGAAATATGGCGCGAAGCGTCCGAAACCGGGAGCTGCTCCTGCTGCAAAAGGAAAGAAATAAATTATCCCCTTTCAAACTGAGAATTTTAAAGTAAGTATTAAAGCTGGTTTGAGTATTTGGATAGGCTAACAAGGTTGAGTAAATGGTTCGGCGGAACCGTTGAAGACGATAGATGGCAACCAAAGACAAAAACAAAATTTTATTAGAAAGATGAGAAAAGCAAAACCAAAGAAAAGACAGGTATTACCAGATCCTGTTTTCGGTGATGTGAAGGTAACGAAATTCGTTAACCATTTGATGTATGACGGTAAGAAGAATACCGCATTTGAAATCTTTTATTCTGCATTGGAGTCGGTAAAGGCAAAGATGCCTAATGAAGAAAAGTCTGCTCTTGAAATATGGAAAGCTGCTCTCGACAATATCACACCGCAGGTAGAAGTGAAGTCTCGTCGCGTGGGTGGCGCTACTTTCCAAGTTCCTACTGAGATCCGCCCGGATCGTAAAGAGTCTATTTCGATGAAGAATCTGATTATTTTTGCACGGAAGCGTGGAGGCAAGACGATGTCTGATAAATTGTCTGCTGAGATTGTAGACGCTTTCAACAACCAAGGAGGTGCTTTCAAGCGTAAAGAAGATATGCACCGTATGGCAGAAGCAAACCGCGCATTTGCACATTTCAGATTTTAATTTGTGAAATCATTTAGAAAGATATACAATGGCAACAAAAGCTGATGAACAATTAAGATATACCCGAAATATCGGTATTATGGCGCATATCGATGCAGGAAAGACTACTACTTCGGAACGTATTCTTTTCTACACAGGTTTGACGCATAAGATTGGTGAAGTACATGATGGTGCTGCCACGATGGACTGGATGGAGCAAGAGCAGGAGCGTGGTATCACGATTACTTCTGCGGCTACAACTACTTTCTGGAAGTACAACGATGAGAAATATAAGATCAACTTGATTGATACTCCGGGGCACGTGGACTTTACGGTCGAGGTAGAACGTTCGTTGCGTATCTTGGATGGCGCTGTGGCTGCGTTTTGTGCAGTAGGCGGTGTAGAACCTCAGTCGGAAACCGTATGGCGTCAGGCAGATAAGTATAATGTACCGCGTATCGGTTATGTAAACAAAATGGACCGTTCGGGTGCTAACTTCTTTGAAGTTGTTCGCCAAGTGAAAGAGGTACTGGGAGCTACTCCTTGTCCAATCCAAATCCCTATCGGTGCGGAAGAAAACTTCAAAGGCGTCGTAGATTTGGTGAAGATGAAGGCCATCTATTGGCATGATGAAACCATGGGCGCTGAGTATTCTGTAGAAGAAATTCCGGCAGAATTGCAAGCTGAAGCTGAAGAATGGAGAGACAAAATGCTCGAAACATTGGCAGAATGCGATGACGCGTTGATGGAAAAGTACTTCGATGATCCTTCGACTATTACAGAGGAGGAAATCAAAGCTGCTATCCGTAAGGGTACGTTGTCGATGCAGATCAACCCGATGATTTGCGGTTCTTCGTTTAAGAACAAAGGTGTTCAAACGTTGTTGGATGCCGTTTGTGCTTATTTGCCGAGCCCGGAAGATACACCGGCTATTGAAGGTACAGATCCGAGAGACCCGGAAAAGGTGGTTGTTCGTAAGCCTTTGTTTGAAGAGCCGTTGACGGCTTTGGCATTTAAGATTGCCACAGACCCTTATGTGGGCCGTTTGTGCTTCTTCCGTGTGTATGCAGGTTCAATGGTTGCTGGTTCGTATGTGTTGAATGCACGTTCAGGCAAGAAAGAACGTATCTCTCGTTTGTTCCAAATGCATTCAAACAAGCAGAACCCGATGGAAGTAATCGGTTGCGGTGATATTGGTGCAGGTGTAGGATTTAAGGATATCCGTACAGGTGATACCTTGTGCGATGAAAATCATCCGATTGTACTTGAATCAATGGAATTCCCGGATCCTGTGATTGGTATTGCGGTAGAACCGAAGACGCAGAAAGATTTGGATAAGTTAGGTATGGGATTAGCTAAGTTGGCTGAAGAGGATCCGACCTTCCGTGTTCAAACAAATGAGGAAACGGGTCAGACGGTAATTAGCGGTATGGGTGAGCTTCACTTGGATATCATCATCGACCGTTTGCGTCGTGAGTTCAAAGTAGAATGTAACCAAGGTAAGCCTCAGGTTACTTATAAGGAAGCTATCACTAAGCCGGTTGAACTTCGTGAAGTATACAAGAAGCAGTCAGGTGGTCGTGGTAAATTTGCAGATATCATCGTTCGTTTGGAACCAGCAGATGAAGGCTTCGAAGGTTCTTTGCAATTTATAGATGAAGTAAAGGGTGGTAACATTCCTAAGGAGTTTATTCCTTCTGTTCAGAAAGGTTTTGAAAAGGCAATGAAGAATGGTGTGTTGGCCGGTTTCTCAATGGACAAGTTGAAAGTAACATTGATTGATGGTTCTTTCCACCCCGTAGACTCAGACCAGTTATCATTTGAAATTGCAGCTATTCAAGCATTCAAGAATGCGTGTGAAAAGGCCGGACCTGTATTAATGGAACCTATTATGCAGATGGAGGTTGTAACTCCGGAAGAAAGTATGGGTGATGTTATCGGTGACTTGAATAAGCGTCGTGGTCAGGTTGAAGGAATGGAAACAAGCCGTACGGGTGCTCGTATTGTAAAAGCTAAAGTTCCATTGGCAGAAACATTTGGATACGTGACGGCTTTGCGTACGATTACTTCTGGTCGTGCTACTTCTTCTATGCAATTCTCGCACTATGCGCAAGTTTCTTCTGCAATTGCTAAGCAAGTATTGACTGAAGTTCAAGGTCGTGCTGATTTGATCAAATAATATTGAAATACTTAATATAAACATGAGTCAAAAGATCAGAATTAAATTGAAGTCTTACGATTATTCTCTGGTAGATAAATCTGCCGAGAAAATCGTAAAGACGGTAAAAGCTACGGGAGCAGTAGTGAGCGGTCCGATACCTCTTCCTACTCATAAACGTATCTTTACAGTAAACCGTTCTACATTCGTTAACAAGAAGTCTCGTGAACAGTTTGAGTTGTCTTCTTATAAGAGATTGATTGACATTTATAGCTCGACGGCTAAGACTGTTGATGCGTTGATGAAGTTAGAATTGCCGAGCGGTGTAGAAGTAGAAATTAAAGTGTAATTATTTAAATTGTTAGTGAAATGCCAGGATTGTTAGGAAAAAAAATCGGAATGACGTCCGTTTTCAGTGCCGAGGGAAAAAATCTTCCATGCACTGTTATCGAAGTAGGTCCTTGTGTTGTTACACAGATTAAAACGCTGGAGAAGGATGGCTATGAAGCTTTGCAATTAGGTTTTGTGGATGAAAAAGAAAAGCATCTTACAAAGCCAGAATTGGGGCACTTTAAAAAAGCCAATGTAACACCCAAGCGATACTTGGCTGAGTTCAAAAATTTTGAAACAGAGTACAAATTGGGCGATGTGATCACTGTTGATTATCTTGAAAACGCAGGCTTTGTAGATGTAATTGGAACATCGAAGGGTAAAGGATTTCAAGGTGTTGTGAAACGCCATGGATTTGGTGGTGTGGGACAGACAACACATGGTCAGCATAATCGTGCGCGTAAACCAGGATCTATAGGTGCTTGTTCTTATCCGGCTAAGGTGTTTAAAGGAATGCGAATGGGAGGACAGTTGGGAAATGAACGTGTTACTGTCCAGAATTTGCAAGTTATTAAAGTTTTGCCGGAGCATAATCTTTTATTAGTAAAGGGATCTATTCCCGGGGCAAAAGGTTCAATCGTTTTAATTGAAAAGTAATGGAACTGAGTGTATATAATATAAAAGGAGAAGATACCGGAAGAAAAGTGACTTTGAGTGATGCCATTTTTGGTATTGAGCCAAATGACCATGCTATTTATTTGGATGTAAAGCAGTATATGGCCAATCAGCGTCAAGGAACTCATAAGTCGAAGGAAAGAAGCGAGGTTTCTGGTAGTACGCGTAAGTTGATTCGTCAGAAAGGCGGAGGTGGTGCACGTCGAGGTGATATAAATTCTCCGTTGTTAGTTGGTGGTGGTCGAGTATTTGGTCCAAGACCCAGAAGTTATGAGTTCAAATTAAATAAGAAAGTTAAGAGTTTGGCTCGTAAGTCGGCTTTATCTTATAAAGCAAAAAACAATGCAATTGTGGTCGTAGAAGATTTTGTTTTTGAAGCTCCTAAGACAAAAGATTTTCTGGGAATTATTAAAAATCTAAAAATGTCAGACAAAAAGTTACTCATGGTTTTACCTGAAAGTAATAAATTTGTATATTTGTCTGCTCGTAATATTCCGAAGACAAAAGTAGCGACAGTAGCAGGGTTGAATACTTATGTTGTTTTGGACGCAGCAAGTGTTATTTTGACTGAAAAGTCAGTTGCAGCTATAGAAGAACAATTTAAAGCATAAGGAGTAAATAGAAATGGGTATAATTATTAAACCAATTGTAACAGAAAAGCAGACGGCTATTACTGAAAAGTTTGCTAATCGTTATGGCTTTCGTGTGTCTCCTGATGCTAATAAGTTGGAGATTAAAAAAGCTGTAGAAGAAATGTATAATGTGACAGTTGTGAGCGTTAATACTATTAATTATTCTGGAAAGCGGAAAATGCGTTATACTAAATCAGGAATTATTAATGGTAAGCAAGCTTCTTTTAAGAAAGCAATTGTTACATTGAAGGAAGGAGAAACAATAGATTTCTTTAGTAATATCTAAAAGTAAAAATGGGAATACGTAAATTGAAGCCCACTACACCGGGGCAGAGACACAAAGTTATTGGTGCATTTGATAAAATCACTGCAAGTACACCAGAGAAATCTCTTGTTGTAGGTAAAAAGAGTACAGGTGGTCGTAACAATACCGGTAAAATGACGATGCGTTATATCGGTGGCGGTCATAAAAGAAAGTACAGAATTATCGATTTCAAGAGAAACAAAGATGGCATTCCTGCAACAGTGAAGTCTATCGAATATGACCCAAATCGTACTTCGCGGATTGCATTGTTGTATTACGCTGATGGGGCAAAGAGCTATATCATAGCTCCGAACGGTTTGGAAGTTGGCCAAACAGTGGTTTCAGGTAGTGATGTAGCACCTGAAGTAGGTAATACATTGCCAATGGCAAATATACCTGTAGGTACAATTATTCACAATATTGAGCTTCGTCCAGGACAAGGTGCAAAATTAGTGCGTTCTGCAGGCACTTTTGCTCAGCTGACTTCAAAAGAAGGTGCTTATGCAATTATTAAGATGCCTTCTGGTGAAACGAGGAAAATTCTTGCTGCTTGTAAGGCAACAATTGGTGCAGTTGGAAATTCAGACCATGGTCTTGAAAAATCAGGTAAAGCCGGTCGTTCTAGATGGTTAGGTCGTCGTCCACATAACCGTGGTGTCGTAATGAACCCTGTTGATCACCCAATGGGTGGAGGTGAAGGACGTGCCTCTGGAGGTCATCCAAGATCACGTAATGGCTTATATGCGAAGGGCTTGAAGACAAGAGCTCCGAAGAAACATTCTTCAAAATATATTATTGAAAGAAGAAAGAAATAATCTGATTAATTAAGTATACTATGAGTCGTTCATTAAAAAAAGGCCCGTATATTAATGTAAAGCTTGAGAAAAAGGTTTTGGCTATGAATGAGTCAGGCAAAAAGGCTGTTGTTAAGACATGGGCAAGAGCTTCAATGATTTCGCCGGACTTTGTCGGCCATACTATTGCAGTTCACAATGGAAATAAATTTATTCCTGTTTTTGTAACCGAGAATATGGTGGGGCATAAATTGGGAGAGTTTTCGCCGACGCGAACATTCCGTGGCCATGCAGGTAATAAGAAAAAGTAATTCGGTTATAAGAATTTAAAACTGAAAAAACGAAAAAAATGGGTGCTAGAAAAAGAATATCAGCTGAAGCAAGAAAAGAAGCCCAAAAGACTATGTATTTTGCAAAGTTGCGAAATGTGCCGACTTCTCCACGTAAAATGCGTTTAGTTGTGGATATGGTTCGTGGAATGGAAGTATTTCGTGCACTTGGTGTTTTGAAGTTTTCTAATAAAGAAGCTGCAGCAAGAGTTGAAAAGTTGCTTCGTTCTGCAATTGCTAATTGGGAGCAAAAAAATGAACGTAAAGCAGAAGCTGGTGAATTGTATATTTCTGCAGTAAGTGTAGATTGTGCTGCTACATTGAAGAGAATGCGTCCAGCTCCTCAAGGAAGAGGTTACAGAATTCGTAAACGTTCGAATCATGTAACGTTGTTTGTTGATACACTTAGTAAAAAAGATACTCAAAATTGATTTGTAGATGGGACAAAAAGTTAATCCGGTTAGTAATCGTTTAGGAATCATTCGTGGTTGGGATTCCAATTGGTATGGCGGCAAAAATTACGGAGATACTTTGTTAGAAGATAGCAAGATTCGTAATTATTTAAATGCCCGTCTTGCAAAGGCTAGTGTATCTCGTATTGTAATTGAACGTACCTTAAAATTGATAACAATAACTGTTTGTACATCTCGGCCAGGGATTATTATCGGAAAAGGTGGTCAGGAAGTTGATAAGTTGAAAGAAGAGTTGAAAAAGATCACGGATAAGGAAGTTCAAATTAATATTTTTGAAGTAAAGCGTCCTGAACTTGATGCTGTTATTGTTGCTAATAATATCGCAAGGCAGTTAGAAGGAAAGATTGCTTATCGTCGCGCCATTAAAATGGCAATTGCTTCGACGATGCGAATGGGAGCTGAAGGTATAAAAATTCAAGTTTCTGGTCGTTTGAATGGTGCTGAAATGGCTCGTTCTGAAATGTATAAAGAGGGAAGAACTCCTTTACATACATTTAGAGCTGATATTGATTATGCATTGGCAGAAGCTTTGACAAAGGTCGGTTTGATTGGTGTTAAGGTGTGGATTTGTAAAGGTGAAGTTTATGGGAAAAGAGATTTAGCTCCTTCTTTTACAACATCTAAGGATTTAGGCCGTCGTAACGATATGGGCAATGGTAGAGATAAGAGCTTTAAGCGTAAAAAAGTAAGTCGTTAAACCTTTGAATTAAAAAGAAATGTTACAGCCAAAGAAAACCAAATTCAGAAGGGCTCAAAAAGGACGCGCTAAAGGGGTTGCTCAACGTGGAAGTCAGTTGACCTTCGGATCTTTTGGTATAAAATCATTAGAGACGCGTTGGATTACAGGTCGTCAGATAGAAGCAGCTCGTGTTGCTGTTACTCGTTATATGCAACGTCAAGGACAAGTTTGGGTTCGTATTTTCCCTGATAAGCCTATTACAAAGAAGCCTGCAGATGTGCGTATGGGTAAAGGTAAGGGTAATCCGGAAGGATTTGTAGCTCCTGTAACTCCTGGACGGATGATTTTTGAAATTGAAGGTGTACCTTTTGATGTTGCTAAAGAAGCATTACGTTTAGGAGCACAAAAACTTCCGGTTACTACAAAGTTTGTTGTGCGACGTGATTATGATGTCCAAAATCAAAATGTGTAATCGGTTATGAAAATTGCAGAAATTAGAGAATTGACAACTTCTGAATTGAAAGAAAGAATAAATGCAGAGGTTGTTGCTTATGAACAAAAAGTAATTAACCATCGAATTACGCCGAGTGAAAATCCTTCTCAAATAAAATTGCAGAGAAGAATGATTGCGCGTATGAAAGGTGAATTACGCCAACGAGAACTTAATAATAATTGAGCTTGATGGAAACTAGAAATTTGAGAAAGGAAAGAATGGGCGTGGTTACTAGCAACAAAATGGACAAAAGTATCACTGTTGCGGTTAAATGGAAAGAAAAACATCCCATTTATGGTAAATTCGTGAATAAAACGAAAAAATATCATGCTCACGATGAAAAGAATGAATGTAATATAGGCGATACCGTAAGAATTATGGAGACTCGTCCTTTGAGCAAAACTAAAAGATGGAGATTAGTTCAAATAATCGAAAGGGCTAAATAACATGATACAACAGGAATCAAGATTAGTAGTAGCGGATAATAGTGGTGCAAAAGAGGCTTTGTGTATTCGTGTTCTTGGCGGTACGGGAAAGCGTTATGCCACTGTTGGTGATGTGATAGTAGTAGCAATTAAAAGTGTTATTCCTTCGAGTGATATTAAGAAAGGTGCTGTATCTAAGGCTGTTATTGTGCGGACAAGGAAAGAAATTCGTCGGGCAGATGGTTCTTATATTCGCTTTGATGACAATGCCTGTGTATTGTTAAATGGTGCGGGAGATATTCGTGGTAGTCGTATTTTTGGCCCTGTTGCGAGAGAATTGCGTGCGACCAATATGAAGATTGTATCATTGGCACCGGAGGTACTTTAATCGTTGAAAATTTTCGAATAATGAGTAAGTTACATATTAAGAAAGGCGATATAGTTTTTGTTAATACCGGTAATGACAAAGGGAAAACAGGACGTGTCCTTCAGGTTTTGGTGAAGGAAAATCGGGCTGTAGTAGAAGGTATTAACTTGGTATCGAAGCATACGAAGCCTAATGCGAAAAATCCTCAAGGTGGAATAGAGAAGAAAGAGGCTCCCATTCATATTTCTAACTTAAATTTGTTAGATGCAAAAACGGGTAAGCCAACACGCATAGGTCGTAGGTTGAATAGTGATGGTGTTTTAGTACGTTATTCAAAAAAATCAGGGGAGGAAATTAAATAATGAGCAATACTGCCAGTCTTAAGAAAGAATATCAGGACAGAATTGTTCCTGCTTTGATGAAGGAATTTGGATATAAATCTGTTATGCAGGTTCCTGTTTTGAAAAAGATTGTGATTAATCAGGGTTTAGGAATGGCTACTGCCGATAAAAAAATTATAGATGTAGCTATTAATGAATTAACTGCAATAACAGGGCAAAAAGCTGTTGCGACTGTTTCAAAAAAGGATATTTCTAATTTTAAACTTCGCAAGAAAATGCCTATTGGCGTAATGGTGACATTACGTCGTGAGCAAATGTACGAATTCTTAGAGCGATTGGTTCGTATAGCTTTACCGCGTATTCGTGATTTTAAAGGCATTGAAAGTAAGTTAGATGGTCGTGGTAATTATACATTAGGTGTTCAAGAACAAATAATTTTCCCAGAAATTAATATTGATAATATTACGAAGATATTGGGAATGAATATTACCTTTGTAACCTCGGCTAAAACGGATGAAGAAGGTTATGCTTTGTTGAAAGAGTTCGGTTTACCTTTTAAAAACAATAAAAATAGTAAGTAATTATGGCCAAAGAATCAATGAAAGCTCGCGAGGTAAAGCGTGCTAAGTTGGTAGCGAAATATGCTGCAAAGAGAGCTCAGTTAAAAGCAGAAGGTAATTATGAAGCATTGCAATTATTGCCTAAGAATGCTTCTCCTGTTCGATTGCATAATCGCTGTAAGATAACGGGGCGTCCCAAAGGCTATATTCGCCAGTTTGGAATTTCTCGTATTCAGTTGCGAGAGATGGCTTCGCAGGGTTTAATTCCTGGTGTAAAGAAAGCTAGTTGGTAAGAATGTTTAAATATTGTCCGGATTGTCCGGATCAATTTAATATATAATTAATATGACAGATCCTATAGCAGATTATTTGACAAGATTGCGAAATGCAATTAAGGCGAAGCACAGAGTTGTTGAAGTGCCGGCGTCTAATTTGAAAAAAGAAATTACAAAAATTCTTTTTGAGAAAGGTTACATTCTGAATTTTAAATTCGTTGAAGATGGACCTCAAGGTACAATTAAGATTGCCTTGAAGTATGATTTGGTAAATAAAGTAAATGCGATTAAGAAACTTGAAAGAGTATCTACTCCTGGTTTGCGTAAATATGCGGGATATAAAGATATGCCTCGCGTATTGAATGGATTAGGAATTGCAGTTCTTTCTACTTCTAAGGGAGTAATGACAGATAAGGAAGCTCGAGAGCAGAGAATCGGGGGCGAAGTTTTGTGTTATGTTTATTAATAGGAGGAAGAAAGAATGTCTAGAATAGGAAAGTTGCCAATTTTGCTACCAGCTAGTGTTTCTGTTAGCGTTGATGATAAGAATCTTGTAACTGTAAAAGGTCCTAAAGGAGAGCTTTCTCAGTTAGTGAATTCAGATATTAAGGTTGTTGTTGAAGATGGTGCAATTCATTTAGTACGTCCGACTGATGACAAAACTCATCGTGCATTACATGGATTATACCGTGCGTTGATTCACAATATGGTTGTGGGTGTGTCTGAGGGTTATAAGAAAGAGTTAGAGTTGGTAGGCGTTGGTTACCGTGTGTCAAATGCAGGGCAAGTATTGGATTTATCGTTAGGATATACTCATAATATTTATTTGCAATTGCCGCATGAAGTCAAAGTTGAAACGAAAACGGAACGTAATAAGAATCCTTTAATTATATTGGAATCTGCTGATAAACAGTTGTTGGGGCAGATATGTGCTAAAATTCGTTCATTCCGTATGCCGGAGCCTTATAAGGGTAAAGGTATTCGTTTTGTTGGCGAAGAAATTCGTAGAAAATCAGGTAAATCTGCAGGTAAATAATTTGTATGTAAACTGAATTTATCATGACAACGAAAGAAGAAAGAAGATTAAAAATAAAAGCGAGCGTAAGAGCTAAAATTTCAGGAACTGCAGAACGCCCTCGCTTGACTGTGTTTAGAAGCAATAAGCAAATCTATGCACAAGTAATAGACGATACGACAGGTAAAACATTAGCATCTGCTTCGTCCTTAAAAATGGAAGAAAAAGCCTCTAAGAAGGAAATAGCAGTGAAGGTTGGAACATTGATTGCTCAAAGAGCTCAAGAGGCCGGTGTTCAGTCAGTTGTTTTTGATCGTAATGGTTACTTGTATCATGGTAGAGTTAAGGAATTAGCTGATGCTGCACGTAATGGCGGACTTAAATTTTAAAGGAAATGATAGGAGTTTATAATAGAGTTAAATCAACTAGTGATTTAGAACTAAAAGATAGATTAGTTGCTATAAATCGTGTAACCAAAGTAACAAAAGGTGGGCGTACTTTTAGTTTTGCTGCTATTGTTGTAGTTGGTAATGAGGATGGCATTGTTGGTTGGGGGTTAGGTAAGGCAGGTGAAGTAACGACTGCTATTGCTAAGGCCGTTGAATCAGCAAAGAAAAATTTAATCCGCATACCAGTTCATAAAGGAACTATTCCTCATGAGCAATTGGCTAAATTTGGCGGTGCAAAAGTTTTGATTAAGCCGGCTTCTCACGGAACTGGAGTAAAAGCTGGAGGTGCTATGCGTGCAGTTTTGGAAAGTGTAGGTATTACTGATGTGCTTGCAAAGTCAAAGGGCTCTTCGAATCCTCACAATTTGGTTAAAGCGACAATTGCAGCTTTAGGTGAATTGAGAAGTCCTTTTACAGTTGCTCAGAATCGTGGTGTTTCTGTTGAAAAAGTATTTAGAGGTTAATAGGGAGGTTTTTTATGGCGGTAATTAGAATTAAACAAGTAAAAAGTAGAATTAAATGCCCTAAGGACCAAAAGAGAACTTTGGATGCGCTGGGTTTGAGAAAGCTAAACCATATCGTGGAACATGAAGCTACTCCTTCTATTTTAGGGATGGTAGAGAAAGTGAAACATTTGGTAGTAGTTGAAAAGTAATAATTGATATAAAATCGTATAGATATGAATTTGTCAAGTTTAAAACCTGCGGCAGGCTCTGTCAAAACAAGAAAAAGAATAGGTCGTGGTCCTGGATCAGGATTAGGAGGAACTTCAACTCGTGGTCATAAAGGAGCTAAATCTAGATCTGGCTATAAAAATAAAATAGGTTTTGAAGGAGGTCAGATGCCTATACAGCGTCGTTTGCCTAAATTTGGGTTTAAGAATATTAATCGTGTTGAATATAAGGCAATTAATATATCCACTTTGCAACAATTGGCAGAAACTCGAAATTTGTCAAAGATTGGCATTGAAGAGTTAATTAGTGCAGGTTTTGTGTCAACTTCTCAGAATGTGAAGATTTTGGGAAATGGAAATTTGACACTGAAATTGGAAGTTGCAGCTCATGCATTTTCAAAATCTGCAGAAACTGCAATTCAAAATGCAGGTGGTGTCGTTGTTAAACTCTAGTCTATGAGAGCTGTTGAAACTATAAAAAATATCTGGAAGATTGAGGATCTGAGGAATCGGATCCTCACTACTCTTTTATTGGTAGTAATATACCGTTTTGGTACGTTTGTTGTTCTTCCAGGTATTGATCCAAAAGCTTTGACTGCTTTGCAGGAACAGACCAGTGGTGGCTTAATGGCTTTGTTGGATATGTTCTCCGGAGGTGCATTTTCTAATGCTTCTATTTTTGCATTAGGTATAATGCCTTATATTTCTGCTTCAATTGTTATGCAATTATTGGCAATAGCAGTGCCTTCTTTCCAAAAATTGCAAAGAGAAGGAGAAAGTGGGCATAGAAAAATTAACCAGTGGACTCGTTATTTGACAGTTGCGATATTGTTGTTTCAGGGTCCTACCTATTTGGTAAATTTAAGTGTACAGTTAAAGGCTGTGGGTGCATCTTTGCCAGGTGGAATTTGGTTTACTATTTCATCAACAATAATTTTGGCTGCCGGTAGTATGTTTATCCTGTGGTTAGGAGAACGAATTACTGATAAAGGTGTTGGAAATGGCATTTCATTTATTATTTTAGTAGGTATTATAGCTCGTTTGCCTCATTCTCTTTTCCAGGAGTTTATTTCTCGGACAAGTGAAAAAACAGGTGGATTGGTTATGTTTTTGTTTGAAATGTTATTTTTACTATTAGTAATTGCTGGAGCAATAATGTTGGTTCAGGGAACACGCAAAGTACCTGTTCAATATGCTAAGAAAATCGTAGGTAATAAACAATATGGTGGTGCTCGCCAATATATACCTTTGAAGGTAAATGCGGCGAATGTGATGCCTATTATTTTTGCTCAAGCTATCATGTTTATACCTATTTCTATTGTCGGTTTTTCTAGTACAGGTGAGCAATCAGGTTTTTGGGCTGCATTTATGGATAATACGGGATTTTGGTATAATTTTGTATTTGCTGTTTTAATAATTCTGTTTACCTATTTTTATACAGCTATTACAATTAATCCAACCCAGATGTCAGATGATTTGAAGAGAAATAATGGATTTATTCCGGGAGTTAAGCCAGGAAAGCAAACAAAGGATTATTTGGATGCAATTATGGATCGTATAACTTTGCCAGGTGCTATTTTTTTAGCTATTGTTGCTATATTGCCAGCATTTGCTCAGTTAGCAGGTGTAAGTATGGCTTTCTCTCAGTTTTTTGGAGGAACATCTTTGTTGATTTTGGTTGGTGTTGTGCTTGATACTTTACAACAGGTTGAGAGTCATTTGCTGATGCGTCATTATGATGGATTATTAAAATCTGGTAGAATTAAAGGTCGTTCAGGAACTGTTGGAGCTTATTAATCTCTATGATTTATTTTAAGACAGATGAAGAAATAGAGTTGATGCGGGAAGCGAATCAACTGGTAGGAAAAACGTTAGGTGAGCTTGCTAAACATGTAAAACCGGGGGTTTCGACGTTGCAATTGGATAAAGTAGCGGAGGAATTTATTCGGGACAATGGTGCTGTTCCCGCTTTTTTAGGATATGGCGGTTTTCCTAATTCTATTTGTACATCAGTTAATGAGCAAGTGGTTCATGGTATACCTTCTTCAAAAACTATTTTGAAAGAAGGCGATATTGTATCGATAGATTGTGGTACAGTATTGAATGGTTTTGTTGGTGATTCTGCATATACTTTTTGTGTAGGTGAAGTCACTGATGCTGTTAAGCAACTTTTGAAGGTAACAAAGGAGGCTTTGTATTTAGGTATTCAAACTGCGTTAGATGGAAGACGATTGGGCGATATAAGTCATGCGGTGCAATCATATTGTGAATCTCATAACTACTCTGTTGTTAGAGAGTTAGTCGGACATGGAATTGGACGAAAGATGCACGAAGAACCGGAAGTCCCTAATTACGGAAGACGCGGATGCGGTCCCTTATTAAAAAGCGGCATGTGTATATGTATTGAACCAATGATAAATATGGGTAGTAAGAATGTTGTGTTTGAAAGAGATGGTTGGACAGTTCGTACAAAGGATCGTAAATGTTCAGCTCATTTTGAACATTGCATTGCAATACGCCCGGATGGACCTCAGATTCTATCTTCATTTGATTATATCAAAGAGGTTTTAGACAGTAACGCAATTTAATTTTTTAATATGGCAAAGCAGTCAGCAATTGAACAGGATGGTGTAATAGTCGAAGCATTGTCGAATGCGATGTTTCGTGTGGAACTGGAAAATGGACATGAAATAACCGCTCATATCTCTGGGAAGATGCGTATGCATTACATTAAGATTTTACCAGGAGATAAGGTGCGTGTAGAAATGTCTCCATATGATCTTTCGAAAGGAAGAATTGCTTTTAGATATAAATAAAATAACGAAATATGAAAGTAAGAGCATCATTGAAAAAGCGTACTCCCGAATGTAAAATAGTAAGAAGAAAGGGACGTTTGTATGTAATTAACAAGAAAAACCCGAAGTATAAGGTACGTCAGGGATAATTTTATTACTTTTGCAAAATAATTTAAGTAGATATGGCTATAAGAATAGTTGGTGTTGACTTACCACAGAACAAAAGAGGTGAAATAGCGTTGACCTATATTTATGGTATTGGTCGTAGTGCAGCTAACTCTATTTTGGCGAAAGCAGGAATTGATCGTGATATCAAAGTCCAAGATTGGACAGATGATCAAGCAGCTAAAGTTCGTGAAATAATTGGTGCTGAATATAAAGTTGAAGGAGATTTACGTTCCGAGGTTCAATTGAATATTAAGCGCTTGATGGATATTGGTTGCTACCGAGGTGTTCGTCATCGTTTGGGATTGCCTTTGCGGGGACAGAAGACGAAGAATAATTCTCGTACACGCAAGGGAAAGAAGAAAACAGTTGCAAATAAGAAAAAAGCTACTAAATAATAAGAGTTGAGATATGGCAAAGAAAACAGTCGCAGCAAAGAAAAGAAATGTAAAAGTTGATGCATTCGGTCAAGCTCATATTCATTCTTCTTTTAATAACATTATTGTGTCCTTAGCAAATAGCGAAGGGCAGGTTATCAGTTGGTCTTCTGCTGGTAAAATGGGTTTTAGAAGTTCGAAGAAGAATACTCCGTATGCTGCTCAAATGGCGGCGCAGGATTGCGCTAAAGTGGCTTATGATTTGGGCTTGCGTAAGGTGAAAGTGTATGTAAAGGGACCAGGTAATGGTCGTGAATCAGCTATTAGAACTATTCATGGTGCAGGTATTGAGGTGACAGAAATTATTGATGTTACTCCATTGCCACACAATGGTTGTCGTCCTCCTAAGAAGAGAAGAGTATAATTAATTATTTAGTTTCTTGAATATAGAATCAGGAATTGTGATTTTGATTGCATATTGACCTTATCCTCTCTGTAATCGCGGCTGCATGATTCCGATTCTGTTAGAACATTAAAAAAACAATAAGAAAATGGCAAGATATACTGGACCAAAAACAAGAATTGCCCGTAAGTTTGGTGAGGCTATCTTCGGTGCGGATAAAGTTCTTTCTAAGAAGAATTATCCTCCTGGACAGCATGGTAATACTCGTAAAAGAAAAACATCTGAGTATGGCATTCAGCTTCGTGAGAAACAGAAAGCTAAATATACTTATGGCGTTTTAGAAAGACAGTTTAGAAATTTGTTTGAGAAGGCTTCTCGTTCAAAAGGTATTACAGGTGAAGTTCTGTTGCAACTTTTGGAAGGCCGTTTGGATAATGTTGTATATCGTTTAGGTATAGCTCCTACACGTGCTGCAGCACGTCAGTTGGTTTCTCACCGTCATATTACGGTTGATGGTCAAGTGGTAAATATTCCTTCTTATGCGGTTAAGCCCGGTCAGATTATTGGTGTTCGTGAAAAGTCTAAGTCTTTGGAAGTGATTGCGGATGCATTGGCTGGTTTCAACCACAGTAAATATCCTTGGATTGAATGGGATCAGGCTTCTATGAGTGGTAAATTGTTACACTTGCCTGAAAGAGCTGATATCCCTGAAAATATCAAAGAACAGTTGATCGTAGAGTTGTATTCTAAATAATAATTGATTCCATGGCGATATTAGCATTTCAAAAACCCGATAAAGTATTAATGTTGGAAGCGGATGATTTTTTCGGCAAGTTCGAATTCCGTCCGTTGGAGCCTGGTTATGGCATTACGATTGGTAATGCCTTACGCCGAATTCTCTTGTCTTCATTGGAGGGGTTTGCTATTACGTCTATCAAAATCGAAGGGGTTGATCATGAATTTGATACGATTCCTGGCGTGATTGAAGATGTAACGAACATTATCTTGAATTTGAAGCAAGTGCGCTTCAAACATATTGTGGATGACATTGAGAATGAAAAAGTAAGTATTACTGTTTCGGGTTCGGAAGTGTTCAACGCCGGTGATATAGGTAAACAGTTGACAGGATTCGATGTCTTGAATCCGGATTTGACTATTTGTCATTTGGATCCGAATGCTAGTTTTCAAATTGAGTTGACGATTAATAAGGGGCGTGGTTATGTTCCGGCGGATGAGAATCGGAAACCGGATGACGATGTGCATGTTATTGCAATCGATTCCATTTATACGCCGATACGCAACGTCAAGTATTCGATTGAAAACTTCCGTGTTGAGCAGAAGACGGACTACGAAAAGTTGGTTCTTGAAATAGCCACAGACGGTTCTATTCATCCGAAAGAAGCTTTGAAAGAAGCAGCGAAAATTCTGATTCATCATTTTATGTTGTTCTCGGATGAGAAGATTGCCATCGAGACGGTCGACAATGATGGAAATGAGGAATTCGATGAAGAAGTGCTTCATATGCGTCAATTGCTGAAGAGCAAGCTCTCTGATATGGATCTTTCTGTCCGTGCTTTGAATTGTTTGAAGGCGGCTGATGTGGAGACATTGGGTGAATTGGTGAAATTCAATAAGAATGACTTGTTGAAGTTCCGCAACTTTGGTAAGAAGTCTCTTACTGAGTTGGACGAACTGCTGGAAAGTTTGCACCTTTCATTCGGTATGGATATCTCGAAATATAAATTAGATAAAGAATAAGTAAACGATGAGACACAATAGAAAAATTAATCATTTAGGGCGTACAAGCACTCACCGTAACGCGATGCTTTCAAACATGGCTTGTTCGCTAATCAAACATAAACGAATCTTTACAACGGTGGCTAAGGCTAAGGCGTTGCGTAAATTCGTAGAACCGTTGATTACGCGTTCAAAGGATGATACGACGCATTCACGTCGTATGGTGTTTGCTACTTTGCACGATAAGTATGCTGTAACGGAGTTGTTTAAGGAAATTTCTCAGAAGATTGCGGAACGTCCGGGTGGATATACGCGTATCATCAAAACGGGAAATCGTCTGGGTGACAATGCGGCTATGTGCTTCATTGAACTCGTTGATTACAACGATAATATGAAGAAAGATACGGCTGCTAAGAAGACAACTCGTACGCGTCGTTCTCGTAAGAAATCGACGGTTGCTGCTGAAGCTCCGGCTACGGAGGCTGCAGTGGAAGCTCCGGCTTCAGAAGAGAAAGCGGCTGAATAATAAAGAACTATTCTATTCGAGCTATATTGATGGGCCGTTCGTTATCCTTTGGGATGGCGAACGGTTTTCTTTTTTGCGGATTGCCAGTCTGGAAAGAAATAGTTATTTTTGCAGTAAGAGATAGCATCAGTGCCGATGATGGATAGCAAAAGTGCCGATATTGCCAGTCAAAAGTGGCACTTTTGTATAGCAAAAGCGGCACTTTTGCTAGTTCTTAGTACTGAAATGAGATAATCATTATTGTGGAAAGGAGATTTGATATGGCTTTTTTTAAGAAGAAGAAATTGAGCGATGGGAAATGGCATGCGGTGGCCGTGAATCTGCAAAAGCCGGCGACAATAGACGATGTGGCTGATATTTTAGCGCAGCGTTCTACGGTAAGTCCGGGCGATGTGTATGCCGTGTTGGTACAATTAGGAGGTGTGTTAGGTGAATTAATGGCCGCAGGAAGGTCTGTTAAATTGAAAGGGGTTGGTACGTTTTATTTGAAGTGCCAGACGAAAAAGAAGGGTACGGATACTCCAGAAGAGCTTAAGGCAGATATGATTACGGATGTCCGGGTTCGTTTTATCCCGGAATATCGCCGGGGATTGCATAATAAGATTACGGAACGGACCCTGATTGATAAGGATTTGGAGTGGATTGAGGTTGCAGATTCGGACGAACCTCTTCCTTGATGACATGGCATAG
The DNA here is from genome assembly GCF_002159645.1 of Parabacteroides sp. An277. GTDB lineage: Bacteria > Bacteroidota > Bacteroidia > Bacteroidales > Tannerellaceae > Parabacteroides. The sequence continues at coordinate 47,628 of NZ_NFJB01000021.1, read as the reverse complement.
AGCTTTCCAGCAATGCATATTGAGCTTTACGGCAATGCTGTTGTGGGGCTTTTACGTTACTTTTGCCTAGATAAAAATACGGAGGATATTTGATGAAAGTATTATTAATCAATGGAAGTCCGCGGGGCGAGGGGAACACGTTCATTGCCTTGTCGGAAGTAGCGAAGGCGCTTGAAACAAATGGGATAGAAACAGAAATCGTGTCTATTGGTACAAAGGCGGTGCAAGGTTGCATTGCTTGTAACCGATGCATGGAACTGGGCAGGTGCGTGTTCAGGGATGAATTGTATGATAAGGTAAGGGAAAAGTTAGAGCGTGCGGATGGCATCGTCATTGGTTCTCCTGTTTATTATGCAGGACCTAACGGCTCGCTTTGCGCTTTGCTTGACAGGCTATTCTATTCCGCCTCGTCCTTGTTGCAATATAAACCTGCGGCATCGGTAGCTGTGTGCAGGCGAGGAGGGGCGAGTGCGACGTTTGACCGCCTGAACAAGTATTTTACAATTAGTAATATGCCAGTTGTCAGTTCTCAATACTGGAACAGCGTACATGGTCGTTTGTGTGGAGAAGCTTGGCAGGATGCCGAAGGATTGCAGACCATGCGGACGCTGGGGAATAATATGGCGTGGGTGTTGAAAAGCCTGAAGAACGGAGGACAGTCGATACCTATGCGAGAGCAAGGGATTATGACGAGCTTTATACGGTAATAGCTGGTAGGAAGATGGAACAACGATTGATTACTTTTCCCGATGGGCAACAGATTTGTCCGCTCGGACAAGGCACATACCAAATGGGGGGACGTAGGCGGAGCGAAGAGATACAGGCTTTGCGCCGGGGTATTGAGTTGGGATTGACGCTAATCGATACCGCTGAAATGTATGGCACGGAAGAGCTGGTGGGCGAGGCCGTGCGTCCGTGTCGGGACAAAGCCTTTATTGTAAGCAAAGTGTTGCCCAGCAATGCCAGTTATGAAGGGACGAAGCGGGCTTGCGAACGGAGTTTGCGCCGGCTCGGGACGGATTATATTGACCTCTACTTGTTGCATTGGATTGGACGGTATCCTTTCTCCGAGACTGTCCGTGCGCTGGTAGAACTACGCAAGGAGGGTAAGATTCGGCATTGGGGCATGAGCAATCTGGACGTGGCTGATATGGAGCACATCCTTTCGCTTCCCAATGGTGCAGAGTGTGCTGCCAATCAAGTGTTGTATAATCTGGGAAACCGGGGTATTGAATACGACCTTATTCCGTGGAGCGAACGCCATCGGATACCCGTCATGGCCTATACGCCGTTGGGAGAAGGGCAGTTAAGAAATCATAAAACGTTGAAGGAAATTGCCCGTCGGCACGGAGCTACGCCTACGCAAGTGATACTGGCCTGGCTGATGCGCCGCCCAGGCGTGATGCCTATTCCCAAAGCGAGCCACATGCTCCATGTAGAAGAAAATTATGGGAGTCTTTCCCTTGTCTTGACAGAAGAAGATTGGCAGGCGATTGATGCCGCCTTTCCGCCTCCTGTGCGGAAGATTCCGTTGGCTGGATGGTGAGTATATAAAAAGAAAATCCATGTAGCCAGGCCACATGGATTTTCTTGGGTATTGTGTGGAGAAGTGATTTACTTCACTTCCTCAAAGTCCACATCCGTTACATTGTCTTTACCGTTGTTGTTATTGCCGGCATTGCCTGCGTTCGGATTGCCTTGTGCGCCTCCGAAGTTAGCGCCGCCTGCTTGTGCACCACCTTGGTTGTACATTTCTTGGCTGGCAGCCTGGAACACGGCGTTCAGTTCGTTCATGGCTGCATCGCAACCTGCTACATCCTGTGCTTTGTGTGCCTCTTTCAACTTATTCAATGCAGCTTCAATCGGAGCCTTCTTGTCGGCCGGAATCTTATCGCCCAGGTCTTTCAGTTGCTTTTCCGTCTGGAAAATCATGCTGTCGGCCTGATTCAACTTATCGATACGTTCCTTTTCCTTCTTATCGGCTTCTGCATTGGCTGCAGCTTCCTCTTTCATCCGTTTTACTTCGTCCTCGCTCAAACCGCTGGATGCTTCGATACGGATACTCTGTACTTTACCTGTGCCTTTATCCTTAGCCGATACATTCAAGATACCGTTGGCATCGATATCGAAGGTTACTTCAATCTGAGGTACACCCCGTTGAGCGGCAGGAATGCCATCCAAGTGGAAGCGGCCGATAGACTTATTGTCTTTAGCCAACGAACGTTCACCCTGCAATACGTGGATTTCTACCGATGGCTGGTTATCTACAGCTGTGGTGAACACTTCCGACTTCTTGGTAGGAATGGTTGTGTTGGCTTCGATTAACTTCGTCATCACGCCACCCATTGTCTCGATACCTAATGACAACGGCGTCACATCCAACAGCAAGACATCCTTCACTTCGCCCGTTAAGACACCACCCTGAATAGCAGCACCTACAGCGACTACTTCATCCGGGTTCACACCTTTAGACGGAGCCTTACCGAAGAACTTCTGTACGATTTCCTGTACGGCCGGAATACGCGTCGAACCACCTACCAAGATCACTTCATCGATCTCCGATGTGCTCAGGTTCGCATCCTTCAACGCCTGCTGGCAAGGAGGAATACATGCCTGAATCAAGCTATCGGCCAGTTGCTCAAACTTAGCACGCGTCAAGGTCTTTACCAAGTGCTTAGGCACACCGTTTACCGGCATGATGTACGGCAAGTTGATTTCTGTGGTTGTCGTGCTCGACAATTCAATCTTTGCCTTTTCAGCAGCTTCCTTCAAGCGTTGCAATGCCATCGGGTCTTGACGCAAGTCTACGCCTTCGTCTTTCAAGAACTCTTCTGCCAACCAGTCGATAATGACATGGTCGAAGTCATCACCTCCCAGGTGTGTATCACCGTTGGTTGATTTCACTTCAAACACGCCGTCGCCCAATTCCAAGATAGAGATATCAAACGTACCACCACCCAAGTCGAATACGGCAATCTTCATATCCTTGTTGGCCTTGTCCAAACCGTAAGCCAAAGAGGCAGCGGTCGGTTCGTTTACGATACGGCGAACCGTCAGACCGGCAATTTCACCCGCTTCCTTCGTAGCCTGACGTTGTGCGTCGCTAAAGTATGCCGGTACCGTAATAACGGCTTCCGTTACTTCCTGTCCCAAGTAATCTTCAGCTGTTTTCTTCATCTTCTGCAGAATCATTGCTGAGATTTCCTGCGGCGTATAGAGACGACCGTCGATATCTACACGCGGTGTATTATTGTCGCCACGAACTACCTTGTACGGTACGCGGGCGATTTCCTTCTGTACTTGGTCGAACGTCTCACCCATGAAACGCTTGATAGAGAACACCGTCTTCTGCGGGTTTGTAATGGCCTGACGTTTAGCCGGGTCACCTACCTTACGTTCGCCACCTTCTACGAATGCCACGATAGAAGGAGTAGTTCTTTTACCTTCGCTATTTGCGATAACAACCGGTTCGTTACCTTCCAAAACGGCTACACACGAGTTGGTTGTTCCTAAGTCGATTCCTATAATCTTTCCCATGATTTCTATATTTTTTATTGTTATTATTCTTGTTCATTTCGTGTGCCCTTTTTCGGGCAGCACACCTATTTTCTTACAAACGGTGTGCCAAAAGTCCAAACCGTTGCCTTCCTCTTTTAAATGTCAGTTCGCCTGACAAAAAGTCCTGTTTCCGCCTCCAACCTTCCGTTTCCGCTCCCTATTTTGGCAGAATCACACAGGGTTTAGAGACGCTCGGCCGGTTGTCCTGCCGTGGCCCGTTCGCCCGCTCTATCCAGGCTTCCTATTCCATGTGGAATATGAAAATATCTAAGGTGGAATATTTGTGTATTCCACGTGGAATATTTTTGTATCTTTGCATAGATATGAAGCCTGGATAGGGCAGGAGACAATGCATTTTAAACAGTAGACCATGAGCCAGAAAAGACCGAAATGGAAAGTGAAGCTGAGGAAGTCGAATCTCACGCCTCATACGCAGGGGGAACTGATTCCCCAATTGAAACTGAACGGGCATTACGACCTGGACGAGGTGCTGCAAAGCATCGTGAAAGAGGGCGGATGCGCGTTGGATTATGATAATCTGAAACATGCAGCGGGACTGATTATGAATAAAATAGAAGAGTGCCTGGTGGCGGGTATCTCGGTTTCGCTGCCTATTGGGCGGTTGACGCCGGGGGTGAAGGGCCTGTGGCAAGCCTCGCGCCGGTACGACTCGAACGTGCGGGCGCAAAACGAGGCCGTGGTGCATTATGCCATGAACGCCCGCATGCGCCGCGCGATGGCCAATCCGCTGCTCGAGGAGATCGGGCAGGGCGGCGGCAAGCAACTGGTGATTTACAACCTCGTCTGGGGGTTCGACGGGTCGGATATGCTCGTGGCGAAACCGGGCGCGGGTATGACGATTACCGGCGATATGCTCTTGATGAACGGCGACTTGCCGGAGCGCGGCGTCTACCTGCTGGAGGAGGCGACGGGCGCGGTGGCGGTGCATATCCGTCCGGAAGAGCTGTTGGTGAACACGCGGAAGCGCATCGTCGTGATGCTGCCCGCCGACCTGGCGCAGGGGACGTACCTCGTGCGGGTGGTGAGCCAATGTACGACAAGCCCCCGACCGCTCCAGGAGGCCAGGGGCTATACCTTCCCACGCGCATTGACGGTAGAATAAGGAGTACTATTTACTTGAAATATTGACGATAGAAGGATTCAATCCGGTCGAACGGAATCTTCTCGAGGTTGTCGTACAAGTCGGTATGGACGGCATCGGGGACAATCAGCAGCTCCTTGTTGTCGCCCTTCAGCTTCTTGTACGTGTCTTCGCTAAAGTAACGGGAATGCGCCTTTTCGCCATGGACGAGGAGCACGGCGCTGCGGATTTCACTGGCATACGCGAGAATCGGCATGTTGAGGAGCGAGAGCGACGAGGTCACGTTCCAGCCTCCGTTCGACCCCAGCGACCGTTTGTGATAGCCGCGCGGCGTCTTGTAGTAGTCGTGGTAATCCTTTAGGAATTGCGGCGCATCGGCGGGAAGCGAGTCGGGGACGCCGCCGGCCAGGGCATAGGTGCCGTTCTTATAATCTGCCGTGCGCTGGGCATTGAGTTGCTGGCGCAGGGCATGGCGGGCGTCGGCGTTGTCGGCCGAGTCGAAGTAGCCATTGGCGGTGACGCGCGTCATATCGTACATCGTGACGGCGACCGTTGCCTGGATGCGTGTGTCGATGGCAGCGGCATTGACGGCAAATCCGCCCCAACCGCAGATGCCGAGGATGCCTACTTGTGCGGGATTCACGTCGTCGCGCGTCGAGAGATAATCAACCGCCGCGCTGAAATCTTCCGTATTGATGTCCGGCGAAGCTACATAACGGGGCTCTCCGCCGCTTTCACCTGTAAAGGAAGGGTCGAAGGCGAGGGTGAGGAAGCCGCGTTCGGCCAACGTTTGGGCATAAAGCCCCGATACTTGTTCCTTGACGGCACCAAACGGACCGCTCACCGCGATGGCTGGCAGTTTGCCCGTCGCGTTTTTGGGCACGTACAAGTCGGCCGCCAGCGTGATGCCATAACGGTTGTGGAACGTAATTTTCGAATGGTTCACCTTGTCGCTTTGTGGGAATACTTTATCCCAGTCTTGTGTTAAATGCAGTTTTTCTTCCATGATGTGGTCTGTTTTAGATGAATGATCCCTTGTTTTCTGTTGCGTTTCCTGGCATCCCATGCTGCAAACACAGACGAGGAAAGCAAGGCTTAGTTTTGTCAGTCTGTTCATATATTATTTATTTAGGGAAGGAATAACGGAGCCAAACGGAGTTTTCGCCTATGCGCTCCACCTGTTCGAGGCGGAGGATGGTCGTGGGATATGCTTTGTCTGCGATGCCGTCGAACACAGCCGTCATGCCCGCACGTCCGTCGATGCCAGCACCTACGACGACGCTCACTTCATCCAGCAAACCTGCTTCGAGGAAGGCACCGTTGATATGTCCGCCTCCGACGATGGCCAGGCGCTTCACGCCGAAATGTGTATGCAGGATGTCGACTGCCTGGGCGAGGTCGATGTGTTCCTTCCCGACCGCCATCCACGAGATGCGTTGCCCGCGCAACGTCTCCAGATATTCCTTCGATGCCTGTTCACTCGTGATGACCAACAGGGGCAATCCGTCTGCCATATTGCTCGGCCAGCGCAGCGAGCCCTTCGTGTCGATAGCTATCGTATAGCCGCTCGCGCCCTCGATGGCTTTATGGATAGAGAGCTCGCCTATCGGCGTGGCGTCTTGCGGCGCGAACGGTTCAGGCAAAGCGTAGTGCATCTGCATCGTGACGCGTCCGGCAAGCGTCGAATCGCACTTCAGTTGCTCCAGTGCGTCGTAATATTCATCGCCGCCGATGCGTTCAGTCATCTCGCAATCGATGCGGCCGTCGATAGAGGCCATCATGTGGCACACAATGTATGGTTTCATATTTCAATTATTATTAATGATTACGAAGGCAAAAGTATAAGAAAATCCATACATGGGCATTGCTGTGAAGCTCAAAGATGCATTGTTGAAAAGTTCATGCGCATTTAGGCGGAAATGGCCTTCGGCGATACGCCATACGCCTTTTTGAAGGCGGTCGAGAAGTGGGATTGGTTTTTGAATCCGACTTCGGCATAGACGTCTGCCACCTTCTTCCCGCCCTTTTTTATCAGGGCATAAGCCACTTCGAGGCGTTTGCGGATGAGCCATTTCTCGGGCGTAAGGTCGCTCACCTTCTTGAAGTCGCGTTTAAACGTAGCCAAGCTTCGCCCCGTATAGTGCGCCAGCTCTTCCAATGTGAATTCATACATGTAGTTTTGGTTCATGAAGTCCAGGATGTCTATCTTCCAAGGCTGGCTGAAATCGAAGAGGGTCGGAGCAAACCGCAGGTCGATATGGAGCAAAGCCAGCAGTCCTTCTTGGAGTTTCAGTTGCATGAAATCGTCTTGCGGCTTCACGTCGGGGTCGAAATAGGGCGTCATCGAGGCAAAGAGGCTGGCCAGCTCTACGGTTTTCGGGAGTTTGACGACGCCTTCCAGCTTCGGCGTGTTCGCGGGCGCTTTATAAGATTCGAACTGGCGGTACATCTCTTTCAGGAAAGGACGGGTGAACGAGAGGAAAATGCCGCAATACCGTTCGCCTCCGGCCGTCCGTTTATACATTGTGATATGATGGTCGCGCGGGATGAAAACGCATTCTCCTTTCCCCACGTGTATTTGCTCGCGGCCGTTATCGAGCAGCATCTCACCCGAATAGACATAGTTGAGGGCAAATTCGCGCGAACGGTGGATGCATCCGCTCGTGTCGTCGTAGAAAAAGCTGAAGAATACATTATTATAATTAAAGATGACCTTCAAAGGGCCGGCTTGTTCTTGTTTCATCTGGCTTGTCGTTTTATTTGATTTCCAACTGCAAAGATATAAAATTGCCGGAATAAGTAAAATAGGTACAAACCTCGGTAATTTGTGCACATGCCTTTGGCTGTACGTATTTACCTTTGATCGAATAAATGCACTACCATAACAGCATAATATTATAACGATAAATGAATATGAATACAACGATGTTTCACTTGCCGAAGGCGCTCCTGCTGGGAGCTTTGCTTTCGGTTTCTAATGTTCAAATGAATATGGCACAAGAAAAGATTACGCAGACGGCTGGCCGTGTGCAACTGGGCGAGTTCGCCCCGAAGTTTGCCGAACTGAACGACGACGTCCTGTTTGGCGAAGTGTGGAACCGCGCGGGATTGAGTCCGCACGACCGCAGCATGATTACCATCGCGACGTTGGTGGGCAAAGGTATCATCGATTCGTCGCTCACGCACCATTTGCAATTTGCGAAGCAGAATGGCGTCACACGCACCGAAATTTCCGAGATGCTGACCCACATCGCCTTCTATGCCGGTTGGCCGAATGCCTGGGGCGCTTTCCGCTTGGCGAAGGATGTCTGGGCGGAAGAGGCGACCGACGATAATGGCAAGGCGGCTTTCCAGCGCGAGATGATTTTCCCGATTGGCGAACCGAACACCGCCTACGCGCAGTATTTCATCGGGAATAGTTACCTGGCAAGGGTTTCGACCGAGCAAATTCCCTTCGCGAACGTCACGTTCGAACCGCGGTGCCGCAACAACTGGCATATCCACCACGCCACGAAGGGCGGCGGGCAGATGCTGGTCTGCGTAGCGGGCCGTGGCTGGTACCAGGAAGCGGGCAAACCCGCCGTCGAGATGCGCCCGGGCGACGTCATCCACATTCCTGCCAACGTAAAGCATTGGCATGGAGCTGCAAAGGATAGTTGGTTCGCCCACCTCGCCTTCGAGATTCCAGGAGAAAATAGCTCCAACGAATGGCTCGAACCGGTGACGGATGCGGAGTATGATAAGTTGGATTAAATGTGGTATGAGGAATGAAGAAGGGGCCTTGAGAGGCTCCTTTTTCATTTTTAGGGGTCGGTTGTTACGGAATTTAATTTGATTCCCATTGGATAGGATGCTATATTCATTCGTTTGTTTCAGCTTCGCAAAATCGAACCGAATACTTTTCGTATGCCTACGAAAACCGAGTCGCGATGGTTTCGTACGGCTTCGAAAACCTCCTGCCGTCGGCGTGGCCGTTTCGTAGGGCTACGAAAACTTCCTGCCGTCGGCGCGGCCATTTCGTAGGGCTACGAAAGCTTCCTGCCGTCGGCGTGGTCGTTTCGTAGGGCTACGAAAACTCCTTGCCGTCGGCGTGGCCGTTTCGTAGGGCTACGAAAACTTCCTGCCGTCGATGCGGTCATTCCGTAGGGCTACGCAAAACGCGCCTCTCCGTTTTGCGTATGCTTTTTCTCATGCGAAAGACCCTGTTCGCCTAATTTCTTGTATCTTTGCACCCGGAAAAGAAAGTTGGCTTTTTTCGGGGGCGGTATGCAGCGTCTGGAGGGGCAACTACATCGTATAAAATGTGAACGCTTCCAGCGATGGCGGGCGATGCGGGATAGGTGAAGATGGACGAACAACAACTGATAGCGGGTTGCAAGCAAGGGAACCGGTTGGCGCAACGGGAATTGTACGAGAAGTACGCCCGAAAAATGGGGGCGGTGTGCCTGCGGTATGTCAACGATAAGGAGACGGCCCGCGATTTGACACAAGACGGGTTCATCAAGGTGTTTACGAATATCCAAACCTATACGGGCACCGGTTCGTTCGAGGGATGGATGCGAAAGATATTCGTGAACGGCGCGTTGGAATACTTGCGGAAGTCGGATGTGCTGCGCGAATCGACCGATTTGGACAATACGGCGGAGCTGGTCCAGCCCGACGCCTCGGCGGTTTCGAAGCTCTCGGCCGACGAGTTGATGCAGTTGATACGCGACCTGCCGCCGGGTTTCCGGACCGTGTTCAACATGTTTGCCATCGAAGGCTATTCGCATCGGGAAATCAGCGAGGCGCTGGGCATCACGGAAAGTACGTCCCGTTCGCAATATACGCGGGCGAGGCAATTGTTACAGAAACAGATAAAGGAATTATATACATGAAACAGGAGAGAGATAATTGGGATGACGTGTTCCGCTCGAAGCTATACGAACGGGAGGAAGAGGTCGCGCCGGCGTGGGAAGCGATAGAGGCGCGTTTGTCTCGTCCTGCTGTTTCATGGTGGCGTACAGGGTATGCGCGGGCAGCAGCTGTGGCGGCGGTACTGTTGGCTTTGGTTTCAGGCGTTTATTTTGCTTCAAACCCGAAAGAGCCGGTGCCGGTCGTGGCGGGGGTGCCGGAAGTGGAACCGGTGGAGGTTGAAGCGCCTTTGAGGGCACAGCCGGAAACGCTATTGGCACAGGCGGTAGAAGCGCAGCCTGTCCGTGCCGCACGTCGTGTGGCTGTACCACAAGCGAAGGAGGCGCAGGTGCCCATCCAAAGGAACGCCGCGCTGTTGGCCACCGCTTTGCCCCGCGTGGAAACGGCAGCCCCGGCGTGGGACACGGAAATGCCCGCATCGGTGCGTCCAGTCGAGACGCTCCGGGCGGAAGCGCAGCCGGTGAAACCCCGCAGGTGGGGCTTCGGCATGGGTGCGGGAAGCCTTTCGGCCGGAAACAATAGTTCGGTGGGCGCGTTTGGTCTGCGCGGTTCTTCGCTGATGGCCAACGAGAGTTTGGCGATGATGAACTCGGCGGCTTATGTCCAGCAATCCTCGAAGACGGACATCCACCATAAGATGCCGGTGTCGTTCGGCGTGGGCGTGAGCTATTATTTAGGAAAACGCTGGTCGCTGCAGAGCGGGTTGACCTATTCCTACGTGGCATCGGAATGGAAGACTGAGAGCGCTTATTGGGGCGAGAACAAGCAGAAGCTGCATTTTCTGGGCATTCCGCTGGGCGTGACGTACCAAATTGCCGAGTGGAACCGTTTCCAATTCTATGCTTCGGCAGGCGGAAAGGTGGAATTGAACGTGGCGGGCAAATTGCGTACGGAGCTGCATTCGCCGGAAGAGAAAATCGTTTCGCTCACTGAGAAGCAACGGATGAAGGAGCCCTATTTCTCGGTGAACGGCCGGGTGGGCGTCAGCTATCCGATTATCCGCTTCGTGAGCGCGTATGCCGAAGCAGGCGCGGATTATTATTTCGACAATGGAAGCACAATAGAGACCTATCACAGCGAAAAGCCCTTCAGCTTCGGGCTGCAATTCGGCTTTCGCTTAGGCTTTTGAATAGGATATAAATGAACAAAATAAAAGATAAAAGGAAAAATGAAGAAATGTAGTGTGTGGGTGGTGGCAGCCCTTTCTGCCATGATGGCTTTGTTTACTTCTTGCTTGAATGGCGGTACAAATGAACAATCTGGTTGGGTTTCAGGTGTCATGACGCGGAATATGAATGCAGGTGGACTCATGATGTTGAACACGGGTGGTGGCATGCTTTATATTGCGGAACTCGACAACGAAACGAATTATCCGGCCAACACATGCGTCGGTGTGAATTGGATGATTGATTACAACGCAGACGAAAATGCGAACGTCGCCCAGCGCGGTTATTATGTAGCTTCGATTTTGCAGACACCGGAAATCATCGAGAAGGGAAACGCGGGCTATGCGACCGATACGTTGAACCTGATGGAGAACGAGGTGCTGTTGTCTTCCGGGTATGTGACTTCGAATTACCAGAATTATGTGGATGGCTGGTTGATGATGGCTTCCAGCGTGCGGGCAAGCAGCAGTCAGTTGCGTACGATGGAATGGTATTTGAGCTATCCGGTCGAATGGAAGCCTGTCGTTTATCAAGGAACCAATTGTTATGATTTTTATGTGCGCGCGACGATGGAGGGCACGGACGAAACAGGGGCTTCCGTGACGGCTGTTCCTCAAGCGTACAATGTAAAGACCGCGATAGACCGTATCAACTCCCTCGAGCGGGCGTCGGGAAATGAACTTTATTACATTCGCTTTAAGTATGCGACCGATACGTTGAACAACCAAATTACGGAATGGAGAGTATCGGATCCATTGTATATGCAAGTGACGCAACAATAACGATTTTCCATATACTTAATAAATTTAGTTGTTTGATAAGCCGTGTCGAAGAGGTTAAACCTGCTTTCGATACGGCATTTTTCATGCTTTTTCGTACCTTTGCCGGCGGAAAAAGGAAGATTCTATGAAACAAGGAGCAGGAATTCTGTATGTGATGCTGGCGATGATGCTGGCGTCGTGCATGGGCGAGAGCGGTTATTGGGAAACGTATGGCTCGCAAGCGGGCGTGGTGCGCCTCGTGCCGGAGAAAATCATCCGGTTGCGAGACGGGAGCGGCATCACCTCGGATGCGTTTCAAACTCAAGCCGCCGAAGAGGGCGATTGTTGTCTGGTGGATTTCCGCCTGAATTGGGGCAGCTTAGATTATAAAGAGCAGCAAGAGTGGGCGGAAACAAAGGATATCCATGACGTCTCCATCCTTTCGTACACGCCCGTGTCGAAGTGGGTGTTGCTGACTTCGCCCGACACGGTAGACGTCCATCGAGATGAGACCTTTCCGGATATCAATCCCGAATCGAGCCTATATGTAGACGGCTATCTTTTCCTGTTCCCGGAATACAACCGCTATTATCTTTCCCAAACCAACACGTATACTTTCTCGTACGACCCAGAGGCGGAGCCTGTCTTAGACGAGCTGACCGGACTCCGTTGCTTGGAACTGTATGTCCGTTCACGGGCGACGTGGATAGCGGGCGACACCGCCATCCGCCGGAATTGGAACGTCCCGCAGGCGTTTGAAATAGCTTCCCTTGTCGAGCAGGCGCGGGCCAAGGGCTACGTGAGCGGCGATTCGCTGAACATCCGGTTCGTTTATCCCACCAGCTTCTCGCCCGATTCGACGGAATATACGTGGGAAACCTCCGATTTGCATACTGTCATGCTGAAATATCAACCGGAATAATTGGGAGACACAAGTCCTTTTCGTATTTTTGCAATCATCAAATCAGATAAATCGTATGTATAAATTGATATTTAAACTGGTATTGGAACTGATATCCCGCCCTTCGAAAACGTGGAAGAGCTTGGCGGTCGAGCGCGAACACGGCATCCAAGAGGGGCGGAACAAAGCGCAACACGAACATTTCCTCAGTAATTATGTATATCCTTTCATCGGGTTGATGACGGTGGCTGCCTTCCTGAGTATTTGCACGCGGCAGGAGTTTGATTTCGAGTATGCGCTCAAGTCGGCCATCCTCACGTTGGTCTCCTTCTTTGGGGGCTTTTATTTGGCCTCTTATCTGCTGGGCGAAGTATGGAAGGGGCTGTTCAAGCAGCCGAAGGATGTGCGGCTTTGCCAGTCGTTTGTCGGGTTGGCATCCTCGTTGCTGTATGTGTTGGAAATCGTACGGCTGCTGTTGCCGGACTTCTTTTTCCTTTATGTCTTTGTGCTTTACACCTTCTATATCGTATGGGAAGGCGCTGTTATTTATATGAAAGTGGACGAGGGCGTGCGGATGAAGTTCACCGCCATTGCCTCCCTTATCCTGATTCTGACGCCGTTCGTCATCAACAAGCTGTTTGTCGTTTTGATGCCGGCGTTCCATTAATCCTATTGTTTTATGAAAGAAAAATTTGAGAAGAACATATCGATTAAGAACAAACGGGCAACGTTCGATTATGAGTTGCTCGATACGTTCACCGCGGGCATCGTCTTGACCGGGACGGAAATCAAGTCTATCCGCCAGGGAAAGGCCAGCCTCGTGGATACCTTTTGCATCGTCGAGAAGGGCGAAGTCTGGGTGAAAAACATGTACATTGCCGAGTATTTCTACGGGACATACAACAACCACAACGCCCGCCGCGACCGCAAATTGCTGCTCAACCGCAAGGAAATCCGCAAATTGGACGATGCCATCCGCACGAGCGGCTTCACGGTCGTTCCGACTCGTCTGTTTATAAACGACAAAGGACTGGCGAAGCTCATCGTGGCCATCGCCCGCGGTAAAAAGGAATACGACAAGCGCAACGCCATCAAAGACCGCGACGACAAACGCGAGATGGCACGCGCCTTCCAGCGCTGACGGACCGGCAGAGCGGAATGTGTAAAAGGGAAGTGGCACACAGATGACATAGATAAAACAGATGACCACTGATTTTATTTTTAGGGCTTTATAATAAATCTGTGTAAATCCATATCATCTGTGCCATCTGTGTGCTCTGTTTTCCTGAAAATTCACCTTTGACAAAATGGAAAATCACGGCGTGAATGCGCCAAATGACGTTGTCGTTTGCCGTGTTCACCGTGGTGTTTTGGGGCAGAAAAGTAAAGAAATGAACCAGAAAATATGGACAGAAACCAATTTATACAACTTTTGCAGGAGCGTATCCTCGTGTTAGACGGCGGCATGGGGACGATGATTCAACGTTTCGGCCTCACGGAAGCAGATTACCGCGGGGGGCCATTTGCCGACGTGCCGGGCATGCTCCGGGGCAACAATGATTTGCTCAATGTCACACGGCCTGACGTTGTCCGTGCGATACACCAGCAATATCTCGACGCGGGTGCGGATATTTTTACTACGAATACATTTAACGCAAACTCCATATCGCAGGCAGACTACGGGACGGAGGCGTACGTGCGGGAGATGAACCTCGCGGCGGCACGTTTGTGTCGTACATTGGCGGATGAATACGGGACGGAGCATCCGGGACGCATCGCGCTGGTGGCTGGTTCGGTCGGACCCACGAACAAAACCGCCTCGATGAGTCCCGACGTGGCGAATCCCGCCTATCGGGCCGTGACCTACCGCGATTTGTTTGCCGCTTACCGCGAGCAGATTGAGGCATTGGTGGAGGGCGGCGTGGATATCCTCCTCTTCGAGACGACCTTCGACACGTTGAATGCCAAAGCGGGATTGGAGGCGGCGGATACGGTCTTGACGGAACAGGGTAAAGACCTGCCCGTGATGCTCTCGCTCACCCTGACGGCCCAAGGCGGACGGACGCTTTCGGGCCAGACCTTGCGGGCGTTCCTCGCCTCGGTGAGCCATGCGCGTATCGTGAGTGTCGGGCTGAATTGCTCGTTCGGCGCCAAGGATATGTTGCCCTATTTGAGGGAATTGGCCGCCGAAGCTCCTTTTTACATAAGCGCGTATCCAAACGCCGGTCTGCCGAATAGTTTCGGGGCGTACGATGAGAGCCCGGAGCGGATGGCCGAACATGTCCGTCCCTTTATAGAAGAGGAATTGGTGAACGTCTTAGGTGGCTGTTGCGGGACGACACCGGAACACATCGCCCGCTTCCCGGAACTGGTGAAAGGGAGGCGTCCGCATGTCCCGCCTACGCGGAAAGGAACGTTGCTGCTCTCCGGATTGGAGGCGCTCGAGGTGACGCCCGAGATGAACTTCATCAACATCGGCGAGCGGTGCAACGTCGCAGGCTCGCGCAAGTTCCTGCGCCTGATTAAAGAGAAGAAATACGAAGAGGCGCTCTCCATCGCACGGAAACAAGTGGACGACGGGGCGCAAATCATTGATATCAACATGGACGACGGGATGCTCGACGCCGTGCAGGAGATGACCACCTTCCTGAACCTTATCGCCTCCGAACCGGACATTGCCCGCGTGCCGCTCATGATAGACTCCTCCAAGTGGGAGGTCATCGAGCGGGGACTGGAATGCGTGCAAGGAAAGAGCATCGTCAATTCCATCTCCTTGAAAGAGGGCGAGGAGCGTTTCCTGCAACATGCCCGGCGGATTCGGAAGTTGGGCGCGGCTACCGTGGTCATGGCCTTCGACGAGCAGGGTCAGGCGGATACGTTCGAGCGGAAAATCGAGGTCTGCGCGCGCGCTTATCGGCTCCTGACCGGCATCGGATTCCCGCCGGAGGATATCATCTTCGATCCGAACGTGCTGGCCATCGCCACCGGTATGGAGGAGCACGACCGTTATGCGCTGGATTTCATCCGGGCGGTGGAATGGATAAAGGCGAACCTCCCCGACGCGAAGGTGAGCGGTGGAGTAAGCAATCTCTCGTTTTCCTTCCGGGGAAATAATTATGTGCGCGAGGCGATGCACGCCGTGTTCCTATACCACGCCATTCGGAAAGGGATGGATATGGGCATTGTGAACCCCGCGACATCGGTCTTATATGAAGATATAGAGCCCTCTTTCCGGAATCTGCTGGAAGACGTCATCCTCTATCGCCGGAAAGAGGCGGCGGAAGAATTGATAAGCTGGGCTTCACAGCATACAACGCAACAAAATACAACGATAAATCCGGAGAATCAGTACGATAATCGGAAAGAAACACCGTTGGAAATCCGTTTGGAACAGGCGCTGATGAAGGGTGTTCCGGATTATCTGGAAGAGGACTTGGCGGAGGCGCTAAAAAAATATCCGCGTGCGGTGGATATCATCGACGGCCCGTTGATGAGCGGCATGAACCAAGTGGGCGAATTGTTTGGCGCAGGGAAGATGTTCCTCCCACAAGTGGTAAAAACCGCCCGCACTATGAAAAAGGCCGTTGCTATTCTCCAGCCGGCCATCGAAGCCGAGAAGCAAACGTCCGGAAGCGCGAAGGCAGGCAAGGTGCTCTTTGCCACGGTGAAAGGCGATGTGCACGACATCGGGAAGAATATCGTGTCAATCGTCCTCTCGTGCAACAATTACGAGGTGATAGACCTGGGTGTAATGGTTCCGGCGGAGAAGATTATCGAGACGGCTAAGCAGGAAAAGCCTGACATCGTGTGTCTTTCGGGATTGATTACGCCTTCGTTGGAAGAAATGGCGCATGTGGCGGACGAGATGCAGCGTGCTGGATTGCATATCCCGATGATGGTGGGCGGAGCGACGACTTCCAAACTCCACACCGCGCTTAAGATTGCCCCGCACTACGATGCGCCGGTCATCCACGTCTCGGATGCTTCCCAAAACCCGCTCATCGCCGCTAAGTTGTTGAATCCTGCCACGCACGATGAATACGTCTCCGGTCTGAATGCGGAATATGAGTCGTTGCGCGAGGCGATGCAGGAAGAGCACGTCGAGCTGGTGCCTTTGGAGGAGGCGCGTGCGCATCGCGTGCAGTTGGATTGGGCGGCATATCGTCCCGTCCGGCCGAACCAGATGGGCGTGCATGTCCTTTCGCATATTCCGATAGAGGAAGTTATTCCTTATATTCATTGGACATTCTTCTTTCTGGCCTGGAAATTGAATGGACGTTTCGAAGAATTGACCCGCATTCATGGATGCGATGCGTGCCGGGCGGCTTGGCTGGCCGACATCCCGGAAAAGGAACGGGCGAAGGCGGCCGAGGCGATGCAACTATACAAGGATGCGCGCAAGATGCTCCAGCACTTGGAGGACATCAACGCGGAGTATTGCCGGGCGGTGTATGGTTTCTTTCCAGCCGTGAGCGTGGGCGATAATATCCGGATAGGCGATATGTCCCTCCCAACACTCCGTCAACAAACGAAACGGGATGGCGCGTATAAGTCGTTGGCGGATTACGTTATGCCGGAAACAGAAGGGCGGACGGATTATGTAGGTGCCTTTGTCGTGACGGGTGGTGCTGGATTTACCTATCTGAAAGATAAATACGAGAAAGAGGGTGACACCTACAAGGCGATGCTCCTCCAAACTCTCACCGACCGTTTGGCGGAAGCTACAGCTGAATATTTGCACGAACGGGTGCGCCGTGAGTATTGGGGGTATGCTCCGGAGGAACGGTTCGATGTCTCTGATTTATTTAAGGTGAAATACCAAGGTATTCGTCCGGCTATCGGTTATCCTTCGCTCCCCGACCAATTGGAGAATTTCCTTTTGAACAAGTTGTTGGATTTCTCGCAAATCGGCATCACCTTGACCGAGAACGGAGCCATGTCGCCCACAGCATCAGTGAGTGGCCTCTATCTGGCGCATCCCGAAAGCCAATATTTTCAAATCGGACGTATCGACGAGGAGCAAATGAAGGATTATGCTCTCCGTCGTGGACTTACCGTTGAGGCCCTCCGCCGGATATTGGCGAAGATGTAAGATTTGTTTCGGTAAAATACATGCCTAATGTTAGGTAAGGAGGAGCTTTGTCAAAATAGAAAATGGCACACAGATGACGCAGATTTAACAGATGATCGCAGATTCTTTTTATTGATTTATAATTAAATAAATCTGTGGTTATCTGTCTAATCCGTGTAATCTGTGTGCTATATACCCATTATGATACACCCTCTCTCTTTCAATTACTTTTTGATGAACTATCCTATCCGGAGTACCCGGAAAGCTCCGTCGTAAGAAAAATGAAGCCGTCGGGGCACCCGGAAAGCTCCGTCGTAAGAAAAATGAAGCCGTCGGGGCGCTCGGACAGTCCCATCGTGAGAAAACTGGAACCGTCGGGGCACCCGGAAAGCTCCGTCGTGAGAAAAATGAAGCCGTCGGGATGCCCGGACAGTCCCATCGTGAGAAAACTGGAACCGTCGGGGCACTTTTCCCCCTTCTTTTTTAGGACATATACCTCTCTAAAAAGAACTTATTGTCCACTGAAAGGGTTCTGATCAGCTTCACTAATGGCTGTATTATTGGTTAATTCCAATTCTGGAATTTGATTGATGAAGCGATAATCGTTTGAAGGCAACATTCCTGTGGGCTGTTCATCCGAAGCATTA
This sequence comes from Parabacteroides sp. An277, assembly GCF_002159645.1. Taxonomy (GTDB): domain Bacteria; phylum Bacteroidota; class Bacteroidia; order Bacteroidales; family Tannerellaceae; genus Parabacteroides. The sequence continues at coordinate 29,508 of NZ_NFJB01000021.1, read as the reverse complement.
TATCCGTCCAAATAAAGCAATCCCCACGAATAGTGTCCTGCAGGATTAGTAGAAGTCGCTGCATAACGTATTAGCGGTTTTTGCAGACGAAGAAGGTCGTATGTCCCGGTCACACCTTCACCTAATAGTTCCTTACGGCGCTCGATGTAGATGGCTTCCAGCAGTTCTTCTTGCAGGGTTGTTGTGGTGGGCTGCGTCACGTTTCGGGCATTTTGCAATGTGTTCAAATATCCTAATGCTTCGTTTGTATTTCCTAAATTCGCAGCCGCTTCTGCCATAATTAAGAGCATTTCAGAAGTACGCATCAACGAAAGTTCAGGATAGGTATTTCCCATAGGGGCGCCATCGGCATCACCGTAATATTTGAACTTATTGTATGCCCATTTAGCTTGGATCTCTTGGTCGCCGTTGTTCGTTCGATGCCAAAACATGACGTTTAATTCATCCTCGTCTGTGACATTCTCTGTCTTTGTACATTTCGAACCCCGATAATCCGTTTCATCAAACAAATCCACGTATTTTGAATCCACGAACAGATTAATCAAACTGTATACTGGCCCCTGAGACATGCCTTCTCCATAACTGGGATCTTGGTTATACCAGAGGTTGAAAATCGTATTTGAGCTAATATTGGAGACATTCGTATATTTAACGCCCCAAATTACTTCAGCACAGCCATCTGTCAATAAGTTGTCAAAACCGCTGCACCATTCTTCTTCTGTCATGAGCGTAGTATGTTTCTCGTATACACTTTTGGCAGAAGCTAACGCGTTATCCCAATCGCCCATTACTTGATACACACGAGCCAAAATGCCGTGAGCAACATCTGCATCCAATTCCCATTTTTCGGTACGTTCGAAAGTTTCTAACAAGCTAGCTCCTTCTGTTAGATCAGAAATCACTTGTTGATAACAAGATTCTACAGTTGAAAAAGGCATCGAATCTGGGTCGTTCGAACTTGTGCGAAGGATAACACCCCGTTTGTCTTTAGCAATAGCGTATGTTTGCTGGTAAGTTGTCAGTAAAACAAAATAACTTAGTCCACGCATGGTTAACGCTTGTCCTTTTATGGTCGTTTTATCTTCCTCATCTCCTGTTGCATCGGGTAACGCATCGATGATTTCATTACATTGGTTGATAATTTTGTAAAAGTTCGTCCAAATGCGTTTGGAATAGTTTCCAGTAGCCCGTGTACGATCGGGAGCGAAATTGTATGCATCTTCGGCAGAACCTCCATAATTTTTGGTGCTGATGATATCTTCGCCCGCCACATCAAACCAAATAGCCAATCCTGGCATACCTGTGTAACATACGTCGTTCTGGCTGGAAGCACTTTCTCCCATCAGTAAGTAATGATAGGCGGAAGTCAATGCCATGTTTAGCCCCGTCGTGCTCGATAACACCGTTTCTTCTTCTACGTCGGTAGAAGAACGGGTTGACAAATCGTCATTGCAATTGGAGAATACAAGGGCTAAGAAAATACTTATGATTGTATATATTTTTTTCATATCCTACTTTGTTTTTAGAATGTAACTTGAATACCTGCCATGTATACACGTCTGGAACCTTGTACACCATTATCCGTATCAGCATTACCATTGTAGTTGTTTCCTGATACGCCTGTTTCAGGTTCGGTATGTCTTTTAGCAGCTGAGCCAAATGTTAATAGATTATCTCCCGATAAATAGATACGTACGTTTGAGATACCTACTTTTCGGATGAGGTTTTGAGGTAATGTATATCCGAAAGTGAGATTCCTAAGACGCCAATAGTCGTTGTCGAAGAGATAAAAGTCAGAGTTACGTCGTGTATCTGAATAATTAGATGCCGACCAACGCGGAAATTTAGCCTCATCGCCAGGTTGCATCCAAACGTCTCCTTCTACTAAATCTTGAATGATACCTACGCCATCGCGCACTGTAGTACGTTCTTGGTATTGGTAATCCCACATTTTCGAACCAAATGAAGCATACCACATAAAGGAAAGATCGAAATTTTGGAAACGGAATGAATTGGTGATAGAACCAAAAAGATTGGGAATTGCGGAACCGCACCATTGATAGTCATCTGAACTAACATCCGAATAGCTTTCAGTTGTGGTCCATCCTCCGTTATCATCACGAATCCAATATTGCATATTTCCTGTTTCTGGATTGACACCAGCATTTTTTACCATGTAGAACTCGTAGATGGAATATCCCTCTTCCAAACGGTAACCAGCACCTCGGTTCTCATAGTTGTAGGCACCGTCGGGGAGATAAGTGACTTCATTATCTAATGTGGAAAGATTGAAGTTTATATCCCATTGAAAGTTTTGTGTTTTAATGGCTGTTGCTCCTAATGTGATTTCAACACCACGGTTGCGTATGTTTCCTAAATTGGTGTTATACCCTTCCGCATCGCCTATTTGAGCAGACAAAGGAAGTTGTTTGTAATACAACAAATCTTTTGAATTACGCGTATAGAACTCAATAGTACCATTGAAGCGATTCCAAAAAGAGAAATCTAACGCAATGTTATATTGTTCGTTTTTTTCCCATTTTAGATTTGGAGTGGCAATAGATTTGGGTTTGTAGCCAGCATTACTATAGAGGTCGTCGGAAGTGTAATAGCCTTGGTATGCATACAGAATTTCATCATCAGCTGAAGACACTCCAGTTGAGGTATTACGCAGGATGAGTTTATCATTGCCTGATGTACCATAACTTCCGCGTAAAGAGATGTTGTCAATCCAAGTTTGGTTTTCCAGAAATTTTTCTTTGGAGATGCGCCACGATGCACCTACAGAAAAAAAGTTACCCCAACGATTATCTGGATGGAAACGTGACGAACCGTCTCTGCGCAAGGATGCAGACAAGTAATATTTATTTAGGAAATTGTAGTCTACTTTGCCAAAGAAAGAGAGTAAGGTATAACGGTTCCGATAAGAATCATTGTCCCAATTCGTGGTCGTTGAAGCTAATTCATACTGATCCATTTGCATAATGCCTTCCCCATAAGCATATGTCCAAGTCTTATTATAAGAATAAAGTTCGTGACCTAACATAATATCTATGGTATGATCTCCAAGTGTTTTATTCCAATTCAAGACATTGTTCCACGTAAGCGAAGTAGTACGCCAATTTTCGCGTGTGGCGGCGCCTCCTGAGGTCTTTACCGTTACGCCATACGGTTTTAACTGTCCGTCTCCATGAATAGCCGAGGTATATTGATATCGATTCTTTGTGATATCATCTAAATTGACGGCTGTACGGAATTTGATGTTAAACGGAAGTTTTATATCTGCATTGTAGTGGGCTGTCAGCATGTTTCCATCGTAACAATCGAAATCCTCGTCATTTGGATTGTTCCAATAATCTCCTCCGTTTTGTAATACATGCGAACCAAAGAAGTTCGAACTGTTTTCTCCAAAATCATAAATCCGTTGGCCTGTTTTCTCCGAATAATACCAATCGGTATTATCTTCATTACGCAGCCAAGGAGAGTTTAATGTATTGGAGAATACCAATGCACGATTGGCTCCTGATGTGTTCTGACGATAATAGCTATAAGCCAAACTCCCACCCATAGACAACCAATTGGTTATTTCCGCTGATACATTGGTACGGAAAGAATAACGTGTGTAATATTGGTTGTTGGCATAACCTTTGTCATTTAAATAAGATAAGGATGTATAGTAATTTACTTTCCCATTTTCAGTTGATCCACTGACATCAACTCCATAATCTTGACGCAATTTGCGCGAGAATACAGCGCCATACCAGTCGTAGTCGCTTTCATCCCATACCATTTCCAATTCAGGATTGGTCCAGCAATTACCGTTTCCGTCGTGCAATACATAGTTTGAGGCGTCTCCCGTCCATTTAAACGGTGTAACGTAGACGGTTTCGCCGGCAGAGTTGATTCGAGGGTTTACCATGTGTCCTAATACTGTTTGAGATGCATAATCTCCAGCCTCTTGTGAACTCATTCCTTCTAAATAATATTTGTCATTATAGATAGCACGCCATGTGTTCGTCAATTGCTGATAAGGATCCGCTTTTGTTGGATTTTTTACGGCATTGTCTGACGTACCCCAAGCTCCACGGAAATTGATTACGGGTTTCCCTGTTTTGCCTTTTTGGGTAGTAATTACTAATACGCCATTTGCAGCTCGTGAACCGTACAGTGAAGCGGCTGCTGCGTCTTTTAAGACTGTCATCGATTCAATGTCTGAAGGGGCAATCGTATTCAAACTACCGTCATAAGGCATACCGTCTACAATAATTAGCGGTGAAGATTGTCCTGACATGGAGGCAATACCTCGAATTTGAATACGCGTATCGCCACCCGGATTTCCTTCATTGTTCGTAACATTTACGCCAGCGCTCATACCTTGTAAGGCTTCCGCAAACCCGGTTCCTGAAATTTTTCCCAATTGATCAGATTTTACTACAGATGCTGATCCTGTAAACGATGATTTCTTGGTTGTTCCGTATGCAACCACCACGACTTCATCTAAATCTTGAGCTTCATCTTTCAACATCACATTCACGGAACTTTGTCCATCCCATCGGATAGATTGAGTTTCCATGCCAACATATGAGATTTCCAATATGGATCCTACGGGAACATTGTCAATAATAAATTTCCCATCCATATCCGTGATGGTCCCATTTGTTGTACCTTTCACCACAATGGAAGCACCTACAACGGGCCCCATTTCATCTTTTACTACTCCGGATACTCTGCCTTTTTGCTGCGAAATAGAAGCATTCGATGCAAAAAGCGCGGCGTTTCCGTTGGTAGCTCCTGTTGTTCCCAACATTGTGGAAAGCAACAAAATTCTCACAAATTTAGAATTCGCTTTCATGATTTACATAAAATACTTATATTAAAATGACATTATATCATTATGTGCGTGTCTCTATATAGGCCTTATTAAGACTCGAACGGCTGCAAATATAAGTCATATTGTAATATGAAACGTAATTTTTCGAACAAAAAATCGCTAATTTAAAACTTTGCGTTCTCTTTATGGAATTATAAGTTCTCTTTTTATGACATGGAGTGGATTGGGTAGTGATGCCAATATGTATAAATATTATGAAAAGAAAAACTAAGTAAACGGTTTGGATTGTGGTTAATTTATAGTTATGATAAGTAAAAGTAATCGTTGTATTTATTTTGATTTTTGCCTGTGTCTTTCTCCATTTATCGTTGTCTTTTCAGAAAAATACTTTTAAAAATGGAACAGGTGATGATGATTTGTGAAGAAAAAGTTATTTTTGCGGACAAAATAAGTTAAAGAACGGATAACCCATGAAAAAGTTTTGGACATTTGTATGTTGTATGTTGCCTTTTACGTTTTGGGCTCAAGAATTTGTAACGGAGCCTATTAAGATGTCGTTGGACGAAGGTTGGCGTTTCCATGAAGGAGATATTCCTTTCCCGGAAATCAAGGGGCATGGTGCGTCGTATGCCAATGCAAAGGCAGGAAGGAGTTGGGGTGCAGCTGCCCCTGGTTATGATGATAGCGATTGGCGTGAGTTGGATTTGCCGCATGATTGGGCGGTTGAGCAACCCTTCAATCCAGAGGCGAACCTTTCGCAAGGATATCGCGATAGGGGATATGGGTGGTATCGACGGACATTCCAGATTCCACTCGAAGATAAGGGAAAGTATTTTGAACTACATTTCGATGGAATTGCGACATATTCTACTATTTGGGTAAATGGTACGCTTTTGCATCGGAATTGGTGTGGGTATACTTCTTCGTATATAGATATTACTCCTTATTTGAATTTTGGCGATGCTCCGAATACGATAGCTGTTCGGGTAGATGCGCATTCGCAAGAAGGTTGGTGGTATGAAGGAGCTGGCATTTACCGGCATACATGGTTGGTAAAACGTTCGCCTTTGCATTTGAAAACGGATGGTGTATATGCTAATCCGGTAAAGAAAACAAGTGATGAATGGCTTATCCCAGTGGAGGCGGAAGTGAATAATGCAGGTAAACTTCCAGCTGAAGCAGAGGTGAAATCAACCTTGTATAGTCCTAATGGAGAAATGCTTCAATCGGGTGTTGTCAAAGTGAAAGTGGACCCTCTACGGGATGCTACGGCGAAGATACAATTAACGATGCATAATCCGCAATTATGGGACATAGATTCGCCCATATTATATACGATTAAGACCGAAGTCTTGCAAAATGGTATCAAAACGGACGAATTGACTACTCGATGTGGTTTCCGTTCGTATTATTTCGATGTAGATTCTGGCTTTTTCTTGAATGGAAGGCATTTAAAGATAAAAGGAGTGTGCAATCACCAAGACCATGCTGGTGTAGGAGTTGCCATGCCTGATGCATTATGGGCATTTCGGATGAATTTGCTCAAGGAAATGGGCGTAAATGCGTATCGTTGTTCACATAATCCTCCTTCGGTAGAATTGCTTGATTTGTGTGATAGCTTGGGTATTTTGGTCATGGACGAGAATCGCGTATTTAATACCTCTCCTGAACATGTCCGCCAGTTGGAGTGGCTTGTGAAACGGGATCGAAATCGTCCCAGTGTCATTCTCTGGTCGGTATTCAATGAAGAACCGATGCAAGGTACAGAGAATGGGTACGAAATGGTGCGTCGGATGCGTGATGTTGTAGAGCGTTTGGATACCACTCGTCCGGTTACAGCAGCTATGAATGGAGGGTTGTTTGAACCACATAATGTTTCGCAAGCGGTAGATATTGTTGGATTTAATTATCAACATTATGCGTACGATGAATTCCATCAGAAGAATCCAACTTTGAAATTGACCAGTTCGGAAGATTGTTCGGCATTCCAAGTACGAGGTGAATATCAAACGGATATGGAACACAATATCATTGATTCGTATGATACACGGTCGGCCGATTGGGGACAAACTCATCGTGCGAATTGGAAAGCAATTAATGAGCGTCCTTTTTTGGCAGGATGTTTCGTATGGACTGGCTTTGATTACCGAGGAGAACCGACACCTTTCCGGTGGCCTTCAGCTAGTTCTTTCTTTGGCATTATGGATTTGTGTGGTTTCCCGAAGATGGCTTATTATTTACGTCAAGCGCAGTGGATTGAGAATCGCCCGGTGATGCATCTTGTGCCACATTGGAATTGGCCGACGGATAGCATTGGGAAACCTATCAAAGTCATGACGCTTACGAATGCGGATAGTGTGCGAGTTCTTTTGAATGGCAAGCAAGTAGGAGCAGAAAAGGTGGATAAATATGAAATGAATACATTTTATATCCCGTATAAACCAGGTAAATTAGAGGCTATTGGTTATAAAGAGGGGAAAGAATGTGTTCGTTATAAAGTAGAAACAACTGGCGAACCACAGGGTGTTCATTTGATTCCTTACCGTGATACGCTTGAAGGAGATGGATGGGATGCTATGCCTATTACGGTGGAAGTGGTGGATAAGAAAGGACGTCATGTTCCTACAGCTAATCATCCTATGACGTTTTCTATTAGCGGACCAGGACGGATTATTGGTGTGGGAAATGGAAATCCTAATTCGCATGAAGCAGATAAAGCCATGAAACGGAATCTCTTTAATGGATATGCACAAGTCATCGTACAAACCGATAAAGGAGCTACGGAACCGATCTTCCTGACTGCGTCAACTCCTGGGTTGAAGTCGGCTACGATTCAAATCAATACTTTGCCATCGAAAGGTGTGCCCTCGGTCGAAGTAGTAAAGCCTTCTATTGTATTGGATAAATGGATGCTGTCTCCTTTCTCTGCCGAACGGTTGGATCCGACGATGGAGTTGGCAGAAAATGATATGAATAGCTGGCAACAAGTTAATGCAGGGACGTTGAGTCAGATGCCAAACGAAGGTTATTATCTTTATCGTGCATCGTTTGTACCTTTTGCCATCCATAAACAAAAAGGAGGCGTGTTGCATCTTCGTCAGTTATGCGGAGAGGCAGAAGTTTGGGTAAATGGTAAGCGGTTGGCTACTAAGGAGGATGCTTCGTGTGCTGATTTGGATGTGCCTTTCCCACCTACGAGTGAAGAGGTTCATGTCCGTATTTTGTTCAAAGGCAATGCAGCTTCGCAAATCGGCTTAGGTAAAGCGGCCATTATAGAGCGTTAAAAGAGCTTTTATTGCCTGGTTTTGTAACAAAATAGGAAGAACGTATGTGATTTTCCGAATAAATCCGTTATCTTTGTCGGGTTGGCTTTCAAAAGAGGCCACCCGATAAATGAAAAGTATTAATCAGAAGATAAAGACATGAAAGTAGATGTTCTATTAGGATTGCAATGGGGAGACGAAGGCAAAGGTAAGGTGGTAGATGTTTTGACGCCCCAGTACGATGCCGTAGCGCGTTTCCAAGGTGGCCCGAATGCGGGGCATACGCTTGAGTTCAAAGGTGAAAAGTATGTGTTGCGCTCGATTCCTTCCGGCATATTCCAAGGTGGAAAGGTGAATATTATAGGTAATGGTGTCGTACTCGACCCTGTCCTTTTCAAAGAGGAGGCAGAAGCGCTTGCGGCCAGTGGCCATGATATTACGAAGCAGCTTTATATATCGAAAAAAGCGCATCTTATTTTGCCGACTCATCGTATTCTCGATGCGGCGTATGAGGCGGCCAAGGGTGCTGGTAAGATTGGCACGACGGGAAAAGGAATTGGTCCTACTTATACGGATAAAGTGAGTCGCAATGGTGTCCGTGTAGGAGATTTGTTGCGCGATTTCGATTCCATTTATAATGCAGCCAAACATAGGCATGAATCTATCCTAAAATCGTTGAATTATACTTACGATATAACGGAATTGGAAGCGAAGTGGTTCGAGGCGTTGGAATATCTCAAGCAATTCAAGTTGATAGATAGTGAACACGTTATTAACCATTTGCTGAAAGAGGGTAAGAACGTATTGGCAGAAGGGGCGCAAGGAACGATGTTGGATGTGGACTTTGGCTCATATCCGTTTGTGACCTCTTCAAATACGATTTGTGCCGGATGCTGTACAGGCTTAGGTGTGGCTCCGCGCCATATTGGTGAAGTGTATGGTATTTTCAAGGCTTATTGCACACGGGTAGGGAGTGGTCCATTCCCTACGGAATTGTTTGACGAGACAGGCGATAAGATTGGCCAATTGGGACACGAGTTTGGAGCTGTAACAGGACGTAAACGTCGTTGTGGCTGGATTGACTTGGTAGCGTTGCGCTATGCTGTCATGCTCAATGGCGTAACGCAATTGATTATGATGAAGAGCGATGTGTTGGATTCCTTTGAAACCATCAAAGCTTGCGTAGCCTACAAGATAAACGGCGAAGAGGTGGTTGATTTCCCCTATTCGATTGAAGACGAAGTCGAGCCTGTATATGTAGAGCTTCCGGGTTGGCAGACGGACATGACGAAGATGAAGAGCGAAGATGAGTTCCCGGAAGAATTCAATGCCTACCTTTCTTTCCTCGAAGAGGAGCTGGGTGTGCCTATCAAGATTGTCTCGGTAGGGCCTGACCGTGAGCAAACGATTGTGCGCTATACGGAAGATATGAATGAATAATTAATGGAAGCGAATATGTTGTTATATTGGATTATTTTTATCGGCGTAGCCGTATTGAGCTGGTTGGTATCACGCCGGCTCCAATCTAAATTTGAGACTTATTCTCAGATTGCTTTACCCAATGGAATGACAGGGCGCGACGTGGCAGAACAGATGTTGCGCGATAATGGTATCTACGACGTGCAAGTCACTTGTACGCCGGGTCATCTGACTGATCATTATAACCCGATGACGAAGACCGTCAATTTGAGTGAGAGCGTATATGATAGTTGTAGTATCGCTGCGGCTGCGGTGGCGGCTCACGAGTGTGGTCATGCTGTGCAACATGCGTGTGCGTATGCTCCGCTCCGGATGCGCTCGGCTTTGGTGCCAGTGGTGAGCTTCGCGTCGAATATCATGTCTTGGGTGTTGCTGGGCGGAATGTTGCTTTTACATCAATTTCCTCAACTGATGCTCTTTGGTATCATCCTTTTTGCATCGACTACGTTGTTTAGTTTGGTGACATTGCCGGTCGAAATCAACGCCAGCCAGCGTGCGCTTGTCTGGTTGAGCCGGGCAGGTATCACCAATGTCTTTACGCACGACAAGGCGGAAGATGCGTTGAAATCGGCTGCTTATACGTATGTGGTAGCGGCGTTGGGTTCGTTGGCGACGCTCCTTTACTACATCTTCATGTTCCTGGGAGCGAGCCGCGATGAATAACGCATTAGATGGTAAAAGTACCCCTAGCTAGGGTGGCAACAATACCCCTAGCTAGGGTGCCTTTCATACCCAACGGTAGGTGTCGTCCGCACCCTACGGTTGGGTATTTTTCTACCTTCTTCCAGGTAAAATACCTATGGGTAGGTATTGTCATACCCGAAGAGAAAATGTACCTTTGCGTGAATTTATGTAGAGGAATATAGACAATGAGATTATCAGAGCTTCGCACAGGAGATAAAGGGGTTATTGTGAAGGTGATGGGGCGTGGCGCATTCCGCAAACGCATCATCGAGATGGGTTTTATCCGTGGTAAGGAGGTAGAAGTCGTGCAGAGCGCGCCGCTTAAAGACCCTATCCATTACCGGGTGATGGGATATGACGTTTCGCTCCGCAGGCAAGATGCAGGGCTGATTGAGGTCGTAAGTGCCGCCGAATATGCCCGCGAACAGACCCAAATAGCCGCCAAAGAGGAGGCGTTTGTCGAGCCTTCCGATGAAGACTTGCGTGCGATGGCTATCCATAAGGGGCGTACCATCAATGTCGCGTTGGTAGGAAATCCGAATTGCGGCAAGACCTCCCTATTCAACTTTGCCTCCGGGGCGCACGAACGAGTGGGAAACTACAGCGGTGTGACAGTAGATGCCAAAGAGGGAACCTTCAAGCAAAGCGGTTATACGTTCCGCATCGTCGACCTGCCAGGGACCTATTCGCTCTCGGCCTATACGCCAGAAGAGCTCTATGTGCGCAAACAATTGAATGAGAAGGAACAACCGGATGTGGTCATCAATGTGATAGATGCCTCCAATCTTGAACGGAATCTTTATCTGACGACGCAACTCATCGACATGGACGTGCAAATGGTCATCGCCCTCAATATGTACGACGAGTTGGAACGGGCTGGGAATAAGCTGGATTATGAATCGTTAGGACGGATGATAGGTTGCCCTATCGTGCCCACGATTAGTAAGACAGGCTTTGGCATCAAGGAGTTGTTCGAGCGCGTCATCAAAGTCTATGAAGAAGAAGACCCTACCGTCCGTCATATCCATATTAATTATGGTGATACGCTGGAAAAGGGTATTACCCATATTAAAAATGCCATCCAGAAAGCCGATGCCGACTTGCCGAAGAGTATCTCGAAGCGTTATCTGGCTATCAAGCTTCTGGAGCGGGACAAAGAGGTGGAGACGCAGATACAGCATCAGGAAGGAGGGGCACAAATCCTTGCCGAGCGAGATAAGAACTCGGTGCATATCGAGAGCTTGCTTCAAACCGATTGCGAGACGGCGCTTACGGATGCCCGTTATGGCTTTATCCAGGGAGCTCTCTGTGAAACCTTCGAACAGAACAAGATACGTGAAGCCTCGAAGACGCAAATTATTGATATGCTATTGACACACCGCGTGATGGGATTCCCATTCTTTATCCTTTTCATGTGGCTGATGTTTGAGGTGACGTTCCGTCTGGGAGAGTATCCTATGGGATGGATAGAGAGCCTGGTGGAAGTCATTGGTAACTTCGTACGAGGCACGATGGCCGACGGTCCTTTAAAGGATTTGCTCGTCGACGGTATTATTGGTGGAGTAGGAGGTGTGATTGTCTTCCTTCCGCAAATCGTTATCCTTTATGCCTTTATTTCCTTTATGGAGGATTCGGGCTATATGGCGCGAGCCGCTTTTATCATGGATAAAATCATGCACAAGATGGGGTTGCATGGAAAGTCCTTTATTCCGTTGGTTATGGGCTTCGGATGCAATGTGCCGGCGGTAATGGCCACGCGGACGATTGAAAGTCGCAATAGCCGGATGATTACGATGCTAGTCACACCGTTGATGAGTTGCAGTGCTCGATTGCCTGTCTATGTATTGATTACGGGTGCACTCTTCCCTCAACATGCAGGGAGTATGCTGCTCTTGCTTTATGTGACGGGTATTGTCATGGCGGTTATTCTGGCTCGGGTATTCAAGCGCGCCTTTTTCCGCGAAGAAGATGTGCCATTCGTGATGGAACTTCCTCCTTACCGGATGCCAACCGGCAAATCCATCCTTATCCACATGTGGGAGAAAGCCAAACAATACCTGCACAAGATGGGAGGTATCATTCTGGTTGCTTCTATTATTATATGGTTCTTGGGTTACTTCCCACGAGAGACGAGCCATACGCCTCTTTTCGAACAACAACGGACCGCAATAGAAAATGCCTCGATAAGCGAGGGCGAAAAGGCGCAACGGATAACGGACCTCGAAGCGCAAATTGCCATTGACCATCAAGAAAACTCTTACATCGGCCGTATAGGCCAGGCGATATCGCCCATTATGGAACCGCTCGGGTTCAATTGGAAAATAAGCGTTAGTTTGCTTTCCGGTATGGCAGCCAAAGAGATAGTCGTAAGTACCCTGAGTGTGCTATATACCGGAAGTGATGCCGAGGAGCAAGCCTTGTCCGAACGTTTGCTGGAGGAACAAAATCCGGATGGAAGCCATGTGTTTACTCCCTTAGTTGGACTTAGCCTGATGCTTTTCGTCTTGCTCTACTTCCCGTGCATAGCCACGGTCGTAGCTATTAAAAATGAATCCAATTCGTGGAAATGGGGGTTATTCGTAGTAGGTTACACTTGTGTCCTAGCTTGGATTGTTTCATTCTTGGTCTATCAAATAGGAAGTCTAATCATTTAACATAAGTGCATTATGTGGCAAGAAATCATTCTCTTTCTAATTGGTATAGTTGTTCTTATTTACGTAGGGAGAAAACTATATGGGATAGTAAAGCATTCGAAAGATATACAGTGCAAATGTGGGTGTGGGGAGTGTTTAATGAAAAAGAAAAAATAGATAAACATTTTCCCAATTGATAGGCTTTTGCTATATTTGCAAATCATTCAAAGAAATGCAAGCATGAAAAGGAATAACGGGTATATGCTACTTTTTCTCGTTCTCGTTTTTCTACAATATAGTTGTAATCGAGACAAAAGTCGAGAATATTTTGTACAAAATACAACGGAAACATTGGCTTATTTGAACGAGATTATGTATGGGTCGAATAATGAAGGTGAGATAAGTGCCTTGAAAGGTAGTCAGTCGTATGAGCGGTTCAAAATAGTTCATATTTCGGATGTGCATTTGTCCAGTTTTACCGCAGACAATATGTATGATAATCCCACGAACTTAAAACAAGCGGTTGCGTTCGCTAATTTGAGTGAATCCAAAATCAATGCGCTCGTGGCAAGTGGAGATTTTATCAATACAACCGAGGAAGACGATAAACAAACCGCTGCTCAATACCTGAATGCCTTCGCCGCTACATTTTTTTCCTTCCAAAATGCGGTACCTAGTTTCTTTTGTATAGGAAACCATGATACAAACATGTTGAGTGATCGCCCATCCAATTATTTGGATAAACAAGACTTGCATTCGATTCTGTTTGCCCATTTGAATTACAATTATCATCAACAACCTGGAGAAAATTATTATTATGCCGATGTTCCTGAAGCAAATGGCAATATTATTCGTTTTATAGCGTTAGATAATACAGATCAAGAAGGAATTGAGTATAATTCTTTGCATGTCTCTTGTATTACGCAGAAACAAGTGGATTGGTTGGTTAATGTAGCATTAAAAGAAAATATGACAGAAAAACATTCCGTAATTGTATTGAACCACTATCCTTTACAACCTTATTCAAAGGATGGTAGTACTTATATGTGTGCAGGTGTGCATCAGTATAAAGAGACGTTGGTACCCTCTATTATAAATGCATTTATCCAGAAGAAGAAAATGAACGGCATTTATCATACCGCTGTTTCTCCCTCTAATACAATAATCGTAGATGCTGATTTTGAAAATAGTAAAGGGAATTTTATTTGTTATTTGGGTGGGCATGCTCATACACCTGCTCATTTTGAAGTAGCTCATGAAGAAGGTACTCGTCCGAAACAAATCATGCTTTTGGCCAACACTCTTTCTCCGGATTTGCAAAACGATAATTTTGGTTATGTCGCGAGAGATAAGAATGATATAAATAGTAATAGCTTCAGTATATATGCTATTGATACCAGTGAGAAGAAAATCTATATCACCTATTTTGGTGCCCATAAAGGTGCATCCGTTGAATCTATTTCATATAAATAAAGTGTATGCTTCAGAAATTTATCGATAATACATTTTACTATCTTTTTGTATTCACGCTAATCTTTGGAGTCGTATTCTATGATGCGCTTGGCTTGAATTTTGTAGATGAATTATGTGCTATCGCCTTATGTGGGTTATATGCTTATTATGTGTTTCATACGCCAAATTGGTCTGTTAATAAATTATTTATGATTACATTGGGCGTTTTCCTTTTTTATTTGGTTTATTCTTTTGCTATTAAGTGTAATACGAAGGCTGCTATATTGTCTGATTTTATTATTCAATTAAAACCATATTTGGCTTTCTTTACAGTGTATGCTTTCAAACCAGTATTGAATCAGCAAATGAAGAAAAATATACAATTGTTGGCGATTGTGTTTTCGTTTTATTTATTGATTGTCGGGATAATCTCTCTCTTTGATTTAAGCGTATTACATGTATTGCTTACACATCAGTCTCGATTAGCTACAGCTGCAACTATTATGGCTTTGTTGTATTTGTATTGTAGTAATTATACATTAAAAGATAAGTTGATATTTCTGTTATTGTTAGCAGTAGGATTATTATCCGGAAGGTCGAAAATGTACGGTTTTTTTGTATTGGCTGCATTTTTGGTCTTTTATATTAATAATGAGTTTAGGTTAAAAATCAATATGAAGAATATTGTGATATTTGCTTTTGTAGTTGCTGCAATTATTTTTGTGGTATGGGATAAACTATATTTTTATTTTGTACAAGGAGGATTGGGAGATGCACGCAATATGCAAGATTATTATGCTCGTGCAGCTTTGTACTATTTTTCTATAGATGTATTTCGTGATTATTTCCCTTTGGGTTCAGGTTTTGCTACATATGCGACATATACTTCCGGAGAATATTATTCCCATATTTATAATGATTTGGGTATGGATATATTGCATGGATTGACGAAAAATGACCCACGTTTTATTGCTGATACTTATTATCCAGCACTTGCCCAATTTGGAGTAATAGGTTTCTTTTTATTCTTTTTGTTTTGGCTCGCTATAGCTAAAAAAGCAATAAAGCGACTCCATGAAGGATGTATAAAAAATTTTGCTCTTAGCATTCTTATTATTCTTTTTTTTCTGATAGAATGTACAACAGATGCCACAATTACACATAATAGAGGATTATTTATGATGATGTTATTAGCTTTGTCGTTTGTAGATTCAACTAGTAATAAACAATTGAATTTTAAAATTGTAAGAAATGAGAATTCTTATAGCAAATAAGTTTTATTATAACCGTGGAGGAGATTGTGTAGCATCTTTGGCATTGGAAAAGTTATTAAAGGAAAAGGGGCATAATGTAGCTTTTTTTAGTATGCAACATCCTTTAAATTATTCTTCAGAGTGGGAAAAATATTTTCCTTCATCAATAGATTTTCAGACAAAAAAACTGAGTGGGAAAATTGTGGCTGCAATTCGTATGTTCTATTCTGTAGAAGTAAAGAAGAAATTTATAGCTTTGCTTAAAGATTTTAAGCCAGATGTAGTGCATCTTAATAATATACATTCCCAGTTGTCTCCTTTAATTGGTGAAATTGCACACAATAATGGAATAAAAGTTGTTTGGACTTTGCACGATTATAAATTGATTTGCCCCAATTATACTTGTTTGCGGAAAGATCAGACTTGTGAATCTTGTGTTTTTACGAGACATACCTATAATGTGTTACGGAATAAGTGCATGAAGAATAGTTATTTGGCCAGCTTGTTGGCTTATGGGGAATCTTTAGTATGGAATAAAAAAAGAATTATTAGGAATACGGATTGTTTTATTGCACCCAGCCATTTTTTTGCAGATTTAATGTGTAAGGGTGGATTCTCTGATACTAATATAAAAGTAATTCCAAATTTTACAAATAGAAATTATCCACAAGTGACAATAAAAGATTCATATTATTGTTATGTGGGTAGATTATCTGAAGAAAAGGGGTTGCGAACCCTTATTAAAGTTGCAAAGAAATTGCCTTATAAATTAGTTGTCATAGGTTCTGGACCTATGAAAGATGAGTTTTCAAATACTGAAAATATAGAATTTGTTGGATTTAAAGAATGGAATGAAATGGTTCCAATTCTTCAAAAAGCGAAATTTATAGTAGTTCCATCTGAGTGGTATGAAGTGTTTGGTTTGGTAAGCATTGAAGCCCAATGTTTAGGTACTCCAGTTTTGGGAGCTAATATAGGAGGTATACCAGAAACAATCAATGTTCCAAAAAGTGGTTTACTTTTTGAATCCAGAAATGAGGATGATTTGAAAGAAAAAATTGTACAAATGTATCAGACTTCTTTCGATTATCAACAAATTAGTAGAGATGCGCAAGAACGTTTCTCTGCTGATAAGTATTATGAAGAGATTATTAAATTATACGAACAATAAATTAAGCAATACGAGATATGATACCTTCACCTACAGATATGTGTATTATTACAACGTATCGTTGTCCGATGCGTTGTAAAATGTGTGATATTTGGCAAAATCCTACCGAAAAGAGTAAAGAAATTCAACCGAAGGAGTTGGAAATATTACCACATGTCAAGTTTGTAAATATAACGGGAGGCGAACCCTTTATTCGAGAAGATTTGGATGAAATAGTGGAAGTTTTATTTACAAAGTCTCCGCGTGTGGTTATTTCTACTTCTGGATGGTTTGAAGATCGTATTATCAAATTGGCAGAAAAATTTCCTCATATAGGTATTCGTGTCAGCATTGAAGGTTTATCTCAAAAAAATGACGAACTAAGAGGAAGACAAGGGGGATTTGATAAGGGGCTTCGGACTCTTCTTATTTTGCGGGAAATGGGAATAAAGGATATCGGATTTGGTATTACTGTATCAAATAATAATTCGGCCGATATGTTATCTCTTTATCATTTGGCCAAACAACTAAAAATGGAATTTGCTACAGCTGCTTTTCATAATTCATATTATTTCCATAAATATGATAATCAGATAACCAATAAAGAGGAGGTTATATCTAATTTTGAGAAATTAATTACTTTGCAATTGAAAGAACATTCTCCCAAGGCTTGGTTTAGGGCTTTCTTTAATAATGGGCTAATTAATTATATTGAAGGGAATAGACGCATGTTGCCTTGCGAGGCTGGATTAGTAAACTTTTTTGTGGATCCTTATGGCGATGTGTATCCTTGCAATGGATTGGAAGAAGCATATTGGAAAGAAAGCATGGGAAATATTCGCCAAGTACAATCTTTTAAAGAAATATGGGAAAGTAAGCAGGCCGAAAAAGTCCGGAATCTGGTCCGAAAATGTCCTAAGAATTGTTGGATGGTAGGAACTGCTGCCCCTGTCATGAAAAAATATATTCGCCATCCTTTGCAATGGGTGATGAAAAATAAATTGCATAGTTTGCTTCATCAACCGCTTTGTTTAGAAAGAAAATGGTATGACGTAGGACAGGATCCGGAGCAAGGAAACTTACAAAAGTTATCGGAAAAATGAAAATTGTAGTTGTCGGTTTAAGAGGCTTTCCCCATATACAAGGTGGAATTGAAACGCATTGCGAAGAATTATATCCTCGTATTGCAAAATTAGGCCATGAAGTCGTTGTGATAAGAAGAAGCGGATTTGTGAAAGAAAATCCTCCATTGTCATCTTATAGGGGGGTTCAGTTCAAAGATATTCCTTCTCCTATGATCTCTGGCCTGGAAGCGGCCATTCATACTTTAAAGGGTATTCTTTATGCAAAAAAAGTGCGTGCGGATATTGTGCATATCCATGCCATAGGGCCGTCTATTGCCATCCCTCTGGCCAAGTTATTGAATCTGAGAATTGTCATGACTCATCATGGACTTGATTACGATCGAGAAAAATGGGGCTTTTTGGCTAAGTCTGTATTAAAGCTGGGCGAATTTTTTGCTGCGTTATGGGCAAATCAAATCATTGCTATTTCCACCATCATTACTACTACCTTGGCTAAGAAATACAACCGTAAAAAGAATGTCCATTTAATCTATAATGGCATTACCTCTTTTCCTGAAACAAATTCAATCTCTTATCTGGACGAATTAGAGATTCAACCCGGGAAATATATTTTGGGGGTAGGGCGTTTTGTGGAAGA
Organism: Parabacteroides sp. An277; assembly: GCF_002159645.1. Lineage (GTDB taxonomy): Bacteria > Bacteroidota > Bacteroidia > Bacteroidales > Tannerellaceae > Parabacteroides. The sequence continues at coordinate 11,041 of NZ_NFJB01000021.1, read as the reverse complement.
AAAAAGATTTGACAAACTGATAGAGGCTTATATCAAATTGAATCGACCGGAATATAAGCTGGTTATTGCAGGTGATACTGATTATCATTCAGCTTATGGTTGTTATTTGAAAGATTTCGCGTTAGAAAATCAAGTCATATTGCCCGGAATTGTAAAAGGCGAAAAATTGAAGCAACTTTATTCGAATACGGCCTTATTCGTGTTGCCTTCCTCGCATGAAGGATTACCAATTACGCTATTAGAAGCCATGAGTTGCCAACGAAAAGTATTGGCAAGCGATATACTAGCTAATAAGGCAATAGGGCTACCTGAAGAAAATTATTTTCAAACCAATAATTTGCAAGATATGATTTCGCATATTCAAACTTTGTTGGACAACGGACAAGAAAAACAAGAATATGATTTATCCCAATATAATTGGGATTTGATAGCGCAACAAGTAGAAAAAGTATATAGAGAAGCAGTATCCTAAATATTATAATGAATATACCAAAGCTTAAGATATCCATTATTGTTCCCGTTTATAATTCAGAAGCTACATTGGGAAGATGTATTCAGCGAATTGTAGAGCAAAGTTATCTGAATTGGGAGCTGATATTGATAGATGATGGAAGCATAGATCATTCTCGCGCAATATGTGAAGAAGCTTGCCGGAAGGATATGCGTATTAAGACGATTTATAAAGAGAATGGAGGGGTAAGTTCTGCCCGGAATGCTGGATTAGAAAAAGCTACTGGCGAATGGATTGCATTTTGCGATAGCGATGATTATGTCGAGGAGCATTGGTTACAAAATTTCGTTGAAGTAATTAAGCGAAAAGATGCTTCGGAATTACTGTTTGTTCAAAAAATAAGGGTATACAAGCAAGGTGTTTTTGAGTCGGTTTATTATGAAAACGAGCAAGGACTTATCCCTACGAGCGAGTTTCTATTAGGTCATTTTGGCTTTGTATGGAATAAGATATTTAAAAAAGAAATACTTGAACAACATCAGATTCGTTTTGATGGGCATATTCATTTGTTTGAAGATGAGGTATTTGTCCTTCAGTATTTATCGTGGATGAAAGGTGTTTTTATAACGATAAACGAGGCCGAATATAACTATGAATGGCCAAATTATAGTCATAAATATCGGCATGACATAAATGATATATATACCCAGCTACGATTATACCAATTAGCTAAAGGTATCTTGTCGTCCACGAAGGAAGACTATCGCGTTTTGATATATAAGTTTCTCAATCGGTTGTTGGTTAAGACCATACAAGCTAAAACCTACCAAGGACGCATAGACGATAGTCTTCTTCGGTCAATTATTTCCGCTATCCGGAAAGACATTATCCATGTGCTACGGCGTACGTTCTTCCCGCTTAAGTTTCTTTTTGTTACATCCAATTTATCTATCTGGAAAGCGGCATTCGGCGGATATGCTTTCTTGGTCCGCCGTAATCTATTGCGATTATAACAGGAGCAATTTTAGTTTTTGTTTTTATAAGTCTTTCTTTGGAAAGAGGTGGAAGGCTTGTAATTGCAAATGTAAGCTTCTCGCAGTTTGCAGGAGGTTTGCAATCGCAAATGTAAGTTTCGTGCAGTTTGCAGGAAGTTTGCAATCGTAATTGTAAACATCGCACAATTGGGAGGGGAGATTTACCATTTTACGAAAAGCTTAAAACCAGCAACGGAAGATGGACATTAGGTGGGTTTTAAGGCTTTTTCTAAGAAACTTTTTGAGCATTCTTGCAGAGATGCCAACAATTGATTAGGCGTTGTATAATCTATTTCCGATAATATAGCCTCAGATTCCTTTTGGATGAGCCGTCCGGATAAGGAAAGTCTGTTTAATAGGGCGGATGCGCGCGTGTCTATATTTTCATTCACTTTTACCGTATAGAAAGGACGATTGAAAAGGATGGAGAAAGCAGTTCCATGAAAAGAGGTTGTTACGACGAAAGAGGCATGCTGGAAAAGACCGACGAACTCTTCCGGCGAAGCGCATTGGTACTTGGATTGATGTAGCAAACTTAATTTTGATTTTAATTCGATTACTTTCCCTTGGATTTGCTTGGCAATTGAAAGGGCGATTTTGTAGACCTGTTCGTTCTTTTCTACTTGATAAACTAGCACGTACGGACTCTTTATTGGGGGATTGACGGCTATTTGGTCCCATTGGGATTGGGTTAGCAAGAAGGTTGGATCGACCACAACCTCAATGTTTTTCCCCGTTAGAGGAGATAAAGTGCGTTTCAAAGAGTCTTCCCGTACGCTGATTGCATTAAAACTTCTCAAAGCCTCTTTGCAATAGTTTTTTTCCATGTCATTCAAGGTGGTTTTTCCCATGCTAGCAGCATATGAGATATTTCGTTTTCCTTTGGCCACTTCAAACCCTGCAAAATAAACTATATCAAAACCTCTTAATATTTTAGGACTCCAAATTTGGTCGCTTCCATAGATAAATGCGTCATAAGCGCATGACGCGCTGTTCAAATCGAGTTTGTCCAGCGATAACTTTTCATGAATGAAACGATTAAAATTTCGATAACGTTTCCAAGAGGCTGGAAATAACAACAAGCGAGACAACAGGGTTTTAAACGAATGAAAATCGCCAATGTCGAACGGTTTATAAAAAGACTTTATTGTTTCGGGACAATAATCAATTATATGCACTTCCAGTCCCTTCGATTTTAAATAGGTTTGTAAAGCATAGGCTTGCAACACAGCGCCGTAATTGTGAGCACAATGAAATGTAAATATTCCTACTTTCATTTCCGAATGATTCTTTTGATAATTTGTTTGATTTTTCCCTTCAACCGCGATAATTTATAACGGATGCCTTGGTCTCCATATCTGCGCAATACAAAAGCAAATCCTTTTTGTTGGTAATCTTTCCAAAATGCCGCATAGAGGGGTGAAAAAAAAGAGGGATGTTGTAAATTGGGTTGCAGGCATTGGTCTATGGTCGTGGAAATGACATGGATTTCTGGAAGGACCGCTTCAAATACCCTTTGTCCCTTTTCAGAATTTACCAAGACCAAAGAACAGCCCATATTATCTTTATTAAAATCGCTGTTTACTTTTTCCCATCCCCAAAAATCAGCTAAAGTAATATCGGAGGGACGTTGGGTATTAGTATATTTACATACAGCGCACGATGGACGAAACATCAAATGCTTATAAAATAAATCCGTAAACGTGTGAGTAATGATTTTCTTCCCATTTTGAAATATAAAAGACTCATAATGGGCAGCCCATCCTTTGACTTTGTCTCGGAAATTCACTTGTTCAATAGTGTAATCCATTTTTTGTTCCATATAATTCAAATATTCATCCCATAACAAAGGACTGGGTACGCCATGGCATACGATATCACAGATCAATAGTTTCTCGCTATTTTTCTTGTTAATAAAAGACCTCAATCCTGCAGTTTGACAAGGTGTGCCTACAAACAGGACATACAAACCTTGCTGTAAATCCCCCTTAATCTGATGAAAAATGCCGTCTAAGTCGCTTTGCACATATTTAGAGCCTTTCAGTTCTTTGCAATCATCCCGATTGGTAATGCGTTTATGAACAGCTCGAAAATGTGTCGCATACCCTACGCCATATACCACTCCATTATTCCGGAAGATGTAGTCCGATAAAGCGATGAACATAGCTCCGCTTCGACTACTTTTTATTTCTTCCATGTTTCGATGTCGTACGGCATAAGCAAAAGGTACTACGAAATTATTTGATTTGTCGTAATTATTGTGAAACGCACATACTTTTTCGCATAATCCACAATCTGTGCAACGATTTGTATTGACTATGGGATATTTGAACCCCATTTCGTCTATTGCCATCGAAATGGCATTTTGTGCACAAATGCTGGCACATGCTGTGCAACCGCAACAATCTTGCTTATTGGAAATGTGTATCATTTGAATCGTTGTTTAACCAAGTTTATTTGAGCATGAATCCATGCCCGCTCGACCGTTGAACATCCTATGAAATAGATAATAAGTAATGTGCTGGGTACACTGATAATGCAGACCAACAAGAAGCGCCATATACTGGATTCCAATCCGTAGAAGGCAAGCATGGGGCATATCAATGAGCCCGCAGACACCAGGCAAATGTTGCCTACTACTTTTGTTAGGTAATATTCAGTAGACAATCCAATCATTTTTTTTAGAAAGAAAATACGTACAAATAGATTTACAATGGAGATAACAATCGCAATTATCATCGTTACTTCTGGCTTACCTCCCATTCGCAATGCAATATAAGATAAAGGGAAATTCATCATTTGTAATCCGCCGACGATGATTTGATAATTTCGGATGCGTCCTGTGGCTAGCATAGCAGTAATCAATGTGCCAGACAACGATTCGCAGAGCGCCAAAATTAAAATTAAACGCACGAAATGAATGGTATAGTCAGGTACAGTATGTAGCCACAATGATAATATTGTTTCTGTCTCAATTAAAACTGGAATGGATAAGAATAACAAAAGATAAAAAGAAAATCGCGCACCTTGTTGTACCAAGGTCCTCATGTAGGAAAAGTCTCCAATAGCATATGATTTGGTAATTTGGGGATTCAAGGCGGTCATGAAATTCGCAATGAAAGCACCAATAGCTGTATTCACTTGTACGGAAATAGCACGTGCCGCATTCACTGCGGGACCACAAAATAGGTTAAGGACGATGTTAACTCCTTGGTCCTTAAAAACGGCGGAAGCGACACCAATTGTATTCCATCCTGCGAATTTCATCATCTCTTTCCACAAGCTTTTGTCAAAAATCTGTTGGTAGGTACTTTCCTCAAAATGATGTTTAGAATACACGGTATAGGTGAGACGAACGATGAGAGCGACTAACAGTAAAAGAATGCCATATATGACCAGCTTGTCGTACGAATCGATATACATGAGCAAAAATACGACGCTCAACTTCAATACAACTTCCAAAATACTGATATAGGCGAAGAATTGCATTCGTTCATGAGCGATAATTAATGCATTATAGGGAATGCTAATCAGATTGACGATAAAGGTCAGGATGGAACATTGCAGTACCCAATTGGCGGCAGTTAATCGTTCGGCGGGAATGACCATTTTGTGATTTAGGAACCAAACGCCGATAATTTCAGATAAAATCAGGATAAGTAAAGAGATGGCTACTTGGATATTAATAGCCGTTGAGAAAACCTTTTGCAGTTGGGATATGTTTCCTTTGCCTAATTCGAATGTCAAGAAACGACTAATGGATGAAGACAATGAACCGGAAAATAATGAAAACATGGCTACGATACCTCCTACCACATTGTAGATGCCAAAATCTTCTACGCCTAACGTTTGTAGAATGATACGTGATGTGTACAAAGATACCACCATGGTACACAGCATTCGCACATACAACAACAATGTGTTTTTGGCAATCCTTTTATTATTGTCTTCTTGCATAAAGTACCTGTTAGTTTGTTGTAAGATCGTGCAAAGATACAATAAATACTTCTTTCATATTCAAAAATAAACCTATAACTTTGCGCTCAAAAGGAATAGGTATGACAAAAGTATCTGTAATCATCCCGGTTTATAATGTAGTTCCATTTTTGAATGAATGTTTGCGTAGTATACAGGTGCAAACTTTTTCTGATTATGAGGTTTGGCTTATCGACGATGGCAGTACGGATAATTCCTCCTTAATATGCGATGAATTTGCAGCTCGAGATAAGCGTTTCCATGTAGTACATAAACAGAATGGGGGCGTCAGTTCTGCGCGAAATATTGGATTGGATAAGGCTGCAGGAGAATGGATTTGTTTTGTAGATGCAGATGATACGGTGGAGTCGAACTATCTCTCTGCATTGTATCGATGGGTTACTCCCCGAAAAGACTTGCTTATCATACAGGGATTTAATACGATTTTGCCTGATAATCGGCGTGTAGCCAAAGATTTTGTGACCCACTTGTACGAGGCGTCTGAGGTGTATAAAACCTTCCATGATTTGCATATCAATCGGTGTGGCTTCCCTTTTGGCAAACTGTATAATGCAGAAATTATTCGGCAACACCACCTTCGTTTTGTTGAATCTATTCATTATGCGGAAGATGTGATGTTCATGTTGACTTATTTAACCCATTGCTCTGCCATTCAAACGGTGGAGGGAATGAATTATAATTATTATGTACGGGAGAATATACTGTCTTTGTCCAAAAGAATATTTGTATTTGAATCGGAATATGCCTGTTATCAACTTTACTTGGAACGTATAGAGGAGTTGAAGCAACGTTTCAATCTTCCTGAAACGTCTTTATGGAAAGTTTATAATGTGATTTCTGAATATTTAATACGTCGTTCTATTGGAGCTTTATACCGGAAGCAAACACGCAAACCCAAGCAGGAAAGGTTAGTTATTTTGAAAAGCTTGACTCCTGCGCAATTGGATTTTCTGCATACCTACTATAAAGAATGTAGTTGGTTTCATAAACTGACCGTGTGGTTGTTACAGAAACATTATTATTATCTTTGTGACGTTTTTAACTGCTTAATCGCACAAGGTCGTTCGATTGTAAAATAGTATATTTATATGACATTAAAAAGAATTACGTTGGCTGAGTGCCATCAGGAATTATTGCGCATTGCCACCATATTCGATCAGCTTTGCCAAAAGCATCATATTCCTTATTACATGCTGGGTGGAACTATGTTGGGAGCTATTCGGCATAAAGGTTTCATACCGTGGGACGATGATATGGATTTTGGAATACCACGGCCCTATTTTGCTTCCTTTGTCGCACTTGCTGAACAGGAATTACCTGTCCGGTACAAGCTAATATCAAGCAAAAACTCGTTGGCATTAAAAAAAGGCTTCGTTAAAATTCAATTGGAAGGAAGCAAACTAATTGAAAAGGTATTTGGCGAGCAGACGGAAAGCTTTTATAATGGGATTGCAATTGATATTTTTCCATTGGATGGCGTGAATATGGCTTCTTGGAAGAGTAAAGCCCGTGTCAAACTAGCATTTTTGTTATTGCGTATTCAAGAGGGGCGGTTTTGTTCTTTGTCGATTCGGAAAGGGATAAAGAAAACAATAGCTTATTGGATAAAAAAACTACCTATCAATGACGAACGTTTAGCTGCTTACATCGATAAGCTGATTCAAAAAGAGGCGTATGAGAGTGCTTCACAAGTCGTTAATTTTTATGGACATTGGAAAGAAAGGGAGATTATTGATAAGATGATATTCAATACGCCTACGCTCTATCCTTTCGCGCATCTTTATCTGAAGGGCGTTGAAAATTATGATGCCTATTTAACTGCTTTGTATCATGATTATAGAAAATTGCCGCCGAAAGAAAAACAAATCACGCATGCGGATGAATTTTACATCGATATGCCCAGTCCTTCTATTCAAGAAGGCTGAATAATTTTATTCAGCCTTCTTGAATAATGCGCTTCAGTTTCTCTTATTCTTCTTAACCAATTCAGCTTTCAAATCATTCCAAATCGAGCAGAATAACCATTTAGCAGAAAGCCAACCCACCGATACGACAAATGTAAACAGTATAATACCGATGGCTGCAAACAATTTGCGAGGAGCTACGGGAGCGGTTTTTACATACGGCGCATCGATAATACGAGCTCTTTCTTTTCCTTGTCCTATAGCTAATTCTATTTCTTCTTTCTTTTGCAAAAGAACCAAGTAAACACCTTGGTAGATTTCCTGTTGGCGTTTCAAATCCACATAAACCCGTTCCTGTTGCGGGATTGCACCCATTTTGTCTATGAGCATTTGCTCTTTTTTCTTTAAGTCGTTGCGTGTCAAATCCAAACCCTTCTTCGTGTTATCAATCATTTTGTATACACTTTCTCGCATACCGTCTGCTTGTACCGAGAGAGCGGCCACCAAGGGATTGTTTTCACTTGAGTTTTTAATCACCCTTTCGCGTTCTATCAATATTTGATTGTAGGCCGACAAATCGCCCGTAGTTTCTCCTTCAGAGGGGGAATACAACGAAGGGACTAATTTGTACTTGTTGTCGGGATTGTGCACGAATTCATCCATCAAATCAACCAAATGCATTTGCGCCTCTAATTCAATTAATTTAACTTGAAGCTCCTGCATGGCAGCCGCATACATTTGTACGTCATACTCAACGATGGTCATTTTGTTCTTGCTTTTGTATGCTTCGATTTGCACTTCGATTTTTTCCAAGTTGTTCAAAACGGAATTCAAGCGCGACATGATGAATGAGAGGGACTTGTCTCCCAATTGTTTTTTATAATTCTCTGCTTGGGCATTGTAGCAAGCAATCAATGTCGACAATATATCTTTAGCTCGTTGTTTTTCATAATCCAGATATGTCATTTGTAATACATTAGAAGATTTAGAATAATCTTCTACGACAAACTCCTCTATCAAACCTTCTGCTACACTAATAGGTGACCGCACTTCTGCTTCTAACTTGAACGCCTGGTTCTTCAAGCTATCAGCTGCATACGCAATCGTCAGCGGGTATTTGTCTATCTGTATCGTAGCGGGAAGGGTAGCTAAATCGAAGGACGCTTTTACGCTTTTGAAGGTGCCTTTCTTTATTTTTGCATCGACATGTAATTGACCTGAGGTCTCATGACGCATGTTCAATTCGATGGTATGTTCTAAATTTACCAACGTAGCTGAATCGCAAATTATCTTTAAGGGTTCGGTGCCATAAAGACGATACCCAAACGTGAAAGGTTCCATGTAATCTACATAAAGTCCTAACTCGACGACCATTTCCCGGACGGTTTGGTTGGAGGTCAATGTCACTAATTCGTCGTCCAAATTGACGGTAGACGAAGCTGTATTACTGATGCCAAATGACTTCATTAAACCAGCTGCTTCTCCTAATCCGAAACTATTGGAAGAAAAAGAATCCTTATCGTCTTGCAACAATATTTGTGCCGTCGTCTCATACGTTGTAGGATAAATGACGAGATACAAAATAGCCCCGACGAGCGATACTAATGCCGCTCCTCCTATTAATTTCCAATGCGATAAATAGCTTATAAATAAGGAGCGCAAATCAGCTGTTTCATTATCTTTGATATTTTCCATACTATTTTGTAATTGCTAATATGACGGTTGTTACTACTGATATGGCACTTAAGATAGAAGAAAACACAGTAATGCTATACTGTTGTGCCTGACTATAACGGGCATTTCGCTTTTTAGCATCATTAGGTTCTACATAAACTACATCGTTCTGACGTAAATAAAAGAAAGGAGAAGAAAATATAGACGGATTAGTAATATCCAATCTTCCGAATTCCTTTTGTCCGTCATTATCTCGTATCACCAAAATGTTTTTGCGATTGGCATTGATGGTTAAATCGCCTACACGGCCAATTGCATCCAAAATTGTGATACGATCGTTGTAAACTTGTACTGTTCCCGGACGCGCTACTTCCCCCATCATGGTGATTTTATAGTTTACAATTTGCACATTTACATTTGCATCTTTTACGTATTTTGAAATCTCCACTCGCAACTTTTCGTTTAATTCCTGCTTAGAAAGTCCCGCCACATGGATTTTACCTAAAACTGGAAAATTGATATTTCCTTCTTTATCTACTAAATAAGTCTGTAGTTGTTGTGATAGTTGTATTTTTTCTTCCCCTTCTGCTGCATACGCATATACCGGAGGATTGAAAGGTGTTACGACCGTGGCATCCCATGCTGTAACAGTTATACTTAGTCGGTCATCTGGACAAATCTGGGATGAATAATTCTGGTTCATTAACTCCACTTGTTCGACGGAAAGGGAATCTATCCCTTGAAAATAGGCTACATCCTTAGGAACAGAACAAGATGTCCCTAATAGTAGAATCAAACAAGCGCAAATTGCAACTAATTTAATGTTCATAATGTTCATACTCTTCATTTGAAGTGCAAAGATACTTAATTTTTTTCTATGAATAAAAACTACGCATTTATAACGATGCATTCTTCTTTTTATTGCTGCATGTCTGAATTAATAGTCTTTCTTTTTTAGGTTTCAATTTTTATTTGTACGTTTGTCCCAAATAATAAGATGTTATGTTGCAGATAGGGAATTATAATACGTTGAGAGTCGTAAAGCTGGTTAGCTTTGGTGTTTATTTAGATGGCGGAGAAGGGAAGGAGATTCTGCTTCCGACACGGTATGTGCCAAAGGGGGTGAAGGTTGATGATGAAATCCAAGTGTTTATTTATCATGATAATGAAGGGCGGTTGATTGCCACAACTTTACGCCCGAAGGCGGTGGTAGGTGAATTCGCTTTTATGCGGGTTAAATCTGTTAATGATACTGGAGCTTTTTTGGATTGGGGATTGATGAAAGATTTACTGGTGCCTTTTAAGGAACAAAAAATGACGATGCGTGAGGGGAAATGGTATTTGGTATATGTGCATTTAGATCATTTGACAGGGCGTATTGTGGCATCAGCTCGTATTGAAAAGTTTTTGGGTAATGTACCGCCTGTCTACCAATTGAATCAAGAAGTGGATTTATTAGTTGCTGATGATACGGAAATTGGCTATAAGGTCATTGTGGATAATTTACATTGGGGAATGATTTATCATAACCAAGTGTTTCAGCGTCTGGAAAGGGGTGAACATTTGAAGGGTTATGTAAAAGAAGTCCGTGAGGATGACAAGCTAGATATCAGTCTTCAGCCTTTGGGATATCAGAAGATAGATGGTATATCTCAGCGTATTCTTAATGCTTTGCAAATGAAAGAGGGTTTTCTTCCAGTGCATGACAAAAGTGATCCGGAGGAAATCTATTCACTTTTTAGGTGTAGTAAAAAGGCTTTTAAGCAGGCTATAGGTTCCTTATATAAGCAGCGTTTGATTACTATCGAAAAGGAGGGCATCCGTTTGCTCCCGATTTCTTTATAGTATATAGTTATGGTGTGCGGGGAATATAGGCTCAGTAGAAATTTAGTGGGGATATGCATATAGTTTTGCAATACGGAATAAGAAGAACTTCTTGTCTGCAACCCCTCTGAGGTTTGCTCTGAATAGTTTGATTTTAG
>NZ_NFJB01000020.1 GCF_002159645.1 Parabacteroides sp. An277 | reverse complement strand
CGTAAAGCAAATTCCAAGCGGAGCGAAAAGAAATCTCGGTTGTTTGAGCGAAGCGAGTTTTCCGAGATTTCCGCTCCGCGCCGCGAATTTGTAGCCGCTGGAGTGTAAGTCTTGATTTTTTGGTTCTTTTTCATCAAGGAAAAAGAACGAAGAACAATGGCTATTTGTTATTCAAAAGCCGATATTTTCTGACTATTTAGGCTGGAAATATAGCAAAACGTCAGTATCTTTGCAGACGTAAAAACACAAACGTACATGAACGAGAAAACAGGGCAGGTATCCATCCTGCTGATTTATACGGGCGGCACCATCGGCATGGTGCAGAACCAAGAGACGGGGCGGCTCGAACCCTTTCATTTCCCCTGCCTTTTGCAGCAAATACCGGAGGTGCGGGAGGTCGGGTGCGCCATCGAGACGGTGCAATTCGACCAACCGCTCGACTCGGCCGACATGGGTCCGGAGTCGTGGGCCTGCCTCGCCCGCCTCATTGCCGACCATTACGCGGCGTACGACGGCTTTGTCGTTTTGCACGGGACGGACACGATGGCCTACACTGCCTCGGCGCTCAGCTTTATGTTGGAGAATTTGAGTAAGCCCGTCATCCTGACCGGCTCGCAACTGCCGCTGGGGATGCTCCGAACGGACGGGAAAGAGAATCTCCTGACGGCCCTCGAAATCGCCGCGGCTCGCGAGGGCGAATTTCCCCTTATCGAGGAGGTTTGTATCTTCTTCGAGAACGACCTGATGCGCGGGAACCGGACGAGCAAAACCGGCGCCGACAATTTCAACGCCTTCCATTCTTATAATTATCCTGCACTGGCGCACGCTGGGGTGACGATTCATTACAATCGGCCGCACCTCTACCGGCCTATCCTTCGGAAACCCTTGAAACCCCATTTCCAACTCGATACGAACGTGGCGCTCCTCAAACTATTCCCCGGCATCTCGCCCCGCTACGTGGAGACGGTGCTCGGTATGGAGGGATTGAAGGGCGTCGTGCTGGAAACGTATGGGAGTGGCAACGCGCCCTCGGGCGAGTGGTTCGTGAAGCTTATCCGCGAAGCCGTGAAGAAGGAAATTGTGGTGGTGAACATCACGCAATGCCAGACCGGCAGCGTTGAGATGCAACGCTATGAGACGGGACTCCACTTGCAGGAGAACGGTGTCATCAGCGGATACGACAGCACCACCGAGGCTGCTATCACCAAATTAATGTTCCTGTTTGGACTCGGACTGACGCCCAGCGAGGTGAAAGAATACATGCAATGTGCTCTGGCTGGCGAGATGAGCGTACCCCGATAAAAAGGGAGCGAGACGCTCACACCTCCTCCGGAATAAACGTCTCGCCCTTGTTTTGCGAATCTTTGTCCGCTCGCCGCTTTTTCTTCACGTTCGAAATATATTGTTGGAAAGAACGGTCGGTTCGGATTTTCTTCATCGCCATTTGTGCTGCGTGTTGTTGGGATTCTTTCTTGGTATAGCCTGTCCCGATACCGATGGTATCATTGGTATCGACCAAGATGACGGCCGTCTGGAATACCGGGTTCCCGTCGCCGTCCATATACGACTCAATCACGTTGAACGCGATATCGAACTTGTTCTTCTGGCTCCATTCGATAAGGTTCGACTTGAAATTGACCTCCATTTGCGAAATCTGGTCCAAATCGATGTACTTTTTGATGAGCACTTGCTCCACAAAGCGGTAACAAGCGTCGAAGCCCTTATCCAGATAGATGGCACCAATCAACGCCTCCAACGCATTGCCCAACATGTTGCTGTTGTGCGTCTCTTTTAAAGGATGTTGGAAGGAATACTGCAGCATGTGGTCCAGCCCCAACTCCTTGGCCATGCGATTCATCGACTCGCGCGATACAATCTTCGAGCGCGTGTTGGTCAAGAACCCTTCCCGGCGGTACTGGAAATGTTCGTACACGATATCGGCCACGACGGCACTCAAGATGGCATCGCCGAGGAACTCCAATCGCTCGTTGTTCAACCATTTCCCTTGTTCGTCTTCAATCGAAGAAGACTTGTGTAAAAAAGCTTGCTGGTATAATCTGATATTATCCGGATAGAAACCGACAATTTTGTATATAGACAAATAAGGCTCCTTACCTCTGTTTTTAAGGAGCCTTATCTTCTGATATAGATGTGAAAGCCACACGTTATTTCACGAATTTTTTAACAATCACGCTCGCATTGTGACCGCCAAAACCGAATGTATTCGACAAAGCCGCGTTCACGACACGTTTCTGCGCCTTGTTGAACGTGAAGTTCAGCTTGTAGTCGATTTCCGGATCTTCATCGCCTTCTGCATGGTTGATAGTCGGAGGCACGATGTCCTCGTCTACCGCCTTCACGCAAACGATTGTTTCCAATGCGCCGGCAGCACCCAGCAAATGCCCCGTCATGGATTTCGTAGAACTGATGTTTAACTTATATGCATGTTCGCCAAATACCTCTTTGATAGCTTTTGCTTCTGGAATATCGCCTACTGGAGTCGAAGTCCCGTGAACGTTGATATAATCAATGTCTTCCGGTTTCATTCCGGCATCTTCCAAGGCATTCCACATCACCAAACGAGCGCCCAATCCTTCCGGATGAGTAGCTGTCAAATGATATGCATCGGCCGACATGCCCGCACCTGCTACTTCTGCATAAATCTTGGCACCACGTGCTAACGCATGTTCCATCTCTTCCAAAACCAAACAAGCACCTCCTTCGCCCATGACAAAACCGTCGCGGCTTGCGCTAAACGGACGAGAGGCTGTCTCCGGTGAATCGTTGCGCGTAGACAATGCGTTCATCGAGTTGAAACCACCTACGCCTGCTACCGAGATGGCCGCTTCCGCTCCACCTGTGACAATGGCATTTGCTTTGCCCAATCGAATATAATTGAAGGCATCTGCAATGGCATTCGTAGAGGATGCGCATGCGGAAACGGTCGCGAAGTTCGGACCGTGGAAACCATAAATCATAGAGATATGACCTGCTGCGATATCCGCAATCATTTTCGGAATGAAGAAGGGGTTAAACTTCGGACCGATAGTATCTTTGGTTTTTGCATAACCCATTACTTCCTCTTCGAATGTCTTGATACCGCCAATACCCGCCGCAAAGATGACACCGATACGGTTCTTGTCTTCTTTGTCCAAGTCCATGGCTGCATCGGCTACGGCCTGCTTAGCAGCGGCAATAGCCAACAAGCTATAACGATCGCATTTGCGTGCTTCTTTCCGGTCTACATACAGCGACGGATCGAAGTTTTTCACTTCGCATGCGATTTGCGTCTTAAATTTGGATGCATCAAATTGAGTAATAGGACCTGCGCCACTTCTCCCATTGATAAGACCCTCCCATGTTTCAGCGAGGGTATTACCAAGAGGAGAAATAACACCAAGACCTGTTACTACTACTCTTTTTAATTCCATACGTTAAGAATAATAATTGGATTACTTCGCGTTAGCTTCGATATAAGCGATAGCGTCACCAACTGTAGTAATCTTTTCTGCCTGATCATCCGGAATTGAAATACCGAATTCTTTCTCAAATTCCATGATCAACTCTACTGTATCCAGTGAGTCTGCTCCTAAATCGTTTGTAAAGCTTGCTTCATTCGTAACTTCTGATTCTTCTACGCTCAGTTTATCAACGATGATATTCTTTACCTTTTCAGCAACTTCAGACATAACTTTTGATTTTTAGATTAATAATTACGTTTATACTTCTTATTTCGGGTGCAAAGAAACGAATTTTTTATGGAACGACACAATTTTCATGGGGAAAAATGCGGTAAACTGCACATTTTTTCTTTTCTTGTGCACAAATTTTGAAATGAATCATGAAGAAGATTGCTATTTTGGCGTCCGGAGCGGGGACGAATGCGGAAAATATCGCTCAATACTTTTCTCAGAATGATAGGATTAAGGTGGCTCTTATCGTGTCGAACAATCCGAAAGCAGGTGTTTTGGAGCGTGCGGTCCGGTTGGGTATCCCTTCGGAGGTGGTTTTGAAGGCGGATTGGGCGTCGGGCGAGTCGGTCGTGACGCTTTTGCGCCGGTATGAAATTGATTTTATCGTCTTGGCGGGTTTTTTGTGTATGGTACCGGATGCGTTGCTCCGGGCTTTTCCGGATCGGATCGTGAATATCCATCCGGCTCTTTTGCCGAAGTTTGGCGGGAAGGGCATGTATGGAATGCGCGTGCATGAGGCGGTCGTGGCGGCCGGCGAGGCGGAATCGGGTATTACGATACATTATATTAATGAGCATTACGACGAGGGAACGGTCATTTTCCAAGCTTCGTGCCCGGTTTTGCCCTCGGATACGCCGGAAGAGGTTGCCGCCAAGGTGCATCGGCTGGAATATGCGTATTATCCGAAAGTGATAGAGAAGTTGTTAAGAGATTGAGAAACAAACTCCTAAGAGTTTCTCTCCGTGCCTCTTGGAAAGGGGTCTCGATAACTCTTAAGAGTGGGTCTCGGAAACTCTTAAGAGTTGGGTCGGGAAACTCTTAAGAGTTAGGAGCGGCAACTCTTAAGAGTCGTAACGCCCAACTCTTAAGAGTCGTCATCCGCCCCTTTTTTGAAGGGTCAAACAATCGGTTCGAAGGGGAGTTCGGTCTCTTTCCGATAGCCTGTCCCGTTGAAGGTAGCGACGAGCCGGCCGGCTTCGTTTGTGATGCGCACTTCGCAGTTCGAGAGTCGCTTCTTGTCGAGCACTTCGCGGGCTTCGGCGTACAGATACCCGCTGCTTTCGGCGCGAAAAAAGTTGATGGTCGAGTTGATGGAGAGCGTCAAGCGAGCGTGGCTGTTCGAAGCGGCCGCGAACGCCAAATCGGCCAGTGTGAAGATAGCGCCCCCTTGGCAGACGCCGCCTCCGTTCAGGTGCTCCGGCTTGATTTCCATGCGTGCTTTCGCATAGCCGTTGCCTACTTCCAAGAGTTCGACGCCCGCGTTCACGGCAAAGCGGTCGCCTTTCAAGAATTCAAATATGTCCATTATACCTATATATAATATATTATAGTTTCCATTCCGTCCCTTCTTTCGTATCCTTGATGGTGAAGCCGAGGGCGGTCAGTTCGTTGCGGATTTTGTCGGAGGTAGCCCAGTCTTTATTGGCCTTTGCCTGTTGGCGGATCGCGAGGAGCAGGTCCATCGCCTTGCTGAAGGCTTCGATGCTTCCGTTTTCTTCGCCGCTCCGGGCTTCGTCTTTCAGGCCGAGGAGGTCGAAGATGAATAGATGGAACACCTCGCGGAGCTCGTTCAGGTCGGCTTCCGAAATCGTATCCTTCCCGTCTTTGATGGAATTGATGAGGCGGGTAGCGTCGAAGAGGTGCGAGATGACGATAGGCGTGTTCAGGTCATCGTTCATCGCCTCGAAGCATTTGGCCCGCAATCCCTTTATATCTACCGAAGAGCTTTCCGATGCTTTCAGCTTTGCCAGGCTGGCGTATGCGTCCAAAAGGCGGGCGAGGCCCTTTTCTGCGGCTTGGAGCGCATCGTTGCTAAAGTCGACCGTGCTCCGGTAATGGGCTTGGAGGATAAAGAAACGAATCGTCATGGGCGAATAGGCTTGCGTCAAAAGCGGATTCGAGCCTGCAAAGAACTCTTCCAACGTAATGAAGTTCCCCAACGACTTGCCCATCTTCTGCCCGTTGATGGTAATCATGTTATTATGCATCCAATAATGTACCATCTCATGTCCTTCGGAAGCGACGGCTTGGGCGATTTCGCATTCGTGATGTGGGAAAATCAAATCCATACCGCCTCCGTGGATATCGAACTGCTCGCCCAGATACTTCCGTCCCATGGCTGTGCATTCGCAATGCCATCCAGGGAAACCGTCGCTCCAAGGCGAGGGCCAGCGCATGATATGTTCCGGTTGGGCGCATTTCCATAGGGCGAAATCTATCGGGTTTCGCTTTTCTTCTTGCCCGTCGAGCGCGCGGGTCGTATTGAGCATTTCCTCGATATTACGTCCCGAAAGAATGCCATACCGGTGTTCCTTGTTGTATTTCTCTACGTCGAAGTAGACCG
This sequence comes from Parabacteroides sp. An277, assembly GCF_002159645.1. GTDB lineage: Bacteria > Bacteroidota > Bacteroidia > Bacteroidales > Tannerellaceae > Parabacteroides. The sequence continues at coordinate 61,264 of NZ_NFJB01000020.1, read as the reverse complement.
AACCTTGACTTTCGTATGCATAACCCTGGGCGAGGATTTGCTTAACCAGTTCGATTTGCTCGATGATATGCCCCGAAGCAAGTGGTTCGATACTGGGCGGAAGCACGTTGAGCGCTTCCATCGCGTGGTGATACCTATTTATATAATATTGCGCTACCTCCATCGGTTCGAGTTGTTCGAGGCGTGCTTTCTTTGCTATTTTGTCTTCACCGCTATCGGCGTCGTGTTCCAGATGGCCTACGTCGGTAATGTTCCGCACGTAGCGGACTTTATAGCCGATATGTTTCAAATACCGGAAAAGAATATCGAATGTAATGGCTGGCCGTGCATGACCCAGATGCGCGTCGCCATATACCGTCGGTCCGCATACATACATGCCCACAAACGGTTCGTGCAACGGCACAAACGTTTCTTTCTTTCTGCTTAATGTATTATAAATCTGCAATGGATGTTCCATAACTTTCCTAATTTGTATTGTACGGATGCAAAGGTAAGAATAAAAAACATTTCTTTTGTCCTTTCGCCGGGGAAGAACTCAAATTGCCCTAAAGAAAACTTACTCCGACGCCGTAAAAACTTCTTTTCCCTATTGTGATTTCTGTAAATATCGACGATGTTTGTATAAGTATCGCCGATATTTGTATATCTTTAGCTTAAAGATAAAGAAATATCGTCGATGCGTGAAGAAATTGTCGTTAGGAAAGGAAGTTTTCATGCCGGATTGGGAAGTTTTTCTTCGGTTTGAAAAGAGAATATCCGGAATATGAGTCTATGTGCTTCCAGATGGATTTCATCCTCCAAACCTTGGGGTTTTGTCCTCAAATCACCTACTTTCGGATAAAAACCAAAAAGTTTTTGTCTAAAACTCTTGCTATTTCATTTTTCCTCCTTACCTTTGCATCGATTCCGCATCGGAGAGCGTTTCCGACTTAGGGAATCATTGAAATATTGACAAGCATTTTACGAAGATTATTCCTCAGTTGAAAATCGGCAAAATTTTTTACAAGGTGGGATGATGGACAGTAAATGCTTGCGCTAAGTACGAGTTAATTGTGAGGTTTCCTATAATTTGTGCATATCATAAGTATATGTATCAGTACGGGGAAACTGAAAAATATAATCGTATAGGCGCGGGCTGTTGTTCTATTGTTACCTTGTGGGCGTTTGCCGATGCCTCAACTGAAATAATAGACAACGTAAGCCCGCGCTTTCTTTATGTCCGTAATCAAAGCCGGGTGCGTTGTACTAATCTTCGTAAGATTTAATCAAGAGTTTATTAATCAAACATTTTTGTATAATTAAAATTTTAAATCTTATGAACAAAAAAGTACTTACGCTTTGTGCCGGCGCTTTGCTGGCTGGTGGTGTGTCGCTGGCGTATGTGGCTCCAGTAAATGCAGCTCTTCCTGCAGTTACAGCTGTTACGGCTGAAACATCGGAAGATTATACATTTGAAGCTGGAGAAACAACAGAGTTGACAGGAGACTACACCGTAAAAGCAGAAAATGGCGTTTGGGTTATTGACCAAGAAAACGCTACTCTTGATGGACAAGGTCATACGTTGAAAGGTCGTTTACACATTAAGGCAAGTGGTGTAACGATTAAGAATTTAACGATTGACTATGAATCTGCAGGAAGCAATCGTTCTCAAAAGACAGGTATTCTTGTAGGTGCGGATACTTCAGAAGAGGGACAAGCTATTGATGATGTTACTATCGACAATGTGACTCTCGAAGGTTCTGCAAAAGATGGTAAGTTAGCTAATGGTATAAGCATCAACACCACAGATGAAGAGGCTGTTTTTACCATTAACAATTGTACTATCACAACAAACAATGCCATTGTTAATGAACAGAATGAGTTCCCTGTAGGTATTCTTATCACAGGTACAGAGACTCCTATCTCTAAAATGGTGACTAAGACAACCATTAACTCTGCGGTTGCTATTGTACAAAAAGACGACAATGGTTACATCTATGCTAAAGTAGATGCAGACGAAATCGCTGGAAACGAAGACTTAAGCGACTACTTGATGGATGTATTAAATTCTTCTACAAGTACGGAAGGAGCTGCAAGTCAAATCGAAGTAGCAAATGCTACAGCTGAGGAGGTGTTGGAAGCATTGGAAAACAACGAGGTTTCTAACGTTAGTGCTGCAAACAAAAACGCAGTAATCGTGGCATCTGATGCCAACTTGCTCTTTGGCAAGGCTGAAGCTCCAAGTAATGGCAAACCTTCAAACATTGTAAAAGTTGGTAGCAATGGAAAGGTAACTGCAGACCAAGCTTCTGCTGCGAAACTTTTAGGAGAACAGAAGTTAGTTGCAAAGGTTGGTGATGACTGCTATTTGTTAGCATACCAAGTTGCTTCTAGTGGAAATATGTATGTGGCAAAGAGCGACAATACCGTTGAAAAGTATGATGGCTCTCAAGCTACAGATGCCAATTTCTTATGGTCTGTAAAGATGTCAAAGAATGCGGTAGGCAAGATTGAGTATGTATTCATCAACAAGAAGACGGGTGAACCTCTGACTACAAGCAATGTAACTGATGGCGCATTCGAAACAGTAGGTAACACTGAATACAACAATGGTTTTGTATTGGAATTATCGGGAGCTGATTTAAGCGGAACAAACGCAAATTACTGGGGTCTCTATGTATCAGGTGAAATGGGCTTCCAGGCTGACTATCTGAACGAATTGGAAGGTTCAAGCTTTGCATTAACTATCAAAGACAATGCAGACGGTGATGCGAAGTTGGAAGGTGCAGATGCTTTCGATTCTTCAATCGAAGCAGAACCTGTTCCTGCAACAGATAAAGATGCTACTACTTATCGCTTCAAAGTAGGAGACGAATACATCGTATTGGATACAGAAGATTCTTGGTCGAACAAGGGCGTTATGCCAAGTGGTTTAGGCTATAAGTTCAAGACAATTAGCGAAGAGACTTGGGCAAAAGATCAAGCAAAGGACGAACCTCGTTATATCAGTACATTCACCATCTATTATTTGGCAGGTGATGACACGGATAAAGATTTGAATCCTTCTGCAAAGACAGCTATTGAACGTATCGGTGTCACAATCGATGGCGAAGAATACAGCTTGGCTACTTATAACAGCGATGAAAAGTATTACTTGACGGTAGCAGATCAGGATGATGCAGAGGAAGTAAAACTCTTGGCTGATATCACCTTCGGCGGTGGCAACCGTGCAGACATCACCAAATTGTTGACTGGTAAGTTCGTGAACATCCAGTTTGTCAACAAAGAGTACAAGTTGGATAGCTACGGTGAAGCTGACGACAACCAGAAGTACAAGATGGGCAAGTTGTTAGCAATGCAGGCTGACAAGAATGGATACAACTTGAAGGCTGAATACATCGGCACAACGAAGGGTGAATATCCAGAAGCTCAATGGGCTGTTGAATACAATGACAACAACAACACCGCTACATTCATCAACCGTGAAAATCCGGATGTGAAGGTGGAAGAAGTGGCTTTGTATAACACAGATGCAGATGGCGTTTATGCGATCTCTGCTGTAAAGGGTGCTTCCAGCTCGACGGATATTTGGAGTTCTAACGTATTGCCAGAAGATACGATTAAGTTGACATTCGTAACTACGGGCATGTTCGACGGCTTCAAGTATGTAAACGATATCAAAGCGTTGCAAGATACGGTTTACAACATCGCAGCCTTCAAGGCAGTAAATGAAGTAAACGATGCATACTGGGTAGAAAAGAACCACAGCACGACTCACCAGATCGGTTTGGATGGTGACATCGAAAACGCTGGCGAATGGAACTTGCACGTGGCTATGAAACCGCAACGCGATGCAGACGGTGAAATCGTGAAGAACGAAAAGGACGAGTCGGTAATGGTTCCGGATACGGTATTCGTTAAGAGCACATTGTATACTTGGGATGCTTCGAAGGGCGCCGTACCGAGCGAAAGCGTATTGGCTATCTTCCCGTATGCTATCCAGAACAATGACAACAACGAGTTCGTTAAGTATGACGATGCACATGGTCGCGAATATTATGTAGCAGATAAGGATAACAAGACCCATTCAACAATCTACAATGAAGAAGGCGAATGGGCATACGGTGTAGATCGCTTCGCATTGAAGATCCAGCCGGATGGTTATCATATTGTAGCATTGAATACTGTAGATCGTAGTGATCTTGTTAATGTTGAAGAAGCTGAAGCATTCTTGGCTGAACAAGTTAAGTTGTATGGTAACTACGACAATGAGTTGGAAGCTAACTACAACATCACAACGATGGGCAACAAAGTCTTCGCCGGTAACGCTGCTACAAGAGGTACTTTGGACCAAGTAGGTAACTACACATCGGTTTACAACGACGTGATGACGATCACTCCGGTAGCCATGCCTGAATATCGTCCGGTTGTGAAGGCTAACGAGGCTGCATTCGATACGGTTCGCATCTATCGCGACGAGAACCATTCGCAGTTGCTGTATGAAAAGAAGGATCAGAAGTCGGGTATCAGCTTCTTGAACATTGATAACGAAAATCAATTCGAGTTGGCAGACGCTATCTTCGTCGATACAGCTTATGTAAACCGTGGCACGAATACACGTTGGCAGTATCTCTTGGTGGTTCAGCCGAACAACGTAAGCGAATGGTATTGCCCGATGCAGGAAGAGCACAACACGGAAGCTTGGCGTGAAGAAAACGGCGTAGACCACTGCCACGACGCAATCCGCAAGAACTACGTAGAAGGCCGCTTCTTGGTGAACTTGATGGATACAGCTAACGTTTACGAAACGACTACGCAGCATGACAATCCGTACATCCACGAAGTAGAAGCTGGTGATATGAAAGCTAAGTTGGCGTTCGTACCTGGTAAACACTTCGGCGATACATTGGTTATCTACAAAGATGCTGCTATGACGCAAGTAAAAGACAGCTTGTTCTTGGGTGAAAGCGACTTCAACATTGCTAAGTTCGCATTCCGCTACGAAGACAATGCTACTGGTTCGTTCAAGATTCAAACGCAGTACAAGGAGTGGTTGGATGGCAACTTGCGTGCTGCAGACGAAGATTGGGCTAAACCGACTAACGAAGGTTACTTACGTTGGGTAAACGGTACGTTGGTTGTAGACGAAGGTTATGACAAGGGTGATGTATTCAACATGACTGAAAACTACACGGAAGGCAACCCGACAGCTAACGAGTCTATCGAAGCAAACGGTGCAATCAGTGTAACAGCAGTTGACGGTGCCGTAGTAATCAAGGGCGCAGAAGGCAAGAACGTAGTAATCGCAACGATCCTTGGTAAGGTAGTTGCTAACGAAACAGTTAACAGCGACAACGAAACGATCGCAGTTCCAGCTGGTATCGCAGTAGTTTCAGTTGACGGCGAAAGCTTCAAGGTTGTAGTTAAATAAATGAATAGAAATAAGTTCATAACATTATAAATTTAAGTTGTTAATAAATAGTTAATAAGCTGGTCGTGCCCCTCGCGAGAGTCGCCGCAGCTAAGAAATACGTTAGTATTAATATTAGTAGAAAATTCTATTCAAAACGCGCTCCCTTCTGGGAAGACCGGAGCGTAAAACTCTTAAGAGCCTCTTTCCATTCCGGTGGGAAGGGGCTTTTTCTATGTTAAACGTCACCTTCGATAGACAGAAGGAATATGCATGGGATGGATTACATACAATTTTCGGTCCAAATGCCCTTCTATCCAAGAAATATTTGTACTTTTGGCTGTTCATTTAAAAAAGGAATAACGTATGGGTATTTCATCATTTTATAAGATGCGCAAACCGCGGCAGTTCGAGCACAAACCGATTTACTGGGATCCGCACGCCGAGGAGCGGGAGGCACGTTTCCGCCGTATCCGCCGGGAAATGGGGGAGGAAAAGGAAATGACGTTGGAGGAATATAAGGAGGAAATCCGAGGAAGCTTCATCGACGGGACGAAACACCTGAAGAAAAGTGTAGATAAGGGCGATACGGCACGCTCACGGAAGTACAAGAACATGCGGCTGCTGTTGGTGTTGGTTATTTTGGTAGTATTGTTTTGGTTTATGTTCTGGGGATGAGCGATATCATACATCTACTTCCGGATAGCATTGCCAACCAGATTGCGGCAGGCGAGGTGATTCAGCGACCGGCTTCGGTCGTGAAGGAGTTGGTGGAAAATGCCATCGATGCCGGCGCGACACAGATACAAGTCCGGATTAAAGAGGCGGGAAAAACCTTAGTACAGGTGGCTGATAATGGTAAAGGCATGTCTGAAGCTGATGCTCGGATGGCTTTTGAACGCCATGCGACGTCGAAAATTGCCCAAGCCGAAGATCTTTTCGCTTTGCATACGATGGGATTCCGCGGGGAAGCGTTGGCTTCGATTGCCGCTGTGGCACAGGTAGAGCTTCGTACGCGCGAACAGGGAGCTGAATGGGGAACGAAGCTGGAGATAGATGGTTCGGAACTGCAATACATCGAAGCGGATACCTGTGCGGAAGGAAGTATGTTTTCGGTCAAGAACCTGTTCTTCAACGTTCCGGCACGGAGAAAGTTCCTGAAGTCGAACGAGACGGAATTCCGTAACATTCTGAACGAGTTCGAGCGCGTTGCCCTGGTCAATCCTTCCGTGGCTCTTTCGCTCTACCACAACGATACGGAGATATTGAATCTGCCAGAGTCTGGACTTCGGCAGCGCATTATCAGTATTTATGGGAAGAACCAGAACCAGAAGTTGCTTTCGTTGGAGGCCACCAGTTCGCTGGTCTCGATTACCGGATTTGTAGGTCGTCCGGATGCAGCCAAAAAGCGGGGCGCACTGCAGTATTTCTTCGTCAACGGACGATTCATGAAGCATCCCTATTTCCATAAAGCGGTGATGCAAGCCTATGAACAGCTCATTCCGGCAGGCGAGATGCCGAGCTATTTCATCTATTTTCAAGTAGACCCGGCTACAATAGATGTGAATATCCATCCGACGAAGACCGAAATCAAATTTGAAAACGAACAACCTATCCGGCAGATTCTTTTAGCCGCTATTCGGGAAACGTTGGCCAAGTCGAGTGCGATTCCTACCATTGATTTTAACCTGGAAGACATGATCGATATCCCTGTCTATAATCCCGAACGGCAAATGGGTAGTAGCGAAGCTCCCCAAGTACAAGTACATAAAGAGTATAATCCATTCCATAGCGACTCGTCCGAACGGGCCGCACGCCCCGCATTCGATTGGGCAGAACTCTATCAAAGTTTTGAAGCAGAACGTTCGGCAGCAATACCCGACGAAAAGGTATTCGAGAAGCCTATCCTGATGCCGGAAGGGAAGTCTCTTTTTCAGGCTTCTACACCAGCGGCGATGCCTTGTTTCCAATATAAGAACCGCTATTTACTGACTACATTGAAGTCGGGGTTGGCGGTGATAGACCAACATCGGGCGCATCTTCGTATCTTATTCGACCAATACCAGCAATCGATTCGCCAACACAAGGCCGCTTCCCAGCAGATGCTTTTCCCTGCACGTGTGGAATTGACGCCTGCCGAAGAGGCCGCTCTGCCTGCGTTGCTTGATGATTTAGGCTATTCTGGGTTTGATATTAGTAATTTAGGCGGCGGTAGTTATTCGATTAACGGTGTACCAGTCGGTATGGAGGGTATTGATTGCGTTGAATTACTTAAAGATATTATCCAAAAAGCTATCGAAACGGATAGCAAAGCGCAGGATGAGATGGTTAATATGATTGCATTCTCGTTGGCTTCGGCCCAGGCGATTCCGGATGGCAAAGCTTTGTCTGCCGAAGAAATGGATCATCTGCTGGCCTCCCTTTTCCTTTGTCCGGAGATGCATTTGACGCCAGACGGGAAAACCATCTATACGCTCTTGACGGACGAAGAGTTGGGCAAACGTTTGGGTTAAGTCCACGGGACGAACAGCACCGTCTCGCCACACTCCAGCGAACGGGGAACGTCGATAAGCCGTTGGTTCGAACTCCCGCGAAAGAGCAAGTCCTCATCGCGAAGCGCTTGGATAAAAGGACCATCGACCAATACATCCACCTGGTGCAACAACCGGGTGGGGGCGGATTGTTTCCGCAAATCCTCGAACAGGAAACCGGTATAGCACCAAATCGTCTTCCGGCTATGCCTTTTGATTGCTTCCGCTAATTCGGCAAATCCTTCGGCTTGAAACATTGGGTCGCCTCCACTAAAGGTGACATTCGCGAACTCGTCTGCCAACACGCGCGCCAGGATTTCCTCCGTGCGCATCCATGTGCCTCGTTGGATGTCCCACGATTCCGGATTATGGCAACCCGGGCAGGCATTGGGGCAACCGGCCGCATAAATCGCCGTGCGGAATCCTGGTCCATCTACGGTTGTATCTTCTATAATATCTAAAATCGAAAGCATTTTAATCGTGCGTCACGCGGTCGTGCAGTTCGGCGAGTTTGGCTTGGTTCCACCGGTCGGTTGTTCCGACGAGATAACCCGTGATGCGCTGGAGCTTATCCAAGTGATGGCTTCCGCACTTGGGGCAGACTTCCAGATTCGGGGCGGCGTTTTCGTATCCGCAATCGAGGCATCGGTTCCGGTTATGATTTACCGAGCCATAGCCCATATTGTATTTATCCATCATGTCGACCACTTGCATGATGACTTCCGGATTATGTGTTGCGTCGCCATCTATCTCGACATAAAAGATATGACCACCGCGCGTCAAGTCGTGATACGGGGCTTCGATCTCCGCTTTATGTCGTGCACTACATTTATAATATACTGGCACGTGGTTCGAATTGGTGTAATAGTCGCGATCTGTAATGCCGGGAAGCGAGCCGAACCGTTGGCAGTCTCGGCGGGTGAATTTACCCGACAAGCCTTCGGCGGGTGTTGCCAACACGCTGTAATTATGTTGATATTGTTCGGAGAATTGGTTTGCCCGGTCGCGCATGTAGGAGACAATTTTCAGTCCCAATTCTTGGGCTGAGGCATCTTCGCCATGATGTTTCCCTACGAGTGCCACCAGACATTCCGCCAACCCGATAAAGCCGATGCCGAGCGTACCCTGATTGATGACTGAGGTAATCGTGTCCGTCGGTTTCAATTGTTCGCATCCCAGCCAGAGGGATTTCATGAGCAACGGAAATTGCTTGGCATAGGCCGTCTTCTGAAACTCCAACCGTTCGTGAAGCTGGCGAGCGGTTAATTCCAGCATGGCATCCAACTTTGAGAAGAACAAAGCAATGCGCTCTTCTTGATTCTTCACGTGCATACACTCGATGGCCAAGCGTACGATATTGATGGTCGAGAAGGAAAGGTTCCCACGTCCGATGGAGGTCTTCGGTCCGAACCGGTTCTCGAAGACGCGTGTCCGACATCCCATGGTAGCTACTTCGTGCAGATAACGTTTGGGGTCGTCTGCCTGCCATGCTTCGCTTTGGTTGAACGTCGCGTCGAGGTTGAGGAAATTCGGGAAGAAGCGCCGTGCCGTCACTTGGCAAGCCAACTTATAAAGGTCATAATTCCGGTCTTCTGGCAGATAGCTTACACCCCGTTTTTTCTTCCATATCTGAATGGGGAAGATAGCTGTCTCACCATTTCCTACGCCCCGGTAGGTCGATTTCAAAAGCTCGCGGATGATGCAACGCCCTTCGGCCGATGTGTCGGTTCCGTAATTAATAGAGCTGAACACCACTTGATTGCCTCCTCGTGAATGGATGGTATTCATATTATGGATAAAGGCCTCCATGGATTGATGCACGCGGGCTACGGTTCGGTTCATGGCATGTTGCAAGATACGAGCCTCGCCTGTCAGCCCATCGAGCGGCTTCTCTAAGTAATCGTCTAATGGCACCTGATACAGATGGCTATAATCCACCCCGTTTAATTGTTCCAACGTTTTCAACTCTTCGATAAAGCTATCCCGCACGTAGGGTGCAAGGTAGAAATCGAACGCCGGAATCGCCTGTCCTCCGTGCATCTCGTTTTGGGCTGTTTCCAATGAAATGCACCCCAAGATGCTGGCCGTTTCGATACGCTTCGCTGGCCGCGATTCGCCATGTCCGGCCGAGAATCCATCATGCAAAATGCGGTCTAACGGATGTTGTACGCACGTGAGGCTTTTTGTCGGGTAATAATCTTTATCATGAATATGCAGGTAGTTGTTTTCAACCGCCACGCGGACCTCTTCGCTCAACAGGTAATCGTCTACAAAGGGTTTAGTAGTTTCACTTGCGAATTTCATCATCATGCCTGCCGGCGTGTCGGCATTCATGTTGGCATTTTCGCGCGTTACGTCGTTCGATTTAATGTTAATGATGTCCAGAAACACATTACGTGTTTTCGCTTTGCGGGCGATGCTCCGCTGGTTACGGTAGGCGATGTATTTCTGGGCTACGTCTTTGCGGCTGCTATTCATTAGCTCCCATTCGACTGCATCCTGGATGTCTTCTACCGTCATTTGCGGGTTTCCTTTGAAAGAAATCCGATCCGTAATCTGGCGAATCAAATGAATATCTTCGCCCTGTTGGGTGTGCAACATGGCTTTACGGATAGCGGTAGCTATTTTTTCTTCATTAAAACCGACGATACGTCCGTCTCGTTTAACTACAGTTTGAATCATTTTTCCGTTGTATTTATAGTGTGTTGAAAACTGCTGCAAAGATACATTCTATTTCAAGTCGGTTTTTATTTTGGAAAATTTTCGGCGAGTTAATATTTGTCAATCTATTTATAGATAACGATTTGAGATAATAAAATGGAAAACTTTTGTTCTTTTGTCAAGAAAATAGTTTTCCGAATGAGAAAACAAATAGATGGGATGTGGTATCTTGAAAATGATTCTCTTTGGAATCTCGTTGGTTTCCGTTTGGAATATAGTTATAATCGCCGGCAAATATAACGATAATCCGCGCGGGTTATGCCTATGTTTTCAGGAAATAAAAACGTGTATTGGCTAAAACAGGAAAAATATGTATCTTCGCCCAGTGTTAGAATGAATGTAGACAGGCTTACTCATATACCATATTATTATAGAAACATGAAAAAGACAATTTGGGGTTGGTGGTGTGGCATAGCGACATGTACGGCGTTGTGCGGATGTGTAGGAACGGGAAATGGACCGGACGCGGCGGATTATACCCGGGGCATTGGCGTTTATCCGGGTAATCCGAAAGAGGATTTCTCGCCTAAATTGGTACAAGATGATACGTATCGTAACTTGGCATACATGCGTGCTACCCGGCAATCTTCGGCTTATGATTATAATTTGACCTCTCAATTAACAACGGACGGCCTTATAGCCCGCGAGTTGCCTCCCTATTTCATCCTTTCAACACCGGAAGGGGAAGTGCCGAAGCGCGAAAAGGAGTGGATGATAGATGGCGGACCTTACTCGCGTAATACCGTTTATGGCGAGGATACCTATTTTCAATTTGCCTTGAAGCATTATCGCAAAAAGATTCGGCAAGTACGTTTGACAGGTACGTTGGCTTATGACGCCGGGAAGGCGAAGGGCGGATACGAGATGACTTGGGAGGGTTCGTTTGATGGACAATCGTGGACGACCTTGGATAGTCATCGGGGGAAAGGATTGCCGGGCGAAGCTTCCCGGCGGAATATACGCGTGAACGATCCGAACAAACAGACGGATGAACTTTCGATGCCCGTCCGGAGATTGAACGAGACCTTCTCTTTTTCAGATACGACATCGTATGCCTTGTATCGACTTCGCTTGAAGATGAAAGGCGCTTATGCCTGGATATTCCATGAAGCCGAATGCATGGACGAACAAGGTGCTGTGGATTTGAAACCTTCCCAGTTTTTTGCCAGTGCATGGATGAGTGCTACCACCGGAAAGGAATGGATTGAGGTTGATTTAGGTACCTGCGCGGAATTCGACCAAATTGTCTTGCATTGGCTGAACAAGGCCGTGAAAGGGAAAATTCAAATCTCCGACGATGCCTCGACCTGGCAAGAGATTGCCTCTTTGCCGGGAGGTGAAAATCCGACTGACATGATTCAAGTCAAAGGAAAGGCGCGCTATGTACGCGTGTGGATGGAAGAACCCGCAAACCAAGAACGCTATATTTTGAGCGAAATAGAGATTAAGGGAAGGGGAGGATTGGTGCCTCGTCCTGCAGATCAAGCACCAGCTGCTGAAGGGAAGATAAACCTTGCGGGCGGTAATTGGCGTTTGCAACGGGCTTCGGAGGTGAAGGAAAGCGGCAAAATCCTTTCGACCTCGGCTTATGAACCGGAGGGGTGGATTGTGGCTACCGTGCCGGGCACGGTGTTGAGCAGTTATAAGAACATAGGTGCTTTGCCTGACCCTAACTATGCGGATAACCAGCGAATCATATCGGAGTCATTCTTTAACGCCAACTTTTGGTATCGGAATGAATTTGAAGTGCCGAAGGGATTCAAGCGCGAGTGTGTTTTGTTGCATTTGGATGGCATCAATTGGAAAGCGAACATTTTCTTGAATGGAGAGAAGGTGGGGCGCATGGAGGGAGCTTTCATCCGGGGACAATTCGACGTGACTTCGTTGTTGAAAGAGGGGAAGAATGTATTGGCAGTGGAAATCATCCGGAATGAACATATCGGTGCGGTGAAGGAGAAGAACAAGCAGAGCACGGACTTCAACGGCGGTATTTTAGGAGCGGACAATCCGACGTTTCATGCCAGCATCGGATGGGATTGGATTCCTACCATTCGCGGGCGCAATATCGGTATTTGGAATGATGTCTTTTTGTCCTCTACAGGTCCCGTTACGTTGCAGGATCCTTACGTGGCCACGAAACTGCCGTTGCCTGATACGACTTCCGCCTGCTTGATACCCGAAGTCGTCGTCAAGAACCAGGGTTCGTCTCGCGTGGAAGGTATCTTGAAGGGACAAATCGGCGAGGTCTCTTTCGAACAACCGGTTGCTTTGGCGGCTCACGAAGAGCGGACCGTCCGCTTCGAACCGCTCCAATTCCCGCATCCGCGCCTTTGGTGGCCCAACGGGTATGGTACGCCCTATCTCTACAATGCCCGCTTTACGTTTTCCTTAAATGAAGAGGTGTCGGATACGAAAAACTTCCGGGTAGGTATCCGGCAAGTGGATTTCAAGGAGGATAATCACATCTTGAATCTGTATATCAACGGGCGACGTTTCATTGGCATGGGTGGTAATTGGGGCTTTAGCGAGTCGAATCTGAATTACCGGAGAAGGGAGTATGAGGCGGCCGTGGCGTATCATGCGGATATGAACTTTACGATGCTCCGTAATTGGGTGGGCATGATTGGGGACGAAGAGTTATACGAGGCGTGTGATAAGTATGGCATCCTGGTATGGCAAGATTTCTGGCTCGCCAATCCCTCGGATGGTCCTGACCCCTACGACCCGGAGATGTTTATAGCGAATGCGCAAGATTACGTGAAGCGCATCCGGCATCATGCCTCCATTGGGTTGTATTGTGGACGAAACGAAGGTTATCCGCCCAAGGAAATCGATGATGCGTTGCGGCGAATCGTGCGGGATACGCATCCGGGTATCCATTATATCTCCAGCTCGGCAGACGATGTGGTGAGCGGACATGGTCCTTACCGAATGCTTCCGGCTAAAGAATACTTTACGCTGAAAAGCGGCAACGATAAGTTCCATAGCGAGCGGGGAATGCCGAATGTCATGACCTACGAGAGTTTCTTGCGTACTTATTCGCCGGAGGGCATCTGGCCGCCGTCGGATGAATGGGGTCTGCATGATTACACGTTGGAAGGCGCGCAGGGGGCGGCTTCGTTTAACGACATAATTGCCCAAGGTTATGGCGAGCCTCAAAGCGCGAAGGAGTTTGCCGAACTGGCGCAGTGGGTCAACTACGACGGGCATCGGAGCCTTTTCGAATCGCGCAGCGCACATCGCATGGGGTTGCTCATGTGGATGAGTCATCCCTGTTGGCCCTCGATGGTATGGCAAACCTACGATTATTATTTCGAGCCGACTGCCGCCTATTTTGCCATCAAGAAAGCCTGTGAACCGTTGCATGTCCAGTGGAATCCGGCGACAGACGAGGTGGAGGTGGTCAATTATCGTGCCGGGCATCACCCTGTGCTGACCGTAGAAGCACGCGTGTTGAATCTGGATGCTTCGGTGGTGTGGACGCAAGAGGCGAAGGTTGATAGCCGCGAGGATACGACCGAGAAATGCATCCGCCTGGAATTTCCAGACGACTTGACGAAGGTTCATTTCATCCATTTGAAATTGAAGGAGGGCGACCGCATTCTTTCGGAAAACTTCTATCATCGGAGCCTGGAGGAAAACAATTACCAGGATTTGAAAAAGCTGGCGCGCGTCTCGTTGGATTCGCATTTCCAATACGAAAAGGCGGCCGACGGCACCTGGCAAGGCATTGCCACCATCGAGAATCCGTCGTCCGTGCCCGCCCTGATGGTGCGTTTGAACGTGGTGGGCGAACAGGATGGCGGGCAGTTCCTCCCTATCTTCTATGCCGACAATTATTTTGCCCTCTTGCCCGGCGAGCAGAAAGAGGTACGCATCCGGTGGAAAGAGGAAGATACGCGCGGGCAGAAGCCTCGGCTGGAAATCTCCGGATATAATGTGGATTGAGATAGCTACAAGGTTGCATGGCGTTAGAAGTCGGACTTCTAGTCTCCCGCAGCATTGCATGGCGTTAGAAGTCGGACTTCTAGTCTCCCGCAGCATTGCATGGCGTTAGAAGTCGGACTTCTAGCTTCCCGCAGCATTGCATGGCGTTAGAAGTCGGACTTCTAGCTTCCCGCAGCGTTGCATGGCGTTAGAAGTCGGACTTCTAGCTTCTCGCAGCATTGCATGGCGTTAGAAGTCGGACTTCTAGCTTCCCGCAGCATTGCATGGCATTAGAAGCCGGACTTCTAGCTTCCCGCAGCATTGCATGGCGTTAGAAGTCGGACTTCTAGCTTCTCGCAGGGTTACATAAGGTTTCCTCCTTTTGCATCACGGCTCTTCCCTTTAGATTGGATACCGCAGGCCTCGCTCCGCTTCGACCCACGGTTACCTGAAGATTGTGCCTCTTCGAGGCGAATATAAGGTGGTGTATCAAAATACTATCTGAAAAGCTCCCCTGTCCTTAGGGGAGCTGGCTCGCGTAGCGAGACTGAGGGGTTAAATCTCTCATAATAAGCAACCACCCCTCACCCCTGCGGGGAGCTCCCCTAAGGCAGGGGAGCTTTTTCAGTTACTTCCTGATAATATTTCTCTATTTTGATACATCCCCCTTTGCTTAGCTGTCTGGTCGAAGCGAAGCGAGGCCTGCAGCAAATTTTAAAAATGAAAAGGACGGGCTTTTTGTATTAATTTAACAGGAAAAGGATAGGAGCGTATGGCACAAACTTGTACTTTTGGAGTGTCTGCTCTTTTAGGTAGAGAGTGGATTTAAGAGGTAGATTTAATTTATTTGTAAACTAAAAACGGTGTAAACCATGAAACATGTATGCTGGGGGACGTGTATCGTCCTGCTTTGCTTCCTGGCTGGCGTGACCCAGGCGCAACAAAAGGCGGGGGCATTTGGAGTGAAAGGCGTGTTGCTCGATTCCTTGTCGCACGAAGGCGAGCCTTATGCGACGATTCGCGTGTATTTGAAAAGCGAGCCGAAAGAGCCGGTCAAGTTGGCGGCCTCGGATCTGGACGGGAAGTTCCAAGCCGATCTTCCTTCGGCCAACGAATACATTATTTATATTACATCGATTGGAAAGAAAACAGTTTCCCGGACGTTTACGACGACCGACGAGCAAAAGATGGCCGATCTGGGGACGCTTTATACCTCGGAAGATAGTGAAGTGCTCGAAGGGGTAGAGGTCGTGGCGCAAAAGCCGTTGGTGAAGGCGGAAATCGACAAGATTTCGTACAGCATCGAGGACGACCCGGATTCGAAAACCAACACGACGCTCGAAATGCTCCGCAAGGTGCCGCTCGTGACGGTCGACGCCGAAGATAATATCCAGGTGAACGGCTCGTCGAACTTCAAAGTGCACGTGAACGGCAAGCCGAATACGCTCATGAGCAACAATCCGAAAGAGGTGCTGCGCAGCCTGCCTGCCAACTCGGTGAAGTCTATCGAGGTCATTACCGAGCCGGGCGCGAAATATGACGCCGAGGGCATCGGCGGTATCCTGAACATCATTACAACGGACGCGAAGATGCAGGGCTATAACGTGACGCTGGGCGCGAACGGAGGCAACCAGAATGCCGGCGCTTACGCCTACGGAACAGTACAAGTCGGGAAATTTACCGCGACCGGCAATTACTCACATAGTTGGCAATATTCACCGCGAGGCTATGGCATGTCCGGTCGAGAGGATTACACGTCCGATCAGTATAAATACCTAAATGGCGAGAATTCTTATAAGAGCAACGGCCATTTCCAATTTGGCAACATCGAGGCGAGCTACGAAATCGACACCTTAAACCTGCTCACCTTCTCGGCCAATGTGTTCGGCGGCTCGTTTGACACTGACAATGATTATTCCGCAGAAATGCGTAATGCGCAACGTGAGCTGATGTATAAGTACAAGTCTCGGAGTGCCAATACCAACAGCTTCGGGAATGTAGGCGTCAACCTCGATTACCAACATTCGATGAAGCGGAAGGGAGAATACCTGACCGCCTCTTACAAATTCAACAACTCGCCGAACAACTCCGAATCGGCCACGATGTATGAAGAGCGCGAAAATATTCCCTTCGACCTCATCGACCAACGCTACGACAACGACGCGCACACGTCGGAACATACGCTCCAGCTCGATTACGTCAACCCGTTGAACGAGATGCACTACGTGGACGCCGGCGCGAAGTATATCTTCCGGAAGAATGCCAGCGACAGCAAGTATTTCTTGGAGCAGGCAGACGGCTCTTTCCTGCAAAGCCAAGATATGAGCAGTATCTTCGACCAAGGGCAAAACATCCTCGCCGCTTACGCAGACTACCAGCTGAAATGGAAGAAGCTGGGCGTGAAGGCGGGTGTACGCTACGAACATACCTTCATGAACGTGGAATACGACCTGCAGCCCGACCGTAATTTCGACGCGGGATTCGATGATGTGGTTCCTTCGGCCAATATCTCCTACATGTTGGGCACGGCATCGACCCTGCGCGCCAATTACAACATGCGCATCAACCGTCCGGGCATCTGGTACTTGAATCCGTTCCGCGATGAAAGCGATCCGACCTCCGTCAGTTATGGTAATCCGGATTTGGATACGGAGAAGTCGCACAACTTCGGACTGACCTACAGTAGCTTCACCGCCAAGTTCAGCCTCAATGCCTCGTTGAGCTATATGTTCATCAATAATGGCATCGAGCGGTACTCGTTTATGAACAACGGCGTGATGGAAAATACGTATGGCAACGTCGGCAAGACGAAACAGACGCGCCTCTCGCTCTGGGCCAACTGGAATCCGGGCAGCAAGACGCGTATTTCCATCAATGCCAGCGGTTCCTACGTCGATTATAAGAGCGATGCCCTCGCGAGCCATAATTACGGATGGCAAGGGAATCTCTTCGGCAATGTCCAGCAAACCCTGCCGTGGAAATTGCGTCTCAGCTTCTACGGAGGAGGAAGCACACCCTATATTTCCCTGCAAGGCGAAGGCTCTTCCTATTATTTCTATGGTATCGGACTGAGCCGCTCGTTCCTGAAGGAAGACCGCTTGAATATCTCCATCAGCACCAGCAATATCTTCCAGAAATATCAAACCTACAACAACGAGACGCTAACGGATACCTTCCGCTCGTGGAGCGAGAGCAAATCGCCCAACCGTTACGTGAACCTCAGCATCAGTTGGCGATTTGGCGAACTGAAGACGCAAGTGAAGAAAACGGCGCGTAGCATCCAAAACGATGATGTGAAATCCGGAGGTAATAGCGGCAGCCAAGGCGGAGGACAGGGAGGCGGAATGTAACTCGTGCTACAAAGACGAGATAATCAGATTATATAATATAGAATAGGAAAGGTGTGTCCTAAATAGAAAATGGCACACTGAACACTGATTTAACAGATGACCACAGATTTATTTAGTTATAAATCAATAAAAAAACTGAGGTCATCTGTTAAATCAGTGTTCAGTGTGCCATACACCCATTATGACATACCGCCTTTTTAGCACAAATGGATACCGTGCATCGTATAAATAGTGATTTTATCCTCGAAACCCTGGGGTTTTGTCCTCGATTCCCTTAGTTTCGGATAAAAACTCAAAAGTTTTTTCAGCAAAACTCTTGCATTTTCATTTTTCCTCCTTACCTTTGCATCGATTCCGCGAAGGAAGACGTTCCCGCGGAGGTTTGAATAGAATATTAGAATAGAATTTTATAGAACTCAATTTTATTAACAATTAAATTTTAGTTTAGTTATGAACAAAAAAGTACTTACGCTTTGCGCGGGCTTCTTGCTCGCGGGTAATGCCGTAGCTTTTGCAACAGTTTTTGGAGGTTCAACTTCTGGTGCTGTTGCTCCGACAACAGGGTACACGATTCAAAACGCTACCTTCACTACAGAAGGTGTTATTAGCGCGGATGAATCAGATGCGGTGGATAATCTGCGATTCCCGACAGTTTCTCCGTTCCCTGTTAATACCACGTACGGAGCAAAACCTATTGCAGAATTGAAGCACGTAAATGGAGATATTGCGGAAGATCAGTATTTCCAATTTGTTGTCAGTGGTGATCCTCAAGGTAATGGCCATGAAGGTAAGGAGGTATTGACAATGGTTTGGGTAAATGACACGAATAACCAAGGTCATTACGAATTACAAGTAGAAAATGTTTTGAACGCAAACATTCGTTCGAATCGTATTCTTTTGGATCGTACTTTATGGAAAGTAACTGCGAAGAAGGAAACATCTGGTGCAGGTAACACATTGTATTATACTTTACAAAACAAAGCAACAGATGCAATTCTCCAACTTTCAATTTCATCAGCAAAGGATGTTGCTATTACAGGTGTTGATGCAAAAGAAGTAGAATTGAAAATTGTGGCTGGCCAAACTCAGTGGCGTTGGGCTGAAGGAGAAAGAGCTGCTACGACTTCTCGGAATGATTTAGGCAAAGAAGTTCTGAAAAATCAATTTTCTGCTCAGTTTAGTAATGGGACAACTTTATTCCTGGTAAAGAAAACAGATACAAATGGAAATTCTAAACTGACAGGTTTATTGTTGAATAGCAACTTAGGTTTTGGACCAGCGTATAGTCAATTGACTGCAACAAATGGAGACAAGTACCAATATGTAGAGTTCGAAGGTTGGGAAGCTAACCCGATCATTTTGACTGCAGACCAAATCAATTCAGAATTGGGTGCAGAGACTTTGAATGGAGGTCAGGATAGCAAGAGCTTCAAGTTTACTTTCGACCCGGGCGTTGTGGGTAGCACGAATATTATGACAGATGACGGAATTACATTCGAAGCTATCAGTGCAGATGCAATTGAAGGTAAGAATCGTGTTCCAGGTGATGCTGCTGATGGTTTCGTTCGTTTCCAGAAAAAAGGTACAAGCGAATTCTTAATGGTCGATA
The DNA here is from genome assembly GCF_002159645.1 of Parabacteroides sp. An277. Lineage (GTDB taxonomy): Bacteria > Bacteroidota > Bacteroidia > Bacteroidales > Tannerellaceae > Parabacteroides. Next base: position 41,737 of record NZ_NFJB01000020.1, on the reverse strand, counting down.
CTACTTATTACAATGAAGCAGCTCAAGACCGTTATGAATTGAAGATGGCCGTTCAGGAAATTACTTTCCCGCGTGCAGCTGTGTTGAAAGATCAAACCACTATTGAGGAGTTGAATACTAAAAAAAGTAATAAAACGCTATACGATGCGGTAAGTTACTCTGCTGCTGCTTACGTCCAGTTAATGCGTCAATCAAACTTCCGTCCTATCTTCTATCCGGCTACGCAGACTTTGAAATTGCAGGCCGAAATGATTTACAAGAAGGCGAAGAATGATGAACCTTGGTGGTATCAAGTTCGTCATGATATTGCTACTTCTGGATATTTGGATATTGCAGCATATGCTTTGGATAATTCAAAGAATCCGTTAAGTACTGATGCTATATCTGGAGAAGTAAACGCAGTAGGTTATTATCCGGCTTATGTAGATGCAACAACATCTTCAAATGAGATAAAAGCTCGTGCATTGGCTTATAATTCAGCATTCAGTTCTTCAAGTTCATCAAATGGTTACAACAAGTTTGGTGCTGAATATAGAACTGGACAAGATGTTTGGAATGCTGTTACTAATTTGAAAGTACAGGATGTAATTTCAGACGGTGGTGGTATCAATCAACGTGATGTTCCTTTCTATAATAGTGTAGGAGATGGAATTTATTCACAAATGTTAGTTCGAGATCCAGCAAATGCAGCAACAGATGCAGATATGAAGACTATTTGGAGTCCGCTTTATGTACAGGCTAACAGCAATGTCGTTAAATTGGTTACATTGTCAAGCAATGAGAAATTCTTATCTACTGACATCGCCGATCCGAACGACGCTACTTACAACGGCTTGTTAACAAACATCTCTATCGAAGGTTTGCGTCAGAACTCGGATATTCCAGCTGCAGCGAATATCAAAGAAGGATATTACTATATCCAGAATGCTAACGAGGAAGATTCGCAGATCGCAGGCGTAGGCGCTTATCGCTATGAGGACTTAGCTGCTACAAACGCTATGTTCGCTTACTGGAACCAGAATACACAGAAGTGGGATCGTGGTGTATCAGGTGATGGCGATGGTGCAAAAGCTGGAGATAAGACAGTCACTACTTTAGGAGACGTAATCAAAGACAACACGGGCATTAACGAAGGTCTGCACAGTGCAGATAACGCAAATGTCGGTAACTTGGTTTACTCTGACAAGAAGTTGGCTATCCCGTCGGCTCAATGGTACATCAAGGGTGATGGCAACCACTATGTGATGATCAACCGTGAATCTGGCCGTCAGTGGAATACGGAATACTGGTGGGCAACAGACGAACCGGGCGTATACATCAACCAAGCAACTCGCACGAACTCGGCAGGTCAATCTGAAACTTACTACGATAAGATTCGTTTGACAGAAGTTCCGGCTGCTGAATTGAATGATCCGTACATGGGTTATTTGAACCTCTCGCAGGCAGAATGCCAGAACGATACAACGGTTTACAACATTGGCATGACAAGCATGAACACAACTCGCTTCTCATTGTCTTCTGTAGACGGTGTATTGACGATGACTCCGGATTCAACAGGTGCTTACAAGCTGGAAAGAGCATTGGTTAAGGACGTTGATAAGTATGTAAATACAAACAACGAACACTATGCTGACGAATTAGTATATGGTTATGTTCGTCCGGACGCTAACGATCCGACAGCAGTTGATACGATGCAGATGTTGAAACGTGCTAAATACTACATCTATAAGGATGAAGTGAGCGCTAACTCAGGTATCGAAGACGAAAGTATCAAGACACGTAGCTATATTACTTTGTCGAACGGTAAGTATCGTTTGCAGGATGTAAAGGTACAGTTCAATAAAGTTGAGAATGGCAACGATGTTGAGGATAACGATTTGTATTCGTTCAACTTGGACGTAGAAGAAGTACCGGGTACTGAAAACGTGAAGTATCGCCGTGCATTCTACATCAAGCAAATCACTCCTGATGCGAACCAGTTCGTATTGGTTGATCCGGAAGTAGTTTCTACAACAGACAACAATACAACAGGCAAACCGGCTTACGGTGCTCGCGTATTCGTGAACCAATTGACAGCTGAATTGCAACCGGGTAACTTGATTTCTGGTGGTTATGCAAGCAGCTATGCAAACAGTATCTTAGACTTCGAAAAGGTTGGCAAGCAGAACTACGCAGACATCCGCGGTGGTGAAGATCGTATGAACGCTAAGTTCTTCGTAGAAGGTGATAACACTTGGTTGTTAGGCGAAAATGGTGCTGTGAAGGGTTCGAACGTAGGTTTGTTGGAATTGAGAAAGCAAGATGCAGACATCTGCAACTCGATCTTTGTAGATACAGCTAACGTACATGATGCAGCGTTCCCACGCTTTTTATTGGCTGTTCGCAATGTAGATTCTACAGAAGTTTCTAACATCCCGAACCACAACCACCACATCTTGACGAAGGGTGCTTACCTTGTAAATATGATTGATTCGGCTGCTACGAACAATGTTTACAAGTATGTGAACCGCGACTTCAACAACACTGAATGGTATCGCTTAGGCTTCGTAAACGCTACGCACCAAGGTGACTCTTTGACAATCGATAATACGAAGACGGTATTCGACTTGTCTACAGAAGGTTTGGATAAGACTGGCGGTTTGAACTACGCTACATTCGCATTCCGCTATGTAGATACAGAACGTGACAACTTCTATATCGAAACAGCTTACAAGGATGCTACTAAGGGTTGGGTTAAGATCCACAACGGTGTAGCCGTAGTAACTCCGGATATCCAAGAGGCTGAAGTATTCTCGTTCGAGACTACAGATGAATACGCTACAGCAAACGAAACGATCGCAGCAGAAGGTGCAGTTTCAGTAGTTGCAACGGACGGTGCAGTCATCGTGAAGGGTGCTGAAGGCAAGAACGTAGTAGTTGCTACTATCTTGGGTAAGGTAGTTGCTAACGAAACTATCAACTCAGACAACGAAACGATCGCAGTTCCGGCTGGTATCGCAGTGGTATCGGTAGACGGCGAAAGCTTCAAGGTAGTGGTTAAGTAATTGACAATTGATAATTGACAATTGACAATTTAAATAAGGGAAGCCTCTCTCTGTATAGAGAGGGGCTTTTTCCGTCTAAAGGCGACCTTTAGCCCGTCTCGGTTTGATTCATGTGACGATTACGGTAAGGATACGGTGCTATCCTTACAAGGATACGGAGCTATCCCGATAAGGATATGATGCTATCCTTATAAGGATACGGAGCTATCCTAAACGAGAGGCGCGGAAGGCTGCACTAAAACGAGATAAGCAAACAAAAAAACAACTATTAAACATATCATGATATGAAACAACGATTACTTTTAGCCCTGCTGATGCTGTTTGTGTCGGTGGGTGTTTCGTGGGCGACCACAGGAAAGCTCACTTTAAATATAAAGAAAGGTAATACAGTTACTGTTTCAGCTATAGGTGGAACTGTGGGATATGGCGGTTGGAAGTCACAAGTCACGGTTACGGCCAATCAAGGAAACGATGATAAGGCTGAGAACTATATAGTTGAAGTTAGCGAAACCGTTACTGCATTATCTGTTTCAGGTAAGGTCATTCAATGTTCTTTGAAGGATCCCAATAATACGATTAAGACATTATCTTTTACAGGAAATGGAGATTTGACTCACTTGTACGTAACAGAAGCAACAGCTTTGACGAAGGTAGAATTAGGAGAGAATCAGTTGTCTACTCTTAGTGCACCTTCTTCTTGTGAAATAACAGGAACGCAAACCATCGCAGTTGCAGACGGTGATGGTTGGGCGACTGGAACAGCAAAAGGTTTCGATGTATTAAGTCAATTGAAATCGAAGTTGATTGCATTCCATGGTGATTTTTCGAACGTTACTTTCTCTAATTGGAAAGCCGTAGAAGGTACGATTGTGGCTAAAGAATATGGCAATCAATTTGCATTTGTGGACGGCGATGGTTATTATACTTCCGGTGAAGTAGGTTGTACAATCAGCAATGGCAAAGCAACTGTTACTATCAGCCGAGGCATTAAGATTACACCGGCTTCTATCAAACTGGACAAAATAGACAGTCCGAAAGATATGTGGGGTACGTCAACAGGTGATGTCAATGGTTTGCCTACTTCTGCGGAACAAGGCACGGAAATATCTGTAACTGTTACTCCTACCACAGGATACGAATTGGATAAGTTCGTTACAACGGGTTTAGTGGATGGCGAATTGACTGGAACAGTAAAGAAGTTTACCGTAAAAGCCAAGGCGAGCGATAGTAATCCTACCGTCCAGGAAGCCGTGTCAATTCAAGCTATATTTAAAGGAAAACCTCAGAAAGTAACTCTCTCAAAAGAGACAAAAGGTGGAGATTTCTCAGTGATTGAATATGCACAAAAGGAACCTGGAAGCAGTGAATTAACGCCGACACCATGGCCTGCCGGGACATTGTCGAAGGATGTACCTTATGGCAATAAATTGGAAATTATAGCAGCACCGGATGAGTTCTATAAGGAAAGCTATACAATCAATGCAGAAGAGCCAACTACACCTAATACGCCTTTCTCTGCTAAACATGTAGCAACAGTAAAAGTCGACAAGAATATGTCCATTGCTATCAAGTTTACTCCTAATTCTATCAATCAGGAATATAGCTTTGCTTTATCGGGTACAAATGCACAATATTGGTCAGATGTATTTAAGGCCATTTCTGTAGAAGAAGAGGAAGTGAAATTGATTTATTCCAGCGGAGATAATATACCGGTTAGTACGGATGTTCAGTTTAAAGCGACTCCATCAAGCATTACAGCAAGCGAAACGGTTGCGATGAAATTGGAATTAAATGAAGACATGAAGGGTAAATATGCGATTGAATCAATAATGCTTGGTGAAACTCAGCCATTGCCCTTGACTCCTGTTGCTACGGGTGTCTATACAACTGCATTTACCGCTCCGGAAGAAGGAAATGCTTCATTTACTATCAAAGTATCGGTATTGAAAGAGATTGAGGTTGCATTTACGAATAAGAGTGCCACTAATGCGGGACAAGTCATAAAGGCACAGACCGTCACTTATGATGGTTCATTGAAATCATTCCAATATACAACAACTCCATCAAACTTGGAATTAGATATTTGGTATAAAGTAGCTGGAGCAAGCGATAACACTTATACAAAAGATAAGCCAATAGATGCAGGTTCTTATGCTGTTAAATATGCACGAGATGCTAAAGATGGCTATCAAGCCATAGAAGAAACAAAAGTTACGGTAGAAGGTATTAATTATACATCAGATAAAAAAGGTGCTGAATCCGTTTTAATAATCGAACCGGCCGATGTACAAATTAAAACAGTTCCGGAAGTAAAAGCTATAAAGCAAGAAGATGGAACGTATAAATATGAAATCGGCACAGGAGAAGGTACAGCTTTAGATAAAACAGTAAAAGGTGTATTTGAAATTGTCGCTGTGAATGGAAAGAATGGAACTACGACAATTGATGTAAATGATTTAAGCGGAATTGCGAATGCTTCAGTATTATATGAATCCGGAGACGCCGTACCTGGAGGCGTTAATGCTAAAGCACATACGGTAACTTTACGTTTCAAAGTACAAAAGGATGGTAAAGAGGATGTAAATTACCAAGTTGCAGCCGTGGTTGTTCCTGTTAAAGTCGGAGACCAAGAACTTGCCTCTCAAACAATAACAATCAATCCGAAAGATGTTCGTGTTGATGGCGTGTCCATGGGAAATGCACCGACTATTACAGTTAAAGTATTTAATGGTACTCAAGAATTGAAGAGCGGAACAGACAAATTTGAAGTTTCTGTTGCGAAAGGTTCGACTATCAAATTGCAGGCAATTGTAGCAGATTATAAGACGGTAGAATTTATAGATGCAGATAAACAGTATAAGCCTGCTACTTATATAGGCAATAATACGTTTGAATGGACTTTGACTTCTGTTACGAAAGATGAGACTTTTGGAATTGCGTTGAAAGACGAATTGAAAGACATCTTTGAAATAACAATCGACGAAGTATATTCAACGCCTTATACAGGAGATGTTATTCCTTTTGATAATAGCAAGATTACTATTAAAAAAGATGGCTCGGTGTTAACAGGTGCCGATAAAGATGCGATATGCAAGACCATTACATATAAAGATGCGTCTGGCAATTTATTAGCAGGAGCTCCTAAGAACGCAGGATTTTATACTATCTGTCTGGATATTCCAATGTCAATGGAAGAAGGTTATGCTGGATATTCATTTGTAGGAACAGGCAAGATGCAAATCACCAAGAAAGTGCCAACCATCACTTGGCCTACTTCTGTAGATATGATTGGCAAAGGACAAACTTTGGAAGCTGCGACGTTGCGTGGCGGTTCGGCTGAAGTACAAGGTAAGTTCTCTTATGTAGATGCTGCAACGACAATACCGGAAGATGGCGAGAACTATCGTATTCAGTTTGTTCCGAACGATCAGACAAACTACGAGATTGCTTATCTGGAAATCGAAGATCAGACGACTACGGCATTAGATTTAGATATTGTTGTGTCTGATAAACCGATTTTGGCGATTGCAGATGTGCAGAATGGTAAGATCATCGTAGATAATTATGCGAAGAATACGCAGATTCCGGCTGGTACGAAGTTGACGATTCGTGCGATTCCGAATGAAGACTTCGAAGTAGAATCAATTACTGTAAAGGGAACAAAGACAAGCCAGACTTATTCTGGATCTACGGTAACGATTGAAATGCCAGATGAATCCATCTTAGTAACCGGCTCCTTCCGCGTCATCAAAGAAGACCCCGAGGAAATCATCGACCCGAATACGCAGTACATTGTTACATTGCCAGAGGCCAATGCCGTGCGCGGCGCGATTATCAATAATCCGGGCAAGAACGGGGTGAAGTTCAACGATCCGTTCACATTCTCGATTTCGACGTTGGCAGCTGATGCCAAGAACTTGGTCGTAAAGGCGAACGGTACGACGTTGACGCCGACATCGGCTGGTACTTATCGCTTATCTTCTGTGACGGGCAATACAACCATCACTGTTTCGCTCCCGAACCCAACCGAATTGAAAGTCAACATCCCGCGTGAATACAAGAACACGAAGGGCTATTTGGTTGGTAAGGTACAGGTAGAAGGTCCAGCGGATGGCAAATGTTATTATGGCGATGCCTTGACGTTAGTGGCTTATCCGGAGAGCGGTGTTTCGTTTACTCGCTGGAGTGATGGTAATCGTGAGCAATTGCGTGAAATCACGGTAACGAAGGACTTGGAACTGAAGGCAGAGTTTTCGGGCACGCCAACCGGCATCGAAGATATCGAATCGGCCAGCATCTATGCAGGTGACGGTTATATCCAAGTGAAGAACGTAGTGAATGCGGACTTGACGGTGGTTAGCATCAGCGGTCGCATCCAGACGAAACAACAACTGAGCGGCGATACGCAAGTACGTGTGCCAGCCGGTGTGTATGTCGTTATCTTGGAGAGTGGCCAAGAGGTGAAACGTGTGAAAGTAATCGTGCGTTAATTGATTGATATTATTGACTGGGCACAGAGTCTCGGGACATGGAGCTTTTTCGGAAGCTCCTGTCTCAGGGGCTCTGTGTTTTTATTATATTATGGCCGTTATATCGCCGAAAAGCCGTACCTTTGCGGCAAAATAGATTAGAAGAAAGAAATATGGGTATAGAACAGCAAATTACCGGGTCGGTGGTGGCCGGTATCAAAGCACTGTATGGGGCAGAAGTGGATGCCGCACAAGTACAGTTGCAGAAGACGAAGAAGGAGTTTAAGGGACATTTGACGTTGGTCGTGTTCCCTTTTTTGCGTATTTCAAAGAAGGGACCGGAACAGACGGCTGAAGCCATAGGCGAATATTTGGTACAGCACGAACCGGCGGTGGCGAGCTATAACGTCATCAAAGGATTCTTGAACTTGACGGTAGCCAGTGGATGTTGGATTGGTTTGTTGAACGAGTTGAACGCCCAGCCGCATTACGGTATTCGCGAGGCGACGGCCGATTCTCCGTTGGTGATGGTCGAATATTCATCGCCGAATACGAATAAACCTTTACACTTAGGACATGTGCGTAACAACCTCTTGGGTTATAGCCTTTCGCAGATATTGGCAGCCAATGGGAACCGGGTGGTCAAGACGAACATTGTGAACGACCGTGGTATCCATATCTGTAAGTCGATGTTGGCTTGGAAGAAGTGGGGCGAAGGTGCCACACCGGAATCGACGGGAAAGAAGGGCGACCACCTGATAGGAGACTTTTACGTTCTCTTCAGTAATAAGTTGAAAGAGGAGACCGCTGCCCTCGAAGCACAAGGTATGACGAAAGAAGAGGCCGAGGCTGCTTCTCCTTTGATGCAAGAGGCACGCGAGATGCTCCGCCAATGGGAAGCCGGCAACCCGGAAGTGCGTGCACTCTGGAAGATGATGAACGATTGGGTCTATGCCGGTTTCGATGAGACATACCGCTTGATGGGCGTTTCGTTCGATAAGATTTATTACGAATCGGATACTTATTTGGAAGGTAAGGCAAAGGTACTTGAAGGATTGGAAAAGGGTATTTTCTATCGCCGTGAAGATGGTTCGGTATGGGCTGATTTGACGAAGGAAGGGTTGGACGAGAAGCTTCTTCTTCGTGCCGACGGGACTTCGGTGTATATGACGCAAGACATCGGTACGGCGAAGTTACGTTTCGACGATTTCCCCATCAACAAGATGATATATGTCGTGGGTAACGAACAGAATTACCATTTCCAGGTGCTTTCTATCTTGCTAGACAAGTTAGGGTTTGCTTTTGGCAAGGGACTGGTGCATTTCTCGTATGGCATGGTCGAATTGCCCGAAGGAAAGATGAAGAGCCGCGAAGGTACTGTGGTCGATGCCGACGATTTGATGGAAGAGATGATTAACACCGCCCGCGAGACCTCGCAAGAACTGGGTAAGCTCGACGGACTGACGAAGGAAGAATCCGAAAACATTGCCCGCATGGTTGGTCTCGGCGCCTTGAAGTATTTCCTCTTGAAGGTGGACCCGCGCAAGAACATGACCTTCAATCCGAAGGAATCTATCGACTTTAATGGCAATACGGGACCGTTCATCCAATATACGTATGCCCGCATTTGCTCTGTCTTGCGCAAAGCGGCCGAGCAGGGTATCTCGTTGCCTGCAGCTTTGCCTACGAATTTCGAGATTTCCGAGAAGGAAGAGGGCTTGATTCAGCTCTTAGCCAACTTTGCTTCGGTGGTGAAAGAGGCCGGCGACACGTACAGTCCGGCGTTGATTGCCAACTATACGTATGACCTCGTGAAGGAATTCAACCAATTCTACCACGATTATTCTATCTTGCATGAAGCGGACGAACAGTTGAAGACGTTCCGCCTTGTGCTTTCGGCCAATGTGGCAAAGGTGGTCAAGGAAGGCATGGCGTTGCTGGGGATTGAAGTCCCGGAACGGATGTAATTCGCTTCCGACCTCTCAAGATATGACGCTTGCCTGGAGGACCGGGCAAGCGTTCCATTTCAAAACCGGCTGCTTGCATCCCGCGCCGCACTTCCCCTTTGGCGCAATAGGTCGTCAGCACAGCTCCTTCCGCCGCACATTGGTATAGTTTTTCATACATGGCTTGCGTCCACATCTCCGGTTGTTTTTCAGGGGCAAACGCATCGAAATAAATCAGATCTATATTCGAAGGAAAGGTGCACAGGCGGCAGTCTCCTTGTATCTTATGCAGGACGAACCAGTTGCTTATCCGCACCTCCTTATTCCATGCCGCCTCGTGCAGGGCAAAGAACAAATCCTTTCGTTCCGGCCAAATCCGATCGCCATAGTTTAGTGCTTTGATCGTTTCCGGAGGCAGAGGATATAACTCGATGGTATGGTAAACAATCCGCTGGCAAGCCGCCTCTTCGATGGCTTTCAGTGTAAGCAACGCGTTCAGTCCCGTGCCGAAACCGATTTCGAGCAGTTGGATTTCCTTTTTCGGGACCTCCTGCAATCCGGCGCGGATAAAAATATGTTCCGATTCTTGGCACGCGCCGTTTACCGAGTGGTAGTGTTCGTTCATCTCCGGCACGAAGAGCGTATGGGAGCCGTCGGCCGTCAGTTGCAATTCCCGATGTATCAGATGTGTTGTTTTCATGCCTGCAAAGGTACAGAAATTCTTCTGTTCTTTTCTCTTGAAAGAAAAGAACCAAAAGTTCAAGGCTACACTTCAGCGTCTACAAATGGGGGTGTGGAGCTAAAATCTCGGGAAACTCGCTTCGCTCAAACAGCCGAGATTTTTTCACACTCCACACCCTCATTTGCTTTACGCCGCTTTCGTTAGGTCAACTTCTTTAAGCCGATTTGTCCTTGTTCTCCTTTTTGCTTTTCTCTTCCGAATGACTGAAGTAAGCTAGAAGCGTTGCATCTGGCTTCCCGCTGCGTTGCATGGTTCTAGAAACAATGATTCTAGCTTTATGCAGTGTTGCATGGCCTTAGAAACAATGATTCTAGCTTCATGCAGTGTTGCATGGTCCTAGAAACAATGATTCTAGCTTCATGCAGCGTTGCATGGCCTTAGAAACAATGATTCTAGCTTCATGCAGCGATGCATGGTCCTAGAAACAATGATTCTAGCTTTATGCAGCGATGCATGGTTCTAGAAACAATGATTCTAGCTTTATGCAGCGTTGCGTGGCCTTAGAAACAATGATTCTAGCTTCATGCAGCGATGCATGGTTCTAGAAACAATGATTCTAGCTTTATGCAGCGTTGCATGGCTTTAGAAACAATGATTCTAGCTTTATGCAGCGTTGCATGGTTCTAGAAACATTGATTCTAGCCTCGCACAAATGAAAATGCAGCCCAACCGGCCTAACGAAAGAGGCGTAAAGCAAATTCCAAGCGAAGCGTGAAAAAATCTCGGCTGTTTGAGCGAAGCGAGTTTTCCGAGATTTTAGCGGAGCGAAGCGAATTTGTAGCCTCTGGAGTGTAAGCCTTGATTTTTTGGTTCTTTTGCATCAAGGCAAAAGAACAGTTTTAGTTTTTTAAGAGAAAAACGGGAGAAAAGCGGCGGGGAAGGCATATCTTTGCCCCCGAAGATTTTGTGCGGATGATAAGGTTTTGGTTGTTAAGTTTGATAGGTTTGCTGGCTTCGGCCGAAGGGCTGAGGGCGCAAGTGTGGAGCCGGGAAGACTCAGTCCGGTTGGCGAATATCCTTTCGGGGAAAGATACACTGCGGTTGAATCCGGAGTTTCAACGTGCTATTCAAGACGGGACGTTTATCAATGCCCATCCGACCTTGAAGATGCAGGAAACCGACAAGTCGGACATACCTATTATCAAAGACTTTTCGGATTATATCCGCCCGGACGAGAAGACGCTTTACGACGGCCGTTCGTCTGTTATCATTCCCCAGATGCCGCCTCAGGCCGCGATACGCCAACTGGAACCTGCGCCAAAAGAGAAATTACGGATGAACCCGCAAGCCTTTTCAATACCCGGTGCGGTTAAACGGACACCTATGCGAGGAATCGGTACCGACTTCAACCATGTTCTTTCCTACCTTTTTTCGAAGAAATATCGCCAGCATGTGAAGAATCGCCAGCGTGCCGCCAGTTGGAAATACAACGACCTGCCCAGTTCGGAACTATACCGAAAGCAGAAAGCCTTTCGTGAGGCGCATCCGGAATTAATCCACAAGCCTGATAGCATTAAGCCCCTCGAAACGCTAGAATATCCGCAGCCTGCCGAGCCATGAATTTCGGATGGAAAGCCTCCAGTTCGCTGGCCGGACGGAATCCCCACGTGACGCCACACGCATCCACGCCGCTCTGAAGCGCCGTCTGCATGTCTACGTTCGAATCGCCGATATAAAGCGTCTCCTCTTTCGATACGCCGGCGATGGCGAGGATATCGTACACGATTGTCGGGTCTGGTTTCGTCGGGATGCCTTCGCGTTGCCCCAAGATGGCCGTGAAATGTATATGCGGAAAGAAATGAGGCACGAGTTTTTCGGTGGCCGCTTGGTATTTATTGGAAGCGACGGCTATTTGGGCACCATCCGCTTGCAACGCTTGCAGCAATTCCGGAATACCAGGATAGGGACAACTCTTGTCGGCGTTATGGATATCGTAGTAGGCCAAAAAATCCCGGCGAATAGTTTGGATATTCTCTTCTGTCTTTTGTCCTTCCGGCAAAGCCCGTTCGAAGAGTTTATTGATGCCATTTCCCACGAAGAAGTTATACTCGCTCACTTCGTGCGTGGGGAAACCATTCTTTTCTAATGCGTAATTAGTGCTATGAGCCAAGTCGGCAATGGTATTGAGCAACGTGCCGTCCAAATCGAATATAAATAAACGTTTCATGTTTTTTCTTTTGCCTGCAAAAGTAGGAAAAGCATTTTATATACGCAAAAAAGCCGACCCCTAACCTGTAGGAGCCGGCCCAAAGCTTATGAAATCTTTATGGAATTATTTACCTGAAAGTTTGTCTCTCAATGCAGCTAATTCTTCGATATCGCCCAACGTAGTCTTCTCTAACGGAGTAGAGAGGATATTGTCTTCCTTCTTGTTGTGCTTAGCCTTCTTTTCTGCAGCAGCTTCGCGTTTAGCGTTCTTTTGCTCATCTTCGAATACGCGGCTATGCGAAAGGATGATACGTTTAGCTTCCTTGTTGAACTCGATTACCTTGAACGGCAACTTCTCATCAACTTGGGCTTGCGAACCGTCTTCTTTCACCAAGTGTTTCGGAGTAGCGAATCCTTCTACGCCATAAGGCAATGCGATAACGGCGCCCTTATCCAACATCTCTACGATAGTACCTTCGTGGATAGAACCTACCGTGAAGACAGTTTCGAATACATCCCAAGGATTCTCTTCGAGTTGCTTGTGACCTAAGCTCAAGCGACGGTTTTCCTTATCGATTTCCAATACCTGAACTTCGATATCCGCACCAATCTGCGTGAATTCAGACGGATGTTTGATTTTCTTCGTCCAAGAAAGGTCTGAGATGTGAATCAAACCGTCAACACCTTCCTCGATTTCAACGAATACACCGAAGTTTGTGAAGTTGCGAACCTTAGCCATGTGACGAGAACCAACCGGGAAGCGTTCTTCGATGTTCTCCCATGGATCCGGTTTCAGTTGCTTGATACCGAGAGACATCTTACGCTCTTCGCGATCGAGCGTCAAGATAACAGCTTCTACTTCGTCGCCCACCTTCATGAAGTCCTGAGCCGAACGCAAGTGCTGTGTCCAAGACATTTCCGATACGTGAATCAAACCTTCTACGCCCGGAGCGATTTCGATGAATGCACCGTAATCAGCCATCACGACTACTTTACCCTTTACGTGGTCGCCCACCTTCAAGTTCGGGTCAAGAGCGTCCCAAGGATGCGGAGTCAGCTGCTTCAAACCAAGGGCAATACGCTTCTTCTCGTCGTCGAAGTCGAGAATAACCACGTTAATCTTTTCATCCAAATGAACGATTTCTTCCGGATGCGAAACACGTCCCCAAGAAAGGTCTGTAATATGAATCAAACCATCTACGCCGCCCAAATCGATAAATACGCCGTAAGAGGTAATGTTCTTGACTGTACCTTCCAATACTTGGCCTTTTTCCAGCTTGGAGATGATGTCTTTCTTCTGTTGTTCCAATTCTGCTTCGATAAGAGCCTTGTGCGAAACAACCACGTTCTTGAATTCCTGATTGATTTTAACAATCTTGAATTCCATTGTCTTACCAACGAATACATCGTAGTCGCGAATCGGCTTCACGTCGATCTGAGAACCCGGCAAGAAGGCTTCGATGCCGAATACGTCGACAATCATACCGCCCTTCGTGCGACATTTGATGTAACCCTTGATGATTTCGTCATTTTCGAGTGCTTCGTTCACACGTTCCCAAGAGCGAGAAGCACGCGCCTTTTTGTGAGAAAGGATTAATTGTCCTTTTTTGTCTTCTTGGCTTTCAATGTAAACTTCTACTTGGTCGCCAATTTTCAAATCCGGATTGTAACGGAATTCCGACATCGGAACGACGCCGTCTGATTTGAATCCAATGTTTACAACAACTTCGCGCTTGTTCATTGCTGTAACCGTACCCATGACCACTTCCTTTTCCTTTACCGTGTTCAGGGTCTCGTCATACGTTTTTTCAAGGTCTTCCTTGCTTACGTTTCCGTAAGATTCGCCCTTTTCAAGAGCATCCCAGTCGAAGTTTTCGATGGGCTGAATGTTCTTTAAATTTTCCATTCTAAATTTGTTAATACTAAAATTGTTTTGTTTGTTTAATTAGTAAGTTAGACATTATGTTGCCTCTCTCAAAAATCGGTTGCAAAGGTAATGCTTTTTTCTGATTGACAAGTTTATTAAACGTTTTTTTCGTACAAATCGAGCCGATTTGTAGGGCGAAGGGGCGAAAAAGTCCTGCTTATGCCCTTTTTATGGTAGTTATGAACTTTTCGGATGATAACTATAAACCTTTTCAATCATAACTATAATCTTTTCCGATTCTCGTTATATTTCATGAGGTTTCTGCCTGGATTTGGAAAGGATAGCGCATAGGCGTTAATTTTCCCTTGGGTGAATCGTTCCTTTTTCGTACTTTTGCAAGCATAAAATCCAAGCAATGCGAAAGGTTCATTTAATTTCAATCACGGATCCACTTATGTTGGAATTGGCTTTGGCCATCCAGGAAAAGGGATATGAGGTTAGCGTTTCGGGGGGAGCTCTCTCGGATGCGTTGTTAGACGAGTTGCGTCATCGTGGGCTTACGTGTTATGGAAATGGTTGGTTTCCGGAACGATTGACCAAAGATACTTACTCGGTTGTGTTGGGACGCCAAGTGCAAGGCGATAACCCGGAGCTTCAACGTGCCCGCGAGTTAGGCTTGTTGACGTTGTCGGTACCCGAGTTTATTTATCAACGGACGAAGTCGAAGACGCGCGTCGTCGTAGCAGGTAGCCGGGGAAGAAGGGCTATTTTAGCGATGATTATGGCCGCTTTGAAACAGCAAAAGTATGCGTTCGATTATGCTTTAACCAGCGAAGTGCCGCATCTTGCCACGCATTTGCATTTTAGTTATGAATCGCGGATTGCCTTGATAGAAGGCGATGAACACGTTACCTCTCTTTTGGAAAAACGTTCGCAGTTAGAATTTTATCGTCCTCATATTGCGGTTATGACGAACTTGGCGTGGGAATCCTCGCACGACCATGCCTCGCCTGAAGCCTATATGAATATGTACCGTTATTTTTCAACTTCGATTGAGCGCGAAGGAAAGCTTATATATTATGGTGGAGATCCGACCATCGACGAATTGGTGCAAGGCATCCGGGCAGACATTACGGCTATTCCTTTTGAAGAACATCCGACGGTGTGCCGCGATGGACAGGCATTTCTCCAGACACGTTACGGAGATTATCCGATACGGGTATTGAACCGTTATTTCTTGGTCAATGTGAATGCCGCCCGGTTGGCTTGCCGGCAATTAGGTATAAAAGATTCCGACTTTTATCAATCAGTATCTGATTTTACATTATCCTTATGATTATAGCTCGTCAGAAAAGAAAAGAAAACATCTGCGAATACTTGCTTTATATGTGGCAAGTAGAAGATTTGATTCGCGCGAACCATTTTGATATGGAGGAAATCCGCCGAAATGTTCTTTCACGTTATCAACAACCCGAGGAGACGATGCGTGAAATAGAACAATGGTACGAAGAACTCATTGAAATGATGCGTAGCGAAGGCGTTAAGGAATCAGGGCATATTCAATTAAATAAGAACGTGGTCATTACTTTGACTGATTTGCATCTCCGCCTTTTGAAATCTCCGCGTGAGATGGTTTATGGAGCGGCTTATTATAAGACGTTACCTTATATCGTCCAACTTCGCGCGAAATCGGGAGGTACGGATGTAGCTGAATTGGAAACCTGCTTTACGGCGGTCTATGGTTATTTGGTATTGCGCATGAAAGGGCAAGAAGTGAGTCCCGAAACGTTGGAAGGCATCAAGCAAATTAGTTCCTTTCTGGCACTTTTGGCGGCAAAATACCGAGATGATATGGAAGGAAAACTTGAATTAGAAAATGAATAGCGATGAAAACCGTATTGGTATTAGGGGCTAAAGGGCAATTAGGATGCTCGCTCCAAGCAATCGCACCGGCACATCCTGGCTTTCAATTTCTCTTTTGGGATAAGGATGAGTTTAATATGGTGCATTATTCGGATTGGGATACGCTTTTTTGTGTGCAAAAGAAGTATAAGATAGATTGGATTGTGAATTGCGCGGCTTATACGAATGTGGAGAAGGCAGAGACAGAACGTGATGCTTGTGAAAAGCTGAATGTGGACGCGGTTCGTATGATGAGCGACTTCTCACATAAATTCGGTTTCAAAGTACTGCACGTATCGACCGATTTTGTGTTTGATGGAGAACATTTCTTACCTTATACGGAAGATAATCCAATTCGTCCGTTATCCTGGTATGCCAAGACGAAAGCGATGGGTGATTATCAGGTATTGTTGCGTTCGATGGAAGCTGTTGTCTTGCGTACGTCATGGCTTTATTCCGAATATGGAGCTAATTTTGTCAAGACGATGTTGCGTTTAGGAGCCGAGCGGGAAGAGATAAAGGTGGTATGTGATCAAGTTGGTACGCCGACGTATGCGGGAGACTTGGCTTTTGCCATGATGGAAATCTTAGAAAGTGATTCGCGCGGTGAGTTGAAAGCGGGACTCTACCATTATTCGAACGAAGGCGTGTGTAGTTGGTACGATTTTGCGCATGAGGTGATTTATCAAGCGGGTTTGCCAGCTCGGGTGCTTCCTATCGAAACGGGTGAATACCCGTCTGTAGCATCTCGTCCGTGGTATAGTGTGTTAAACAAAAAGAAAATCAAACAAGCATGCGGATTACAGATTCCGCATTGGACGGATAGCCTTCGTACTTGTTTAGCTAATATGAATGCATTGAAGAAATAAACAAAAGAAATGGGCCAATTTTCAGAAGAAATCAAAAGGAGAAGAACATTTGCAATTATTAGTCATCCAGATGCGGGTAAAACAACATTGACAGAGAAGTTGTTGCTCTTCGGTGGAGCTATCCACGTGGCGGGTGCAGTTAAATCAAATAAGATTAAGAAGACGGCGACGTCGGACTGGATGGAAATCGAAAAGCAGCGCGGTATCTCCGTGGCTACGTCCGTCATGGCGTTTGATTATGCCGACCATAAAATAAACATCCTCGATACGCCCGGACACCAAGACTTCGCCGAAGATACTTTTCGCACGCTCACGGCGGTGGATAGCGTTATCATCGTTATCGACGTGGCGAAGGGGGTAGAAGCTCAGACACGCAAGCTGATGGAAGTCTGCCGTATGCGCAAGACGCCCGTCATCGTCTTTGTGAACAAGATGGACCGTGATGGTAAAGACCCCTTCGATTTGCTGGACGAAATCGAGGAAGAACTCCACATTCACGTCCGCCCGCTCAGTTGGCCAATTGATATGGGCCAGCGTTTCCGTGGTGTTTATAATCTTTACGAGCAAAAACTTAATCTCTATATGCCGAGCAAACAATACGTAACGGAAAACGTCGAGTTTAAAGATATCAACAGCCCGGAATTGGAGAACTACATCGACCCGGCTCAGGCCGCAAAGCTCCGCGAGGATGTGGAAATGATTGAAGGCGTTTACCCGGAGTTCGACGTGAATACCTACCTGTCTGGCGACATCGCTCCGGTGTTCTTCGGCTCCGCGCTGAATAATTTCGGTGTTAAGGAGCTGCTGGATTGCTTTATCCGTATCGCGCCTTCGCCCCGACCTGTTCAGGCTCTGGAACGGGTGGTTGATCCGGAAGAGGATGCGTTTTCAGGCTTCGTCTTCAAGATTCATGCCAATATGGACCCGAATCACCGCAGCTGCATCGCTTTCGTGAAGGTTTGTTCCGGAAAATTCGAGCGCAACGTGAATTACAAACACGTCCGCTTCGGGAAGATGATGCGCTTCAGCAGTCCTACGGCTTTCATGGCGCAAAAGAAGGAAGTGGTGGACGAGGCTTTTGCTGGCGACATTGTGGGTCTGCCCGATACGGGAAATTTCAAAATCGGCGATACGCTTACCGCAGGCGAAGAGCTTCACTTCAAGGGCCTCCCCAGTTTCTCGCCGGAAATGTTCAAATACATCGAGAACGCCGACCCGATGAAGGCAAAGCAACTGAACAAGGGCATCGAGCAACTGATGGACGAAGGCGTCGCCCAGCTTTTTACCAACCAGTTCAACGGCAGGAAGATTATCGGTACTGTGGGCCAGCTCCAGTTCGAGGTAATTCAATACCGTTTGCTTCACGAGTACGGTGCGCAATGCCGCTGGGAACCCCTCAGTCTTTACAAAGCTTGCTGGATTGAAAGCGATAACGCCGAGATGCTTGAGAATTTCAAAAAGCGTAAAGCGCAATACATGGCGTTGGATAAGGAAGGCCGCGATGTTTATCTCGCCGATTCCTCTTATGTCTTGATGATGGCACAGCAGGATTTTCCGGATATTAAGTTCCACTTTACATCGGAGTTTTAATTAGAATTAAGCATGAAGAATTATATCCTATTTGTGTGTTTGTTTGGTTGGCTAGTAAGTCTTGTTAGTTGCCAATCAGTTTCGAAACAGTATTATACATATAGTGGGCAATTGCATACGCCTTTTCATATTAAATATGAATATAATGAACCGCTTGATGAGGAAATAAAAGCAGAATTGGATCGCTTTTATCAATTGTTTAATGTTTTTGATTCGACATCCGTTCTTTCGCAAATTAATCGAAATGAATTGGATGTAGTTGAGGATTCGACTTTATTGACAGCATTACATACGGCTTTAACACTTTCTTCTTATACAAATGGTGCTTATGATATTACGTCAGCCCCACTGATTAATCTTTGGGGCTTCGGTTTTAGTAAAAAGGATAGTGTTACGCCAGCACATATCGATAGCATTCAGCAGTTCGTGGGGTATCAGAAATTGCATCTGAAGGGTAATCGCATTCAGAAGGAGGATGCTCGAATGTCGTTGAATTGTTCTTCGTTGGCCGATGGAACCGTATGCGATATGATTGCCGATATGTTCGATAAGCATGGCATTCAGAATTATATGGTTGAGTTTGGGGGAGAAATAGTTTCGAAGGGTATTAATCCACGGGGTGAATATTGGCGCTTGGGGATTACACGTCCGACAGATGATGCTTCTGGATTGAACCAAGAACTTCAGGCAACGATTCATTTGAAAGGTTCGCGTCGGGGGATGGCTACTTCCGGCAATTACCGGAATTTCTATTTGAAAGAGGGAAAGAAATATGCTCATACTATCGATCCGCGTGCCGGCACACCGGTTCAACGGGATGTGTTAAGTGCAACGGTTATTGCTCCAACGGCACAGTTGGCAGATGCTTGTGCGACGGCTTGCATGGTGATAGGTTCGGATAGTGCGGCTGTCTTAAAGCAACAGCTTCCCGAAATAGAATATTTTCTGATTTGTTCGGATGATTCGATGGAATATAAATATGTAGAGTCGGATGGATTTAAAGATTATTTAATCCAGTTGAAAGAGTAAAAACGAAAGGCGACAGATGGAACAAACAGGGGTTGAAAAAAGTAGCAGACTATATTTAAAAATGTTGTTTTCCTGTTTGTCCATCCGTACACCTTTTTATCATATCAAATAGTGATTATTTCGTAGCGTTTACTTCCTAATCCGATTTGCTCGGCATAATCGACTGTGTGTCGTCCGTGGAGCTGGTTGATGCGTTCGACAAGCGGTTGATTGTTATTTCCTTCCGTTGGTTGGATGGCATAAATCAAATCCAGGCAGGCATTGTCGAGTGCGACAGGGTCGAGTGAAGCAAGAATGCCAATATCTTGTAATTCCGGATCGTGCGGATGCGCATCGCAATCACAATCAATGGAGATATTGTTCATGACGTTAATATAAAGAATTTTGTCTCCGAAGTGGTCGGCTACGGCTTGTGCGGCGGCAGCCATCGACTCGAGGAAAGCGTCTTGCTCAGGCAAGTTGTTCCATAGTTCGGCGGGTTCGGATGTCTTACCAGCTGTATGGATATAAGCTTTCCCATGGGAGGAGGCGACGCCAATGGATTGGTTCTTCAATACACCTCCGAATCCGCCCATGGCATGCCCCTTGAAGTGGGCGAGGTTAATCATGAAGTCATAATCTTTTAAATGCGCTCCTACAAGATTGTACTGCAAGTGTTTCTTATCGCGTACTTCAAGTCGCATGTCGCCCTCAGCGTCCATGATATCCACGTTGGCAATCTCGAAGAAGCCGTGTTCACGAGCTGCTTTTAGATGTTCTTCCGTCGTAGAGCGGCGACCAGCATAGGCGGTGTTGCATTCTACGATTGTCCCGTTCGCCTCTTTTACCAAATCTTTTATCAATGCAGGCTGCAGGAAGTTATGCCCTCCAGGTTCGCCCGTTGATATTTTGACGGCTACGTGTCCCGTAGCTTTGCGTCCCAATGCTTCATAGATGCGTACCAAACTGGCCGGTGAGATTTCCTTCGTCATGTATACTTTCGATGCTTTGGCTACGCTCATCCCTTGCGTAGCCTCTATTTTAGCACACGCCGGCATCTCTTTGAGCACGGCCATCGAGGCTAAAGCTGCAATTGAGGACTTCATCCAAGTCCTGCGTGTCATTTTCTTGTCCATAAGCTATGTTTTTTATTTATATTCTTATTCATGCTGCAAAATTAAGGGGAAGAAAGCAACGAAACATTACCTATATTACAGTTCGTGTTACCCATGTTACGGATTCTGATTCGTAGTTTCTCGGCTTAAGGCGGATAGGTACTTGGAGTAAAGTGATTAGGTCCTATGGAAAATGGGAAAGGATTCGAGTATTTCTCTATCTTTAGCCTAAAGATATATATCTTCAACTTAAAGACACGTATCTGCAGCTTAAAGATATGTATCTTTAGGCTAAAGATAGAGAATGGGTCGTATGTTTCGAACTTTTTTCAGGGTGTCTGGAAGTTTACTTCGGTATCCATTCCTTTTTGCACCGTTCTTTTCCTCGAAAAGTATGGCGGGAACTTATTTTTTATTAATATTCAATTAAAAATTTGTCAAGTGTCGAATTTTTCGTATATTGCCGCCGAAAAACATAAAGGCTCATTGATTTATGACAAAAGAAAAGTTTGATATTGAGTATGGATTAGGCAACGTGTCGCTTAATAGCCTTTGGAATCAGCTAACCACTCCGAACGGACTGGCCGCATGGTTTGCCGAAAAAGTGACGATAACGAACCGTACGTTGTATACCTTCCGGTGGGATAAAGACATGCAGCAGGCAAGGGTCGTATTGCTTAAGCCCGATGAGCGAATCCGTTATCGTTGGGAAGATGAGACAGACCCGGTAGCTTATTTCGAGTTTTCTATCCATAAATTGGAACTAAGCGGTACGACAGCCCTTCAAATAACCGATTTCGCAGAACCAAGCGAGAAACAAGATGCTATTGATTTGTGGGACCATCAAGTGGATACCCTGCGACGCAGCCTCGGCATTTAGGTAGTTTTACATATAAAAAAGAGGAAATTATCGTTTTTTGCACTACTTTTGCCCCACAATAAGAAGGCAATGTTTAGAATAAAACGATTATATACATTCATGCTGCAGACCTTTCTGCCGCTTTTTTTCATGACTTTTGGGATATGCCTTTTCATCGTGTTGATGCAATTCCTTTGGCGTTCAATTGACGATATGGTAGGTAAAGGGTTGAGTATCCCTGTCTTGGCGGAGATGTTCATGTATGCAGCACTTTCGTTGGTACCTATGGCGCTTCCGTTGGCCATCTTATTGGCTTCGTTGATGACGTTTGGTAATTTAGGAGAGCGGTTGGAGCTTTTGGCGATGAAGTCGGCGGGAGTCTCGTTGATACGCATCATGCGTCCGCTTATCGTCACGATTGGGTTGATTTCTGTGGGGGCGTTTTTCTTCCAAAACAATGCGATGCCTATCATTCAAGTAAAGCTCTATACGTTATTTTATTCCATTCGTCAGAAGTCGCCCGAACTGGATATCCCGGAAAGTACCTTTTATAAAGAGATTACGGGCTATAGTGTCTATGTGAAAGAGAAGGAGAAAAACGGTTTGCTAAAGGATATGATGATTTATGATTACTCGGAAGGTTTTAACAATGCTCGTGTAATCGTAGCTGATTCAGGTCGTTTGAAGACATCGGAAGACAAATTGTACCTGATTCTTTCCCTTTTCAATGGCGAATCATTTGAGAACCTGAAGCAACAATCGCAGCAATCGAAGATGAAATCGGCCGTCCCTTACCGGCGCGAGTCGTTTGCTACGAAGGACATCTTGATAGAGTTCGATTCTAATTTCCGCCGGGGCGACGAATCCTTTATGGAAAACCAATACGTCGGGAAAAACTTGGCGGCATTGCAAGCTTCTATCGATTCGATGACCGTCCGTCTTGATAGTGTCAAGAACGAGAATGCCAAGCTCGTCATGCGCCAGTCTTACCGACAGGAGTTTGTTCAGCGGGAAAAGATAGATGGAAAGTCGCAAGCCGTTAATAAGATTGATTCATTAGTACCTTTGGCCGAAAAGATTACGTTGAATTTTGATAGTCTTTACCAAGCTCTTACGCCTGGAGAGCAATCGGCTATTCTGGCGAAAGCGAAAGGAAATATCGATAATACCCGGGCGGAATTGGTGTTTAAAGCCTCTACGGTGGGAGATGAATCCAACAAAGTAAGACGTCACTTGACGGAATGGCACAAGAAATTTACTCTTTCGTTTGCTTGTTTGGTGTTTTTCTTCATTGGCGCACCGTTAGGAGCGATTATTCGCAAAGGAGGTTTAGGTATGCCGGTGGTGATATCGGTCTTTCTTTTTATCTTTTATTATATTATTGATAATATCGGTTTTAAGATGGCGCGTGATGGTATTTGGCCGGCATGGGAAGGCATGTGGTTGAGTTCGGCCGTGCTTACGCCGTTGGGTATCTTTCTAACTTATAAGGCTGTTAACGATTCTGTGATTTTAAATGCCGACACCTATTTGAATGCTTTGAAGAATTTGATTGGCAAACGTCCGGGACGTAAAATTGAGCGGAAGGAAGTCATTATCTATACGCCAGATTACGACGCTATTGTGCCTCGTCTTACGGAATTGTCACAGAATGCGGCACATTACATCACGAAGCATCGCCGTTGGATTAATTATATCCAATATTGGAAATCAGGAGGAAAAGACCATGAGGCCGAGGCGCTTGCGCTGGAAATGGAAAGTATTGTTGAGGAATTAGCCAATTCCGACCAGAATTTACTTTTGAACAAGTTGATGGATTATCCTATTATCGGCAATTATCATCAGTTGAATGCCGATCTCGGACAGAAAGTGGCATTAGCAATAGGTCTTTTCTTGCCAGTAGGTATTCCGGTTTATTTGTTGGCTATTTACCAGCGGAAATTGTTGAGACAAGATATAATCACCGTACAAAAAGTAAGTGAAGAGCTTAAATCTGTGATATTTTCACTACATTTGTCGGATGAAAGTCTAGACCATATAAATAATACAAACAAGATATGAACGAGTACAAATTAAACACGATAGAAGAGGCTATCGAAGATTTCCGCGAGGGGAAATTTATTATCGTAGTAGATGACGAAGACCGCGAGAACGAAGGAGATTTAATCATTGCGGCTGAAAAGATTACGCCCGAGAAGGTTAATTTCATGCTGAAGCATGCACGCGGTGTTTTGTGCGCTCCTATTACGATTTCACGTTGCGAGGAATTGAACTTGCCTCACCAAGTGATGAATAATACATCCGTATTGGGAACGCCATTTACGGTTACGATCGACAAATTGGAAGGATGTACGACAGGTGTCTCGGCTGCTGACCGTGCAGCTACGATTCGTGCGTTGGCGGATCCGGCTTCAACACCGGAAACTTTTGGGCGTCCGGGACATATTAATCCGCTCTATGCTCAAGAAAAAGGCGTGTTGCGTCGTGCTGGACATACGGAGGCTTGCGTGGACATGTGTCGTTTGGCCGGACTTTATCCAGCTGCAGCTTTGATGGAAATCATGAGCGAGGATGGGACGATGGCTCGTCTTCCGGAACTCCGTAAGTTTGCAGATGAATATGACTTAAAGCTTATTTCTATTGCTGATTTGATTGCTTATCGTTTAAAGCAAGAATCCATTGTAGAGCAGGGTGAAGAGGTGGATTTACCGACAGAATATGGCCATTTCCGTTTAATTCCGTTCCGCCAGAAGAGCAATGGGTTAGAGCATATAGCTATTATCAAAGGGAATGTGAAAGGCGATGAACCGGTCTTGGTGCGTGTGCATTCGTCGTGCATGACGGGTGATATTTTCGGTTCCATGCGTTGTGATTGTGGCGAACAATTGCATGAAGCTTTGCGCATGATTGAACAAGAGGGGCGCGGTGCGGTGATTTACCTGAACCAGGAAGGACGCGGCATTGGCCTTATGGAAAAGATGCGAGCTTATAAGCTGCAAGAGAATGGTATGGATACGATTGATGCGAATATCTGTCTTGGGCATCAGGCCGACGAACGTGATTATGGTGTGGGTGCTCAGATCCTTCAACACATTGGAATCACAAAGATGCGTTTGATGACGAATAATCCCGTGAAACGGGTCGGTTTGGAAGCTTATGGCCTTTCTGTAGTCGAGAATGTGCCCATTGAAGTTACTCCGAATCCATACAATGAGTTTTATCTGCATACGAAGAAGGAGCGGATGGGACATACGTTACACAATGTGAAATAAGAATGAATACATAAAACTAATACATCATGCAAACATCTGAAAGATTAAGGAGACTCTCTCCGTCGGAGACACTGGCGATGTCTCAGAAAAGTAGCGAACTGAAAGCGCAAGGCATCGACGTAATTAACCTCAGCGTCGGCGAACCGGATTTCAACACGCCGGCACATATCAAAGAGGCAGCCAAGAAGGCTATCGACGAGAATTATTCGAAATATTCACCTGTGCCGGGTTATCCGGCGCTCCGGAATGCGATTGTTGCTAAACTGAAGAATGAAAACGGATTGGAGTACACCGCAGCGCAAATCTCATGTGCCAATGGCGCCAAGCAATCGGTTTGCAATACGATTATGGCGTTGGTGAATCCAGGAGACGAAGTCATTATTCCCGCACCCTATTGGGTGAGTTATCCGGAGATGGCGAAGTTGGCAGATGGTGTCCCCGTGACGATTCCGGCCGGTATCGAGCAGGATTTCAAGATCACGCCGGCGCAGTTGGAGGCAGCTATTACGCCTAAAACGAAGCTGTTGATTCTTTGTTCGCCTTCGAACCCGACGGGGTCGGTCTATAGTCGCGAGGAATTGGCTGGATTAGCTGCTGTATTGGCCAAGTATCCGCAGGTATATGTTATAGCCGACGAGATTTACGAACACATCAATTATATGGGTAAGCACGAAAGTATCGCGCAATTTCCCGAAATCCGTGATCGCGTGGTGATTGTTAATGGAGTTTCGAAGGCGTATGCAATGACGGGTTGGCGTATTGGTTTCATTGCGGGTCCGGAATGGATTGTGAAGGCGGTGAACAAACTCCAAGGACAATATACGTCCGGTCCATGCTCTGTTTCGCAAAAGGCGGCCGAGGCAGCTTACACCGGTACGCAAGTACCCGTCGAGGAGATGCGCCAGGCGTTCCAACGCCGCCGCGATTTGATTGTGGGGTTAGCAAAGGAAATTCCGGGATTCGAAGTGAATATTCCTCAGGGCGCCTTTTATCTTTTCCCGAAATGCAGCTCTTATTTTGGCAAGACGGACGGTAAGCGGACGATTGGAAATGCCGCTGATTTGGCGATGTATTTGCTCGAAGTGGGCCATGTAGCTTGCGTAGGCGGTGCCGCTTTTGGCGCTCCGGAATGTATCCGCATGAGTTATGCTACTTCCGACGAGAATATCGTGGAAGCCATGCGTCGCATCCGGGAAGCATTGGCAAAATTGCATTGAATATCCTGCTGAAAAATAAAGTGAAGTGCACCCCAAAAAGTTTTGTGTCTAACTTTTGGGGTGCATTTTCTATTTCGACACGCCTCCTTCCCGACGACGCGGCAAATGATTCCGACATGTCGGAAAGTCTCCCGGCGACGTGGCGAACGATTCCGACATGTCGGAAAGTTTCCCGACGACGCGGCGAATGATTCCGACATGTCAGAAAGTCTCCCGGCGACGTGGCGAACGATTCCGACATGTCAGAAAGTCTCCCGACGACGTGGCGAATGATTCCGACATGTCGGAAAATTTCCCGGCGACGGAGGCTCCCTTTTTCCTGTTCA
Organism: Parabacteroides sp. An277; assembly: GCF_002159645.1. GTDB lineage: Bacteria > Bacteroidota > Bacteroidia > Bacteroidales > Tannerellaceae > Parabacteroides. Next base: position 15,363 of record NZ_NFJB01000020.1, on the reverse strand, counting down.
CGTGCTTTGTTTTCGCTTGAAACCGGTATCTTGCGGAAGAAGAGAAATTTTTAGTCCGCAGGTTGGTTTTATCTTCGCGCATTATCCGTATATTTGTGGAAATAATTCTAAATAAATACAATTGGTATGAAATCGATTCATTATTTGTTGCTTTCGGGAGCCTGTTTGGCTGCGTTCGGTTTGACTTCTTGCCAAGAGGCAGAGGCTCCCGCTCCGGTTTTGCCCGTGCCTACTCCCGAGCAGGTGGAATGGCATAAGCTGGAAACGTATGCGTTTGTACATTTCGGGTTGAATACGTTCAACGATTTGGAGTGGGGGTATGGCGACACGCCGGCTTCGACGTTCAACCCGACCGATCTTGATTGCGAGCAATGGGTTCGTACGATTAAGGCGGCCGGACTGAAAGGCGTTATCCTCACGGCGAAACACCACGACGGCTTTTGCCTCTGGCCTACGGCTACGACGGAATATTCGGTGAAGAATTCACCTTGGAAAGATGGAAAGGGCGACATGGTACGCGACCTTTCGGATGCTTGCCATAAATATGGATTGAAATTTGGTATTTACCTCTCTCCATGGGATCGCAATAGCGCGAATTATGGTGAGCCGGGTTATGTGGACAAGTTTCATGCCCAGATGGAAGAGTTGATTAGCAACTACGGGCCGTTGTTTGAATATTGGTTCGATGGCGCGAATGGAGGCGATGGTTATTATGGCGGCGCCCGCGAGACGCGCTCCATCGACGCCAAGACCTATTATAAATATGAAGAGGCGCGCGAAAAGATAAAGGCGAAACATCCGCAGGCCATGATTTTCGGCGGGACAGTACCCGATATTCGTTGGATTGGAAACGAAGAAGGATGGGCTGGCGCGACGCAATGGAGCCTCTTTGATACAGAGCCTGCCGTAGGCGATTACCGTAATAGCGTTTATGGCGACGAGAACGGAAAGAAATGGTTGGGAGGCGAATGCGATGTCTCGATTCGTCCAGGTTGGTTTTATCATAAACGGGAAGACCATCTGTTAAAGTCGCTTCCGCATTTGGTTGATTTATATTACCGGAGTGTGGGGCATAATGCGAATTTCTTACTCAATTTCCCAGTGGCATTGAATGGAAAAATTGCACCGAGCGATTCTATCCGTGCCATAGAGTGGTATCAGACTATTCAAAACGATTTGAAGACGAATCTTTTGGCTGGAGCTTATGTGGAAGCTGACAATACGCGTGGGCGAAACTTTTCGGCTTCGAAAGTGACGGATGGCGATTGGGATACCTATTGGGCTACAGAGGATGGCGTCGTGAAAGGTACACTTACCTTTACGCTTCCGGGCGCGACGGATGTGAACCGCGTGTTGATACAGGAATACATTCCACTGGGTCAGCGCGTTCGTTCGTTTACGATTGAATACCAGCAAGACGGGCAATGGAAACCGGTGCAACCGGTTGATTCAACGACCACAGTCGGGTATAAACGTATCGTCCGTTTCCAAACGGTTCATGCTGAAAAATTACGGGTGAATTTCCTCGATGCCCGTGGTCCGCTTTGTATTAATAATGTAGAAGCCTTCTTGGCTCCGGCCTTGTTGACGGAACCACAAATTACACGTAATGAGAAAGATGAAGTTCTTATTCAGGCAGGAGACCAAGGTTCGGAAATCTATTATACACTTGATGGTACTGAACCTACGAAAACTTCTACCCGTTACGAGCAACCCTTCGTCTTGAACCAAAAGGGCACTGTAAAGGCCGTGGCCTACGATGCGACTTTCGATAAGTACAGTCCTGTGAAGACTGCTCGCTTTGACATTTCGAACACTTCTTACCAAGTAGCCGACCAGAAGGCACAAGTTCTTTTCGATGGCAATGGCTATACGGTTTATTATTTGCCGGAAGGAACGCGCGAGCTGACGATTCATCTGACGGAACCGCAGACTATCTCCGGATTCCATTATACACCTGATCAAAACCGGTGGGCATCAGGCATTATTTCGAGTTATCGTTTCTATGTAGATGGTAAGCAAGTGGCTAGTGGTGAGTTCTCGAATATTAAGGCCAACCCGATAGAGCAAGAAATCCGCTTTGCTCCGGTAAAAGGTAAAGAACTGAAATTCGTCTCTGTTCGTAACGTAGACGATGTGAAGCAAACTGGTATTGCTGAATTTTCGGTGATTACGGATTAAGAGTAGGGTAAAAGAGGGCACGGAGAAGCGATAAGGTAAGAACTCCGTGCCTTTCTGCCTCTTTGGGGATGGTTAGGATTGAAAGCAAACATAGTTATAAACGAAAACGATTATAGTTATAAACGCGAACGATTATAGTTATAAACGCGAACGATTATAGTTATAAACGGAAACGTTCATAGGCATCAATGAGAGGAATGAGAACGGAACGGAGCAAACCATGAGGGCAAGGTCGTGTAATTTTCAATCCGCCTCTTTCCTTTTTCAATTCATAATTCGTAATTTTGCGCCATTATTTCAAATGGATATGGCAAAGAAGACGGAAGAGGAGTTGTTTAGACGGTTAGATGGGAAGGTTGTCCGGGCATTGCGTATGTATGGATTGATTGCGGATGGCGACAAGGTGTTGATTGGCCTGTCTGGAGGTAAGGACTCGCTTGCATTGATGGAATTGCTGGGGCGGCGTGCGCGTATTTATCGCCCGAAGTTTACACTCGTGGCGGCGCATGTGCGGATGCGCAACATTCCTTACGAGGTGGACGAAACCTATCTTAGAACGGCGTGTGAAGCATATAACATTCCGCTGATAGTAGAGGAGACGGAATTCGATCCATCGACCGATACCCGCCGTACGCCCTGTTTCCTTTGTTCGTGGATGCGACGAAAAGCACTTTTTGAAATCGCGAAAAGAATGGAATGCCGTAAGATTGCCTTAGGGCATCATCAAGATGATATATTGGAGACGCTGCTTTTGAATCTCACTCACCAAGGTTCGTTCGGCACGATGCCTCCCAAGTTACGGATGAAGAAGTTTGATATGGAGATTATTCGTCCGCTTTGTCTTATTTCAGAAGCGGAATTGGTGTCTCTTGCCCAACTTCAACATTATCAGAAACAGGTAAAAAATTGCCCTTACGAGAATCTGTCAAGCCGGTCATCTATCAAACGAATTTTTCGCGAACTGGAAACTATCCAGCCGGATGTACGCCATAGTCTGTGGAATAGTATGACGAATGTTCAGACGGAATATTTGCCTCAGGAAGTACAAATGTAAAAAAAGAAGTATAGCATGCAACAAGGATTTTACACGATACTGATGTTAATTGTATCGAATATCTTCATGACCTGTGCCTGGTATGGGCATCTGAAGTTAAAGCAACAATTCAGTTGGTTCGAACATCTGCCTTTGATAGGGGTGATTGTATTTAGTTGGGTATTGGCTTTTTTTGAATACTGTTTCCAGGTACCGGCTAATCGGTTGGGATTTCGGGATAATGGAGGACCGTTCAGCCTAATCCAATTGAAAGTCATCCAAGAAGTCATTACGTTGGTCGTTTTTGTCGTTTTCAGCTCGTTAGCCTTCAAAGGAGAAACGCTGAAGTGGAACCACGCGCTGGCTTTCCTTTTCCTGGTGGCAGCGGTGTATTTGGTTTTTAAGAAATAAATCCGAACGGGTAATGAGAAAGCAGTTTTACATCTTTTCTGGATTGTTGGGGCTTGCGATATGGGCTTTTTTGCAAAGCTATTTCGCGTACTATTTCTTTTACGTTGAACAGAGCCAGTTATTTTTACTATCAAAAGCTTATTGGATAGAAAAGGCGAGTAAGATGGGCGGTGTATGCGAATGGTGCGCGGAAGCGTGGGTGCAATTCTTTGCTTATCCTTACTTGGGTGCTTTGATAGTGGCCTTTATAGTGTTTGCTTCCGCTTGCCTTACGGGGGCTTGGTTGAGGCGTGTTTCCGGTTCTGGTTATGTAGCTTTTGGGGGATGGTTGCCTGCCTTGGCATTATGTTGGGCATCGTTGGATTTCAACTATAACGAGGCGGGGAATATGGCATATCTCCTTTGTGTTGGTATGGCATGGGGTTATACGTATGTGAAACCTTGGGTAGGGCGCGTGTTGGTTGGCGTGTTGTGCATCGGATTATTGAGTTGGATGGGAGGTGCTGCTTTTGCTCCGCTTGCCGTCATGCTCTTCTTTTATGAAATAGGGCAAAAGGGAAGAGGCGAATGGCGCATTTCGTTTGTTTATCTTTTCATCGCGTTAGCGATAGGGTATGGATTTTATCGGATGGGTTGGTCGAATTCGTTTGGAGATTCTTTCCTGCCGATACGTTATTATATGCCGAAGCTCGATGTGCCTTCTGTGGTGTATGCGGCCTGGTGGATGGTATTGGTTTTAACTCTCTTGGGTTGTTTAGTAGGAAAGTGGAATTGGATGCTGAAAGGATGGAAGCGGACGAGTGTATGGATAACGGAATGCCTTCTCCTCATCTGGATTGCCTATTGGGGCGTAAGCAAATATGGCGATTGGAAAACATTGGCATATATGAAATTGGACTATTATTCGCGTACGGAACAATGGGATAAAATCATCCAAGATTGTGAGGGACGTTTGACAAATTACCTCTATATGACGCTCCTTAGCCGGGCGTTAGCTGAAGAGGGACGGTTGGCGGACGATCTTTTCTGTTTTGATATTCGTTCGGAGAAGGGGTTGGGCGTACCTTGGAATCGTACGGAGGCGTTGTCTGTTCTCTTGAGCGATCTTTTTTATACGTGCGGCAATACATCTCTTTCGCAACGGATGGCGTTCGAGGGTGATGTATCGGCTCATGGGAGTCATAACGTACGGATGATTCAACGTCTGGTGAAGACGAATCTTATTTTGGGGGCTTATCCAGTGGCCGATAAATATTTACGTCTTTTGGAACAATCGCCCGTATATCGCGAATGGGCCGAAGCGCAACGTCCTTTCCTCTATAATGACGAAAAAGTAGAGGCCGATGCGGAGTTAGGATTAAGGCGTGCCCTTTTGCCTTCGCCTGCAGATACTTCGCAGATGATAACCTCTGGAAATGAATTTGTGATGGCACTTATCAATCCGATTCAGGCTAATCCGGAAAAAGCACAAACGGCTTTCCAATATTTGGCGGGTTATTTCCTTTTGGCCAAGGACATGGGGCGGTTCGTCTCCCTGATGGATGAATACCGAGGTACCCATGCGTTGCCTACGCTTCCGGTACGTTACCAGGAAGCGCTTATCGTGGCTTTCGAAAACGATAGTACGAAGTGGAATGCGTATGGCGTGCATCCGGAGGTGGTCGCTCGTTATAAAGACTTTAAACGTCAGATATTGGCTAATCGGGGAAGCGGAAGTGCGGCGAATTTACTCCGTCGTTCGTATGGCGAGACGTATTGGTTTTATGTAATGTTCAATTGAAAATGGAAAGAAATATAACGATAAAAAAATCCATTTATGCCTATGTTTTTTGTATGGCATGGTTATGTTTAGGAGCGTGCACAGGCCACTTTCCGAAAATCGATAAGCAAATAGATGCATATCCATCCATATGGCCTGATTATGAGGAAGTAACGATTCCTCCACGCATAGCACCGCTCTGTTTTGGTTTGCAAGAGGAGGTGGAAGAGGCTGTAGCCCGTTTTTCTTCCGGCGAGCAAAGTTTCGAGGTACCTTATCGGGCGAATACCTTCTCAATTCCCTTGGCTAAATGGCGAAAACTCTTGGAAACATCCGTAGGTGAATCGATTCAGGTCGAGGTTGTCGTGCGGAAAGCGGGCGAATGGCATGCCTATCGTCCTTTCGAATGGTATGTTTCGCCGGATTCGATCGACGGGTATTTAGCGTATAGACGGATTGCTCCTGGATATGAACTCTGGAATCATTTGGGTATTTACCAACGCGATTTGTCCTCGTTTGAAGAGACACCCATTGTGGAGAATTACCAGACGGGCGAGAATTGCATGAATTGTCATTCGTTTTGTAATCGGCGTCCGGATCTTTTCCTTTTCCACATGCGCCAGAAGTTCGGAGGCACCTATCTCGTCCGGGGTAAGGAAGTAGAGAAGCTCGATACGAAGACGCCGGAGACCATTTCCGATCTCGTCTATCCTTCTTGGCATCCAGGCGGACGATTTGTGGCTTTCTCGACCAATACCACCCGCCAATTTTTCCATCCGAACGACCCGAACCGCATCGAGGTATATGATATGGAATCGGATGTCGTAGTCTATGATAGTGAACGACATGAGCTGGTGACTTCGCCTGCCCTCTTCTCGAAACAAGCCTTCGAAACGTTTCCTACTTTCTCTGCAGATGGAAAGCAGCTTTACTTCTGCACGGCCGAGGCTCAGGAGATGCCCCGGGAGTTTCGAAAAGTAAAATATAGCCTTTGCTCCGTTTCGTTCGATGCGGATACGCGTACGTTCGGAACGGAAGTCGATACGCTTTATTCCGCTTTGCGCGGGGGGCGGAGTGTTTCTTTCCCGCGCGTATCTCCTGATGGACGTTTTTTGCTCTATACGTTGTTCGATTATGGTAATTTTTCCATCTGGCATAAAGAAGCGGATTTGTATTTGCTCGATTTGCAGACGGGTAAGAACCGGAACCTCACGGAGGTGAATAGTCCCGATGTAGAAAGTTATCATGCGTGGAGTAGCAATGGAAGGTGGATTGTGTTCAGTAGCAGGCGAGGCGATGGGTTGTATACCCGTCCTTATTTAGCGCATATCTCGGAAGAGGGAGTGGCTTCGAAACCTTTTGTCCTTCCGCAACCGACACGTGATTTTTACGTAGAGTTCATGCAATCGTACAACATACCGGAGTTTGTGCAAGGGCGCGTCGAGGTTTCTTCCCGCACCTTGATGGATAAAGCGCAAGCAAAAGGAGTGTCTATCACTTTTCAGCCTTGAGGATGATGTCTTGGTTCAGTTCACTTTTCCCTTTCTGGAAACCCGTCACCTTGCCGCGTGAAGGACAAGATGGGACGATTTTGCACGCCTTTTGCTGGTCGTTCGATACCATCCGCAAGCATTTGCCGGAGATTGCCGAGGCGGGATTTACGATGGTGCAAACATCTCCTGCTAATCGTTGTTTCGTGGGCGAATCGGGGGGGATGGATATCTACGGAAAGGGAAAATGGTATTATCATTATCAACCCACAGACTGGACGATTGGGAATTACCAAATGGGTACGAAGCAAGCCTTTGCCCGCATGGCGAAGGAGGCAGCGCGATATGGCATCAGGGTATTGGTCGACGTATTGCCCAACCATACGGCTTTCGAGCGGACGGCCGTTTCGCGCGTCTTTATCGATGCGGTCGGAGGCGATGACAAGCTCTATCATGCCAACGGATTGAACCTCATTGAAGATTATAACGACCGTTATCAATGTACCACGGGCGCCGTGGGCGGTCTGCCCGACGTAAATACCGAAAATCCTCTCTTCCAGCATTATTTCCTTACTTATATCAACGAACTGATTGCCCTTGGAGCCGGTGGTTTCCGGTACGACACGGCGAAACACATCGGCCTCCCGTCCGACCCGAAAGATGCCAAAGCAAGGCGGAACAATTTCTGGCCTGTCATGACCGGGCGCGAATCGGTCTACGGACTCTCGTTGGCCAAGAAGCAGGAATTGTTTATTTATGGCGAAGTTTTGCAAGACAAGAACACGAAAGAACGGGAGTATGCCCAATATATCGGCGTGACGGCCAGCACCTACGGTGGTTGCTTGCGGCATGTGTTGGAGGCGAAAGATTTCCGGTGCGAAGACCTTAAGTCGTGGCATCATAAGGCAAATCCCAAACAATTGGTTACTTGGGTCGAGAGCCACGATACCTATTGTAATGAGGGCGAGTCTGCCCATCTGACCGATGCCCAAATCCGGTGCGGATGGACGTTCCTTGCGGCACGAGCTTCGGGTGTCCCGCTTTTCTTCAACCGTCCGGCGGGGTCGGCACCCGGCAATCGGTGGGGGAACAATCGGATAGGGGAGCGCGGGAACGATAATTTCTTCCATCCGGAGGTCGTGGCCGCCAATCGTTTCCGCCAAGCGATGCGTGGCGAGCGCGAATCGCTCTTTTTCTCTCCCGATGGAAGTGTGGCGGAGGTGGCACGCGGTTCACGGGGCGTAGCGTTGGTCAATTTGGGCGAACGCCACCCCATTTCTCTCCCGACTTCACTCCTCGACGGGCATTATACCGACGCCGTGCATGGCACCCCTTTCCTGGTCTCCCGCGGGAAACTCTCCGGCATAGTCGAAGCGGAACATGCCTATGTTTTGCAAATCTCCCGGCAAGTTTGAAAACTCTTTCAGCACGCTATTTTCACTTTTCCACAAGCTTTCCCACTATTTTGATTCCATTTCCTATGCGCAGGAAATACTTTCCCACGATTTTAATTCCTCTCCCTATGCGCAGGAAATATTTTCCCACGATTTCGATTCATCTTCCTGCATGTAGGAAATACTTTCCCACGATTTCGATTCCTCTCCCTATGCGTGGAAAATGTTTTCCTACTATTTTGATTCCTCTTCCTACATGCAGGATATGCTTTCCCACGATTTCGATTCAGCTCCCTATATGTAGGAAATACTTTCCCACTATTTTGGCAAATCAACAAAAGCATTTTTTGAATAGTCTTAGCAAGACTACGATATCTTTCTCCGACCAAGTACGTTTTTCCACCTTTTCCAAAGCGCAAGAAGGCTTAATTTAAAAAGGCTCGAAGCAAAAAATGCACTTACGGCATATTTTTTAGGTTAATGTATATTGCATTTTCGATAAAGACTTATTAATTTTGCAGCGTTCTTTTGCTAAAGATGCGTAAAGACGACGTAGTCTTGCTAAGACTACGTCAAAAGGCAGAAGGGTATTTTCCAGAAAAACACTTGTATAGCGAGGAGCTGGCACCTGTTCCATGGAAAGCTAAAAAGAAGAAAACACATTTTATAATAACATAAACTGAACATTTATGCCAAGCAAAAAAAGTAATTCTGTTTGTTTGCTTTTGGTGGCTACCGCGTTAAGCCTGACAGGCAACATGTATGCGGAAATAGCCCCAGCAAACCCGAGCGCCCTCCATGCACAGCAGGACGGGAAAGTGACAGGTACGGTAACGGATGCCTATGGTCCGGTCATCGGAGCGTCCGTCATTATTAAAGGTACCACCAATGGAAATATTACCGACATGGACGGTAAGTTCACCCTCGAGGGAGTTAAGAACGGCGACGTCATTGAAATCTCCTATGTGGGATACAAGACGCAGGAAATCCCCTATACGGGGCAAGCCACGATCAATGTCAGCATGGCCGAAGATTCGGAACAGCTGGAGGAAGTGGTGGTGACGGCGTTGGGTATCAAACGCGAAAAGAAAGCGTTGGGTTATTCCGTCAGTAGCGTAAAAGGAGATGAATTGACGGAAGCCGGTACTCCAATGAACGCTATGCAAGCCCTTTATGGCAAAACTTCCGGTCTGCAATTACAAACAACTGCCGGTGGTCCTTCGGGAGGTATGAACATCAAGGTACGTAATGCGGCTACTTTGAATGCAGATGCTTCTACTCGTCCGTTGATTGTGGTTGATGGTATTCCTATCCACGATGAAAACACAGGAATCTCAACAAACAGCCGCGACGGGGGTGACCATGGTACGGGTATCAACGATATTAACCCGGAAGATATCGCTTCTATTGAAATTTTGAAAGGTGCGAAAGCTGCCGTGCTTTACGGTTCAGAAGGTGCCAACGGTGTTATGTTGATTACCACAAAAACAGGTTCAAGGAAAGGATTAGGCATCGATTTTGGTGTGAACTATCAATGGAACATGTCGGCATACTATCCAGAATATCAAAATGAATATGGTTCAGGTTCTAGTGCTGGTACAGCGCGCGTGTCGAATATTTCGGCAGATGGTTTCTATATGATGCAGGATCCGCAGACGGGTCAAATGGTAGAATCGTTGTGGCGCGGAGCATCAGCTAACTTCGGTCCACGTTTGGATGGACGCCAGTTGTTGTGGTTTGATGATACGTATCGTTCTTATTCAGCAAAACCCAACAACCTGACAGACTTGTTCCGTACAGGACATCAATCCAATGTAAACTTCGCATTGAGTAATAGTGGTGATTTAGGAAGTTTCCGTCTGTCATATAATTATCGTGATTATGCGGCTACTTCAGTGGGTGCAGACAATGATTCGCATTCTTTCAACTTTGCCGGAGATTTTAAAGCGAACGATTATGTAAAGGTGAAAGTCAATACACAATACACCAATACGAAAGACCATAATGCTCCTTATCAAATAGGCGATATGGTAACGTATGGTATTCCGCGTGAATTAGATGTGAATGTGATTCGAGATGAATTGGTAACAGAGGATGGATATAACCGATTTGCTTTAGACCATTCGATGTCTTCTCGTTACCGTGCAACGCAATATTTGGGAGATTATTATTGGTCTCAGTTAATGGACGAAAATGAATATACTCGAAACCACTTAATACAATCTGCTAATTTAGATGTGACTTTCAATGATAAATTTTCATGGAACTCGTTAGGTGGTATTGACTGGACGATTGTAGACCACGAAGTAAAACAACGCGTACAAGAGCCATTGTCGCAGGAAAGTCAACAAGGATATTACGGTATCCAAAGTATCCGAAACATGACATTATACGGACAAACAACGTTCAATTATAACCAAACGTTCAATGACGTGTGGGATTTGAGTGTAATGGTCGGTGGTGCGGTAAAACGTAATACGATGGAAGACCAAAATCAATACGTGATGCAGACATTTGCTATGGAAAACTGGTTCTCGTTGAACAATACGACAGAGGATTTTGGTCCACGTGGAGAACGTAGTCGTGGAAAAGACCTTTTGTTGAGCGTCTTTGGTTCAGCTCAGATTGCTTATGCAGACCAACTTTATGTAGAATTTCAGGCTCGTAACGACTGGTCGTCTATCTTGCCTCCGGAAAATAACCATTACTTCTATCCGGGTGTCAGTGCATCGTGGATTTTCACAGAGACATTTGATATTCCGTTCATGACTTTCGGTAAGTTGCGTGGTTCGTGGGCAGACGTAGGCCGTCCAGGTCCTCGATATTTCGGTACAGTAGATTTCTCTGTAGATTCGTATGGCGGTGCTCCTACTATGAATATCGGTTCTACGCTCCCACCGGCAAACTTTACAGGTATTGGATTTCCAGAACCTAATTTGGAACCGGAGCGTAAGCGTGAATACGAAATTGGTTTGGAAGCATCTTTCTTACCGGGAAATCGTATTAGTGTAGATTTCTCTTATTTCCATAATAATACCTACAATCAAATTATATCTTTGGATGTGCCCGTTTCTTCTGGTGTTAGCAGTGCTAATATTAATGCGGGCGATATCGAACAGAATGGTGTTGAACTTTCTGTGAATACTGTCCCATACGAAAATAAAGACTGGAAATGGGAATTAGGTTTCAACTTGTCGAACTATTCGACCAAAATTAATGAATTATCCAGAGGACTTGACCGCGTATCGTTGTGGGGAGGAACAGGTGCTACGATTATGGCACCGGTTGGCGGTGAATATGGTGAAGTTTGGGTACGTCCTTATCGGACAGATGACCAAGGTAACCGTATAGTCAATCAAGGTACAGGCGTATGGGAATTTGACCAGACACAGTATAAAAAAGTAGGTAAAGTGACACCGGATATCATCGGAGGTCTTACAACAAGTTTACGATATAAAGACTTTACGTTGAGTGCCGTATTCGATTTCCAGTTTGGTGCTACAATGGTTTCACAAACTAATATGTATTTGTTGGGTAATGGTTCGGGCGTAGAATCATTAAAATACCGTGACGAGGCGCATGGAGGTCTGCCCTATTACATGAACAATGATGGTGAAAGAATATTATTGGACAGCCATGATGCAGCAGTTCCGGCAGATTCTTATTATCCATTCATTTTACATGATGGTGTGATTACGGAAGGTGTGACGGAAACAGGCGAAAAAAATACAATGTTGATTACAGCTGAACAATATTATCAGAACTTGTATTGGCAAAGCGGTAGCGATTTGTGTGAAGACCAAATCTACAAGAGCGACTACATTAGTTTGCGTTCGCTCTCTTTGAGCTATAATTTGCCGAAGAGCTTCATTAATAAGTTCAAAGTTCAATATGCTCGTATTAATTTATTTGCCAACAATTTGTGCTATATCTACAAAGATATTCCGAATGTGACTCCGGAATCTACTTTGGGTACAAACTCATTTACAGAACAGACGATTACGCCGGGTATTCGGAGTTTCGGTATCGGTCTTAATGTATCATTCTAATTTAATCCGATTTTAAAATGAAAAAAATAACAAAATATATAGCAGCCCTGTTGATAGGTGCTATGACCACAGGTTCTATTACCTCGTGTGCCGACAATTTGCGAGAGGAATTTTACGATCCGGATCAAGTGACGACACCTCAATACGAGTTACTTTTTGCTGGATTACTGACGCAAACGCATTTGTTCCGTTATGAATACGGACCTGTTTATCACTATATGGTAAATTTTACTCGTATGTTGGGTGTTTCCATGAGGCCGGATCTCTTGGATGCCAGTCAGAATAGTACGATTTTCCAACCTTGGACAGGATGGTCTGGGACGACATTCTATCCGCTTATCTTTAATAAGACAAATGTAGAGTATAGTAAAAATTACTATGCCATGCAATTGCTTTACAATGAGATGACGGATGAGGAGAAGGCCGAGAAAGCCGTGTATGTATATTGTAGCAATATCGTGCGTGGTTATGCATTCCAACGTTCTACTGATATGTACGATGATATTCCTTATTTTGATACAGGTAGTGCTTTCTCTGGTGAGTTTTATGTAGGATATGATACGCAAGAAGAAATCTATGCGGATATCATGGCCAAACTGAAAGAGGCTGTAGATGGCTTGAGTAATTTCACATTTGCATCAGATGTCGACCAAATTCAATTTAATGCAGCTGACGTGTTATGTAATGGAAGTATTGACCAATGGATTCGGTTTGCCAATTCGCTCCGTTTGCGTATGGCTATGCGTCTTTGCCATGTAAAACCGGACGAAGCAATTTCTACAATTCGTGAAATAATAAATGATGGACGTTTGATATTGACATATGACCAGAATGTAGGCTTCGAAGAGCAAGATAAGACACATGCATTCGAAGTTACATTCTTCCGTGGCATCGAAGAACGTGGAAACGATTGTATTGCACCGGAAACTATCATCCGTGATATCTTGAATTACGAATACCAACCGGGAGACGAAAATGGAATTTCTCCGGACCGTCATGATTTCGACCCACGCTTGTATGCCATGTTCCAGCCGGACGTACACAACCGTTACATTGGTTTGCCCGTCCACATGGCAGATACCGTACGTTTGCATGATTATTATACGGATCAGGAAATCTATGATATGTTCAATTACTTGGATGCAGAAACATCTTCATGGGCTGAAACACGTTTGGTGACTCAGTATAACCGTAAGACGTACTTCAATTTTGATATGAAATTCCCGGTAATTCATGCTACGGAAGTACATTTGTTGTTAGCAGAAGCGGCCGTTCGTTGGCCAGGGGAGTTTAGTGATATTGACCCTGCTGAACATATCAAGCAGGCGATTGACATTTCCACGCGTTTCTATTATGAAACGAATATGACGAATGGATATAGCAATTCAACGACTCCTCCGTTACAATATTTGAAAGAAAGCGCAACGGCACCGGCTTTAGACGAAACGCATTTGTCCGATTATTGTGATTACGCAGCCGAACAGTTCAACTCATTGAGTACATTGGATAAAATACAGTATATCTTCAACCAAAAGATGGTTGATATGAATATTATGAATCCTTATGAGATTTATAATGAAGCACGTCGTTTGTATAAAGACTTTGGTAGATTACCAATGACACCTATGCCAAATGTCGTATTCATGGATCGTTTCCCATATCCAGATGATGAGGCTACGATGAACCCCGAAAACTTTGCTGAAGTTGCCTATAAGAACAATCATACAACTCCTGTATGGTGGTCTGGCAGAACGGAAACTGCGGTGAATACGAATGGAGATGCATTATAAGTAAATAGAGGGGGTGCATTCAAAGTGTACCCCTCACAAATAACAAAATAGGATATGAAAAAGTGGATATTATTATCAATAGCAATGTTATTCGCGGGTAATTTATTTGCACGTGATGTTGAGAGTGAAACCACTGATTGCACTTCTGTTACGCTGAATTCAGACAATTATGTCAAATATACTATTTCTAATAAAGAAACGGTTGATATGAATAATGATGGTTACATTGATCGAGTCAACTTTAAAGTAAACTGGGTATATAGCGGTTCCCTCTCATTGCCACATATTGTATACATTGTGACAATAAAAGAAGACAACGTTATACTTGATGAATTCCAAGATTCAGCCATAGGTGAATTTTCTGGATCAAGAAGTTATTCTATCGATTGCCAGTCTAGACTTTCTGAGAATGATGGTTGGCGCATCACTATAGGTATTGTTGGATCCGATGGGAGTCATTATTGATTGTTAAATAGCAATACAAATTGAAACGCGTTGTAAATGGCATGAATAATAAAAAGAGGAAGGGGCAGGCAATTTTGTCTGCCTTTTCTATTGATATCTTGCAAAAGAATATGTAACTTTGCCGCGCAAAAGGAAACCACGGGGCTGACCGGTTTTGACAGCGGGTAGAAGTGGTTTGTAAGCATGTAGTGCGTGGTCGGCTTGCACTTTAATCTCAGACGGCGAACAATTAACTGGCGAAAACAACTACGCTCTCGCTGCTTAATCGAAGCATAGTAGATTAGAGCTTAATCCCTGCAAAAGTTGCGGGGACGAGACATCACCCGGATGCTGTGGCTCCGAAGCGTTCCGAATAGGTGGTGCAGCAATATCGGAGATAGCCTAAAGCACGCCTCGGGCGTTAGGCGAAGTTTTAGAGGATACGGTTCAAGTGGGTGGCTTCGGTCTTGCTTGTTCCCGACAATCGAAGGCGAAGATAAACATGTAGAAAGCAGATTAGTTCCTCGTTTGGACGAGAGTTCGAATCTCTCCAGCTCCACCGAAAGGATTCTAAAAGGATCTCAAAGAATCACAAAGCACTGATAAGTAGTCTATAAGATGAACATCAGTGTTTTTTTGTGATTCTTTGTGTGTATTTTGATTTCACAGAATGGCGAGAGCCAGATACGAATGCACGCATTGGGGGCTCAGTAGAAATTTAATGGGGATAAATTTGTTAGTTTGAAGAACAAACCTTTATTTTGCAGTATGGAAAACGATTATTTGAACATACTTGCCGGTATTGTACTCCC
>NZ_NFJB01000002.1 GCF_002159645.1 Parabacteroides sp. An277 | reverse complement strand
GAGTCTTGACAACACAATAGTTCACCTCTTTTTCTTGGTTAACCTTTATTGATATAAAGATAAACATTCTTCTTCATTTATTATTTTGCGCAAATCTAAAGGATGACACAGATTTTTATGGGGGTTACGCACTGTATGTAGGTCAGCACCTCGAAGAGGTCTAATGATGCTTAACCGAGGGTGGTACGAAGTGCCACCTTCGGCAAGAACGTTACCCTTCCTCTCGACCTTGACGAGGTCGAACAGGATGAACAATAGGCGGTTCGACCCCTTCGAGGTCGGTTAGTTCAGGGTATTCATACCGCAGGTGTCTCTGCCGAGACACGCAGGCGGTTAAGCATAGTTGGACGGCTTCACCGTCTGTGCAAAGAACAAAAGGGATAAAAACTCCACGCCTCCGCATCACCGTGTTTAAATAAATGCGTACATTTGCACGAATATAAACTGGTAAAATAGAGCAAGGATGAACGAGAAAGATAGATATATGGATCCGATGACCGAATTCGGTATCCAGCGCCTGTTTGGAACGGAGGCGAACAACGATTTGGCAATCGACTTGGTGAATAGCTTGTTGCGTGGCCAGGACGAAATACGCGAGATGCACCATTTGCCCACCGAGCGCGTCCGGGGCTTGTCGGCATACGACACATGGTGCCTCAACGCGAAAGGCGAACGGGTTATCGTACAGATACAACAAGCCTATCCGCATCCTGCCTTCAAAGACCGTACGCTCTATTACGGGGCCAAGGGGATTTCCGAACGTTGGCTTAACCAAGACGATGATTTTATCCAGGGAGTCTATCTGATCCATCTGTTAGATTTTACCACGGAAGACTTTGCAACAGACTCGTTCGTGCATGAAGTGGGTTTGGTAGACCAAAGCCTTCACACCTTATTTGATAACCGGCTGCGGTTCTATTTCGTAGAAGTACCGAAGTGTCACCAAGAGACCGGCGAGCTGAAGAGCCAAGCAGATAAGTGGATATATGCCCTCCGCCACCTGCCTGCGCTGGAAGCACGTCCGGAAGCGTTGCACGAACCCATCTTCGCCCGTCTGTTCGACGTGGCCGACCGGCAACGTTTCACTCCTGCCGAGCGCACGGCCTACGAAGCCAGCCTTTGGAAGAAAAAGAACGCATGAAACAACCTACGTTTTCCAATTCGATAGGGATATTCTGTGGCATAGCCATCCTGCTGCTTGCAGTCATGGCTATGCTTTTATTTCAAATAGAGGACCGTTATCAAATCGGCCTGCTGCTGATGGCCGGTGCCTTGTGTGTGGTAGGCTTACCCTCCCGTTGGCAAGCTATAGACGGTTGGCTTTGCCTGATAGCCCTCTATGAAGGCGTCTCGTGCAGCTGGGCAGCCTGTCCCTTGCCGGCGAGCCGGACCGCGTTTTATGCCCTCTATGGATTGATTTCTTATTTCTTGGTACGGAGGTTGTTGGACACAGGAGTGAAGTTACCTTGGAGTGCGAGTTACTTACCCATCGGAATCGCCCTGTTGCTTTCCCTCGGGAGTTTCTTTGTCTTTCGGAACTCCGTGTTGGGCGTAGGTTTTCCGGATACCTATTCGTTTCGTTTCCTGTTTCGGCCTTTGGGGTATATTACCAATGTATGGTCGGAAGTACTGTTGGTGCTGTTGGGATGGATTTGCCTGCTGCGTCGCCATGCGCTGCTTTTTCTCATCGGCGCTTTAGTAGCCATTTGGTTTTCGTTCTCGCGCGGCGCCTATATTGCCTTGGGTATTTATGGAATCATTGGAGTCCTTTGGTGGAAACCGAGAAGCGCGAAATGGAAACTCGGCCTCACGGTGATAGCGACTTTCCTCCTGACGTATGGACTTTGTCCTGCCGAAGTGCAGACCACCCTGCAAATGAACCGCACCGTTTCCCAACAACAGAGCACCGGGAGCCGCATCCACGCCACGCAAGCCGCCTGGGACGCCTTCTGTGAGCGTCCGCTCGTCGGGTATGGCAGCAACAACTTCACGTATGCTGTCGATGCGACCCTCAATCAAGACAGCACACGGCCTTATACTTCGTTTGCGCCGAATATCGTGGTACAACTTCTGGTGGAGAAGGGTCTGGTAGGGACTTTGCTCTATGCCGGTCTGGCGGTGAGCCTTATCGTTTGCATAGGGAGGCGGAGAAACGAAGCCGAGAGCCGCATCATCGCATGTACACTGTTAGCCGTAGGAATCAAAGACTTGACGCAAGCCACATGGCTCAGTACACCCTTTACACTTTGGATGAGTTATGTATTCTTCGCCTTCCTGCCTCGCGACGAAGAGAAGATGAGGACCGTCTCCTTGCCTTGGCTGCGCTATCTCCTTCCGGCGTGGGCGGGACTCTATCTCCTGGCTTGGAACATGCCTTCGTGGAAACAATACCTCGACCCGACGGCCCACCAACTCCGGCGAGCCCTTGAAGCGATGGAACAACCCGAGACGCGATCCGAAGCCGCCCGGCTCTTGACGGCTGTAGAGGCGCGTCATCCCGAAGATATTCAAATCCGCTATTTGCAGGCCCGTTTGCTGTTGTGGAACGGAGCGCCCGACTCGGCTGCAGCAGTATGGCAACCCTTGGCGGAGCGTTATCCCCGAAACTCCCTTTATACCTGGAGCCTGGCCGAGGCCTATTACCAGCAAGAGGCGAAAGAGAAGGCTCTCTCGTCGGCGGTGGAAGCCATCCGGTATACGCCTCGTCTGCTGACCAGCGAACGGGTGGCGCAATGGCAACAAAACGACACCGCTTTTTACCGGGCGTTGCGACACCGCCTGTATGCGTTGACTCCCGCTCCGGATGCGAGTCCGTCGGACTATGCACGTTATGGATATATAGCCCGGTGGTGCGGTCATCCGCAAGCCGAAACCTATTTGCGAACGGCGCTTCAGCGATTGCCCAACCTGGCTACACCGTGGCATTTGTTGGGCGACGACCGCAAATATCGCCTGCTTTTGTATGGTGCTTTCCAGCAGGATTTGTCGAAGGCGAAGCTGCCGGAAGAAGAACCTTTAAGCGATACCCGCCTCTTGGAGATGGCCTACGCCCCCAAATGCCAGCATTGGTATGGCTTGGATTGGACGGAAGGTAAAGAATAATTACCTTTGCAGTGAAAAATCCGGAGATAATGCGTGGAAACGGGCACGGCTCTGTTTTGCTTGCAAGCAAAAGCTTCGCGACACTGTCGGGAAAGATTATTTCACAAGCAAAAGCTTCCTGACATCGTCGGGAAGAATTATTTCGCGAGCAAAAGCTTCGCGACGCCGTCGGGAAGGATTATTTCACAAGCAAAAGCTTCGTGACATCGTCGGGAAGGATTATTTCGCGAGCAAAAGCTTCCTGACATCGTCGGTAAAGATTATTTCGCAAGCAAAAATCCCGCCGAAGCGGAAAAAGGCTTTTGTCTGCGAGCAAAAATAAACAAACAGGAAAGATGATTATTAATTCGGAGAATAAAAAGCATGGCCCTACGAAATGAAATAGGAAAAGAAGGCGAAGCAATAGCACGCGCTTATTTGGAGAAACGTGGATATCATATCCGGCACACCAATTGGCATTACCATCACTTCGAACTGGATATTGTGGCAGTGCAGGCGAACGAATTGGTCGTGGTAGAGGTGAAGACCCGCTCGGCGGATTTCTGGCTTGAACCGGAGATGGCCGTCAATCGGAAGAAAATCCAACGCCTTGTGACGGCGGCAGATGCGTATGTGCGCCTGTTCAATCTGGATGCGCCGGTTCGTTTCGATATTATTACATTGGTAAAGGATGCGGAAGGGTATCATATCCGCGAACACATAGAGGATGCATTTTATGCACCCGGATATTAAAATAGAAGGCATATGGAACATATCATTCATTTGAAGGAGACGCACTCGACGAACACCTATTTGCGGGATTATTTGCAAAAGGAGCGGTTGCCGGAAGGAAGCGTCGTATGGGCGGACTATCAAACGGCCGGGCGCGGACAAATCGGCCATGCGTGGGAATCGGAAGCGGGAAAGAACTTGACCTTTAGCGTAGTGCTGTACCCTACCTGTTTGCCCGCCCAGCGTCAATTCTTGATTTCCCAAGTGGCTTCGCTTAGTGTGAAGCAAACGTTGGATGCGTATGCGGAAGGAATAACTGTCAAGTGGCCGAACGATATTTATTGGCATGACCGGAAGATTTGCGGCATGTTGATTGAGAACGAGCTGATGGGAACCTTGCTGGATACGTCTATTATTGGAATCGGCATCAACGTTAACCAGGCCGCGTTCCGAAGCGATGCCCCCAACCCGGTTTCTTTGTTCCAGATAACAGGACACGAACAGGCACTTGATGCGTTGCTGGAGGAATTTTTGCGACATTTGTATGCCAATTACCTCATGTTGCTGCAAGAACGGGAGGCGGAAATCGAAGCGTTTTATCGTCAGTCGCTGTATCGGGGACAAGGGGTTTACCTGTATGCAGATGCCCATGGAGAATTCGAGGCAGAGATAGCCGGTATCGAACCGACGGGTCATTTGCTGTTGCGATTACCCCATGGGGAAATACGACGTTATGCGTTTAAGGAGGTGAAGGCCATTCTGTAAAGAGCAAGTGCGCCCCGTAAGGAAGCGCACCGCTTTTTAGGAAAGCAAAAAAATGGGAAAATCGCATGAAAGCCATTAATGGTTGTAGGCGGACTCACCGTGCTCGTAGATGTCGAGCCCCTCTTCTTCCACCCGTTTGTCGACCCGTAAACCTATGGTCGCGTCTACCAATTTGAATAGAAGGAAAGTAATCACGATACTGAAGAGAATCGATATCGCTGTGGCGAATAATTGTACTCCGAGTTGATGCCAATCCCCATACAAAGCTCCTTGCACGCCGCCAGACACGAAGCGGGTGGCAAACACACCGGTCAGGATCGAACCGACGATTCCTCCTACGCCATGCACGCCAAACGCATCCAGCGCATCGTCGTATTTGAACTTAGGTTTCACTACGGCGACCATGAAGAAACATACGATAGGCGTAATGATTCCGATGCTGAATGCTCCTATCAAATCGACGGTACCGGCTGCAGGTGTGATGGCGACTAATCCGGCTACGGCACCGGTACATGCGCCGATAGTTGTTGGTTTTTTATTGCAAATCCAATCCATTGCCATCCAAGTAATAGCTGCCATAGCCGTGGCTACATGTGTTACTAAGAACGCGTTGGCGGCTAATCCGTCGGCGGCAAGTCCGCTACCTGCATTGAATCCGAACCAACCAATCCATAAGAAAGAGGTGCCCATGAAGACAAGCGGTACGTTGTGGGGCGTAATTGGATGTCCTGCACGGTAATCTGATCGGTTACCCAATAGGATGGCCATCACCAATGCAGAAATACCGGCATTGATATGTACTACGGTTCCTCCGGCAAAATCAATCGCACCCATCTGTTGCAAAAAGCCTCCGCCCCATACCAAATGCGCCATGGGAAAATAGGCCAAAACAACCCATAATGAGATAAAAAGGATATAGCCTGAGAATTTGATGCGTTCGGCAAATGCGCCTAAAATCAAAGCTGGAGTGATGATAGCAAACATGCACTGGAACATCACGAAAAGCAATTCCGGAATGTTGCCTGTTGTGAGCGTATGGATGTCAATGCCTTGTAGGAATGCTTTCTGAAAACCTCCGATGAAAAAGGCACACGGATTGCCCGACTCCGCAAAACTGGTGTCGAATGCCCAACTATACCCGAACGCAATCCATAAAATGCTCACGATGCCTACGATAAAGAGCGTTTGCATCATAACACTTAGTACGTTCTTCCGCCGGACTAATCCGCCATAAAACAAGGCAATGCCGGGAATACTCATCAGCAAGACCAACAAAGAGGCCGTCAACAACCAAGCCGTATTGCCCGAATCCAATGTGCTCGGCTGGGTGATTTCTTGTGCAGATATGCAAGGGATAATCCCCCATAGCAACCCGAAGAGGAGGGCTTTTCTTATGCGCATGGAATTATTTTCGTTATATGTGCTCATATTTCTTTTGTTTTTTAGGTGAATGCTTATTGGGTTTCATTTTTCTTGTTCTGCGTTATAGAGGGCAATATCTCCCCGTTCGCCTGTACGGATTCGAATAGCATCTTCTACAGGTGTGATGAAAATGCGTCCATCTCCTATTTCTCCGGTATGTGCCGCCTTTAGGATAGCTTGGACGGTCTTTTCTACATTCTTGTCGCGAACAACGATAGAGAGGAGGATGCGTTCTATGGAACTGGTATCATAGACGATACCCCGGTAAATACGCCCTTCGCGCGTTTTCCCGATTCCACGTACGTCGTAATACGAAAACCATTCGATATCGGCCTCCAACAAGG
The DNA here is from genome assembly GCF_002159645.1 of Parabacteroides sp. An277. Lineage (GTDB taxonomy): Bacteria > Bacteroidota > Bacteroidia > Bacteroidales > Tannerellaceae > Parabacteroides. The sequence goes on along the minus strand of NZ_NFJB01000002.1, from coordinate 200,922 downwards.
CTTGTTTGACATCGTCAAATTTAGACCTTCGGATAATTGCTTCTATTTTCTTCATACGCTTACTTTATTTTGTTGTTACATAGGTTTATCTTATCATTTGTTTTTCGTTTGGTGCAAAGATATGACATATTGTATTTATATTCATCTGCAAAATGACTTTTTTCTTTTTATATCTGCATTGATATTTCAATTTGTTTTATTCTTATTTTGTTTAACGTCAAATTGAAATTGTAATTGCATAAAATCGAACAAAATGAAAGAGGTGTTTGAGGAAAGAAAGAGACGTAATTGTTTCCTTACTTTAGGCAAAAGATAAGTATCCTCTCTGTTTTCGTCTGTGTGGATGAAACGAGGAATGTCAATTTGTCAAAATGTCAAACAAACGGCTTGTAGCGCCTTTATTTCGAGGATTAGCGGGAAGTGCTGGTAAAAATGCCGGAATGAAGGCGTTTAGAAAGCTGGTTTGGAAGGGTAAGCAATTGTTTTCTATTGGTTTGTATCGGAAGAGAACCTTAAGGGATAGGTTTTGTTCTGGACGAAATGGCGTACGAAATCGCTGAAAAGAGCGACTTTTAGGTTCGGATTTCCCTCTCATTCTTTTCGTTTATGCCTATAAATGCTTCCGAAAGTAGTTATTTTCGCGTCGAAAAGTAACGAAAAACCTTTTCGATTATGCCTGGATTTCCCTCTCCGGAAGGTATAAATGGCATCGTTTTCGCTTAGGATGGGTGGAAAACAGAGCTGCTTTTGCGCTGTTTTCTGTTGTTTGGGCGAAAGGTATGTTAGGTAAAAGTGGAAATAGCTGGTTTTTTGCATGGAAAAGTAGATAAGATACGACAAATTGACATTTTATTTTCTACCTGTTGATAACTTTTTTTGCGTTTTTTCTGGCAGGAGAAAGGGTAAATATGTAATTTTACCCGCGAAATGAGCAGATGTTTACAAATCAAAGTAGTAAGTCGCATTTGTTAAAGTACTATTTTAACACGGAAAGGAAGAAAATGGAACTACAAGAGTACGCGTATCATGTGCCGGTTCTATTGCCCGAAAGTTTGGAGGGATTAGCTATTAGACCGCAAGGCATTTACGTGGATGTAACCTTCGGAGGAGGTGGACATTCGCGGGAAATCTTAAAACAATTGGGCGAAGGGGGGCATTTGTATGGCTTTGACCAAGATGCGGATGCAGAGCAGAATATCCCTGCGGACGCACGGTTTACGTTTGTGCGGAGTAACTTCCGTTATTTGTACAATTTCATGCGTTACTATGGCCGGGTCGGGCAGGTGGATGGTTTGTTGGCGGACTTAGGCGTTTCGTCTCACCATTTCGATGCGAAGGAACGGGGGTTCTCTTTCCGTTTCGAAGGAGCGTTGGATATGCGGATGAACACCCGTGCGGGGCAAACGGCGGCAGACATTCTGAATACCTACGGAGAAGAAGCGTTGGCGGATTTGTTTCGTCTGTATGGCGAAGTGAAGGTAGCACGCAAATTGGCGGCTATGATTGTGAAAGCGCGGGCAGAAAAGCCTTTTTCGGAGATTGCGGATTTATTGGATGTGTTGAAACCCTTCGTGGGAAAGGATAAGGAAAAGAAATTTCTGGCACAGGTCTTTCAAGCATTGCGCATCGAAGTGAACGACGAGATGCGGGCGTTGAAGGAGATGTTGCAATCCACGCTCCCTGTATTGAAACCGGGCGGACGTTTGGTTGTCATTACTTATCATTCGTTGGAAGATCGGTTGGTAAAGAATTTCTTGAAGGCGGGTAATTTCGAAGGCAAAGCAGAGCAGGACTTCTATGGGAATGTGCAATCGCCTTTCCGATTGGTAAATAGCAAAGTAATCGTTCCTTCCGACGAAGAAATCGAACGAAATCCCCGTTCGCGAAGTGCTAAATTACGGATTGCAGAACGAAAAGAATGAGGCAAAGCAATGGAAAAGAAGAAAAAACATTTCTCGTTTATTTATATATTGGGAGGTGGAATCCTGAATGGGGATTTCATCATGCGCCATACACGGATGATTGTGCTGATTGTCGTGTTAATCATTTTCTTTATTGGAAATCGGTATAGCTGCATGCAAAAGTTGAGCAGGATAGACCATTTGCAAAAGGAATTGCAAGATGTGCGTTTTGAAGCATTATCTATCTCTTCCGAACTGACAGGACATAGCCGGCAATCCCAAATCGAATCGCTGATAGAAGAACAAGGTATTGATTTGGAGGGGGCACAAACTCCTCCGTATGAATTGGAGAAATAAACGATGGCAGAAGAGGAAGCAAAAAAGAAAGAACAGAATCCGGACTTGGGAAAATGGATTCTGGTGCGCTATGCCATCATTGTCGTCTTCTTGTTGTGCTTGGCGGGTATGATTGTGTTCAAGGCTTGTAAGACGGCTTTTGTAGAAAAGGATAAATGGTTGGCATTGGCTAAGACGCAAGAACGTCCGGATCGTCGGATTTATCCCAGCCGGGGAAATATTTATTCGTATGATGGTAAGTTGATGGCGACCAGTGTACCTCGTTATTATACCTTTATGGACTTCAAAGCCGGCGGGTTTGATAAGAAAGTGTTCGACGCTAATTTGGATTCGCTCGCCATTTGCCTTTCACATGCATTTCAAGACCGGACGCCGGCAGGTTATAAAGCCCATCTGCGCAGAGGTTATGCCATAGGAAGCCGTTATTATCCGGTGGTTTCGAAGAAAATTTCTTATTATGAATTGAAGAATTTGAAGTCTTTCCCATTCTTCCGAATGAATAATTCGAACAAGACAGGATTGGTGGTCAAGGAGATGGTACAGCGTGAGAAGCCTTTCGGTTCGTTGGCGTCGCGTACGATAGGTGATACGTATGGTGAAATCGATACGTCGGGTGTGACAAAAGGTAAGAATGGACTGGAACTCCAGTATGATTCGCTTCTTCGGGGAAAGCCGGGCTGGAATGCCATTCGTCGTTTGAATGGACAATGGACGAATGTGACGGAAGAAGAGCCTATCGAAGGAATGGATGTCTATTCGACCATCGATATTGATATCCAGGACCTGACGGAGAAATCTCTCGTGGATATGCTAAAGAAAATTGATGCGGCTTCGGGTACGGCCGTTGTCATGGAGGTAGCGACGGGCGAAATAAAGGCCATTACGAATATGGGCCGTGTACGAGAAGGCGTATATGCCGAGACGATGAACCATGCCGTAGCCGATGAGACAGAACCGGGTTCTACTTTTAAGGTCGCTTCCATTATGGTGGCTTTAGAAGATGGGGTGTGTCAGCCAGGCGATACGGTGGACGTAGGTAATGGTATATATATGTATAAAGGCGCACGCATGACCGACCATAACATGCACCGGGGCGGTTATGGAAAGATTACGGTGGAGCAAGCCATTTGGTATTCTTCCAATATTGGCGTAGCGAAAACGATTTTAAAAGGATATGCGGACAACCCGACGAAGTTTGTGGAAGGCTTGTATCGCATTGGTATGAATGCTGATTTGAAGATCGATATTCCAGGTGCTGGGCGGGCTAAAATCCGTCGGCCTGACGACCCGAACCAGTATTGGTCGAAGACGACGTTGCCTTGGATGTCTTTCGGATATGAAACCCAAATCCCGCCGATATCGACCTTAGCTTTTTATAACGCGATTGCCAACGGAGGGAAAATGATGCGTCCCTATTTTGTCAAGGAAATTAAGCACCGAGGCAAAACGGTGCGTGCCTTCTCTCCCGAAGTATTGAAGCAATCCATTTGTTCGACCGAGACGTTGGCGAAGATTCAGCACATGTTGATAGGCGTGGTGGATAGCGGTACGGGAAAGGCGGTGCATTCTGATATCATCCCGATTGCAGGTAAGACGGGAACGGCGCAGATAGCTTCGGGCGGTGTTTATCGTCAGGCGGGGCATCAGGTAGCGTTCGCAGGGTATTTCCCAGCAAACGACCCGAAGTATAGCTGCATTGTGGTGATTCGCCAGCCACGCATTGGGTATCCTTCGGGTGGTACGATGTCGGGGGGTGTCGTGAAGGCGATTGCGGAGAAGATTTACGCCAGCCATATCCGTGTCAAAGTGGAGGATATGGAACGGGATTCGATGGCGGTATGGCTCCCGGCTACCAAGGCAGGCGAGAAGCAGGCTGTCGAGGAGGTATTGAACGAACTGGATGTGCAGTGGGCGGACAGCGCGTCGACCTATTGGGTACGTGCCGAGCGTGATTCGTCTCATATCCGTTTGCGCAATTTGAAAGTAATAGACGGATTGGTGCCGTCGGTCTATGGCATGGGGGCGAAAGATGCGGTTTACTTGTTGGAGAATGCGGGGCTGCAGGTGACGCTTTCGGGTGCCGGTCGGGTCACTTCCCAGAGTATTCCGCCGGGTCGTCGTGTAGTAAAAGGACAAACAATATGGATTACACTGAAATAAAATGATGAATTTGCAGGATTTGATTCAGATTTTGAGTACGGTTGAAGTCCAAGGAGATATCAATAGGGAAATCTCCGGTATTCAATCGGATTCGCGCCGCGTAGAGGCTGGCTATCTGTTTGTGGCCGTGCGCGGGACTGCCGTTGATGGTCATGCGTACATTCCGAATGCCATCGAGAAGGGGGCGGCGGCTATCGTATGCGAAGCGATGCCGGCGGAGGTGCGGCAGGATGTCGCGTATGTCGTCGTGAAGGACTCGGCGGAGGCGTTGGGCGAACTGCTTTCCGAATGGTATGGGAATCCTTCTCGCCGCTTGGTGTTGGTGGGCGTCACAGGTACGAATGGGAAAACGACTATCGCTACTTTATTATATACGATGTTTCGTCGTCTGGGGCATAAGGCGGGCTTAATCTCGACGGTTTGCAATTATATAGAGGATAAACCGATTCCGACCGAGCATACGACGCCGGACCCGCTGACGCTTCATGCGCTCATCGCCCAAATGGCAGAGGCGGGTTGTGAGTATGTTTTCATGGAGGTCAGCTCGCACGCCATCGACCAGAAACGCATCGCCGGGTTGGCGTTCGATGGGGGTATCTTCACGAACCTCACGCGCGACCATCTGGATTACCATAAAACGGTCGAGAATTACCTCCGTGCGAAAAAGAAGTTCTTCGACGACCTGCCCGCTTCGGCTTTTGCCCTGACGAATGTCGATGATAAGTCCGGACTGGTCATGCTTCAGAATACGAAGGCGCGGAAGGAAACCTATTCGCTCCGCACCGTGGCGGATTTCAAAGGGAAGATTTTGGAATCGCATTTCGACGGGACGGAATTGTTGATTAACAACCGCGAAGTCTCGGTGCAGTTCGTCGGACGGTTTAATGCATATAATCTCTTGGCTGTCTATGGCGCTGCCGTTACGTTGGGGCAAGACCCGGAGCAGGTGTTGGTGGTACTCAGTACGTTGCATTCCGTGGCCGGCCGTTTCGAGACGATTCGTTCGCCGAAAGGGTTTACCGCCATCGTGGATTATGCGCATACGCCGGACGCGCTGACGAACGTATTGAACGGTATCCACGAAGTGCTGGATGGCAACGGGCGTGTCTTGACGGTGGTCGGTTGCGGCGGAAACCGCGACAAGGGCAAACGCCCCATGATGGCGAAAGAGGCCGCCCGCTTGAGCGACCAGGTAATCCTGACTTCCGACAATCCCCGCTTCGAGGAGCCGGATGCAATTATCCAAGACATGGTGGCCGGGCTTTCGGCTGCCGACCTCGACCACACGCTTTGCATCACCGACCGTCGGCAAGCCATCAAAACGGCGCTGACGCTGGCGCAACGGGGCGATGTCGTCTTGGTAGCTGGAAAGGGACACGAAGATTACCAGGAGGTAAAAGGCGTGAAGCATCATTTCGACGACCGCGAAATCATCCGGGAATTGATCGGGGAAGGAAACGCCTGATGGTTTGCTTCGAAGGAATAACATACAAAGCGTCCGACAATGTCGGAAAGCTTCCCGGCCAAGCGGAGAAAGATTCCGACAATGTCGGAAAGCCTCCCGGCCAGTCGGAGAAGGATTCCGACAATGTCGGAAAGCCTCCCGGCCAGACGGAGAAGGATTCCGACAATGTCGGAAAGTCTCCCGGCCAAGCGGAGAAGGATTCCGACAATGTCGGAAAGTCTCCCGGCCAGTCGGAGAAGGATTCCGACATTGTCGGACGAATGGAAATAAAACAAATAAAGATGAATAAAAAGAAATGCTGTATTATTTATTTAACTATTTAGACCAACTGGACCTGCCGGGCGCGGGGATGTTCAAATACGTCTCGTTCCGCTCGGGGGTAGCGTTGATTTTGTCGCTGTTCATCTCGACGGCTATCGGGCGGCGCATCATCGACCGGTTGCAATACCTGCAAATCGGCGAGACAGTGCGCAACCTCGGTTTGGAGGGACAGATGAGCAAGAAAGGGACGCCGACGATGGGAGGTATCATCATTATCATTGCGATTTTGGTCCCGACGTTGCTCTGCGCCCGTCTCGACAATATCTACCTCCTTTTGATGCTCATTACGACCGTCTGGTTGGGCGCCTTGGGTTTTGCCGATGATTACATCAAGGTCTTTCGGAAAAACAAGGAGGGAATGCATGGGCGGTTCAAGATTGTCGGGCAGGTAGGGCTGGGGCTGATTGTCGGCCTGGTGCTGTTCCTGAGTCCGGACGTGGTGATAAAGGAGAACATGGAGGTACGCCGCGACAATGTGATTGAGACGGTGCAATTCCATGCCATCGAGAAGAAATCGACCAAGACCACCATACCGTTCGTCAAGAACAACAACTTCGATTATGCGAGCCTCGTCTCGTGGGCAGGTAAGTATAAGCAGGAGGCGGCATGGTGCGTGTTTGTGCTGATGGTGATATTTGTGGTGACGGCGGTCTCGAACGGGGCGAACCTGACGGACGGGCTGGACGGTCTGGCGGCAGGCTCGTCGGCGATTATCGGAGTCGCGCTGGGGATATTGGCCTATATGTCATCTCACTTCGAGTTTGCTTCGTTCCTGAACATCATGTTCATTCCCGGAGCCGAGGAGCTGGTGGTGTATGCGGCGGCGTTCATTGGGGCGACGGTCGGATTCTTGTGGTATAATGCCTATCCGGCACAAGTCTTCATGGGCGATACGGGGAGTTTGACGTTGGGCGGGATAATTGCGGTGTTTGCCATCATTATCCGCAAGGAGTTGCTGATACCGATTCTATGCGGCATCTTCCTGGTCGAGAACCTTTCGGTCATCATCCAGACATGCTATTTCAAATATACGAAGAAGAAATATGGCGTGGGGAAGCGCGTGTTCAAGATGGCTCCGCTTCACCACCATTTCCAGAAGCCGGGGAATGCAGGTATCGACGCGATTCTGCAAAAACCGCTGAACGTCGTGCCCGAATCAAAAATTGTGGTACGCTTTTGGCTGATAGGAATCATATTGGCCGTGATTACGATAGTTACGTTAAAGATGCGATAAACGAAAATGAGTAAAAGAATGGTTATCTTAGGAGCCGGCGAAAGCGGCACGGGTGCTGCTATCCTGGCCAAGAAAGAGGGATTCGACGTATTCGTCTCGGATTCTTCTGTGATTAAACCTAACTATAAGGCAATGTTGGATGCCCGTGGAATCCGTTGGGAAGAGGGGCATCATACGGAAGAGGCCATCCTGAATGCCGACGAGGTGGTGAAAAGCCCCGGCATCCCGGACAAAGCGCCTATCATCCGTAAACTGAAAGAGCAAGGGACGCCGATTATCTCGGAAATCGAATTCGCCGGACGTTATACCGACGCAACGATGATTTGCATAACCGGTAGCAACGGCAAGACGACCACCACCCTGCTGACGCATCACATCCTGACCGAGGCGGGCGTGGATGCCGGGTTGGCGGGAAACGTAGGGAACAGCCTCGCGCTCCAGGTGGCCGAGAGCCCGCATCCCGTTTATGTCATCGAGTTGAGCAGTTTCCAGCTGGATAATATGTACCAATTCAAGGCGGATATAGCCATTTTGCTGAATATTACGCCAGACCATCTGGACCGTTATAACTACGAGATGCAGAACTACGTGGATGCGAAATTCCGCATTCTCCAGAACCAGACGGCGCAAGACGCGTTTATCTTTTGGAACGATGACCCGATTATCGCGCGGGAAATCCGGAAAAGGAACCCGGCAGCGACTCTCTATCCTTTTGCCGAAACGCACGAAGCCGGCACAAAGGGCTATGTGGAAAATAATCAAATAATAGTAGAAACAACTAATGGGATTTTTAGCATGGAGGAAGAATTGTTGGCATTGACAGGCAAACATAATTTGTATAATTCGTTGGCAGCTACGATTACCGCCAAAATCATGGATTTGAAAAATGAAAAGATTCGGGAAGCGCTCCGGAGCTTCTCGGGTGTGGAACATCGGTTGGAAAAGGTAGCGCGCGTCCGGGGTGTGGATTACATCAACGACTCGAAGGCGACCAACGTGAATTCTTGTTGGTATGCCCTGCAATCGATGCGCACGCCAGTAGTACTTATCTTAGGAGGGACAGACAAAGGAAACGACTATTCGGAAATCGAAGAGTTGGTCAAAGAAAAGGTACATTCCCTCATCTTCTTAGGAGTTGACAATACGAAGCTGCATCAGTTCTTTGACGGGAAAGTAGCGGAGATTGAAGACGCCCGTTCCATGGAAGAGGCCGTCGCCAAGGCTTACCGCATGGCGCATAAGGGAGATACGGTGTTGCTCTCGCCTTGCTGTGCGAGCTTCGACCTATTCAAGTGTTACGAAGACCGCGGCGACCAGTTCAAAGCCTGCGTACGGAATCTTTAACGAAAGAAGGGGGAACAGAAGATGGGATTGGCAAGCCGTTTATTTAAGGGAGACCGCGTCATTTGGGGCGTGTTCATGTTTTTGTGTTTGGTCTCGATTGTGGAGGTGTTTAGCGCCTCCAGTACGTTGGCCTACAAGAGCGATAACTATTGGGACCCGATTTCGACCCATGCGACGTACCTGTTGATGGGTTTCATTTTTATCTTGCTGCTGCACAACGTCCCGTACAAGATGTTTGTGGCGGCAGGAATATTGGGCTTGCCGGTTTCGTTTGTTTTGTTGTTGCTGACGCCTTTCATCGGAATTGAAATCAATGGCGAGCCGCGCTGGATGAGTTTCTTCGGCGTGTTCAATTTCCAGCCCTCCGAAATCGCCAAGCTCTGTGCCGTTTGCTATATGGCTTTGATCCTGAGCTGGCGCGAGATGCTGACGGAAAAGCAGATGTTTTGGAGCATATTGATTGGCGTAGGGATCGTGTTTTTGCTTATTTTTTCGTTTAATGGCTCGACGGCTTTGCTGCTTTTCGGCGTGATGGTGATGATGATGTTCATCGGACAAATCGCCTTCAAACGGATTGCCCGCCTGCTGGGGGTTTGCATCGGTTCGGTCGCCCTCTTGTTCAGTTTGCTTTATTTTTCTCCACAAACGGTGGTCGAGCATCTGCCCGAACGCTTCGGCACGTGGAAGAACCGCATCGAACGCTTCGTGAACAAGAGCGACCGCCTCGACGTGTCGGATGGCAAGACGCTCAAGCTCGACGACGAGCATTATCAGGAAGACCTCGCCCGGATTGCCATCGCGCAGGGAGGTGTATATGGCAAACTCCCTGGCCACGGACAGCAACGCGACTTTCTTCCGCAGGCCTATTCCGATTTTATTTACGCCATTATTATTGAGGAGACGGGGCTCATTGGGGGCTTTTTCGTCCTGTTTTTGTATATCGTGCTAATGATTCGCGTGGCGATGATTGCCCGCAAGTGCGACCGTTTGTTCCCGAAATATTTGATATTGGGCTGTGGGCTGATGATTGTGACGCAGGCGTTGGTCAATATGGCTGTCGCTGTAGGGGTGTTCCCTGTCACGGGGCAACCGCTTCCGCTCATTAGCCGCGGAGGTACCTCTACCATTATCAGCTGTTTTTATATCGGAATTATTCTTAGTGTCAGTCGTTTTGGGGCGAATATCGGGAACGAGGCGGATGATTTCCCGGAAGAAGAGCAGCCCGAAGCTGAGACGGCCTTGGCGGGCGTTTCGCAGGAGGAGATTAACAACTGGGTGCCTGGTTTGGAGGCGAATTTACCGGAATCGCCGGCAAATCCCGCTAAGCCGCATGATTGAACGTCGGATTTTTGAAAAAGCGGGCTCTGCAAACTGCAGAATGCGATTTTTGAAAATTCTGGGGCTCTGCAAACTGCAGAATGCGATTTTTGAAAATTCTGGGGCTCTGCAAACTGCAGAACGTGATTTTTGAAAATTCTGGGGCTCTGCAAACTGCAGAACGTGATTTTTGAAAATTCTGAGGCTCTGCAAACTGCAGAACGTGATTTTTGAAAATTCTGGCATTTTGCAGCTTTTGAGAAGGATTGCTTTGGGAAAGCGTATAATTAGAAAATGAAAAGAATATAAAAATGAAAAAATACAAGGTAATTATCAGTGGAGGCGGGACGGGCGGCCACATATTTCCTGCCATTTCAATCGCCAATGCCCTAAAAGCGCGGATTCCGGAAGTGGACATCCTGTTCGTAGGGGCTAACGACCGTATGGAGATGGACAAGGTACCGGCGGCGGGCTATCCTATTGTAGGTTTGCCGGTCAAAGGGTTCGACCGGGCGCATCTATGGAAAAATGTACAGGTCGTAGGTTGCCTGCTTAAGAGCTTGCGATTGGCGAAGCGGACTGTGCGCGATTTTCATCCGGATATTGCCGTGGGCGTGGGTGGATATGCCAGTGGACCGACGCTTTGGATGGCCTCTTCACTGGGCATTCCGACATTGATACAGGAACAAAACTCCTATGCCGGCGTGACGAATAAATTGCTGGCTCGGCGGGCGGATTGTATCTGTGTGGCCTACGAAGGCATGGAGCGTTTCTTTCCGAAAGAAAAACTGGTGGTCACGGGCAATCCGGTGCGCAAAGACTTGGAATCGGCCATGGAAAAACGTGAGGAGGCCGCCCGTTTCTTTGGACTCGACCCGACGAAGCGAACGGTACTCGTGGTGGGCGGAAGTCTGGGGGCGCGGACGATAAATCAGAGCATACAGGACGGGTTGGACCAGTTCTTCCGTTCAGATGTGCAATTGATTTGGCAAACCGGACGTTATTACCATGAGGAGGCGACGCGCCACTTGAAGGCATATCGCGCCATGCCGGTGTGGTGCTCTGATTTTATTGCCCGGATGGATTATGCCTATGCTGCGGCCGATTTGGTTGTTTCGCGGGCCGGCGCCAGTTCGATATCCGAACTTTGTATGCTTCGGAAGCCGGTGATATTGGTCCCTTCGCCCAATGTGGCGGAAGACCATCAAACCAAGAACGCCCTGGCGTTGGTCGAGCAGGATGCGGCCGTGATGGTCTCCGACCGGGAAGCTCCGTCGCGTTTGGTGGATACAGCATTGGCGTTGGTACATCAAGACGACCGTCTGGCACTTCTTTCCAAACAGATAGGGAAAATGGCCCATCCGGATAGCGCGGAGCGCATCGTCGACGAGATTCTTCGGATTATTGACCCTTCGGAAGCATAAAAAGATTTTCAATTGGCAATTCATGTATCCTATTTCATAAATATTTTGTACTTTTGAACCGTTTGTTATGTTTCAAGGAAACAATGGAGATACAAAAGATAACATCGGTCTATTTTGTAGGCGCAGGAGGTATTGGAATGAGTGCGCTGATTCGCTATTTTCTGGCGAAAGGAAAGGCGGTGGCGGGTTATGACCGTACGCCCTCTGCATTGACGGAAGAATTAATCCGGGAAGGTGCCCGCATCCATTACGAAGAGGATGTCGCGCAGATTCCCGCTGATTGCCAGGATGCCGCGCATACGTTGGTGGTATATACGCCGGCGATTCCGGAGAACCATGCGGAATTGGGCTATTTCCGTGCGGGTGGTTTCGAAGTATTGAAACGTGCTGAGGTATTAGGGACGATTACACGCGGGGCACGCGGTTTGTGTGTGGCGGGGACGCATGGAAAGACGACCACGTCATCCATGGCGGCTCATCTGCTGAAGCAATCACACGTAGATTGCAATGCCTTCCTCGGCGGAATCCTTAAGAATTATGATAGTAATTTGATGCTTTCCTCGAAGAGCGATTTGACGGTTATAGAAGCCGACGAATACGACCGTTCTTTCCATCATTTACAACCGTACATGGCGGTGATTACAGCGGTGGATGCCGACCATCTGGATATCTATGGAACCGTCGAAGCTTATCGGGATAGTTTCGAACATTTTACCTCGCTGATTCGTCCGGATGGTTGTTTGATTATGAAAAAGGGATTACCTATTCATCCCCGTTTGCAAGCGGGCGTCAAACTATATACCTATTCGGCCACAGAAGAGGCTGATTTCTATGCGAAGCATATCCGCATTGGAAATGGAGATATTATTTTCGACTTTGTGGCGCCAGGCGTTTGCATTCCCGATGTGAAGCTGGGCGTGCCTGTCAAGGTGAATATTGAGAATGGCGTAGCAGCGATGGCGTTGGCTTGGCTCAATGGTGCGACGGATGAAGAAATCAAACGTGGGATGGAGACGTTTGCCGGTCCGGTTCGTCGTTTTGATTTCCATTTGAAGCGTGACGATATAGTTTTGATTGATGATTATGCGCATCATCCGGCTGAATTGAAAGCCAGCATCCTTTCGGTAAAGGATTTATATAAGGGAAAGAAGATAACAGGTATTTTCCAACCACATCTTTATACTCGCACACGCGATTTTGCGGCGGATTTTGCGGCCAGTCTTTCGTTGCTCGACGAACTGATTCTGTTGGATATTTATCCGGCGCGCGAAGAACCTATTCCGGGTGTAACTTCCCAGTTGATATTCGACCAGGTGACGATTCCTCACAAACAAATGGTACATCGGGAGGATTTGGTAGATAGGGTGCGCAGGGAGAAGGATTCGTTGGAGGTTATCTTGATGTTAGGAGCTGGAAATATCGACCGATTGGTTGAGCCTGTCAAAGAAATATGGGACGAGAAATAATTCGCATATTATCCATCGTAGTAGCCACGTTGCTTTCGTGTTATGTGGTAGTGGCTGGCATTTTCTTCCGGCATACGACTCGCGAGGCGGTTTGTCAAGGTTTGCAAATCGTAGTGCGTGATAGTTTGAACAAACATTTTGTAACCGAAGGGGATTTGGTGTATCTTTTGAAGAAAGCCAAAGTGTATCCGGTGAAGCAGCCCATGGATGAAATCAATACCGACAAGATAGAAGAAGTATTGCTCAAAAACAACATGATTGCGCAAATTGAAGTGTATAAAACACCTTCTTGTCTCATAAAGTTGGAGATTGAACAAAAAATGCCTATCTTGCGCGTGAATAGTCCAACGGGCAATTATTACATCGATAATGCGGGCAGTGTGATGCCTTTGAGTCGGCATTATGTGGCGCATGTATTGGTGGCCAGTGGGAATGTGGGAAAAGAGTTTGCCCAAAAAGATTTGTACGATTTTGCTTTGTTCTTGCAAGGTAATGACTTTTGGAATAATCAAATCGAACAAATATATGTAGATGCGGATGAGGAAGTTTCGTTGATTCCACGTGTGGGAAATCACCGGATTGTATTAGGGTCGATGGCGCATTACCGGGAAAAACTCGATAATTTGAAGCTCTTTTATGAGCAAGCAATCCCTAAAGTGGGCTGGGATAAATATAGTGTGATTAATTTGAAATATAGAAACCAGGTTGTTTGTACGAAAAGATAGGATACGATGATGACATATACGGACTTTATTGCAGTAATCGATTTGGGTACTTCCCATATCGTTGGAATGGTCGGGACGCGGAAAGAGAATAACGTCCTTTCCATTATGGGCTACGAGACAGAGAAATCGGAAGGATGCATCCGTCGGGGATGTATATATAATGTAGAAGAAACCGCCAATAAGATAAAACGGTTGGTGCGTAAGTTGGAAAACAAGCTGAACGGAAATCAGATTGGTAAACTCTATATGGGTGTGAGTTGTAAATCCATGCGGACAATAGATCACACGGTGTCGAAAGTATTGGGCATGGATGGTGAAGTAACAGAGGGGGTTCTTCGGCAATTAGACGAAGAATGCCGGAATTACCAATCGGCCATGGACGTGTTGGATATTTCTTCTCCTACCTATATTATAGATGGCAAAGAGGAAAAAGAGCCGTTGGGCATTGCTTGTTCGCGTATCGATGCACGTTATAAGTTGGTGATAGGGCAACCTTCCATCCGCATTTCTTTACAGAATGTGGTTGAACGGGTAAAGGTACAATTGGCAGGTATCATTGTTTCTCCTTTGGCTTTGGCCGATTTGATACTTTCACCTGAAGATAAGAAAGCGGCGATTGTAGTTGATTTTGGGGCTGGCGTAACATCGGTTTCTATTTTCCGGAACGGACGATTGTGGAATTTGTCGGTTGTTCCATTAGGTGCAGATTTGATTACGCGGGATATCATGTCGCTTAAAGTATCAGAAATGGAAGCGGAACGTTTGAAGCGAACTTATGGTCGTGCGTTGTCTTTGTCGCGGGATAAGAAGCAGGAGAAGATAGAAATCCGCAAGCTTGATGATTTTCGGATGCAAGAGATGTCGTTGTATGATTTGAATGAAATCGTAGAAGCTCGTTCGCGCGAGATTGTAGAGAATGCATTTGCCCGTTTGGCGGATGTGGGTATAACAAAGACTTCCGAATTTAAAACGTTTATTGCAGGGTGTGGTTCGAATTTAGGCGATCTGCGTGAAGCGGTCAAACAACGTTTTGGAACGGAGGTTTATTTCCCGCTTATCCGTAAAGGATTGATAGATAACGCGGCCGAAATGATTGCCAACAATCAGGAATATACGACAGCTACGGCACTGTTGTTGTGGGGGAAAGAAAATTGTGTCATGAAACCGAAAGTAGAACCAAAGCGTCCTACGCCTCCGACTCCGCCCGTAGAACCGGAAAAGCCGAAGGAAGAAGAAACGACAACAACAACGCAACAACCTGAACCGAATCCTCCGATTGGCAATGGCAAAAAGAAAAAAGGAAGTTTCTGGGGCGATTGGGGACGGAATTTGAGAGGTAAAGTAGATGATGCTGCAAAGGGTCTTTTCGATGGTGATTTCTAAATAAAGATGAAAGGGTAAAGTTATGGATGATAAATTATTAGATATTAATGTTTCGGCGAAGCCTGAAACGATTATCAAGGTAATAGGCGTTGGCGGAGGCGGTGGTAATGCTGTTTCCAATATGTATAAAGAAGGTATACACGATGTTTCGTTCGTATTGTGTAATACGGATATGCAAGCATTGAATGGTTCGGCGGTTCCGGCTAAATTGTTATTAGGACGGAATACGACACATGGTCGTGGTTCTGGAAATCGTCCTGAGAAAGGTCGTGAGGCAGCGGAAGAAAGTACGGAAGAAATCAGAGCTATGCTGAGCGACGGTACGCAAATGACTTTCATCACGGCCGGAATGGGCGGAGGAACCGGAACAGGTGCGGGACCTATTGTAGCGAAGATATCGAAGGAAATGGGTATCTTAACTGTGGGCATCGTGACAATTCCTTTCTTATTTGAAGGTCGTCCGAAAATCGTCAAGGCATTGAAAGGGGTGCGCGAAATGGCCAAGAATGTAGATGCCTTGTTGGTTATTAATAATGAACGATTACGTAAATTGTCGGCAGAAGAGCGTTTAAGTGTCCCAAAAGCCTATAAGAAAGCAGACGAAACATTAACCATTGCTGCCAAGAGTATCGCGGAAATCATTACCATCGAATTGGTACAGAATGTAGACTTTGCCGATGTGGATACAACGATGCGTAATAGCGGCGTGGCGTTAATGAGCATTGGGTATGGAGAAGGTGAGAAACGCTTGCAACATGCTATCGATAGGGCGTTGCACAATTCATTGCTGAATGATAATGATAATATCTTTAATGCCAAACGTCTGTTGTTTGTCATTTACTTTAGTGAAGAAGCCGAATTGGGCATGGACGAAATGCAAGACATCCACGACTTCATGGCGCGTTTCAAGACGGAATATGAAGTGAAATGGGGATTTGGTTATGACAATACGTTGGGTCAGCAGATAAAGATAACGATTTTGGCTACAGGCTTTGGTGTGGATGATATTTTGGCTGAAGAGCGAGGCATGGAAGCTGAAATGGATAAGAAAAACGCGGAAGAGGAAGAACGTAAGCGTAAACAACAAGAGGAGGAAGAAAACGAGTGGATTTTTCAGGCTTATGGTGAGGATATGGATATTCATCCACGAGCCGAAGTCACTATTCTTACGGCTGAACAATTGGACGATGACCAAATGATTGCGGTTCTGGAAGAAACTCCTACCTATCGTCGAGGACGCGTGGCGAATGGTGCTCAGTCTGCTAAAAACGTGTCGAAAGGAAAAGGTAATAATACGCCTTCTGATTTTGCAATTCAGTTTTAAATAACGAAATAACATCATGGATTTATTTGAAAAAGTCAGCGAAGACATTAAAAACGCAATGAAGGCGAAGGATAAAGTCGCCCTCGAAACTTTAAGAAACGTAAAGAAAGTATTTCTGGAAGCGAAGACAGCTCCGGGTGCAAATGATACATTGAGCGATGCCGATGCGTTGAAGCTTTTACAGAAATTGGTAAAGCAAGGCAAGGATTCGGCGGCTATTTATACAGAGCAAGGACGGGCCGATTTGGCGGAAGGTGAATTGGCTCAGGTGGCTGTGTTGGAGAAATATCTTCCCAAACAAATGACGGCTGAAGAATTGGAAGCCGAATTGAAAAAGATTATTGCCGAAGTGGGCGCTACAAGTGCAAAGGAAATGGGCAAAGTCATGGGCGTGGCTTCGAAGGCATTGGCTGGACGAGCTGAAGGTCGTGCCATTTCAGAAGCCGTAAAGCGTCTGTTGGCTTAAGTATCTGAACACAGAAGCCACGGAATCACGGGACAAATAAAAGCTCCTTGATTCCGTGGCTTTTTACTTTTCTCTCTATTCGGCTCTTAAGCGGCTCAATGTGGACAGTGTAATGCCTAAATAAGAAGCTATGTAACCTAAATTCACCCGTTGGCAAACTTCCGGAAATTGTTGTTTAAACGCCTCGTAGCGTTCTTTGCCCGGAAGTGTAAGCCGTTCTTTATGGCTTTGATGCAGGCGACGGTATTCATTTTGGTGGATAATCCTTCCCCAGTTGCACCATTCCAGGTCTGTTTCGAAAAGATGTCTCAAATTGGTTAGCGCGATTCGATAAGCTTCCACCTCTTCTAACGTTTCCACAAATTCTTCGCTTACTTTCCCGTAATACAACTCATCCATACTAAAGACAATACTTCCTTCCCAAGCAAACGAAGTAGTGATTTCCTGCCCGTCGACCAACCAGAAAGAGCGCGTCATTCCTTTCTCGATGAAGTAAGCATATTTGCAATAAATTCCCTCTTTGATAAGCAAATACCGTTTGGGAAAATCGCAACGCGACAAATGTTTCTTCAACATCTCTATAGCCCTGTCTGATATGGCACATATTGATTGCATCTTCGCCAGAATACGTTCCATATCTCTTATCTATTTTCGATTTGCAAAGTCGTCTAAATAAAGATAGATTAAGCGGATTTTATATAAAAGAGATTCGTGCCTTCAACAGTTTTATAAATTGCATATAGTATCATTTGGAAGGAAAACCATCCGTTTACTCTTACTCTGATTCTTTTTGTTTAATTTCATTTTCATTCTTGTTTCTGACAAGTGCAACAAAATTTACAGACGGCAGTATGATAGGATTAAAGCCTGACTGCAAAGTTAGATTGGATATATAAGAACGTACATAAGGGAACGCTATCGCCGGAGCGTTGATTTTAACAAAATCAGATTGCTTTAATTCTTCATCAACAACCTGGTCGACTTGGAAGAAAAACAGCATTTCCAGTGTGATCTTAAATTCTGCATCTCCAATATCTATAATAAAACCTATTCCGAACTCTGTATCATTATCTTCTGGAAAAGAATACCCTATAGACAAATTGAAAGAATTCTCTTTTGATACCCTTGACGGTTCATTATTTATTTCCAATGATAAATTTTTGACTTTCCAGCCCTTAAGTTGAATTTTCATATTATTATGAAGCTAATGGAATTGAACAAGATTTGTCACAAACAAATTCTTCTTTTTGAATATCAGATTTATTTCCCCAAAGATCCATTTGTACAACTTCAATTTCCAATTTAATATCAAGATTAGCGTAAGACATAGTGCCTTCCCAAAAAGCAGGCATCATGTCTTCTCTACATAAATACTTGCCATTATTGACAATAACCATATCATTATCCTTACTTTCAAAATGATATTTTTCAGTAAGGACAGAATACAATTCATCTGCCGATATTTCATCGAAATACCTGTCAATTCTTTCTTTATGCTCTTTATCCAATTTCATCGTCAATCCTCCCTGTACTTATAACACGTACATCCTTAATATTGTTTTTAGGGGAATACACAGAACAAATCGTACAATTAGGCGTTCTTCGTGATAAACGAAGCATTCGATCCTCTTTTCTTAATTTGATGTAAAAATTTCCTTTTACGACCTCAATATCGACTAATTTTTCACCTCTTGCAAAATTGATTAGATATCCGTCCAAAGGATCTACCTTTTTACCTATTGTAGCCAATTTGCTCGTATATTTTTCTTGGATATAATCCAGAACCTCAACCCCATCAGGCTCTGTCAAATCCAAATATTTATTCTCGTCTACTTCAATTACCCCATGTAGAACAGCATACTCATCGTAATCGTTCTTTTTCTCCTTATTGTTCCAAGCACTAATGATTGCCCATTTTCCTGCTTGTATTTCAGGTCTTTCGTTAATTCCTTTCACAAAAAAGTAGGTTCCGTCTCCGAGCCATTCTTTATCTCCTATTGAAGGAACGAAACCATTAGTCAATATACTATCTACACGTTTCATTTCAGTACCATGATACCCGTCAAGTTTGATATTCATGATTTAAATCTTCAGAATTCAAAGCAAAGTTACAAAATATCTAATATCTATGCCAAATGTTGAAGGAGAAAATCTCTATACGAATCTTTGAAAAACTTCCTTTCCCGCCTAAGAAAACTTCTTTTCCCTATTGTGATTTCTGTAAATATCGACGATATTTATATACGTATCGACGATATTTGTGTATCTTTAGGCTAAAGATAAAGAAATATCGTCGATGCGTGAAGAAATTGTCGTTAGGAAAGGAAGTTTTCATGCCGGATTAGGAAGTTTTTCTTCGGTTTGAAAAGAGAATTGCCGGGATGTGTGTCTATAGGCTCCCAGGAGGGTTTCATCCTCCAAACCTTGGGGTTTTGTCCTCAAATCTCCTGCTTTCGGATAAAAACCAAAAAGTTTTTGTCTAAAAGTCTTGCTATTTCATTTTTCCTCCTTACCTTTGCATCGATTCCGCAGCGGAGAGCGTTTCCGCCTTAGGGAATCAATGAAATATTGACAAGCATTTTACGAAGATTATTCCTAGTTAGAAATCTGGAAAATTTTTAAGCTTTACGGAATGATGGACAGTAAATGCTTGCGCTACATACGAAGCATATATAAGGTTTCCTATAATTTGTGCATATCAAAGTATATGTATCACTGCGGGGAGACTGAAAATATAATCGTATAAGCGCGGGCTGTTGTTCTATTATTGTAAAGCGGGCATTTCCAGAGCCTCTAACTAAATAATAGACAACGTAAGCCCGCGCTTTCTTTATGTCCGTAATCAAAGCCGGGAACGTTGTGCTAAACCTTCGTAAGATTTAATCAAGAGTTTATTAATCAAACATTTTGTATAATTAAAAATTTAAATCTTATGAACAAAAAAGTACTTACGCTTTGTGCGGCGATGCTTTTGACGGGGTCGCTGGCAACAATCGAAGCAGCTTCTAAACTTCCTGCGAATGTTCCTGGGATAGAGCTGACTGAGAACGGAGCCGTTATCACTATTAATGAAGATGTTGACTTAGGAAATGACTATTTATTAATCTCTACTCCTAATGTTAAAATCGTTGGTGAAAATGAGGCTACTTTAAAGGGACGTATTGTTATTAATGCAGAGAATGTAACTGTTGAAAACTTGAAAATTCTTTTGAAGAATGAAGCTTCAGAATTTTCTGCTTATAAGAATGCGATTACAGTTGTAGCTTCTTCTGTTACACTTCGTGGTAATGTAATTACTTGCGAAGCTTCAAAGAATGGGTATATGGCAAATGGTATTTCCATTTTCCCAACAGCAGAGACAACTAATTTTGTTGTAGATAGAAATACTTTCAATGGTTTTAAGGTGGTAGCTAAAACTGATGGTTCAACATCTGCTGCTCTTTTAGTATCTGAAGGGCTTAAAAAGTTTGATCTTGATGGTTCAGAAGATGGTATAGCTGCTGTTACCACAAAAGCATTGAAAGGATTTGACATCACTTCATTAGGAGTAAACACTTATAATGACTGTGGCGTTGATTACACTTATGCTTCTTTCGATAAGTCTTACAAACAAACTAATAAACAGATTCAGGTAGAACCTATTTACGATAATGGCAAACTTTTGAATGAGTCTGCAATTAAAGAAATGGTTACTAAGTCAGATAAGAACACAGTTGCTATCTTCAGAGGTACATCTGAAGAGTTCGTAAAGATTTTTGGTACTACTGTAAAAAATGCGAATGTAGCTATTCAATGTACAGAAGATAAGACTAATGTATTGTTTGGTACTGCAACAAATCCGGATAATGAATATGCTACTATTATCAACGGTGTAAAATTGTTGGATGAGAAAGTATTTAGTCTTCCTCTTGTTAAGAAAGTTGACGCTAATAAGGATAATTCTTATCTGTTGATTCAGAAGAGCGCTAGTGGCGATAATAATGTTATTTATTCAGACAAGGATGGTAATGTAACATATATAGAAGCCACTGCAGAAGTTTTGGAAGAAGCTGCTACAAATTCTAACTATTTGTGGGCTGCCTATGAAAATACTGACTTAGATGGTAATTATACCATTTATTTCAAGAATAAGGCAGGTGTAACTTTTTCAGCTACGGATAAGAAGACTGTAAATAATGTTTCTTATTTGAATGGTGTTCCATTAGCTATAAGTGGTGCAGATTTGTCGGGTACAGAAACTCGCTATTATGGCTTGTATCAAGTAGCTGACAAGTATTTCCAAGCTAACGATTTAATCGATCGTTACGGTGATTACTTTACCTTGGACATCACTTACAAGAACGACAAGGATAAAGATGTGGATGTAACAGGTGAGTTCGAAGGTCAGTTGTATCCGGTTACAGAAGTTACATACAGCAATGGTAAAGCTAAATATACGGATGCAAGCGATGAAATAAACTTCATGTTGGTAAATGAAAAGGGTAATATTATCGTAATCGATAAGAAGAATCCTCAGTACACAGCACCAAATGCACATGGTTATGTCTTTACTACTATCACTCCGAAGGAATGGGCTGAATGGCAGAATGCTTCTGCAACAGAAAAGGCTAAACATGATTATGTAACCGAATTCCAATTTGCTTACGATTATAACGATAAGATAACGACAGAAGCGGTTACTGGTATCGAAATCGGAGGCTATAAGGTTGGTCTTGAAAAGAAAGGTAGCGATATCATCTTGGTTGCCGATGTAGAAAGTAATTTGCTTACGACACCGGAAATCAGCTTCAAGTTGAATGCAGGTAACGGTATTACGGCAGATAAGTGGTTGACTACTCCTTCCTACTATAAAGTTGAATTTATCAATAAGGATAAGGAGCATTATAACTACGGCAAAGTATTAGGTTTGAATGAAAACGGTGCTGTTGCTTGGGTAGCTCCTGAAAACGTTGATTTGACTAAACCGGAAGGTCAGTTTGCTATTTCTTCAGACTACACGTTCACAAACCGTGAAAACGGAGCCTCTGCTCAGTGGATTTTGGATGGAGAAGTATATAAAGTAGCAGATAATGTATATGCAGTTGTTCATCCTGACTGGACGGAAGGTAACGATACATTGCGCATCACTCCGGTTACTACGTATAAGTCGAACGACGGTTTCAAACGCTTCACAGCTGCTGAACTGAATGCTAATACGTACACCATTGCAATGACGGAATTAAGCGGCGGATTGAACATCATCGAAAATCATAATGACAAACATCGTGTTGGTTTGGATGAAGAAAACGCTACGGAATGGCGTATCGAAATGCCGACCGTGAAGTTGGTAGATGCAACTGAAGACTTTACGCGCATGGCGGCTGATACGGTTAAGATTGAAACAGCTATTGAATATTATTCAACTGCCGAGAAGAAATGGGTAACAACAAGCCTTGATCCGGAAAGCGATTACTATGCACCAAATACGGAATTGCAAATCTGTACTTACGTTCTGAAGAATACCGATAATGGTGAATACCTGAACGGTAAAGATTATGACGAATCTGCTGGTAACGCATACTATGTATGTAACGATGACAAGAAGACAGGTACTCGTATCGCATTCAAGATAGAAGGCGATAGTACTGTAAACTTGGTTCCGGTCTATGCATATAATGACATCTATTATTATCATGAAGATTGGACTGTACCTACAGACGATAACGCAAAGTATGAAAGTGCTTATGACAGCTATGTTAAGAGCTTACGCCTGTCTAGCAATAAGATTATCGGTGCTACAACTACAGCAACAGGTGCATTGAAAGATACTTATCTGTATAGTGCTCCTTCTAACGATGTATTCACAATCAATGTAGCTGAAGCTCCTACTTACAAGAAGTTGGCTCAAGGCGACAAGATTATCCTTACGCTGAAGGAGAACTTGAAGGATGAAAATGTATTGTTCGAAGATGGCGAATTTGCAGGTATGGGCAACCGTTTGGCTCATACGGATATCAATCCGACACTGTATGTAGATACAGCTTATGTAAACCGTGTTGGTAACTTTGCTTATCAATATCTGTTGGGCGTAAGAATCAATCGCGTGGATACTACATACCAGTGCAATGTTCCGGCACATGGAACTCATCGTGCTGATACAACTTACGGCGACTTCTTGGTGAACATGGTAGATTCTGCTATGGCGAACAAAGATGTTCATAACAACAAGTACCAGTATAACGGTGAATACAAGTTGGCATTCGTACCAGGTTATCATACCAACGATACGTTGTTCTTCACGAACAAAGCTGGCGAAGTAGTTTCTAAGATGGAAGTAGGTAACGGTGATTTCAATATCGCTAAGTTTGCTTTCAAGATGATTGACGAAGAAGCTAACGAGTTCGTAGTTGAAACGGCTGCTGGTTATGCTAAGAAGTATAACTTAGTTATTGATAACAATAATCACTGGCATTGGACAGTTGCATCTGTTGAATCTAAACCGGGTTATTTACGTTGGGTAAACGACAACTTGGTTGTAACTGAAAACATCGACAACGCAGCCGTATTCACGATGGAAGACAGCGAGTTGAACGCTACTGCTAACGAAAGTATCACCGCTGAAGGTGCAGTTTCAGTAGTTGCTACCGACGGTGCTGTAGTTATCAAGGGTGCGGAAGGCAAGAACGTAGTTATCGCTACTATCTTGGGTAAGGTTGTCGCTAATGAAACTATCAACTCGGATAACGAGACGATCGCCGTTCCGGCAGGTATCGCAGTGGTATCGGTAGACGGCGAAAGCTTCAAGGTAGTCGTTAAATAATTGAACTAAAGTTCATAACATTATAAATTTAAGTTGTTAATAAATAGTTAATAAGCTGCACAGTGCCCCTCGCGAGAGTCGCCGCAGCCAAAGAAATACGTTAGTATTAATATTAGAAAATTCTATTCAAGGCGCTCCCTTCTGGGAAGACCGGGGCGCAAAACTCTTAAGAGCCTCTTTTCGGTTTCGGCCGAGAAGGGGCTTTTCCTTTGCCGCTCGGCAAGGGCATGGCTTGCGCCTCCTCAAAAGCAGCACTTGCGCCTTTGCAAGGGCATCGCTTGCCGAGGCGCAAGCGATACCCTTGCAAAGAGGGATGTCAATACGCCGTATTGGGCGAAGCGGTACTTTGAGCCATAATGAAAAGACAAAAATGAGTATGTGTCAAAATAAGAAATGGCACACAGATTTAATAGAAGACCACTGATTCATTTCATTATAAAGCAATAAAATAAAATCAGTGGTCTTCTATTAAATCTGTGTGCCATGTTTCCTTTCAGACACACCCTCATCGGATAAGATGAGGAGGCTTGAGTTATCCTTTGCGGAGGCTTCGCCAAGTCATGGAGCTGAGTGTGGCACCCAAGAAAGGAGCTACAATGAAGAGCCAAAGTTGTTCGAGAGCTACGCCACCTTCGAAGAGGGCCGGACCAATGCTTCGTGCCGGATTAACCGAAGTGCCTGTAATCGGGATGCAGACGATATGGATTAACACGAGGGTCAATCCGATGGCCAAACCTGCCAGATTACCTGCGCCTTTCTCTTCGTCGGTTGCTCCTAAGACCACCAAGACGAAGATGAACGTGAAAATCATTTCGGCCAGGAAGGCTTGTAGCATCATGCCGTCGGCAAAGCTATTCGAACCGGTCGACGTAGGTCCGCCATGCACACCTACCGTGACCATAATATATAAGATGGCCGACGCGATGACTGCCCCAATGACTTGGAACAGCATATACATGCCGGCATCTTTCCCGCTCATTCGTCCGGAGAGATAGACGCCCAGCGTAATGGCCGGATTGATATGGCATCCTGAAATGCCACCGATGGTGTATGCCATCGCCACTACGGAGAGGCCAAATGCCAACGCGACGCCCAACGTCCCGACTCCGGCTCCGACTGTATCGGCTGCATGGCCTGCGAATACCGCGCTACCGCAACCCATTAGGACAAGTACCATTGTCCCAATCATTTCTGCTATGTACTTTTTCATAGGCTTATTGCATTTAATTTATCATTGTAATTCGTTGTGTTTACCGTTATATTCAATCCGGAATATAATCTTCTTTGATAAAAGCATCGTAGACGCGCTTCGGATGGTCGTTGGTCGAGAACCCGATATCACCGAAAGTCTGTTGGCGGAAGTGCTTCAGCTTGAGGTTGTCCATGGCATATTCGCGCAAGGTCTTGGCGGTCGTATTGCCATACAAGGAGCTGGTTACTTCTTGGTCCAACAGGTTTTCTTTCGGTGTGATGGCGGGAAGCAACTTTTGCTCCAGCAATCCGCGGTATGCACCTGTGTATTCGCACCAATAAGAATGATCTTTCTGGAAGAGGCGATAGGTGTATTTCGACCATGCCGTTTGTATGCAGATGCCCTTGTCGGTAATCTCGGCCGTGGCCTCTTGCGGATAGGCGAAATCACGAATCGTTACAATTTTCTTGCCCTCTTCCGGACGTTCTTCTACTTCTGTAATCCAAAAATCGGAATGCAACAGCTGGTTTTCAATATCAGCCAAATTTTCTTTTATTTCAAATAGTATTTTCATGACATTTGCCCGTAGGACTTGTTATGAGGTTATTTTTATTTTATAAGCAGTCTCATTGAAGCAACAATCCAAAAGAGCAAAAGGTTCACACTTAAGTTTGCCAATGAAAGAAGAAAAATGGTAAGAAAGGTAAATAATCTTTTAAAGAGATACGTAATGCTTTCAGTGCTTTGGTAATATGGTATTCGACGGCTTTAGGGCTGAGACCTGTTTCGATGGCAATTTCTTTGACCGATTTGTTTTCATAGCGGCTCAGTTCGAAGATACGGCGTGTTTGCTGGGGTAGTTGAGCTAATGTTTGCCGCATGATTTGCCGGATTTCCGCTGAAAAGAGTTCAGACGGGTCGCATGATTCGAGCGAAGAGATACGAAGCTGAAGGTCTCGTACCGAGGTTTCGGATATTTGCTCCAACGTAGCTTCCTGTATCATTTCATGCCGGAGATGGTCGATTGCTTTATTTCGGAGAATAGTGACCAACAAAGCTTCCGTGTTTTGGGGCGTATCTTGGACGCGAATCAACTCCCAATATTTTAGAATTGCCTCCACGGCAATATCCTCTGCTACCAAATCGTTGTGTACGTATGATTTGGCAAATAAAAAGGAACGCCTATAGAATCGTTCGTAGATATGTTGAAACTCTTTTTCGTTCATGTTTGCAAAAATAGAAATATTTCCACTACCTTTGTTAAAAATAAATAGGAAAGATGAAACGTAAGATTGTATTATTCGTCATGAGTTGCCTTTTCTTCTCTTTTTCCCTACTTCATGCGGAAGAGAAAGGCGTAGTGGTAGGAGCCGAACGAATCGATGAATGGATGCGTTTGCTCGAGGGAAAGCAAGTGGGGTTGGTGGTTAATCAGACTTCCGTGTTGCATGGAGGTGAGGTTCATTTGCTGGATGCATTGGTGGAAAAAGGCATCCACGTAAAGCGTATACTCGCACCGGAACATGGTTTCCGCGGTCGGGTGGATGCGGGTGAAGTGGTGAAAGATAGCAAAGACCAGAAAACAGGCATCCCGATAGTTTCCATTTATGGGAAACAGAAGAAGCCGACGGCCAAGCAACTGGAAGGTATTGATGTGATTGTATTCGATATCCAAGATGTAGGGGCACGATTCTTTACTTATATTAGTACCATGCACTATGTGATGGAAGCGTGTGCCGAGCAAGGAAAAGAAATGATTGTGTTTGACCGTCCGAATCCCAATGACTTTGTGGATGGACCGATTCGCCAATCCGGTTTCCGTTCGTTTGTGGGTTTAGATCCGATTCCTCTTTTGCATGGTTTGACGATTGGCGAGCTGGCACAGATGATTAATGGAGAAGGTTGGTTGAAATCTGGAGTGAACTCTTGCCGTTTGACGGTGGTCAAACTTTTGAATTGGAAACATGGCGATTCTTATTGGCTTCCTATTAAGCCGTCACCCAATTTGCCGAACGACCAAGCAGTGCGTCTTTATCCTTCGCTTTGCTTCTTCGAGGCGACTCCTTTCAGTGTAGGGCGCGGGACATATCATCCTTTTCAGATGATTGGATATCCGGATCCGAAATTCGGAACTTATCAGTTTACGCCGGAATCCTTACCGGATTTCGATACCAATCCATTGCAAAAGGGAAAAACTTGTTATGGCGTAAATTTGCAAGAATATCCGTTTGAGGGCGGATTAACGCTTCGCTTCATTTTAGATTTTTACCACCAGTGTGGAAATCAAACAGATTTCTTCTTTTCTCGTCCGAAATGGTTTGATTTGTTGGCAGGAACTGACCAATTAAGAAAACAAATCATACAAGGACTTACTGAAGAGGAAATTCGTGCTTCGTGGCAAGACGATTTGATTCGTTATAAAGCTATGCGTCAAAAATATCTTTTGTATGAGGAATGAAGGTTTTAAACATAGAGACACGGAGCATTAATTGTTAATCAATAATTGCTCCGTGTCTTCGCGTTTAAGCTTCTTACGGCTTCACCAATACGAACAATACGTTGCCGGCTTCATCCACCAGGAGCATTTCGTTTTCTGAAGCACCGGCTTTGACAGCTCGAACGGCATCCATGGTTTGGAGTATTTTGGTCTCTAAATCCATGTCTGGGCACGCCATCATAGTTGTCATTCCTTGGGCAATTCGGATGGCAGAAGCGTCTTTGTCATCTAAAGTAACGGACGTGTTGAATATATTGCAACCCGCATTTCCGTGCAATTTGTTTTCGTTCATGTTGAATTCCATAAATGGAGTATTCTCTGCTACGACTTTTTCGCCTTTCACTTCCGTGATGTTCCACTTTCCTGCCAGTTGTTTGGCGTCTGTTTTAGAAACCGCACACGCGAACAACGTCCCGGCCAGAGCCGGAATCATAAATGCATACATTAAAAACTTTTTCATCTTCTTGTTCTTTTAAAATAGTATGTTTATCGTTTTTACAACAAATAAAAAGATAAAAGGTTGCCATCCGACAACCTTTTATCAACTTGTGAACTTAAATCTTAATGCTATTAAAGAAAAAACCACGTTGCAAATATAGGCATTTCTATTTGTCCCTTGCGTATGATTTCTGTGATTTATCTATTAATTTTCTCTAATCCTTATCTTTATAATGTGTAACGAAATAATTATAAACGATTTTCGATATATTGGCTATCAGTCGTGCGTTTGTTTTGTCTGACTCTTGCGAGTTCATAACGAATACGGCTATTGTATAATATTGTCCGTTCGGGAGAACTACAAACCCCATATCGTTGTCTGCTACTTTGATGCCATATTCATTCCGGTCCGAACTTCCTGTTTTGTGTCCTAAGAGTACGTCGTTGGGCAAACCAGCTTTTAGTTTGTCTTTTCCCGTGTTGGCATCTGCCATGGCACGTTCGAGAAAGAGTTTTTGACTTTTATCGAACATAGGATTCTGCAGAAAAGTTTCCAGAAGCAAGACGGCAGCCGAAGGTTTCGTCCAGTTCAACCACACGTTGTCTGTCGATTCGTGCATTTCCCGTTCTGTTTGCGTGATGGAAAAGTCTTCTATACCTAAACCGCGAACGTATTTGTCTGTGGTTTTCGGTCCTCCGATATGTTCAAAGAGAATATCGCAGGCATAGTTGTCGCTATCGATTAGGGAATATTTCAGCAGGTCTCCAATCGTGATGTAGAAGTTTCCTTTTCGGTTGGCATCGCGCATCGGACTATACATTTCGGTTTTCAAGTCCGATTGCTTGACCAATATTTCTGTGGCTAATGTCTTTTCTTTCCGATTAATATAATCTACCACCGAGAGTGCTTGGTGGAATTTAAAGGTACTCATCATAGGATAGCGGTACATGTCGTTCACGGTCACCAGTTCTGAGCCGTTAAATATCACCGCTACGCCTACTGTGGCTGCTTTGCCTTCAATCGCTTTTCTTAATTGCGTTCCTAAATCTTCCGCTTTGCCTATGGGAGGTAAGAACAGGAGCACAAGAAATAAACTCATCCAATACGTCTTTTTCATGCCTTCTTCTGATTTATGATTTACAATGATAATAAAAAAACTCCTGGCAAACTTGCCGTCCGCCAAGAGTTCGTCCTTTGTGCGGCTGAAGGGACTCGAACCCCCACGCCGTGAAGCATCAGATCCTAAGTCTGACGTGGCTACCAATTACACCACAGCCGCCTGAAATCGATGCAAAAGTACGTTATTCTTTTCAGATATGCAAGTGTTGGAACGGAAAAGTACGTATTAATACCACTGTTGTCCTTCCCGATAACTACTACTTTGATTGTATTTCAAATCTTTGAGCAGAGAAGAGCTTACAGCAATAGAAAAGGTGTAGGATTTATAAGGTCCTACAGGAATGAAGCTGGCAGACATCTGGAAACAATGGAGGTCTCGCGTGATGTTACATGTCAGGTAGGATATTTTATGTGTGTCAAAGTCGTATGTTGCATTGAAGTTGAAGCGCCAGTTTTTTGTTGGTTGGATGTTCCCATTGAAACTGAGCGCATGGGTGATACGGTAGTTGTACTCCATCTTATTCGGATTGAATGTACCATATCCTAAGCTCATACTATAATTGAAGGAAAGACTCCAAGGTATTTCTCCTTTCAGATAGCCATCCGCATCGTATTCGCCGGTCTCCTTCTTTTTCCCCAACAAACGTTCTCCTTTTTTCCCCTCTTCGTCTTGTGGTCCGGTCAGGTTATTGTTCTCCTCGGATGAGGCATCCGTATTCTCTTGTTGTCCTGATTCTTCATCTCCACCTCCAAACCATTTCCGGAATGTGTCGTTATTAAATGTATAAGAGAAGCTTGTACCGGTACTACGGAGGCGCGGAAACTTGCCGCTTCCCCAACGTAATTTATCGATTTGACGGGCGGTACGTGTTTCTTCGTCGTAGGTGTAGAGATAATTATCGAAGGTTCCATTCAGATTCAGTGTGTAATTCTTGGAGAGTTTCAAGCGTAATCCTATTGAGAGGTCGCTCCATTTGAAAGAATCGGCCGCCATGTTATAGGACTGAGAGAGCGAAAGCTTGTCAATCAAACTAATCTTCTTGAATCCAGTCGAGTCTTTATCAGACTTTACTTTCATTTCTAAATTGTTGTTCAACGAGAAATTGACCGATCCGGATTTTCCCCGAGAAGGAGGTGAAAAGAGCTGTCCGGAGAAAGGTGAATAGTAGGTCTCAACTTGTTCGCCACGGTCGTTCGTGTAGACATAGTTTTCCCAGAAGCCGAATTTTGAAGCTCCGAAGTCTGGACGGGCACTTAAACTAATTGATGGTTCGAAACGATGGCGAATCATCTCTATCTTCTTGCCACCAAAGAAGGGAAGCGGTTTGAAGAATCCGTACAAAGTGGTGGACGCCGAGATGGAAGCATCATATTCATACGTACGGTAGAAGCCATACGTGGTGTCGGTTGGTGCCATGCGTCCTAATTGGCGGTCGTATGCCTGTTCTATCTTGTGCGTGTACCAATTTTCGGTATAATTGAACGAAGGTGAGATGTTGAGGTATTTGAATGCCGTAAAAGTGGCACTTACCGGGATGCGATGTTGCATTCCGTTCGTCCAGTCCTTGATGAGGTTCGATTTGAAGAGGAGGTTCTCTTTGGTGCTAATGCTATTGCGGAAGTATCCGGTGTAGGACATGGATATTTTCTCATACCAACGCTCTTTTCCCACAGCCTGTTTGCGTTTGAAGGGGTATATACGGCTGAGCGTCACGGTCAAGTCTGGAAGTGTTACGGCGATGGACGAGTCTCGGGTCGTCTGGTTGATAGACATCGTACCGGAAATCGACAAGGGACTGTTGGGAAATCGTTTCGTGATGTTCACTGTCGAACCCTTGGTGTTGCTGGTCGATTCCGGATTATAGAGTCCGTTTAGCTGGTTGCGGTCGTAACTGCTGGTGGCAAAGTTGACGCTAGCCGAGAAAGAGAGGTAGGGATTTGCCTTCGAATCTTGCGTATGGGTCCAGTTTACTTTAAAGTCTTTCGAGACGCTGTAGTCGGGTAATCCTTTGTCGCCATATTTCGATACCAGATAGGAGACGAGGAAGTTTCCGGAATATTTGTATCGCTTCCGGTAACTGGATTTCGCCGAGAGTCCCCACGAGCCTTTGGTGTAGATTTCACCCGTTAAGGCCAGGTCGATGTAATCGTTGATGGCAAAGTAGTAACCTCCGTCGCGCAGGTAGAAGCCGCGGGCAGATTCATCGCCAAAGGTAGGCATCAAGATACCCGACGAATAGGTGTCTGAGAAAGGAAAGAAGCAAAAAGGTAATCCGAGCGGATAGATGGGCACGTCTTCAAATACCATATAGACTGGGCCGGTGACGATGTTTTTCTTCGGGCGCACCTTGGCTTTCGTCATTTGGATATAGAAGTGCGGATGCTCGTGGTCGTCGCACGTCGTATAGCGTCCGCCTACCATGTTGAGGGCATCTGTTTCGGTCTTTTTTGTCCGTCCGGCCGTCACGTAGCCTTCGCCTTGTTGGGTAATGACGTCGGTGATATATCCCTTCTTCGTCTTGAAGTTATAGCGCATGGTCTTCGACTCATATTGGTCTCCGCCATCGATGAAGAGCGGATAGCCGAATTCTTCGCCAATCGAATCCAGCCCAAACTTGGCAAACACGGTGCTGCTGTCCATGCTCATTTGGATTTCCTCGGCTTGGAGTTGGATTTGCTGGTACTTCACGTCGCCTTCGCCATAGAGGAAGGCCATGTTAGTGGAGGTCATCACAATCGAATCCGTCGCTTGGTAGGCCACGGGGGCTTCCAAAGCGCCTTTTCGCGTAGTGTCGGCGGCTAAGGTGTCGGTCGGCAAGGTATCCGGCGCAGCTATGGCAGGCGGTAGCGTCGTGTCGGTTACGGCTCCTGCGTCGGTATGCGTCGGCGGTGTCACCTCTTGGGCGCGCAACCACCAGCTTCCTATTACATAGACGAAAAGGGTTAATAGAATTCGATATTTCATTCACACAAAATTCTGCGCAAAGGCATTAACAAGGCGCAAAGGTATAACAAAATACGGAGCTCCACGCATTTATTCCCCTAAAAAGAGTTTATACCACGCATCAAATTGTGAAACGGTTTCTTCTCCATATTTCGAGAGGCTCTTGCGGATTTTCTCGGGTGTCTTTTCGCGTTCTAGGTGCGTCTTGCTGTAAAACTTGTCGGCAAAGCAGATGATTTGTTCTTCCCACGAGACGGGGCGCATGTCGCGGTGTGGAACGGGAAGCCCCTGTTCTTCAATCATCTTCAGCGACAGTCCCGTGCCGGTATGCCGTTCGCACACCAGCGCATGGCGCGGATAGCCTTCAGCCCGCATCAGTTCGGCACCCAGGTAGCCGTGACAGATGTAGGGCGCGTCGCCATGGCAATCGATATCGGGCGCGTCGCATCGGAAGATACCGATGTCGTGCAGCAGGGCCGCCTCTTCGATGAAGGTGAGGTCGAGGTTCAACTCCGGATGCCGACGGGCGATGGCTAATGCCTTGTCTGCCACGCTTCGGCTATGGGTCGTCAGGATGCGGTAAGCGTCCGAATCCTGCGCGTAATATTTCTGGATAATTGCAAATGGTTCCATTGTCTTTTCGATTTTTCGGGACAAATGTACGCTTTTTCGCGCGAACTTCCGCCTTTCCGGGATGGTAAAAAGCCCTATGTGTGCGAACATAGCCTTGGGGTGGGCCCGGATATGCATAATTCGTGTCCCATTCTCTGCCATTTGGAAAAAGATATGTACATTTGCATGCACTTTAAACTTACAAATAACATGGCAAACTTAATCAAATGTATCGGCCTCGCCGGGATATGCCTGGGCGCGGCCTTTTCCTTGGAGGCGCAGGTGACGGTGACGCAAGCGGGGCGACCGGTGGCCCGCATCGTCTTGGCCTCGGACGAGAAAGCGAACCGGGAAGCGGCGGAGTTGTTGCAAGACTTCGTCGGGCGTATCAGCGGCGCGGAACTTCCCATCATGGAGACAAAGCAAGTAAAAACGAACGACATCCTGATTGGTGAACCTACCGACCAAGCCGGTGAAGATGGGTTCCGCCTTCTGACCACGGATGGATGCTTGCATATCCAGACGGGTGGCGACAAGGGCGCAATCTATGGCGTGGTCGATTTGCTGGAGCAAGAGCTGGGTGTCTCTTGCTATACGGCTGATTATTTCCGTTTCGAACCGAACCCATCTATCACAATCCCTAAGTTGGACCGTTCCGAGACGCCCGCTTTCCGCTATCGGCAGACGCAGAGCTATAGCGCTTCAGATCCTATTTATAAAGCATGGTATCGTTTGGAAGAGCCGAGCGAGGAGTTCATCGGTAATCTGTGGGTACATACGTTCGACCGCATCCTGCCTGCAGCTCGTTTCGGGAAGGAGCATCCGGAGTATTATTCCTTTATTAACGGCGAACGGCGGCCGGGCAATCATAGCCAATGGTGCCTCACGAATCCGGATGTCTTCGATGCCGTGGTGCATCAGTTGGATTCTATCTTCAAAGCCAATCCCGGTTTGAAGATGATTTCCATCAGCCAGAACGACGGGAACAACACCTACTGTTCGTGCGAGGCGTGTCGGAAGGTGGACGAATACGAGGGTTCGCCGTCGGGCAATATCATTCGCTTCCTGAACAAACTGGCCGCGCATTATCCGGACAAGGAGTTCTCGACGCTGGCGTATCTTTATTCGATGCAACCGCCCAAGCATGTGAAGCCGCTCCCGAATGTGAACATCATGCTCTGCGACATCGATTGCAAGCGCGAAGTCCCGCTGACGGACAACGAGTCGGGCCGCTACTTCATGCAGGCGTTGGAGGGTTGGTCGCGCATCTCCAATAATATATATGTATGGGATTACGGTATCAACTTCGACAATATGGTAGCGCCTTTCCCCAATTTCCACATCATCCAAAAGAATATCCAGCTTTTCCACCAGCACCATGCCACGATGCACTTCTCGCAGATTGGCGGCGTGCGGGGCGGCGACTTCATGGAGATGCGCGCTTACCTCGTGAGCAAGCTGATGTGGAATCCGTATCAGGACATGGATTCGCTCATGAACCATTTCTTGGACGGCTACTACGGCGCGGCGGCTCCTTATATGCGGCAATACATCGATAGGCAGGAGGGCGCGCTCTTGGCCAGCCATCAGCCGCTGTGGATTTACGATTCGCCCATTTCGCATAAAGACGGCTTGCTCTGTCCCGCGTTGATGAAACGGTACAATGAGTTGTTCGACCGCGCGGAAGAGGTCGTGGCATCAGATAAGGACCGACTTGACCACGTCCGTCTGACGCGCTTGCCGCTTCAGTATGCAGAGTTGGAGATTGCCCGCACGCGAACTGACAACGATTTGGACGAGATTCGCACGAAGCTGGACCTTTTCCACGAACGGACGGCCCAATTCGGCGTGAAGACACTCAACGAACGCAACAATCCGCCCGAAGAGTATTATACTTTATATAAAGAGCGTTTCCTCCCGCAGGCGGAACCCAGCCTGGCGCTCGGCGCAAAGGTGGAATGGATTCTTCCACCCGCGAAAACGTACCAGCCGATAGCCGACCGTGCCCTGACGGACGGGCTTTATGGCGGCACGACCTACGTGGAGAGCTGGGTCGGTTGGGAAGGCAAAGATGCGGCCTTTATCCTCGACTTGGGCGAGGAGAAGGAATTCACCACCATCTCGGCCGACTTCCTCCACCAACTCGGTGCCTGGATTTTACTGCCGAAAGGGGGAACCTATTCCGTTTCGAGCGATAAGCAGACCTTCCGCCCCTTCGGTTCCTTCTCGTTCCCGGAAGACCGCGATGGGAAGGTGAAGTTCGTGAAAGGAACGGCCTCTTCCTCTACGCCTGTCAAGGCCCGCTATATTAAAGTCGAGATTGAAACGCTCGGCTTGTGTCCCTCGTGGCATTATGGCGTAGGTTATCCTGCTTGGTTCTTCCTCGACGAAGTGGAAGTGCATTGAAATAAGTTCTTTGGGCTCTTGTTTGGACGCCGGGATGCGGAATATGGAAATTCCGTGTCCCGGCGTTTGTTTTGGGGATAGCGGAAGAAAATAGGGGTTCCAATGGCGTTGCGGCTTCTCCGCGGGGATTGGGAGCTAGTAAAGTAAACATACATATTATTTTCCTATAGCTGGAGAATAAAAAAGAAATAGATTTATATTTATCCTATAGCTGGAGAAAATAGAATAAATAAATTTGATTTCTTCCAGTTATAGGATAAAGAAAAGTAAAATAATATTCATTACTCCAGCTACGGGAGGAATTCATGTAAAATAGCATAAGTTCCTCCCATAGCTGGAAAAAGCAAAGTAAAATGACTTTAATTTCTCTTGTATCTGGAGGTGATAAAATAAAATTACATGGATATTTCCAAGAACAGGAAGGGGTAGCTTAGGAGGAGGGGTGCAAATAGTATGCCGGGCAATCGTAGCACGTTCGAAAAAATATGCGTACCTTTGCCGGAAGAAAACAGAAGAAATTTGGTATGGAGAAAAAATTTAAGCGAACGTTAATCACGACGGCGTTGCCGTATGCGAACGGACCGGTACACATCGGCCACTTGGCGGGCGTCTATGTGCCTGCGGATATTTATGCGCGCTATTTGCGCCTGAAGGGGGAAGAGGTGATTATGATTGGCGGCTCCGACGAGCACGGTGTGCCTATCACCATCCGCGCGAAAAAGGAGGGCATTACGCCGCAAGACGTGGTGGACCGCTATCATAATATTATTAAGAAATCGTTCGAGGATTTTGGCATCTCGTTTGATATTTATTCGCGGACGACCTCGAAAATCCATTACGAAACCGCTTCCGAATTTTTCCGCACCCTTTACGACAAGGGTGAGTTTATCGAGAAAACCAGCGAACAATATTACGACGAAGAGGCGCAGCAGTTCCTGGCTGACCGGTACATCACCGGAACCTGCCCGCATTGCGGCAACGAACATGCGTATGGCGACCAATGCGAGGCGTGCGGGACGTCGCTCAGCCCGACCGACTTGATTAATCCGAAGTCGGCCATCAGCGGAAGCCAACCGGTCATGCGCCAGACGAAGCACTGGTACCTGCCGCTCGACAAGTGGGAACCTTTCCTCCGCGAATGGATTCTGGAGGGCCACAAGGAGTGGAAACCCAACGTGTACGGGCAGTGCAAGAGCTGGCTCGACATGGGCTTGCAACCTCGCGCCGTGAGCCGCGATTTGGACTGGGGTATCCCCGTGCCGGTAGAAGGTGCTGAGGGCAAAGTGTTGTATGTATGGTTCGACGCGCCCATCGGTTACATTTCGAACACGAAAGAATTGCTGCCAGACAGCTGGGAAAAATGGTGGAAAGACCCAGAAACGAAGATGATTCACTTCATCGGGAAAGACAATATCGTGTTCCACTGCATTGTGTTCCCTACGATGCTGAAAGCGGAAGGTACCTACAACCTGCCTGAGAACGTGCCGGCCAATGAGTTCCTGAACTTGGAGGGCGACAAGATTTCCACCTCGCGCAACTGGGCAGTCTGGTTGAATGAATACTTGGTGGATATGCCGGGCAAGCAGGATGTGCTCCGATACGTCCTGACCGCCAATGCCCCCGAGACGAAGGACAACGATTTCACCTGGAAAGATTTCCAAGCCCGCAACAATAACGAGTTGGTGGCTATCTTGGGTAATTTCGTGAACCGCGTGTTGGTGTTGACGGGTAAATACTTCGACGGGAAAGTACCGGCAGCCGGTGAACTGACGGATTACGACCGCCAAACGCTCGAAGACTTCAAGAACGTGAAAGCCGACGTGGAACGTTTGCTCGATACCTTCCATTTCCGCGATGCCCAGAAGGAGGCCATGAACCTCGCCCGCATCGGAAACAAATACTTGGCGGACACAGAGCCGTGGAAATTGGCCAAGACGGATATGAATCGGGTGGCGACGATCTTGCACATTGCCTTGCAAATTACGGCCAACTTGGCCATCGCCTTCGAGCCGTTCCTGCCCTTCAGCATGAAGAAGCTGAACACGATGCTGAACGTCGAGCCGTTGGGCTGGGATCGTTTGGGATCGACCGACCTGCTCGAAGCCGGACACGAGTTGGGCAAGGCGGAACTGCTCTTCGAGAAGATAGAAGACGACGTGATACAGGCGCAAATAGACAAATTGCTCGCGACGAAGAAGGCAAACGAAGAGGCGAACTACAAAGCCAAACCCATCCGCGAAAATATTGCCTTCGACGATTTCACGAAGTTGGATATCCGCGTAGGAACGGTGTTGGAATGCACCAAAGTACCGAAAGCCGACAAACTGTTGCAGTTCCGGATCGACGACGGACTGGAAAAACGCACCATTGTCTCCGGCATCGCCCAGCATTACAAACCGGAAGAGCTCGTGGGCAAACAAATTTGCTTCATCGCCAATTTGGCTCCGCGCAAGTTGAAAGGCATCGTGTCGGAAGGCATGATTCTCTCCGCCGAGGATTTCGATGGCAAGCTCTCTGTCATTATGCCCGAAAAGAGCGTGAAGCCGGGGAGCGAAGTGAAATAAATATAGCTTTTTAAAATGGAAAATGAACATATACAGATGGTCGACCTCCATCGCCAATACCTCCGGCTGAAACCGGAGGTGGATGCGGCGATGCAAGAGGTTATCGATACTTGTTCCTTTATCAATGGTCCGCAAGTGAAGGCGTTCGCGTCTCACTTAGCGGACTATTTGCAAGTACCACACGTGATTCCTTGTGGAAACGGGACGGATGCGTTGCAGATTGCGTTGATGGCGTTGAACTTGATGCCGGGCGATGAGGTGATCGTGCCATCGTTTACGTATGTGGCTGCCGCCGAGGTCGTCGCGTTGCTGGGTTTGATTCCGGTATGGGTCGATGTGGATGAACGGACGTTCAACCTCAATCCTTGGCAAATCGAATCGGCCATTTCGCCCAAGACGCGTGCTATCATCGTGGTGCATCTCTTTGGGCAGTGCGGCGACATGGAACGCATCATGCAGATTGCCGAACAGAATCATCTCTATGTGATTGAAGACAATGCCCAATCGCTGGGTGCGGAGGTAATATACCAAGACGGAAGCCGACGCAAAGCTGGGACTATCGGCCATATCGGCACCACCTCTTTCTTCCCGTCCAAGCCTTTGGCCTGCTACGGAGATGGCGGAGCGGTGATGACGTCCGACGACCGACTGGCCGAACGTGCCCGTATGATAGCCAACCATGGCCAGCAAACCAAGTATCACCATAAAATCATTGGTTGCAATTCTCGTTTGGATACGTTGCAGGCAGCGGTGCTGGAGGTCAAGTTGCCCCATATCGATGCATTTGCCGAAGCACGTCGGAAGGTAGCAGTTCGCTACGACGAAGCGCTGAGGGACGATGCCCGTTGGGCGATTCCTTTCCGGGCCGACTATTCGACGCATGTATTCCATCAATATACTTTGCAGATAGCGGGTGGCGAACGGGACGATTTGCAACAATACCTGAAAGAGCGGGGAATTCCTTCGATGGTCTATTATCCGGTGCCGATGCACAAACAGGACGCCTTCTATGGCTTGGCGCGCAACGGCTCTTCGCTTTACGTTTCCGAGCAATTGACACGCTCGGTCCTTTCCTTGCCGATTCATACCGAGATGACGGACAAGGAAATCGATTACGTCACCCAAACATTATTGGCTTATGGAAAATAAAGATAAAAAGATACGCTTTGCCGTCGTCGGGTGTGGCCATATCGGGAAACGGCATGCCGAGATGATTACGCGCGACGAAGGGGCGGAGCTGGTAGCCCTGTGCGATATCCGTCCGCGAGCGGAATTGGGTATCGAGGCATATCCCGCCCCCTTCTTCTCCGGCCTGGAGGAACTACTGGCAGCCGATTTGAAGATTGACGTCATTAATATATGCACGCCGAACGGGCTTCATGCGGAGATGGCGGTACGGGCGATTGAGACAGGACATCATGTGGTAATTGAGAAGCCCATGGCGCTTACCACACAGGATGCCGAGCGCGTGGTCTATGCCTGCCTGCGTTACCAACGGTTGGCTTTCTGCGTGATGCAAAACCGTTACTCGCCTCCTTCGGTCTGGATAAAGGAGATGGTCGAATCCGGACGCTTGGGGAAAATCTACATGGTGCAACTGAATTGCTATTGGAATCGCGACGAGCGTTACTACAAGCCGGGCGGATGGCATGGCGATGCACGGTTGGACGGCGGCACGCTCTTCACCCAGTTCTCCCATTTCATCGACATCATGTATTGGCTCTTCGGCGACATTTGCCACATCCAGGCCCGTTTTGCCGATTTCAACCACGCGGCGTTGACCGACTTTGAGGATTCCGGGCTCGTCACGTTCGATTTCGTGAATGGCGGCATGGGCTGCCTGAACTATTCCACCGCCGTGTGGGACAAGAACATGGAGAGCAGCCTCCTCGTCGTGGCGGAGAACGGCAGCGTGAAGATCGGCGGGCAATACATGAACGAGGTGGAATATTGCCACATCAAAGATTATGAGATGCCTGAACTCCCGCCCACGAATCCAGGCAACGACTACGGTCCCTACAAAGGCTCGGCGCAAAACCACAACTTCGTCATCCGCAACGTGGTGGAGGTGCTCAGCCAAAAGGCGGGCAAAAGCATCACTACGAACGTGCTGGAGGGGCTGAAGGTGGTCGACATCATCCAGCGCATCTATGCCTGCAAGGCTAAAAATGGGGAATGAGTAAGAAAAAAGCACTTACCCGGATACCCGGACGGTTTCATCGTAGGAAAAATGGTTCTGTCGGGGTGCCCGGATGGTTTCATCGTAGGGAAAATGATTCTGTCGGGGTGCCCGGACGGTTTCATCGTAGGAAAAATGGCGCTGTCGGGGTGCCCGGACGGTTTCATCGTAGGAAAAATGGCGCTGTCGGGGTACCCGGACGGTTTCATCATAGGAAAAATGATTTCGTCGGGGCACTCCGATAGCATTTAAAAGCAAATGGATGGTCTGTCCGTTTGGCAAAATTGGGGTTTTATCCTTATCTTTGTGCGGGTTTCGTCAGCTCCGCTTGGGACTGACGAGACGGTGTGTGCCTTGGGGTACCCTTTCTTTTGTATAATAACGTAATCATTTGCAGTAAAAAAGAACATGAAAATAGCGATAGTCGGGACGGGGTATGTTGGCTTGGTCAGCGGTACCTGTTTTGCCGAAATGGGAACGGAAGTATATTGCGTGGATGTCAACGCAAAGAAGATTGAGGATTTGAACAACGGCATTATGCCCATTTACGAGCCAGGCTTGGAGGAGATGGTGCTGCGCAACCAAAAAGCGGGACGTTTGCATTTCCTGACCGACCTCTCGGTCTGCCTGAACGACGTGGAGGTGGTGTTCAGTGCAGTTGGGACGCCGCCCGACGAGGACGGAAGCGCAGACCTGCATTACGTGCTGGAGGTGGCGCGGACGGTCGGGAAATACATGGACAAATACCTGACCATTGTGACGAAGAGCACCGTGCCGGTCGGGACGGCGCAGAAGGTCCGCCAAGCCATACAGGAAGAATTGGATAAACGCGGCTCAACGCTTACATTCGATGTGGCATCCAACCCGGAATTCCTAAAGGAGGGTGCAGCCATCAAGGATTTTATGAGTCCGGATCGCATTGTGGTGGGCGTCGAATCGGAACGTTCCAAAGAGTTGATGAGTCGTCTTTACCGCCCCTTCTTGTTGAATAATTTCCGGGTTATCTTCATGGATGTGCCCTCGGCCGAGATGACGAAATATGCCGCAAACGCGATGCTCGCCACGCGCATCAGCTTCATGAATGACATCGCCAACCTGTGCGAACGGGTGGGTGCCGATGTGAACATGGTGCGCAAAGGAATCGGGAGCGACGTCCGCATCGGCCATCGGTTCCTCTATCCGGGTTGCGGTTACGGCGGTTCTTGCTTCCCGAAAGATGTGAAAGCGTTGGTCAAGACGGCAGCAGACCATGGTTATCCGATGCGTATCTTGCAAGCCGTGGAAGAGGTGAACGAAGCGCAAAAATCCATCCTCTACCGGAAAACCTACGATTACTTCCAAGGAGATTTGAAAGGGAGACGGATAGCCATCTGGGGATTGGCATTCAAACCAGAAACTGACGATATGCGCGAGGCACCCTCGCTTGTCGTTATCCAGAAATTGCTCGACGCCGGATGCGAAGTATATGCTTACGACCCCGTAGCTATGCCTGAATCGAAACGACGTATCGGCGATGCCATCCATTATGCGAAGGATATATATGATGCGGTGATAGAGGCCGACGCCCTCCTGCTCTTTACGGAATGGAAAGAATTCCGGATGCCAAGCTGGGCCGCTATCAAGAAACTGATGAAGAATCCCTTGGTTATCGACGGACGAAATATCTACGAACCGAAGGAGATGGAAGAATACGGATTTGAATACCATTGTATTGGAAGGTAAATTCTCAGCATAGATAAAAAATGCCCGAAGAAACACTCAAGCAGAAAACCGCCCGTGGATTGTTTTGGGGATTCATCAACAACGGTTCGATGCAATTCCTGAACCTGCTGTTCGGTATCTTTTTGGGGCGTATATTAAGTCCGGAAGATTACGGGATGGTTGGTATGCTGACCATATTCTCGTTGATTGCCGGTTCGTTGCAAGAAAGTGGATTCATTGCGGCGTTAGCCAATAAAAAGGAGGTAAAACATGAGGAGTATAATGCGGTATTTTGGTTTTCTATTTCTATTAGTTTTTGCCTATATTGGATATTGTTTTTCTTAGCACCGTTGATAGCAGATTTCTATAACGAACCGAAATTGATACCATTAGCGCGCTATGCCTTTCTTGGCTTTTTCATTTCCAGTTTGGGAATCATACCGTCTGCTTACCTATTCCGTACTTTGCAGGTAAGGCAAAGGTCGATAGCTACGATTTTGGCATTAGGGCTTTCAGGAATTGTGGGTGTGACGTTGGCATTCAATGGTTTTTCCTATTGGAGTTTAGCGACACAGAGTTTAGTATACATCAGCATACTGACTCTTTGTGTGTGGAATGTATGTCCTTGGCGTCCCACGCTTCAGTGGAACTTCCGACCTATTCGCGAGATGTTAGGATTCAGTAGCAAATTATTATTAACCAATATTTTTACGCATATCAATAATAATTTGTTCTCTGTGATTTTGGGACGTTTTTATGGCGAAAAGGAAGTCGGACAATTTAACCAAGCAAATAACTGGAATTACCGGGGACATTCATTGATTTCCGGTATGGTAGGAGGTGTGGCGCAACCGTTGTTTGCACAAATAAACGATGAGCCGGAGCGTCAGGTACGTGCTTTTCGTAAAATGCTTCGTTTCACCGCTTTTATTTCTTTTCCAGCCATGTTGGGGTTGTCCTTGATTGCTCCTGAACTGATAACAATAGCCATTACCGATAAATGGCTGGAAAGCGCACATATCTTACAAATATTAGCCATTGGTGGTACTTTCATTCCTATTGCGGGATTATACACGAACTTGTTGATAAGTAAGGGTAAATCGAATGTCTATTTAGGAAATACTGTAGCACTTGGTATGTTGCAACTCATTCTCATGTTGTTGCTTCATCCGTATGGTATTTATACGATGTCTTGCGTATATGTTTGCGTGAACATGCTTTGGTTGTTTGTATGGCATTATTTCGTTTATAAAGAGATAAGGTTGAATTTATGGCATGTATTAAAAGACATTGTACCCTATGCTTGCATAGCCCTATTTGTTATCGGATTTACTTATTGGATTACATTAAAAATTGAAAATATATACCTATCCATAATCGTCAAAACATTATTAGCAGCCTCGCTCTACACGTTGATAACATGGTTATCGGGGTCTGCTACGTTCAAGGAGTGTTGGGGGTATTTGATAAAAAAGAAAAAATAGGATGGAGGTCGAAATAAAGAAAATATCAGTGGTGATGTGTACTTATAATGGTGCGCGTTTTATTCGTGAA
The DNA here is from genome assembly GCF_002159645.1 of Parabacteroides sp. An277. Taxonomy (GTDB): domain Bacteria; phylum Bacteroidota; class Bacteroidia; order Bacteroidales; family Tannerellaceae; genus Parabacteroides. The sequence goes on along the minus strand of NZ_NFJB01000002.1, from coordinate 158,029 downwards.
CAATTAGATTCGATATTAAATCAAACGTATCCGATTTATGAATTGATAGTACAAGATGATTGTTCGACGGATGAAACGGTGGAAATTGTGAAAGAGTATCAGGTAAGATTTCCTCAAGTTGATATCAAGATATATATCAATGAAAAAAATTTAGGCTTCAATCGTAATTTCTTAACAGCTATACAAAAGGCAAAAGGAGAATATATAGCTATTGCGGATCAGGATGATATATAGTATAAGTATAAGATAGAAAAGCAAATAGAAACTATTGGAAATAAGAATTTATGTTGTAGTGCATATTATGCAGGTGAGAACTATGCGGATTCTAATAAATATTTATTGACTCCATTGTTTAATTCTGAACGTTTGATATTTGTTAATACGATTCCAGGTCATACAATGTTGATTCGTCGTTCATTCTGCATGGAATTAAATAATTGGAGTGAATGTATTTATTATGATTGGTGGTTAGCTGTATTTGCATCCTTAAATAATAGCATCGTCAGGGTTGAATTTGCATTAAGTTGGCATAGGATACATGAAAAGTCTGCAATAAGAACGATGCGAGAGAAATATATCAGAAAAGAAGTTATAAAACCGACGTATCAACCTTACTTATGTGGAATAAGAAATTTGGCACAATTAAGAAAGAAAAAGGCTTGGACCATATTTTATTCGTCAATTGTACAAGCTAAATATGCAAATGATTTGGTTAGAAAAATTGCATCTCTTTTATTATGTTCTGATTATATATCTTTGTTAAGACTTTGTATCTTATGTTCGAAGAATAGTCATTTGATATATCCCAATTTGAGCAAGAGTAATAATCGTATCCGAGGTTTCTTTTATCCGTTCATTTTTAGTTATAATAATTGTAGCTTCAATCTGTAGTTGTTTTTATGTCTGATATAATTCTTTCCATCATAACTATTAATTTCAACGGTCTTTCTTACACAAAGAATTTTCTCAATTCTTTGTATCCATTCTTAACAAGCGAATGGGAAGTAATAGTTGTAGATAATGGTTCAAAAGAGGATGAAGCAATTCTACTGCAAAAAGAATATCCATGGATAAAAAGTATTCGTAGTGAAAAAAACTTAGGTTTTTCAGGAGGAAATAATTTAGGAGTGAAACAAGCAAAAGGAGAATACTTTCTATTCATCAATAATGATGTCCTTATAGAACAAGATTGTATATCCCTTCTACTAAATAAAATAATGAATGACCCTACTATTGCAGCAATATCACCTAAAATAAGGAACTTAGATGGTAGTTTGAATTATGCTGGTTGTGAACCGTTAGATCCTTATTTACATAAGATTCATTATCGGAACTCAGAGGTTGATTTCCATACAGTTGAGACACCTTTAATACATGGAGCTGCCGTTATGATTTCCAAACAAGCTCTAAAGTCAGTCAATGGTTGGCCTGAGGAGTATTTTTTATATTCGGAAGAAGTAGATTTATCTCTTCACCTTCAAAAGAAAGGTTTTCACCTTTTATACGAACCTCGTGTTGAATTGTTGCATATTGGTAGTTGTTCAACAGGAAAAAATTCCCCATTGGTTTGTTATTACAATGCAAGAAATCGTTTACTCTTATACAAAAGAAATTTAAAAGGGGAAAAACGTTTTTATGCGATTGCTTATCATTTATTATTTATTGTACCGCATAATATAATCAATTATTTAAGGCAGGGGAAATATGATATATTGAAAGCATATATATATGGGGTAATGGATTTTCTAATAGGACATTTTGGTTATAAACCTTTTCATTGATTCGATTTTTATTCATGCCTATAATCCTTTCCAATTATAACTATAAACGTTCCTATTTACGGCGTAATTTCCGGAAATGGCGGCGTGATTTTAGGAAAATGGATGGAGAAATATGACGATTGTTTTATTTTTGTAAGCATATGAAGTCATGACATATAATACACCGATTCTTTTTTTGGTTTTCAATCGTCCGGATACGACGCAGGTTGTATTTAACCGGATTCGGGAAGTACAACCTGCACGGTTGTATATTGCCGCCGATGCGCCTCGCGAAGGAAGAGATGATGAAAAGCTACGTTGCAAAGAGGTAAAAGAAATTGTCTCGAAAGTAGATTGGCCTTGTGAAGTAAGACATTTGTATCGAGATAAGAATTTGGGTTGTAAAATAGCGATTTCGTCGGCTATTTCATGGTTTTTTGAACAAGAGGAACAAGGGATAATTTTGGAAGACGATTGTTTACCGGATTTATCATTTTTCCCGTTTTGTGAGGAATTATTAGAACGATATAAAGATGACCAGCGAATTGGACATATTGGTGGAAATTGTTTTTTGCCCGGTATCGTAAAAAACGGATGGAGTTATGACTTTTGTAATATTACACATATTTGGGGATGGGCTACTTGGCGTCGTGTATGGAAAAACATGGATGTGAACTTTCCTTTTTGGGAAAAATATCCAGAGCGTAGGAAATCCCTTTTCTGTAATAAATGGGAAGAAATTTATTTCAATAGTTTTATTCCAGATGCGTTATATCATCGGCATGGTTTAAATCCATGGGGCGTATTTTATTATTATATGTTGCGAACACAACATCAGTTGTCCATTTATCCTTCGGTTAATTTAGTTACTAATATTGGATTGGGCGACCCCAATGCAACGCATACCACTAAAAATGCGCATAAATTGTTTGTTCCTTCCACACCTATCCATTTCCCTTTGAAACATCCGGAATATATTATGTGTAATCGGGAAATAGATAGAAAAGCGGTTCGGAATAATTTCTTTTCATATAAGAGATTAATGAGATATATTATAGAACAATTATAAATACGATATGAAAACCGTATCAGTAGTGATGTGCACTTATAATGGTGCAAAGTATTTACGTGAACAATTGGATTCAATTCTCAATCAGACATATCCAATTTATGAACTGATAGTGCAAGATGATTGTTCTACGGATGAGACGGTAGATATAGTAAAAGAATATTTTCTAAAATATGATTTTATAAAAATACATCAAAATACTCAACAAAAAGGCATAACCCAGAATTTCATATCTGCTATTCATTTAGCAAAAGGTGAATATATTGCTATTTCAGATCAAGATGATATCTGGGATTTAGAGAAAATAGAAAAACAAATAAAATGCATAGATAACAATCTTTTATGTTTTTCATTAAGCTCACCGTTCACCAATGAAAATATTCCACTAAATATAGACAGAAGAGTTCCAAACTATGGTTTGGAACGCCTAATTTTCTATCCGGTGATACCAGGACATGCCATGTTATTTAAAAAGGAATTAGTAAACTTGTTACCTGAAGAAAAGAACTGGTCTTATGATGCACAATTAGCAATTGCTGCAAATATATACGGAGGTAAATTATCTGTATGTAAGGAATTTATGACAAAACATAGGCGACATATAAAAGCTGCGTCTTATGTAAAACCAGATAATAACAGGCGAACAATAAATAACATTATCTCTTATATGTGGACTAGCATAATACAATATCGAAATAATTATCCGAATATGCAACGATATATGAATGCTGTTCATCAATATATGGAGAAATATCCCATTAGACCAGATAATTTGAAAACAGCATTACAATTATCTAAATTATTAGGAACAAATTCATTCTTTGCACAAGTAAAAGCCTCTCTACTTTGCATAAAACTTCGCAATAAAATATTTTATGCTTCAGAAAAATCTACATGTATTGCTATTATAAGAGCCGCTTTGTGGCCAATATTATGTTGTAAATACTATAAGAAATGAAAATCCTACTTCTAAACACTTCTGATAGAATCGGTGGAGCGGCCGTAGCTGCACATCGTTTGATGCAAGCTTTGCAAAAACAAGGTATACAAGCAGACATGTTGGTTCGTGATTTGGTAAGAGAAGAGGAACACGTTTATACCGTTAATCGTTCCGGATGGATGCGATGGTTGAATTGTTTCCGTTTTTATTGGGAACGATTTATCATATTTCTCTTCAATCATTTTAGCAGATCAGAATTGTTTCGAGTATCGATAGCAAACGTAGGTAATGATATTAGTAGGAATAAGTTAGTGCAAGACGCAGATATTATTCATTTGCATTGGATAAATCAAGGGTTTCTTTCTTTAAAGGATATTAAAGCATTAGTAGATTTAAGGAAACCCATTGTTTGGACAATGCATGACATGTGGCCTTGCACAGGGATTTGCCATCATGCTCGCGAATGTAATAAATATCAAGAACTTTGTGAATCTTGCTTTTATTTAAAGAGTCAATCTTTTGACTTATCAACAAATGTCTATCGCAAAAAGAAATTCATCTATCAAAATGCCAATATAACATTTGTTGGTTGTAGTGATTGGCTAAAACAGAAAGCTTTAGTCAGTGGGCTATTAAAAAGAAAACATGTACTAAATATTCCGAATGCAATAAACGCATCTGTCTTTTGTCAAAAAGAAAAAGTGGCTTGCCGAAAGGAATTAAATTTACCTTTAGATAAATATTTGATTCTGTTTGGTGCATTAAATGTAACAGATAGTCGAAAAGGGGTTGATTATCTCATTCGATCTTTATTTCTATTGAGGCGAAAAGATATAGAATTAGTAGTCTTCGGGCAGATAAAACAAGAAATAAAGAGTATGTTTCCCATTCCTATTCATTCGATGGGCTATTTATCCGATGAAGTAAAAATTTCTATACTATATAATGCCGTAGATTTGTTTGTAACCTCGTCCTTAGATGAAAATCTCCCCAACACCATCATGGAAGCAATGGCGTGCGGAACACCTTGTGTAGGTTTCCGTACAGGTGGTATTCCTGAGATGATAGATCACAAGCGTAACGGTTATGTTGCAGATTATAAAGATGCAGAAGATTTAGCTCGTGGCATTCGTTGGGTATTGGATTATCCGGATAAAGCTCGCTTATCGGAAGCCTGTGTGGAGAAAGTACAGCGAGAATATGCCGAAGAGGTGGTAGCTAAGCGCTATATAGATTTGTACAATGAATTAGTAAAATGAAATTCTCTATTATCACCATTACATACAATGCCGAGAAATGGTTAGAGCGGACTATTTTAAGCATTTTGAGTCAATCATATCCAAACATTGAATATATCATTATCGACGGAAGTTCAACAGACAGAACCGTAGATATGATTCGTGAGTATGCGCCAGGTATCGCTTTTTGGACGACGGAGCCAGACCATGGTTTGTATGATGCCATGAACAAAGGTTTGCGTCATGCGACGGGTGATTATGTTTGGTTCGTCAATGCTGGCGATACACTCCCGAGCGCAGATACAGTACAACGCGTAGCCCATAAGTTGAGTAAGTGTAAAACGCTTCCAGACGTAGTTTATGGCGAGACGGCTATTGTCGATGCGGATGGAAGAATGCTGGGTATGCGTCGTTTGAGAGCTCCGAAAAGATTAACATGGAAAAGCTTTCGGATGGGCATGTTGGTTTGTCATCAATCTTTCATTGCCAAACGTACGATTGCTCCGGAATATGATTTGCATTATCGTTTGAGTGCTGATTACGATTGGTGTATCCGTTGTCTGAAAATGGCGAAAATGACGTATAATACACATATGATTCTTTCTCATTTTTTGGAAGATGGAATGAGTACAACGCAACGCAAAGCGTCTTTGAAAGAAAGATATGCGATTATGTGCAAATATTATGGTAAATTTGCCACGACTTTGCTTCATGTCTGGTTTGCGGTTCGTTTTTATACGGCGAAATGGGTGGAAGGAAGGGTTTGATAAATCAAAGAAATAGATATATATGCAGGATTTATTGAAGAAATCGGTGAAACATATTGTAGCCATTCTGATATTGTTGGTGGCTACGATAGCGTATTTTGCACCGTCGGTGCTCGACGGGAAAGTGCTTCGGCAAGGTGATGATATCAAGGCTACCGGCATGGGGAACAGCCAAATGGAGCCATATGCGGAAACGGCAGCTCCGGGCGAGTTTAGTGCATGGTCGGATGCGATGTTTGGCGGAATGCCTTATGTGGCGGGGTATGGGAATCCGGCTCCGGATCTACCTCAATACAAAATGATAGAAAAAGTCTTCAAGTCGTTGAGTTACCGGGATGCGTCGATGATATTCGTCGGATTGGTATGCTTTTACCTTTTGATGTGCGTGATGGGTGCCAGTTGTTGGCTTGCCTTGGCTGGTGCATTTGCATTTGCATTAGCCTCTTACAATATTATTATTATTGAGGCGGGACATATCGTGAAGGGATACGTAATTGGCTATATGCCAGTCACGCTCGCGGGTATGGCGTTATTATTTAAACGAAAATATCTGTGGGGAGCGGTGTTATTCCTGTTAGGTGTCGCTTTGTCGATTAGTAATAATCATATCCAGATTACCTATTATCTGTTCCTTTTATGTCTTTTCATCTATTTGGGATATGTAGTCGACAAGGTTCGAAAGAAGGAACTTACGGAATTAGGGAAAGTTACGGGCATCCTATTGGTATGCGCCGTGCTCGCCATACTGCCTGGTGCGAAAGGATTATATAGCAGCTGGGAATTGGGGCAACATTCCATCCGTGGCGAATCCGAATTGACTCCGAAACCAAACGCCGAGGGTGTGGTTGAAAAGAAGTCGAGCGGTTTGGATCAGGATTATGCCTTCGCTTGGAGTTATGGCAAGGCGGAATTGCTGACTACCTTGATTCCGAATGCCTACGGTGGCGCGTCGGGCGGTATGTTAGGTTCTGATTCCGAATTCTACCACGAAGCCAAAATGGCGGGAATGAAAGTAGGTTCTGAAATCCAAGCTCCTACTTATTGGGGAGACAAGAGTTTTACATCCGGACCGGTTTATTTCGGTGCTTTGGTTTGCTTTCTGTTCATTTTAGGCATGTTTGTCATTCGGAATCCGATGAAGTGGTGGCTTTTCGCCGGGGCGGTGTTTATGACGTTGTTGGCGTTGGGTAGGAATCTGATGTGGTTCAACGATTTCATGTTCCATTACCTGCCAATGTACAACAAGTTCCGTACTGTCGAGATGGCGTTGGTCATCCCGAATATGGTCGCTCCCATCATTGGTATTTGGGGATTGAAAGAGATATTGAATCAGCAAGTAGATGAAAAGCGATTGAAGCGTGGGTTTATCGCTTCGTTGGCGATTACGGGTGGTTTATCTTTGATTATCTGGTTGATGCCGAGTCTGTTCTTGGATTTCCGTTCTACGTATGACGCACAATATCAATTACCAGAGAAGTTCTATAACGCTTTGCTTATCGACCGCGCGTCTTTGGCTTCGTCGGATGCCTTGCGTTCGCTGCTCTTTATCCTCTTGGGCGCGGCCTTAGTGGCGTGGTATGGGGTGGCTAAAAACAAGAAGCAAGTGGCTACGTGGGTCGGCATCGGCGTTACGTTCCTTATATTTATCGATTTATGGACAGTCGACAAGCGTTACTTGAACGAAAAGAATTTCGTCCCGAAGCAGGATATTCAAAATGTGTATACTGAAAGCGCGGCGGACAAGGAAATCTTGAAAGACAAGAGTTCGTATCGCGTGCTGAACCTGAACAATCCGTTCCTCGAAACGCAGACCTCCTATTACCATCACTCGATTGGAGGTTATCATGCCGCCAAGTTGCGCCGGTATCAAGACTTGATTGACCATCGCTTGCAGGAGGAAATCAATTCCATCATCGGCGTCTTCCAGCACGTGAAAAGCGCGGCGGATTTCTTGCCCGTCTTTGCGGCCTGTCCTTCGCTGAACATGCTGAATACGAAATACATCGTCTACAATCCTTCGCAACCTCCTTTGGTGAATCCTTACGCGAATGGGAACGCCTGGTTCGTCCGCGAAGTGCGCCAGGTGGAAAATCCGGATGCCGAGATTGAGGCGTTGAACGAGATAGACCCGAAGCAGACGGCGGTGGTAGACAAGCGTTTTGCTGCGCAACTGGAGGGCTTTGCGCCTCAACCGGACTCTACGGCGAGCATCCAATTGGATTCGTACCGCCCGAACAAGTTGGTTTACACGGCAAAGGCTTCGACCGAGCAGGTGGCGGTCTTCTCCGAAATCTATTACCAGCCGGGCTGGAAGGCTACGATTGACGGCAAACCCGCCGAGCATTTCCGCGCCGACTGGATTCTCCGTGCCATGCGCATCCCGGCGGGCGAGCATCAGGTGGTGTTCGAGTTCCGTCCGGAGGGTTATATCGTAGCAGCTAACGTCGAGGCATACAGCAGTTTCCTGATTTTGCTCCTGCTCCTCGGCGCGGTAGGTTATTCCATTTACAAAGCCGTGAAACGGCCCGAAGAGGCGAATGCCTGAGCGGCTGAGGACGGCCCGATGCGCCGCGACGTTTTGCAGAGTGCTCCGATTTCTCCGCGACGGCGTCGCGACGTTTACAGAGCACTCCGATTTCTCCGCGACGGCGTCGTGGCGTTTGCAGAGTGCTCCGATTTCTCCGCGACGACGTCGCGACGTTTACAGAGTACTCTGATTTCTTCGCGACGGCGTCGCGGCGTTTGCAGAGCACTCTTCTACCCAAACAAGGCAGTTTTAATCGAATAATAAATATGAGAACGAGCTTATTTCTAGTATTCATGATTCTAATTGGTGGAAACATGACATTGCACGCGGAGAATGAGAACCGCGTCATCCGGATTTCGACAGACGAAACCGATTTGATTTATTGTACGAACTCGAACGGGCGTTTGTATCAAGCCTATTTCGGAGAGAAACTCTTGCATGAGGCAGACATCACCGCCCTCTCGTCCGACGAAAAAGGGGGCGCGGATAGCGGTGCGGGGCAAAAGGGATGGGATATTTACCTCCCGGCCGGAAGCGGCGATTATTTCGAACCGGCGTTGGGCATCACGCATAGCGACGGCAACCGCAGCACGGTGCTGACCTTTGCCTCGGTAGATACGAAATCGCTGGACGGGAATGCGACCGAGACCATCATCCGCCTGCAAGACGGACAGTATCCGCTGGAGGTCGCGCTCCATTACGTGGCTTATAAAAAAGAGAATATCATCAAGACTTGGACTGAAATCAAGCATCAGGAGAAGAAACCTATCCACCTGACAGAATATGCCTCGTCGATTCTCTACTTGGAACATCCGGCTTATTACCTGACCGAGTTCAGCGGCGACTGGGCCAAGGAAATGCAAATGAGCACGCAACCGCTCCAACCCGGCAAGAAGGTGTTGGAGACGAAGTTAGGGACACGTGCCGCGATGTTTATGTATCCTTTCTTTGAATTGGGTTTAGGGCAACCGGCACATGAGCATCAGGGCGAAGTCCTGTTAGGCACGATTGGCTGGACGGGCAACTACCGCTTTACGTTCGAGGTGGACAATATGCACCACCTGCGCGTCATTTCAGGCATCAACCCCTATGCTTCCCGCTACGAACTTCCTGCAGGCGAAACTTTTGCCACGCCAGAGTTCATCTTTACCCGCAGCGACGAAGGGACCGGGAAAGCAAGCCGCCATTTCCATGCGTGGGCACGCCATTACCAACTGAAGGACGGGAAAGGCGACCGCATGACGCTCCTGAACAACTGGGAGAACACCGGTTTCCAATTCGACGAGCAGAAACTGAGCGGATTGATGCAAGAGGCCAAGCATCTGGGCGTGGATATGTTCCTGCTCGACGATGGTTGGTTCGGAAATAAATATCCCCGAAACAACGACCGCGCCGGATTGGGCGATTGGCAAGTGATGGAGAACAAGCTCCCCCACGGCATCCCGTTCTTGGTGAAGGAAGCGGAGAAAGCCGGCGTGAAGTTCGGTATCTGGATTGAACCGGAGATGGTGAACCCGAAGAGTGAGTTGGCTGAAAAGCATCCCGACTGGATTATTAAGCTCCCGAACCGCGAAACCTACTACTATCGCAACCAATTGGTGTTGGACCTCTCGAATCCGGAGGTACAGGATTTCGTGTTCGGTGTCGTAGATGGTTTATTGACCGACAATCCCGGCATCGCCTACTTCAAGTGGGATTGCAACAGCCCGATTACGAACGTCTATTCCCCCTACTTGAAAGACAAACAAGAGCAGCTCTACGTAGATTATGTGCGCGGATTATATAAGGTATTGGACCGCATCCAAGCGAAATACCCCCACATACCAATGATGCTCTGCTCCGGAGGCGGCGGCCGTTGCGATTACGAAGCCTTGAAATACTTCACCGAGTTCTGGGCGAGCGACAATACCGACCCCGTGGAGCGGCTCTACATCCAATGGGGCTTCTCGCAATTCTTCCCCTCGAAGGCGATGTGTGCGCACGTGACGAGTTGGAACCGTCGCACATCGGTGAAATTCCGCGTAGATGTCGCCATGATGTGTAAGTTAGGGTTCGACATCGGTCTGGATGGATTGTCTGCCGACGAGCGTACCTTCTGCCAAGAAGCCGTAACGACCTACAACCGCCTGAAGCCGGTTATCTTGGATGGAGACCTTTACCGTTTGGTATCTCCCTATGAGGGCGAACATACGGCCGTCATGCACGTAGATGAAGCCCAAAGTAAAGCACTCCTCTATACCTATAATATATATCCGCGTTTCGGAGAGGCACTTTATCCCATCCACTTCCAAGGATTGAATCCCAACAAACAATATAAGATAGAGGAAATAAACCTCATGCCCGGAACGAAGTCCGCATTCCAAGGAAACGGTCAAACCTATTCCGGAGACTACCTAATGAAAGTGGGGTTGCGCCTCTTTACCACCGAGACGACCTCCAGTCATTTATTTGAATTGACGGCTCTGTAATGGTTTTGTAATATATTTGTTGCTTGTTTGAAGCAGATATTACGTACCTTTGCCCCCGAAATATTTACATGCATTAATTATATGGAAACATTCTACTTGTTCTTAGTCCTATTTTTGGGCGTGTTGGCGATATTCGATCTCTCGGTAGGAGTGAGTAATGACGCCGTGAACTTTTTGAACGCTTCTATCGGTTCTAAGGCAGCTTCCTTTCGTGTCATCATGATTGTGGCAGCTGTAGGGATTTTGGTCGGGGCTTCTCTCTCGAACGGAATGATGGATATTGCCCGGCATGGCATCTATCAGCCTCAGTATTTTTACTTTTCGGAGATTATGTGCATCTTGGTGGCCGTTATGCTGACGGATGTCGTAATCTTGGATATTTTCAATTCGTTAGGAATGCCGACCTCTACCACGGTCTCGCTGGTATTTGAGTTGTTGGGCGGAACCGTGGCTTATTCGTTAATCAAGTTAGCCAATGATACGGAAGGTCTTCTTTCGTTAGGCAACCTGATGAATACCGATAAGGCACTGACTGTGATTCTGGCCATCTTCGTCTCTGTGGCGATTGCATTTGTCTTTGGAACCGTAGTGCAATATATTTCTCGTCTGCTATTTACATTCAATTACCGGAAAACAGCGAAATACTTTATCGGAGTATTTGGCGGATTGGCGGCTACGGCTATTATCTACTTCATGTTGATTAAAGGATTGAAGTCAAGCCCTTTCTTCGAGGGACCATTTGCTGATTTCATCTTTGCCCATACAGAGAAGGTCGTGCTTTGGTGTTTTGTCGGCTTGACGGTTCTGATGCAGATTTTACATTGGCTGAAAATAAACGTATTGAAAGTGGTGGTGCTGCTGGGTACGTTTGCTTTGGCGTTGGCTTTCGCCGGAAACGACTTGGTGAATTTTATTGGTGTGCCGCTTGCCGGTTATTCTGCCTACACCGATTTCATGGCACAAGGAGGAACCGTTACGCCGGATTCGTTCTTAATGACGTCCCTGCAAGGTTCAGCTCAAACGCCGTGGTATTTCCTTGTCGGAGCTGGCATTGTGATGGTAATCGCTTTGCTGACATCGAAGAAAGCGCACAATGTGGTGAAGACTTCGGTGGATTTGGCGCGTCAATCGGATGGGGATGAAAACTTTGGTACGTCTCCTGTAGCGCGTGTGTTGGTTCGCCTTTGTACGAATGCCGCTACGACGATTACGAACGTCATTCCGCTTCCGGTACAACGTTGGGTGGATAGCCGCTTCAATAATAAGGAGATTATATTGGCTGAAGGCGCCAGCTTCGACTTGGTGCGGGCTGCTGTCAATGTCGTTCTCTCCGGTTTGTTGATTGCCTTAGGTACATCTTATAAGCTTCCGTTGTCTACGACGTATGTGGCCTTCATGGTGGCCATGGGTTCTTCGCTTGCTGACCGGGCTTGGGGACGTGAAAGTGCTGTTTTCCGCATTACGGGCGTGCTTTCCGTCATTGGCGGATGGTTTATTACGGCAGGTGTGGCGTTTACGATTTGTTTCTTCGTGACCTTGATTATCTATTGGGGTGGTGCTCCAGCCATCGTGGCAATGGTAGCATTGGCTATTTATACGTTGATTCGTAGCCAAATTCTCTATAAGAAGAAAAAACATAAAGAGCAATTAAAGGCAGAAGTAAATAGCACGGTGGCTCAATTGCGTAAGGCTAAGAATCCGATAGAGGCATTGAACCTTTTCCGTCAGCATAGCCGCGAAGAGCTTCGCGATGACCTTTATTTTGCTGCCGAAACATTACAGGGTTCTGTCGAAGGCTTTATGAATGAAAATCTGAAAGAGCTTCGTCGCGTGATGGCGGCTTTGCGGGATCGGAAAACTCATCTGAAGCAGGTGAAACGTGTGGGTACATTGGGCGTCACGCAGCTCGACCGCGATATCGCCATCGAGAAGGGACTTTATTATTATCAAGGCAACGATTTTGCCAGTGAGATTGTATATAGCATTAACCGCTTGGCTGAACCGTGCAAACAACATATCGACAACAACTTCAGCCCGCTTGAAGCGGTGCAGAAGAGTGATTTCGGTGCTGTCGATGTACGGATTATCAATTACCTGAAGCGATGTGCAGATATGGTAGACCGTAATGATTATAATGAACTTCCCGAATTGGTGGAAGAATCTGTCCGCCTCAATAATTCGTTAACGCAACTCAAGAAAGAAGAGTTGAAACGTATTCAGGGAAAGACGGGCAGCACGAAAGTGAGCATGGTTTACCTCAATATGCTCCAAGAGGCATCGAATGTGGTGGTGTTTAGTTGCAACTTAATTAAGGTAAGTCGCAAGTTCCAAATGGAATAAGTCCGTTTGTAAACATAAAAAGGAATCAGGCATGGGCAGTTTGTCCATGCCTGATTTTTTTGTGTCTACGGCAAAAAAACAGATGTTCCGCGGGATAAACTTGGAAAATTACCGAGGAATTTTCTATCTTTATGCTAAAGATACATATCTGCAGGTTGAAGATATATATCTTTAGACTGAAGATACATATCTTTAGCGTAAAGATACACTTATTCCCGTAGTGAAATGATTTTTAGGTCAGGGTTTCGTGGGTTATTTCTCCTATTTTCGGTTTTATCCTCCAAAACCTGGGATTTCGTCCTCGAATCTCTCGCTTTCGGATAAAAACCTAAAAGTTTTTCGGTAAAATTCTTGCTATTTCATTTTTCCTCCTTACCTTTGCATCGATTCCGCAGCGGAGAGCGTTCCGCCTTAGGGAATCAGGTCAAAATATTGTAAGCATTTTACGAAGATTATTCCAAATTGAAAATCTGGTAAATTTTTAGTCTCACGGAATAATGGACAGTAAATGCTTGCGTGTAGTACAGATTATTTGTGAAGTTTCCTATATCATTTTATATGGTCTAAGGGAAATTAAGAATATAATCGTATAAAGCGCGGGCTTTGTTCTATTATTGCGAGACGGGCTTACCAGAGCCTTCAATTTAATAATAGTAACAAGCCCGCTTTTTTTATGCTTGTTCATAAACTTGTCGAGTTTGTGTCCTTCGTAAAATCAGAAGAACGAGATTTTTATTAACTATTTTATTTACAAACTTAAATTAAAGGTTTTATGAACAAGAAAGTACTTACTTTGTGCGCGGGCTTTTTGCTCGCAGGTTCATTTGCGGCAGAGGCAGGAGTCGTAAAGGTGGCTGTTCCTGTGAATGGTCACTCTTATGTAATTGCTGAACCGAGCTGGGGAACTACCGCAAAAATGTGGTTGGTATCTGATGGCGCAGATGTGGAAAGTCCAAGTTCTGCAGCTGTAAACAGTGCTACTATTGATAATAAAGCATTGTGGAAGTATGTGGAAAATGGAAATGGTTTTATCTTGCAACAAGGTGATTTCGCTATCGGAAACGAAGATGTTACAGGCGATCCGAGTATGCGTAGCCTTGAGAATGCTGTTGTATTTACTGTCGATGCGGCCGGTCATTTGGTATCAGGTAGCGAACAATTGAAGCTTACGTCTGGTGATGCTGCCGATTGGGCAACTGCAGGTACAGCTATTAACTTCTATGCTTACACTGAAGAGGCAGATGATAAGACAGGTGTTACATTGAAAGTTGGCAATCAATATTTAGTTGTGACTGATGCTGCAGGTACTGTAAAATTGGTAAACGAAGATGTTTATCAGGCTTATTTGAAAGTAGGTGAAAGCAAAAGAACTCTTTGGGATTTAGATGGTGGTAAATATAAATCTCAATATGATGGATTGGCAACTCCTGCTAACAATTACTTACAAATCACTGCAAGTAGTTCAAGTGTAGCTGCAAGTACAAATGCGTCATCTTTTGAATTAAATGAAACTGAAGGCCTCTTCGGTATCTGGAATTCAACAAGTGCGACTTTCTCTTACGTGAAAGTAAATGCAACTGGTGATGGCTTGATTTCTTCTACTACAGCAAGTGAAGATGACATTATGATTGAAACGGCTACTCCAGCAGTTTCTCCGAATCCGGCAAATCCTCAATTTGCAGGTCTTGATTTGGCGACATCTGTAGTAAGTGGCGAGTATTATTTGATTACAAGTAATGGCAATACAGCTAATGTATTGGTACAGGAAGATAATTCTAATCCTGCAACAATGAAGGCTTACGCTACCTTGTCAGATGAAGAGTTAGAAACAGCTTATTGGGCAGTTTCTGTATCTTATGATAGTACTCAGAAGATGTATAAATATTCATTTACGAACAAAGCTGGTGTAACATTAAAGGTCGGTGGTGTTTCTGAGTTCTACAGTGAAAATGCGTATGCAAGCGGTGTTACATTGGAGACTTTAGCAGCATCTAATAATATCTTGACATTATCTACAACTAGTGTTACTTTAGGTGGAACAAGTAATAATAATACTATTTTAGGCTTCTATAAAGTAGGTACAGCTGACTTCGCAGTTAAAGATCTCTGCAAGTACTATAATACTTACTTCGACCTGAACTTGATGGACAAGAAGGGTGGTACGAGCGACTTGAAGGGTGATTTGTTTGATGGCGGTTTGATTCCGATGGAAATCGGGTATGATGCAATAAGCCGTACTTATTATCTGACAGAAGCTAATGCAAATGCTACTACGTTCTTGTTGAAGCGTAAAGCTGATGACGCTTACATCGTATTGGATTGGGACGAACAGTGGTCTGATAGCGGTATCGATCATCATGTAACAGAAGGTGGTTATGTATTCGACAAATTGTCTGAAGATAACTTGTTAGCTTATATCAACGGAACGGCTATTAAGGCATTACAAGATCGTAACTTAGGTTTCGCCTTCGCGGTTGAATATGCAGGTTATGAACAAACAGCAAACAATAAGGCTGTGAAGTTCATCAAGGTAGTTGATTATGCTAAGTCTTATATACAATCTGGCATTGCTAGTGTACCGGCTGTTAGCGTTGACGACCGCGCTCGTGGTGAAGTTCAATACCCAGTTTACTTGACAACATTTGAAGCCGACGGTACAACTTATTTGACGGTAAATGCAGACAAGGATGATGTTATCCTCTACGCTGAATTGCAAGAAAAGACCTTAGTACACGGTAGCGACAAGAACAACAACCCGTTGAACTGGAAGTATGTGAACATCAAGTTCGTTAACCACGCTTCTGTGAAGTATACAACGGAAGATGGACGTGCTGCTACTTTGGATGGTAAAGTTTTAGGTATGGCTCGTGATAATGGTGCTAATACTTGGGAAGCTTATCCAGCTGAAGCTAACAAGTTCTTGGCAGACAAACCAGAAGGACAATGGGCTGTTTCAATGACAAACGCATCGGCTGCAACAAACAAGAATGGTGTTTCTTTGAGCGCAGATAAGAATGAAGATGTAGCATTCACGTTTACGAACCGTGAGAACCCGGCTGCTCAGTATACGGTAGCTCGTATGTATAACTTGGGTAACAATAAGTTTGCGGTAGAATATGATTACAGAGGTGCATTCAGTACAGCTTACAATGCTGGCGGTATCGGTCGCGACACTTTGGAAATCACTCCGGTGAACATCGAAAGCGAAGGTGCTCGTTTGATGGATGGTTACAAGAACTACACGGATGCTGAAATCCAAGATACAGAGTATCGTTTGATTATGAACTCTACAAGCAATGTAGATTACTATGTATCAGAGAACCATGCTGGCAAGCACTTGCTGGGCATCTCGACGAATGAAGCTGATGCCGTGAACTGGCGTTTGGTTCGCTTCGACCGCGAAGCTATCAAGGATGTAGATGGTTACGACAAGTATGCTACGGACTCTATCTATGTAGTAAATCATCCGCAGTATTTAGCTTCTGATGGTAAGTATTACGCTTACAACGATACATTGGCTATCGTAACGTATGCTTTGCAGAATACGGCTAACGGCGAATATTTGACTTACGAGGATTTGCAGTCGCAAGACATCCTTTCGATGATGTGCGATCCGGAAAGCGAAAACTTCGCAAATCATTATTATAATGAAGATACTGAAAAGGAAACTTGGAGTTATCTGAATGGTGAATACCGCTTTGTCATCAAAGAAAAGATGGACGGCTTGTTTAATATCTTAGGTGTAAATGGTGGCGATGCAGATCGTTACGGTTACTCTTTGAACTTGAACAACAAGCTCTACGGTGCTTCTACGAAGAATACGGTTGAAGTAGAAACAGCTTATACGCAAATCAACTCGAACGACTTGTTCCGTCTTGAGGCTGTGGATGCTCCGGTTTACCGCGAAGTAGCACAGGGCGATACGATTCGCTTGTTCCGCGAAGAGAACAATGCAGAAGTATTGTATGAAAACGGTCAGTTCTTGAACTTAGGTAATATCGACCAGTTGAAGGATGAAATGGCTCCGGCATTGTATGTAGATACGGCTTACATCAACCGTGGTACGAATACACGTTACCAATATCTGTTGGCTGTCAATGTTGACCGTGTAGAACCGGTTTATGACAATGCAGGTCACATGCTCGAACCGGATACGACTTATGGTCGCTTCTTGATTAACCATATCGACTCGGCTGTTTGGACGAACGAGAATGGTAATATCCACCAGAATAAGTTCATCAACGATGTAGAAGCTGACGAACCTTATGTGAAGGTAGGTTTCCACTGGGGTTATCGTACGAAAGACCAGTTGTTCTTGACGGATAAGTCTTACCAAAAGGTAGAAGAGGTTATCAACTTGAATAGCCGCGACTTCAATAAGGCTAAGTTCGCGTTCCGTTACACAACTCCGTCTGCAAACGATCCGGAAAGCGCATTCAAGATTCAGACTCGCTACATCAGCTACAATGATGCTATCGAAGGTCGTACGGAAGAGAACAACAACGGCTTCTTGCGCACAGTAAATGGTGTAGTAGTGGTAGTTCCGGGTTATGCAAAGGGCGAAGAGTTCAATCTTGCTGCTGAACATTCAACTCCGACCGCCAACGAATCCATTACCGCTGAAGGTGCAGTTAGCGTAACAACAACTGACGGTGCCGTTGTTATCAAGGGTGCTGAAGGCAAGAATGTAGTAATTGCTACAATCTTGGGTAAAGTCGTAGCTAACGAAACAGTTAACTCAGACAACGAAACAATCGCTGTACCGGCAGGCATCGCAGTGGTATCTGTGGATGGCGAAAGCTTCAAAGTTGTTGTAAAGTAAATGAGTAGAAATATTGTTCATAACAATAAATTTAGTTATTTATAAAGTAAATAGTAGCTGCACAGTGCCCCTCGCGAGAGTCGCTGCAGCGCATAAACGTTAGAAAAATTCTATTCAAACTACCGCCCTCGTCTGCGAAGACCGGGGCGTGAAACTGACAAGAGCCTCTTTCCATTTCGGTGGGAAGGGGCTCTTTTAGTTGCTGCTCGGCAAGGACATGGCTTGAGCCTCCTCAAAAGCATCGTTTGAGCCTCGGCAAGCGATGCCCTTGCAAGGGGATGTCAATACGAGGGTGTGTCGTAAGGGATATTCAGAAAAAGCGTGTGTTGCTGCAAATTTTTTCTCCTTTTGAAGCCCATTATATGAAATCTTATCGTATCTTTGCATCGGATTTAAGGAAAGATGCCGGAGTGGTCGATCGGGCCGCACTCGAAATGCGGTGAACGGGTAACTGTTCCCAGGGTTCGAATCCCTGTCTTTCCGCTGTTAGACCATAATACTTTAATTGGGGGGGCGGTTTTTTTAATCCGTTCCCCTTTTTTGTCTCAAGGAATAGACTTCATGAATCGTTTTCTACTTTTTTATACCTTGTTAGGGGGCACATTGGCCGGTATGACTGCCTGTTCCCAGGAACATGAGGATACGCTTGAAACGACAGACAACCGTACCATCTTGGTGTATATGGCGGCGCAAAACAGTTTGGATTGGGCTGCCGAAGACGACCTGGCCGAGATGCGTGAGGGGATGGAGTCGGTAGCAGCGGGGAATCATTTGTTGGTTTACTATGACGCTTATGAGGGTCTCCCTTCGATACTTCATTTTTATAAAGACCAGGCGGGGCATGTTTGCGAGGAGGTGATTTATGAATATGCCGAGCAGGATGCTTCGTCGGTGACGGTAGAACGGATGTCGGATGTGTTCGCACGTGCGTTCGAGGCTTGCCCGGCAGAGAGCTATGGGCTGGTGCTTTGGTCGCATGGCGATGGGTGGCTTCCGGCCTCATCCACGCGTTCGTTTGGGATGGATGGCGGCCTGTCGATGGATATCCCCGATTTGGAGGAGGCGGTCGCGTCGGTTGCGACTCACCTGGACTTCATTTACTTTGATGCCTGCTTCATGCAATCGGTCGAGGTGGCCTACCAGTTACGGGATTATGCCACCTATCTGGTAGGTTGCCCGCTTGAGACGCCTTCGCCGGGTTCTCCTTATGACGTCGTACTGTCGCCTCTTTTTGCGGAGGGCGAGGCGGATGTCGTCGGGATGGCGCGTACCTATTTCGAGACCTACGCAGACCTTTATAATGGCGGCGTCGGGGGAAGCAATAGTCATTGGACTTCCGGTGTCGCTATCTCGGTTGTGCAGACTGATGCTTTGGAGGCGCTTGCCTCGGAGACGCGCAATCTCTATGAACAATATGCCGAGCAGCTGGCTGAACTGGTGCCCGACGACCTCCAATCCGTGCAACGTTTTGATTACAACCGGCGTTACGAGGGTTCTTACCTCCACGCCTATTACGACTTGGGCGACTTCGTGCAGTACCTGGTTTCGGCAGATGAATACGCAGTTTGGAAGTCGTACTTGGATGACGCTGTGGTGTATGCCGAGTCTACGCCTACTTGCTATTCAGCTTATTATGGAGGGAATATCGACATCGATGCCTTCTCTGGCCTCTCCACCTACGTCCCGTTTCGTACCGATACGCGCTACGCCTCCTGGAATGCCTTTTATGAGACGTTGGACTGGTACCAGTCCGTCTACTAATAACCAGCCCGCAGACACGATGCTTGTCTGCTTGCAGACGCGCTACGCTTCCCTCATTTGCCTGCCGGATACGAAAACTCCCGACGGAGCACGTGGCTCTCGCCGGGAGAAAAATAAATAAATGGAAAGTCAGTATTTCGTTAAATCATGCCACCGCCTTCTTGTCCTCCGCCGTCATCGTCGCCCCGGATACCCCGGACTGCCTTCTTGACTGCGTTCTTGAGCGTACCGAATCGATAGGTAAGGCTGATGCGTACGTCTCTCGCCCGCATATAGTTGGTACTTAACATGTAGAAGGCGGGGTCTTCAGTCGTATTTTCCATCTTGATATCTTTCCAGAATGGATTGCGGGCCGTCAGCGAGACGGTCAGCTTCTTCTTAAGGAAGCTCTTGTTGATGGCAAAGTCGGTGAAGTACATCGGCGAACGGCTACCCTGGAGGGAGATGCGCGGGGAGAAATAACCACCGCGCAGGTCGAGGCGCCAGTCGTTCTTGAAGGTAAACTGGATGCCTGTAAACATGCGGCCGTTCCAGCCTTTATTCGCAATGTCGGTGTCCATGTTCTTCATGTAAGAGTAGTTCAGTCCCCCGTTGAAGATGAATCGTATAAGCTCTATCGGCGTGTAGCTTACATAGAGGGAGAGGCCCGCCTGGCGCGTGCTACCAATGTTGTCATACGTCGTTTCCGACACGTTGTTGTTCATAAGGACAATCTCCTCGATAGAGTTATTTTGGAAGCGGTAACTCAGATTCGCGTTCATGTTGAACTTGGTGTTGAAATAGCTGTAGTTCAAGTGTACGCGGTTACTTTTCTCTGGGTCGAGGTTCGGGTTACCATAGCTGATGTTCTCTGGGTCTGTCTCGTCTCGATACGGGTTCAAGTTCCAGATGCTGGGACGGCGGATACGCATGTTGTACCCGACGCGTATCTGCTGTGCCATGTCGAACTTATACGAAAGGGTGATGTTCGGGACCACGTTGAAATAGTGTGCCGTAAAGTCCATCTCCGGTGCATTCGCGAACTGAGCGTTCATCGAAGTCCCTTCTCCACGGACACCCGCCTTAATACCAAACTTATCGATATTGACTGTGTAGCCAAGGTAAGCGGAATAGGTGTGTTGGTCATGGCGGAAGTCATCGGTCGGTTCGACGTCGGCATACCACTCGTTCGTTACCGAGTCTCGATGTTGGCTAAGGGTCTCACTATCGCTCTTGCGGTAGACATACTTCAACCCTGTCTCGAGCGTGTGCCCTTTCCAGAGCGGAGTGGTGTAATCGAATTGGAGCGTATGTTCGTTTGATGCCGCGTCGTTGATATCCCACTGCGGGTAGAGGTCTTCTTGTGGATAATCGCCCAAGATGTCCGTCAAATCCGTATAGTTCTCGCTATTGTTGGGCGTATGGCTATAACGGTACGAGAGGGTTAGGAGTTCATCTTTCTTGTGAGTCGAGTGCTGGTAGTCGACGTTGAGGTCTGTTGATCCGAAGACCGAAGTCGCGCTACTGTTACGGTTGAAGCTATACATGCGCTGGTCGAGGTTTGCGCCGCCCATCATTTCCACGTCGTATTCCGTACGGTTCGTTCGTTCACCCCGGAAGAGGTTGACACCGACACTGAGGAGGTTGAGCGAGTCTATATCGTAACTTCCCTCAATGTAACCGAACTGAAAGGGACCTTTCCGTTTACTGCGGCCGTTCTGGGTCAGATAGGTCGGGTCGTTCGTCTCGGAAGCAAAGGTTTCGCGTTCCGAACGGGATTCGTTCCAGGGCGAATTCTCGTGGTTATACTTATAATTACCCGTGATGCCAAATTTACCTATCTTCGCCGAGACGTAAGCACCGGCACCCATGCGCCCTTGGATGCTGGCATCGGCATTGATAGAGGCTGTGTATCCTTCCAATACATTCTTCGTCGTGATGATGTTGATAATGCCCCCTACGCCTTCAGCGTCATACTTTGCACCGGGGTCGGTGATGACTTCAATGTCTTTGACGGAGTTGGCTGGCATACTTTTCAAAACATCCGCCGGGTTGTTGTTCATCATGTTGGAGGGTTTCCCGTTCACATAAATCTTGAAGTTGGTCGACCCCTGGAGTTGTATCTCATCGTTACCATCTACGGTGACCATCGGGACCTTTCGTAACATATCGAGCGTGTTGCTGGTTTGTGCCTCGGGGTCGTCGTCAAGGCTATAAGTCAGCTTATCCATCTCCACCTTCACGAGCTTCTTTTGGGCAGTGACAGTGACTTCATTCAGCACCTCCATATCACTCCGCATATAGACCGTACCCAGGTCGAGGGTACGTTGATTTTTGCCGATGGTAAAGGATTTCGTTGTGTTCTTCATCCCGATGGACTGAAGCGCCATGACATACTTACCAGGCTTGTCTAACTGCACCGTAAAATATCCGTCCAAATCGCAGGCCAAAAGTGCCACGGACTTCTGAGGAGAACTGGCCAAGGCAATGTTCAACGTGGCATACGGAACGGTCTCGTTACTTAGAGAATCAATTACTTGCCCCTTCACGGTAAAGCTACGGGAGCTACTAGTCTGTGCGCTCAAGGGTCCCCATAGAAAGAAGGCGCACAAAAAGGTCAATAAGTTACATTTCATGTTATTCACACGTTTAAGTCAAAAAGTTTGTATACTAAGTCTGCTGAAGCGCAAAAGTAATGGATTTGCCCCATTTGCCCCACTTAAAGAACGCTAAAAGATGTATCTTGGTGTTCTGGTGATACCTGTAGGGGCGAAACCATTGCCCTTATGACTTTCCCCTTTTCTTATCGTTTAAAGCGGATGGGAGGGAAATGGGTGGATTTGTGTTTTATTAACAAGATGTCATGCTTATCTGGCTTAAAAGACTTGCAACTTGAGACCGAACGAGAGGCTGAGATAATCTCGTGGACGGAGCGTGTGGTTGCCTATTTTATTAATAAGGTAGAGGTCGCACGTACTAAGCTCATAGAAAAAGGAGATAGATTTATGCCATCCTTTCCCTTCGGGGAGCTTGAACGTGATGCGTTCTCCGGCGAAGATATGAAAACGGAAGCGTGTAGAGAACCAATAATAACCTTCTGGATAACGGTCGGGTTGCCGTCCCCAAAACTCGCGGTCGAGCAGGATATTGACATATGCTCCGCACGCCAACGGCTCGAACGTGAAATGCCTGCCCAAAGGAATACGCCATGGATAATAGTTTTGCTTAGCTGTGAAAGTAAACTTGGCATTGTCGTCGGCATAAGCAGGGATAAAACCGAGGAGCACATCGGTCTCCCAATGTTTCCTGTAGTAATCCCAACCCAATCCGGCAGAGATCAATCCCATCGAACCGGCGAATTGGAGCTTCGTATAACGTGGGATAAACTTCTCCCATCGCTTCTTGTACTTTTCCAAGCGTTCTTGGTAGGGAGTAAGTTCTTGCCCCTCTGTCGGAAAGGCCAGGAGGCATAGGGCCAGAAGGCATTTAGAACGAAATGCTTTCATAGGTGTAACCATTGGGGGTGAGAGTGAATAAGAGGTAATTGCGTTGCCCCATGTTGGCACAGCCATAATAGAAGATGCCATCGCCAAAGAGGTCGCTTGCTTGTACCGAGTGATTGTGTGCGTGGAGACAAAAAAGGAGGCCGGGGAATTGGCGGATGTATTCATGGAACACTACCTTGACGTTGTTGTTGAACTGGTCGCTGCCGGGCGGCGCGTGCATAACGACGACGGTACGCGGGGCATCTTGCTTTTTTAGCTCGTCGAGGAGAAACTCAAAGTCCGGTACGGGATTCGAATAGTCGTATTCCAACGCATTCGTATTCAGGCAAACGAATTTGACATCGCCCGCCACAAACGCGAAGTTGTCATCGCCGAACAGGGCGTGGAAAACCGCATCGCCATTTCCCAATACGTCATGGTTCCCAATCAGGCCGACATACGGGAGCGTGAGTCCATCGAGGATGCGAACGGTCCACTCATACTCTGCCGTCGTGCCAAATTCCGTATAGTCTCCTCCGTGAATTAAGAAGTCGAGGCTGTCCCGTCGCGCATGGATGTGCCGCATGAAGTCCTCTGTTTCGTCGTAACTCCGTTGCGTGTCGCCAAAGAACGCGAAACGGAGCGTGTCTTTGTCTTTCGTGCTCGCTTCGATTTGGGTGATGTGCTGCGCGTTCAGTTGCTTTTCATCGGTAGAAAGTCGGCCGTCGTAGGGATGATAGTCGATTACTTCGCACGATACGAAGAGCGGCATACATAGCGCGATGCGTAGGATGGGATTTTTCATCAACGCCTTATTTGTTAAGAAAGTGAGGCAAAGATACCACCTTTCCCATAGATTCCCGTGCTCCGATTGGCTTGTATGATGGCCCATTCTGCGCCTCGGGCCTGCTTGGTTATGTTGAGCGTGGGGTATTTAAGAGGTAGTCGGTATTCGCCCCCTCTTCTTTATACATCCATTCGTTCCGCTTAATTAAAGCGGATGGATTCAGCTTAGTTAAGCGGAATGATTCCGCTTAGATAAGAGGAGTGTATCCGTTTATACTAAGTGGAACAACAAACCGTGGGCAATGGTTCCTTTAGAGGGTGATAAGGGAAGACAGACGTAACTAGGGTGTAGGTGGGATGGTGTGCACTGGGAGGTCACGCGACATAAGGATTTAAGGGGCAAGGGCAAGGAATCCGGTGAAAATATCTTGCGGGTTTGAAACGGATTCCGTATATTTGCTGCCGTACATCCATTTGCAGACATGAAACGAAAAAAACACTATATAATATATATGTATGAGAAATTAGTTGTGGGCGTGGTGGCTCTACTACTTATATGGAATTCGAATAGAGCTTATGGCCAGTCCGTTATTTCCACTTCTCAAGAGGATAGTTGGTTGGAAGATAGCTTGCTAACAGAGGATGCTGTTTACGAATACACCTTTACGGACTTTGACAAGGCGCGTCGTATCATGGCACGGTTGCGGAGCGAGCGGTTGCTTCCTGCGTTTGAGCTCGACAAGGTAGAAGGGGATCTTTATTTCAATACGGGTCATTATTACCAAGCGCTGATTTATTATCGGAATGCATTGGTGAACGACTCGGTACGCCTTGTGCCTGAACGCTATATGGACCAACTGCACCGGATGATTTCTTGCTACGATTGCCTCCACAACGACGAGCAGAAGGCGTATTATGTCCGCCTTTTACTCAAAGAGGCTGAAGCGGAGGGCAACCAGCCTATGCAGTCGGTCGCTCTTTTCAATATGGGTAAAATGATTTATTACCAAGGGCAAAAGGAGGATGGATATAAAATGATGCTCCAGGCTGTCAGCTTAATGGAACAGACCGATTACAAATACAAGTACGATAACTTGCGCTACAATTACAACACCTTGCTGGTATTTTACAATATGGATAATCGTCCACAGGAAGCACTGGAAATCTCGAACAGGTTGGAACGCATCCTCACGTCTCAAAAGGAGGGCGTGTCGGAGATGCAAGGTCTTGAAGCCCGTGAGGAGAAATCCCTTTGTGCCCATCGGGCTGTCATCTATAATGACTTAGGGCAGAAAGAGGAGGCGCGTAAGCAATACGAGCGTTTCCTTGAATTGCGTGAAAAGTATGGGCGCGATGATTATCTCATATGGCCTTACCTGTTCGCTATCAAGAAATACGATGAAATTATTCGCATGAATACGGAACGCGAGAAGCGGATGAAGTTGGAAGGAGATACCGTGAATTACCACATGACGACCATCAAGCAATCCCTCGGTAAAGCCTACCAGATGAAGGGCGATTACCGGCGCGCCGCTGCCTATTTTAAGCAGCTGGCCGTGCTTCGCGATAGTATCAAAGTACGCGAACAGCAGAGCGCCGCGCTCGAACTGGCTGCCATCTACGATAGCAACCAGAAAGATTTGCAACTCCATAAGCAAGAAGCAGAGATACAACGTCACTGGATATTTTTGATATTCCTGTTGAGCGTGAGCATATTGTTGGGCTTTTTCTTGTGGTGGACGGTGCGTTATAATCGTTTGGAAAGTTTTAAGAACCGGGCGATGGCGAATACCATCAACGATTTGCTGGTCTATAAAGAGGATTTGGAACAAAAGCGGAAAGAGAACTTCGCCCTGCGCGAAGAACTGGAAGCCTTGAGGCAGAACCAATCCATCCCGGAAGAGGTGTCTGAAGCAGAAAGTGCGAAGATTGCCGTCCCCGACGAAAAGGAAAACAAGTTGGATCGCCTTTTGTTCGACCGCTTGGTGCGTGCCATTACCGACCGCAAGCTTTTCCTCCAAGCTAATATCTCGCGCGAGGAGTTAATCAACCTGGTGCATATTCCGAAGAATAAATTCGCATCGTTGTTCCGCCAATATGCTGGGACGACTTTCTCTGTTTATATGAATAACTTACGCTTGATGCATGCCGCCGAGCTTTTAAAGAACCAACCCAATTACACCATTACCGCCGTAGCTGCTGAATGCGGCATGAAGGAAAGTACCTTCTACCGGTTGTTTGTGAATAAGTTCGGTATGACGCCGATGGATTATCGTTGCAAATGTAATACAGACGATAAGAAAGAGGAGTGATTCAAGCTTGGTAATATTCCGAGGACTCTTCTTTCCCCGTGCCCTCTATCCCTATAAATTAGGAAAGGAAACTTTTGTACCTTCCCTCCTAAATTCCCTCACACCCCAGGAAAAGTTTGAAACCTCCGAGGAAAGTTCTATCTTTAGGTTAAAGACACATATCTTTAGGTTGCAGATACGTATCTTTAGACTACAGATATATATCTTTAGCTTAAAGATAGAACTTTCTTCGGAGGCTTTGTATTTTTTGTTCGATATCTCGCCAAATTCTTCCGAATTTTCTCGTTTTATAGGGCTTGCTAAACGAGGAAATGGAGAAATATAAGTTGTGATTTATATAAAAAATGTTTATTGATTGGAAATAAATAGTTTATAGTAAAACCGAAGGATTGAAATGAATAAATGAGAGTCTAATTGAGATAACTCTAAGGAGCTTTTGGGAGAACTACGGAAAAAATTGTAGTCGAATAGCTCTATGCCTTTCCTACATTTGTGTTCAAAAAAGTTTGTTAAGGCTTAGCATGGTTCTTTTTTCAGACAGATTGAATATGTTTTATAATTTATAAATGTAGAAAATATGATGGTTATTGATCACAACAAGGTAGAAAAGGTGGATATGGGCAAAGGCGTCGTTCGCCAAGATTTTGCCGCAGGGAAAAACATGAATGTGTTGCATTGGAACATGGCCGATGGAAGCGAAGTGGGTATGCATACGCATCCGCAAGAGCAATTCGGTTACGTCATCAAAGGTGGTTTCCATTTGACGATAGGTGAACAGGTTTATGAACTGTCGGAAGGAGATGCCTATTTGGTACCCGCCAATATTCCGCATGCGTTTGTGGCTGTGGGCGAGACGGAGGCTATTGATGTGTTCGCTCCGGTAAAGACCGTTTTCCCGTGGGATAAGTAAGCATATCTAATGTGGCAGACAAATAGCATGATATATACTCGTAACTACACAGACGTATTGAAGGCCAGCCTGCTACGGCTGGCTCTGCCCGTTTTGCTTCTCTTTGCCGCCTGCGACAATGAAGATGATCTGATTGTTTTGCCCGAAGAACCGGCACAAGAAGAGCAAGTGCTGATTACCGACCAATCAAACGTGACGTTGGTCAACACCGGCGATGTGGTGGTGGGAGGTGAAGACTCTGACGACTATGCGTTTGCAATGACTTCTACGGTGATGACTGACGAGGGGCGTGTGCTCGAAACTACACTCAATTGTTGTGCCATGGCTGGTATTGCGTTTGATTATGAGGAAAATAAGACTGACTCTACTCGGGCACCTGAGGGTGTGACGCTGATCAACCGCGGCAATATCACCATCCATACCAAGGCTTTGGTGGAACGGTATAAAGACCAAATCCAGACGCCCGACGATACGCAACGTCCCTATACTTACTTCCGCATCTTGGCGATGTATGTAGGGAAGAATAGCACGGTAATTAACGAGGGTGCTATCAATGTATATTTTGATCACGACCCTGACATTACGAGTACCATTTATGTGATGGGATTGGTGGGTGGCGAAGGCTCCACGTTGATCAATAATGGCGAGATACATTTCTATGGAACCGGTTCTGTGGCTACTCGAATGCGAGGTATGGCTACTTTCGGCAGTAATATATCCGCTTTTAACAATAGCATCATGACGGCTGAGATAGATATGTGCGAAGACGCACGCATGATCACCACAGGCGGATCGAATAGTAATGTTATTAACGATGGAGAGATGCGCATGCGCCTGCCCGGCAAAGTACTTTGTATGACTCGTTATGGAGACAGCAATCTCATCAACAACAATCTGATAGATCTCACCTCGGTGGATATGCCCGAAGGCTACGAATCTATTGTGACGGATGAGGATCATATCATCTGTGGACTATATGAGCCTCTGCAAGCCTCGCGCACAGGCATGCCCTCGTTGTTGAATCGAGGTACCATCAATGTCCGTATAGAGGGCACGCAACGTTCCGAGCCCTTAATGCAAGGTTATGGTATGTTTTGCGACTTGATGGCGGCCGGGGGAGAAAAGCTAGAGGTCAATGTCGTGAACGACGGTACGATCAACATAAGTCAAAGCGGACCCATACATTTCAATATGGCTGAAGCCGGCTTTGTGGCTAGGCAAACGGCCGCAAAAGGAGCTTGTACCATCAAATTAGGACGTTGGTGTACTACCCTACGTGATTTTGCCACTACCCACGACCTCTTCTTGGCCAAGGGTATCAACATGAATTATAGCGGTGGCGAACTGCAATTAGTGTCAGCCGACGACTATGTACCCGGTACGGCCTACAGTGTGGCGCCTGAAGCTTTGGTCTATGATGCCGGTGGAGGTAACTTCCGCTATGAATATGTCGGTTATGATGCCTTGCGCATCACCTCGTCCGACGTTAGTTATGACGTGGCGTGGGACCGAACCAACCACACAGTATCTTTGAACAGCAAATAATCAAATCGATATGGATAGCAAGACAACATATGTAAATGAGCAGGTGTCGCACGAAGCCCTTGTGGTGGGACGTGGCGGATATGCCGTGAACTACGGACATCTCGACATCTCGCGTCCCGAAGGAATTAACTATTTCGAGTACAAGCACCAAAATATACCCAATCAACCCGGTGTAGTGGTGAAAAACATTGCCATTTGTGGCATGGCTGCTCTCGAAGATAATCCCGACCAACCCGGATCAAAGATGTTGGCCGACCATGCCACGCTCATTAACCGTGGTGTGATAGATATTCGCTTTAGCGAGATCTATGCTCTCTACAAGCAGAACAAGGACCGGAGCGATGACCCCACTAACTTCAATAACGACACGGTACGCTGTTATGCCATGGCTGCTGGGGCTGACTCGATGCTGATCAATGAGGGTACTATCAATGTCCATATGGACCAAGACATTGATGCCGAAGTGTCGCTCTACGGTTGTGCCATGTGGGCCAATGCCCGTTCGTTGATGATCAATCGCGGCATTATCCGCTTCCTGGGCAACGGTTCTTGGCAGAGTTATATCCGTGGAGTGGGTAGTATGGATAGTCACCTGCAAGTGATCAACGAAGGAGAAATCAGTGTAGACCTGAAACGAGCCTATCAGACCCGCATCTTGCACACTGCCGGACAATATGGCTCGCTGCTCAACGATGGTGTGATCAATGTCCGAACCGGTGGCCGCATCATGGTGTTGGGTTGCCTGGCCGGCACACGCATGACCAATAATGGAGAAATCAATATCACTTCGTTGGCTACCTACTTGGAGAACAAGGTGTCTTACCACTATCAATTCGATCCCTTGGCCACAGCTTTCTATGAGCATTTTTTGCCTAACGATCTGCCCACCTGCCCCGCATTGAACCGTGGTTGCATCAGGGTGCATCTTTTGGGGAGCGAGATTTCAGGCCCCAATGCGGTTGCATTCGGATTCTATTGTCACCAAGTGGGTGCTGCCCGAGGCGAGACACCTGTGCATGTGATGGAAAACGAAGGCAGCATCGAAGTGACTCAGGAAGGTCCTGTACACTACAACATCGCCGAGGTGGGTGTGAATATGCAGTCGGTGGGCGATGTACCCGTCATCGTCAAAATTGGGCGTTGGAAGACCAAAGCCCGCAATTTTGCCGAGACGCACGACCTCTTTGCCTGCCGTAGCGCCAAATTCGATTTGAGTGAAATGCAACTTAGCTTGGTAGGAGAAAACCTGCAGTCAATTGACCCCGCACAGTTGGTCTATCAGCTCGAAATCTCCCGTCAGGCTGGCGAAACCTGTATAATTAAAACACGAAACAATGAATAAACTCGACTACCAATTAATGAATCAGACAGATAAAAGTCTTCGCATCGGTGCCGGTGCTTACGGGGTGAACCGCGATCACATCATCATCGGACACCCGCAAGCTACTAACTTGGCTGACATCACCGAACAGGCCATTGCTGCTGGGCAAGTGCTGAACGGTCGTAACATTGCTTTATATGGCATGGCAGCTCTGACAGATGACCCCGCTAATGCTGGTCGTCACCATTTGGCACCCAATGCTACCCTCATCAACGAAGGTATCATCGAAATTCACCTTGCCGAGATGGAGAAGGCCTTTAAAGCACAGGTCAAGTCCTCTCCCAAAGATACGGAAGGTATTTACCGCTTCATCAAGTGTTTTGCCATGGCAGCCGGTAAGGATTCGTTGCTTATCAACGAAGGAATCATCTGCATCCACTTCGATCAGGATCCTGATTCAGATACGCCCATCTATGGCGAGACGCTCTTGGCCGGCGAAAACTCCACCCTCATCAATCGTGGTGAGATCCGACTCATCGGCAACGGTTCGTTCAACACGCAGGCTCGTGTCATAGCTGTGCCAGCTAACAATATGACTATTATCAACGAAGGTAACATCATGCTCGACATGGAACGTGCCTCTACTATTCGCATCTTGGCCACAACAGGTCTGGGCGGCAGCATCATCAATCAGGGTAACATCAGCGTGAAAAGCAGTGGCCGCATCATGACCATAGCCCGCTTTGCCGACACCCATTTGCTCAACGAAGGCGTGGTGGACATTGTGTCGCGGGCTCGTTATATAGAGAATAAGGTGTCTTTCCTCTATCAGTCTTTCCCGCTGGCTTGTGCTTTCTATGAACACTGTCTGCCCAACAGTGTCCCTATGCCGCCCATTGTGAACAATGGCACTGTGCGCGTTCATCTCGAGGGCAGCGATGCCTCCACGCCCCATGCCGTGGCTTTCGGCATCTATAGTGAGATGGTGGGCAAGGAAGAACAGACACATCGCATGGAGAATACCGGCTCGATTACGGTAACAAAGTCGGGACCATATGATTTTCTGGTAGCAGAAGTGGGGGTAAACGTTCAGTCGACTAAAGATTTTCCTTATCATGTAGAGATAGGCGAATGGCATACGGAAGCCCGTAACTTTATAGAAACGAAAGATTTGTTTGTTTGCAATAGTGGAATCTTTGATTTCGCACATACTCGCTTGACACTGATGGGAGTTAATGCTGCATTGGATGTAAAAGCTGAAAGCTTGGTTTATCAGCGTGGCGAGGCGATGCAACGTGGCGATACTTTCCAAGTTCTGAATGTAGATAAATTCAGGTTGTATTATAAAGAATGAAAATTGAAATGAAAACATGGAATACACATCTTTTTGTAGTACTGTTGATTGTTCTTATGTTTGTTAGTTGCTCGAACGATGAGAATCAACAGGAAGTTAAGCTTGCTTTTACGGTGGAAACCACTGTAGCAAGTACGGTGAATTATTATGCTGGACAGACTTTACAGATAGGAATTGCAGATAATGTGGAACCACTTGCCTCTGAAATAATAGAACAGGATGGAAGTGTTGTATTTCAGTTGGATAGGATTCTATGTGAGGGCGAATCTTTATGGTTCTGTGTGCCTGGTATAGTAAAGTTTTTCCATGTTTTGACATCATCAGAAGCGGGAGAGCAAAGATTGGTTTTGCCAGATAAAGATAAAGGCAGTACATTGCTGACAGAAGGTTCGGATACTCAAATAGGAGGAAAATATTATAAGAACGACTGGATAGTAGCTCTTTATATGGGAATAAATAAGGAAGGAGCCTCTGATGGTGTTCCTATTTATTGGGCAACAGGGAATCTGATTGCAACAAAGACCAATGCGGCAAATTCTGATTCTACAGAAGTCTCTTTTCATGTCGCTACTTTTGAAGAATCTTGTGAGGAAGCAAACTCAAGTACCATAAATTATGTAGGAATAGATGAAAGGTTGGTAGACAATTCGTCGGATGCATATATGGCGCTTGATCCGGGAGAACAATGGGACTTGTTTAGTTTTGGTGATGCTTCTGGCGTGATGCTCTATTTTAGAAACTTGAATGAATTTGTTGTTCAAGCTCATCAAATGGATGGATCCAATGTCCTTTATGATATCAGCGGCAATGAAAATTGTGATATAGCAACCGCTCAATTAGGTGGATTATGGAGGGTTCCGACATGCGGATATAGCGGATATAATGTTCAGAATGAATATGCCGCTTTTGAAGATGATAGTGAAGAATATTTGAATCTACAGCCGGACGCTACGGAATGGTATGATGAAGACGGTGAGAAATTAGGGTACAAATATGAATATGAGATTGAAATTGATGGGAAAGTTGTAACGATAAATACGCTTTATTGGCCAAGTACCGGTTATCGGCATAGTGCGACTTTTGTTTCGGGGCGAGGTTTGAGCGGTTGGTATTGGAGTGCTACGGCAGATCCTACTTGTACGTCTCCTTATGTTCCTAACGGAACTTATGAAGGGGAGGTTACAGAAAAAACAACTGCATTCAATTATGGTTTTTTACAAAATGAATTAAAATGGTTTCCACACCCTCGAACAAGTGCTCAGGCTATACGTCCTATTTGTGAATGAAAATCTAAGAATAATTTGAATAAAATAATAAGAGACAGGTTTTTACTCCTGTATGTTTAATTAAAAAACTATCAAAATTATGGCAAAGAAAGTTTTAATCATCGCAACAAACTACGGTTCATGGGGTGAGGAATTGCAAGCTCCGTGGGATGCATGTAAGAAAGCAGGTTTTGAAGTGACTTTGGCTACTCCGCAAGGAAAGAAGCCATTGCCTTTCGAAATTAGTGTAGATCCGGACTTCGTGGATGGTGTTCAAAATATCAAGACCAATCCGAAGGAAGTTTGCGACCGTTGCAAAGAATTGGTTAATGGTGAAGAATGGGCACATCCGTTGAAGTTCTCGGAAGTCAATATGGCAGATTACGATGCTATTGCTTTGACAGGTGGTCCGGGTGCAATGCTGGATATGTGCAATTGCTGGGAACTTCACAAACTGATTATGGATGCCTATAAGAGTGGTAAAATTGTAGCTGCGTTGTGCTACGCTGTTTCTACATTAGTATTTTTACGTGATCCTGAAAACGACTACAAGTCTATTATTTACGGTAAGAAGATTTGTGCTCATCCTCGCGCATGGGATTTCTATGGTCCAGGTATGGCTATGTCTTACGACCTCTATGGAGCAACGGAAGATAACAAAGGTACGAATGTAATCACTCCGGGATTTTTATGGCCAATCGAAGATTTGGTTCGTGACGCAGTAGGGCCTAATGGTGCTTGCATTGCACGTATTAATGCGAGCCGTGAAGATCCGCAAGTGTATTATGATCATCCGTTCATTACCGGTACGTCGGTAGAATCTTCTATCGCTTACGGTGATATGATCGTGAAAGTATTAAACTCTATTGACTAACAAAAAGTAAAATGAGCCAAAGTAGGGGAAAGATTTCCCGCTTTGGTTCATCCTTGAAAAATAGAAATACGATATGCCTGCAATTATTATTCACAGTATAGAAATGACTGACGAGCAGAAAAAACTGCTTGCGGACAAGTTTATTTCAGCCTTTTCGGAAGTTAGTAATGTGCCTAAGGATCGCATTTACTTGTTCTTTAATGGATATGAACTTAACGAGGCTGCTACGGGCGGGAAATTATTCTCGGAGAATCCTCCTAAAAGTGCCAAAGCAAAATTTAATGCTGAGGAATGGGAGAATAAATGAACAAACATCTGATTATCAGGAGAATTAAGTAGTCTTCTGTTTCAGAAATAAAAACGATGACGGTATAAGATATACGGCAACATAAGTAAAAATAAGATACAATGGATGTAAATCAAACGATAGTAAAAGCTCTGGAAGACATCGGTGTGAAGCATGTCTTCGGAGGAAGTGGGCAAGTCAATGCCTCAATGCTGCTGGCTCTGCGCGACTCAAAGAAGATAGAGACCATCATTATCCGTAATGAACAGGCGGCATCGTTCATGGCATGTGGCTATACGATGTTTAATCCGGGTAACTTGGGCGTATGTTTCGCAACGGGAGGTCCCGGTGCATTTAATTTGTTTTCGGGTATGGCAGTAGCGTTATCCGATTCACTTCCAGTACTGGCCATTACGGGATATACGTCGATGAATCAGCGTGGTAAAGGAGCGTTGAATGAATCAACAGGTCTGAGCCGTACACCCGACTCGCAGGTGATGTTTTCTGCGACTACCAAAAAATCGTATATTCTGGAGCGTCCTGAAGACACGTGCGATATATTAGAAGATGCTATTAATACGGCGTTCGAAGGACGTCCGGGACCGGTACATATTCATATTCCGAAAGATGTAACTACGGCAGAAGTGACTAATTTCCGTCCGATTAACATTCATGTGAAACCGGTTAAGGCAACAGATGATGCTTTACAAAAAGCAGCCGATGTATTGGCTGACGCTATTGCTAAAAACAAGAAAGTGTTGGCAATGATCGGGTATGGTTGTATCCGTAGTGAAGCAGCAGAGGAATTGTTACAATTAGTAGAACGGTATCAGATTCCATTTGTACAAACGATGGATGCCAAAGGATTGTTGCCCGAGAACCATTTGCTTTGCTTAGGTATGTATGGTACATCGGGCGATAAGGCAGCTAAGGACTATTTTGCCGAAGCCGAATTAGTGCTTGCCATGGGAAATTCGTTCGCTCAAAACGCAACATTTTCATTTCAACCGGATTTATATGTCAATAAACAATTGATTCATATTAATATTGATCCGGCTGAAATCAACAAAGTGTATAAGGCCGATGTAGCGGTAGTGAGTGACGTGAAAGGAGCACTTCAGGCAATTTTATCATTACTGGCGGCAAAGAATCTTCCGGCATTGCAGCTTGGAACTTTGCCGGGTGGGCATTATTACGAAGAATTGCCGCATGTAGATGCAAAACGGATATTTCCTGGAGACATTGTTCGTGTTTTATCGCAACACTTACCGGATGATGCCATTGTAATGGGAGATGCTGGTTCGCACATGTTGTGGTTAAGTTGTTATCTGCAACTGAACAAGAATCAACGCTATCAGAATCCGGGTAGTTTTGGTCCGATGGCAAGCCACACTAATGGTTGTTTGGGCGTGAAATGCGCTAATCCAAATAAAGTAGTGATTGCCGGTGTGGGCGATGGATGTTATCAAATGGCAGGTTTTGAATTGATGACCGCCGTACAATATAATATTCCTGTTATTTGGATTATATTCAATAACAGTGAATTCAATATCATCAAGAAGTTCCTGTTAAACATGTATGATGATGAAGCCTATATGCAGTTTGATAATCCAGATTTTGTAAAATATGCAGAAGCATGTGGCGCGAAAGGATATCGAGTAGAAAAACTAGATGAATTCTTGCCAGTTTTACAAGATGCTATTAAGTTGAATAAGCCATGTCTTATTGATGTTTGGGTAGATAGTGAGGTGTACCCTCCTTTTAGTCTGGGACGAGTATAATAATATTTATATAAATGTATAGGAAAGGATGGATAGGAATATTGCTGTTGCTTCTTGTCTTGCAAGTAAAGGCACAGAAGGTACAGTTTTCGTTGGGTAAGGATTCTACGTTCAATGCCGCGGAAGATTATGCTCGGACGAGCGAGGGATTTGATGTGGATATCAATCAGGTGAACGTCATTAATCTTGGTATGCAGATTGCGCAGGACGTGGCTGTCGCCAATGCCAATCGTGATGAAATACTTTCGGCTCTGCCCGCAAAATCTTATTATCGGCAGCGTGTAGACTTGATGCTCTCGTCCGCTTTGCCGGAACGTACCAATGTATATTCTACCGTTTCTTTCCTTAACGACAATTCCTCTAGTCCGTCGGCTATTGCAACCATTACAAATCTGGAGGTGGAACATTATTTTCGAAAGAACTTTAAAGTTCGTTTAGGACGTTTAGCTAACTCGGTTTCGGAATCGCAGTTTTTCGGGCGTATGGCTTTGGAAGAAAGTTCGGCTCATGTGTTCGGTAGGAAGCTATTCATTAACGATGCGTTGGAGTTTGACGGTAGCTTTAAGAAAAAAGGAGGACCATCTTTCTTTATCGGATTGAAGCCGCTATTCAAACCGTTTAATCTTAAAGCTGTTTATGCTGGTATCCATCAGCCGTTTAAGAATGGGATGCAGGCGCACCTTATCCTTTCGGTCAATCGTCAGTTCGAAGAAGATATGAAGGAATATATTCCGGCTTTTACGGGAAAAGATGCCTATTTCTCTTATGAAGTAGAAGCAGCCTATAAACGTTTAGGAGGAACTGTTTTTTTGAACATTGGAGGTAATGTGGGATATACGGGCATTCTACCTCATACATCAGGAAAGTTCGACTATATAGGTCAACTGCTTCCGGTGATTACCGACAAGGGCGAATCATTTAAAGAAACCTTTACTCCATCGTGTGGTTTCCGGATTTTCCCGGCCAAGATGCATCCATTTTGGAAATTCTTGCCGCAAGTTGGCGTAGAAACCGAAGTGCAGGGCGCATTGGCCAACCGCTTTACGGCGTTAAACATTTGTGCTTATTGTAAAATAAATATTACGCGCCGTATGGTGTTGACTTATTATTGCACGCCTCAGTTTGTATGGCAAAAATTCAATATTGAGCAACCGGATTATATAGGAGGCGTGGTAAATTATTTACGTTTGAGCGTGACAGTGGGAAAACCTGCCCGTATGTTCTTGTAGTTTGAGTATAGAGAAGGAAACAAAATATGGAAGAAAAAAGATATTCGAGAATGCTGATGCCGTCTATTTTGTCGGTATCGTTGCTTACTATCATGGCACCTACGGCTATTTCGCCTGCATTAGCTGCCATTCGGGAGGCTTTTCCGCAGATTTCAGCTACACAGGCTAAGCTCGTTCTGACTTTGCCTACACTCATTATGATGCCGTTGGGATTGTATTCAGCAAGGCTCACAGCACGGATAGACAAGAAGAAATTGTTACTCGTGGGCATGACATTGTTTTTGGTCTTCGGTGTGGCCGGCGGCTTTGTAAATGACTTTCGTTTGTTGTTGCTTATGCGAGTGTTGTTCGGTATTGGCTTGGGTATTATGACCCCGTTGTCTACGTCGTTGATATTCGATTTTGCTCCCGATCCTGGTCGGCGCAGCAAGTTATTGGGTATTCAAGGGGCATCTAACCAATTAGGTGGCTTAGTTTTTATGAGTCTGTCCGGTGTATTGGCGAACATCTCATGGCGATATTCTTTCCTGTGTTATGCTTTCGTCATTGTTTCGATTGTGCTGACAACCTTTTTTCTGCCTTCTATTCCTCCTTTACAACCGAAAGAGAGTGCAGCTGGAAGTGGAAAACAACGTCTTGACAAGAAATTGTTTATTCTGGCTTTTTTTGCCATGATGATATTTGCTTGCTATTTTGTCATCAATACCGATTTAGCCCTTTTTATGGATGTAGAAGGAATTGGGGATGCAGAGGAGTGTGGTTATGCACTTTCGCTCATGCGTATTCCGGCAATCTTAGCGGGCGTGATGTTAGCTTGGATTATGCGCAAACTGAAAGATTGGACCATGTCGTTTGCCTCCGTTATTATGGCGGCAGGCTATTTAATCATTGCTGCATCGCATAGCTATGGCATATTGATGGTTGGTTGTCTAATCGTTGGTTTGGGTGGTGGTTTTGCTTTGCCGCCTATTTCCTTATTTTTACCGCGCATCGTGACACCTCGCCAACGCACATTGGGTGTGGCTATTATCATGTCGGTAGCTCAGTTGGGGCAATTCATATCACCACTCTACACAGACTTGTTCGTGAATAGTGCTGACCCAGAATCCAGCCGGATGCGGTTCGTAGTATCAGCTATTACAACGATTGTCATCGGCTTGATGATATTGGCATTCGCCCGTACGCTTCCCAAGAAGCCAATAGCTGAGAATTAACAAATAAGAAAAGGATAAAATCTAATATGAATAAACAGATGAATACTTGGATAAAACTATTATCAGTAGCCTTCATTGCTTGTTGGTTTACCTCTTGCGACGATGATAACCCTGTCACTGGTGAAGATATACAAGAGGAAGAAGGCTATGCGTA
This sequence comes from Parabacteroides sp. An277, assembly GCF_002159645.1. Lineage (GTDB taxonomy): Bacteria > Bacteroidota > Bacteroidia > Bacteroidales > Tannerellaceae > Parabacteroides. The sequence continues at coordinate 119,842 of NZ_NFJB01000002.1, read as the reverse complement.
CGTTGATTTGGGCCTCCCTTCTGGTACGCTATGGGCTACGGAGGATGTTTCAGTAGATGGATCCACCTTCTTTGCATGGGGTGAGACAAAGCCGAAGTCAAGTTATACCTCGGTTACTTACGCCTATGCCGAAGGTTCCGACAAAACACTAACTAAATACTGCACAGCTGATACTTGTGGTGCAGATGGGTTTATTGACGGTTTGCTCTTCCTTCAACCTGAAGATGATGCCGCCCATGTAAATTGGGGTGGCGAATGGTGTGTACCTATCTGGGAGGAATGGCAAGAGCTCTATGATAACTGTACATGGGAAACCGTGCAAGCTGACGACGGAACGTTCACTTTTGTCGCTACCAGTAAGTTGAACGGCAATCAAATAACTTTCCCAGCAACGGGTGCTATGCAAGGCGAGAAAATGCTTTATGCTGGTAACGGTTCGTACTATTGGGCTTCTACACTTTTGACAAGTAACTGTATGTATGCTGCCGGTCTGTCGCTTTCGCCTCAGTCCATAAATCTGAAGGAAGGTAAACGTCCGATGGGGCATTGCATCCGTGCCGTAATACCAGGCGATCGCGTTTCTCTTCAAGCAATAGACTTGGGTCTTCCATCGGGTATTAAGTGGGCTGCAACCAACATCGGAGCTATCTCATCTGACGCCGCAGGACTCTTGTATGCCTGGGGGGAAAGCGTTCCCAAGCCTCGCTATGACTTCACCAACTATACGCACTGCGAAGGTTCTCCTAAGACGCTTACCAAATACTGTACAGATAGTGAGTTAGGCAACCAAGATAACCTAACGCGGTTAGAAGAAGCCGACGATGCCGCCGCCCAAGTTCTCGGTAATGGCTGGCGTATGCCTACTGCAGAGGAAATGGACGAGCTCATGACGCAATGCACATGGACTGTAGGCGAGATAGATGGGCAAAAGGTCTGGACTGTAACAGGTCCTAACGGGAATAGCATCACCTTGCCTCTCGTAGGGACTATGTGGGAAGAGACCTTAGAGTTTGATAATATGCGCGGCTTTTACTGGACTTCCGACCTCGATGAGGAAAGTTGCCAGTTCGGTCAGGGATTGTTCCTCAATCCGCAATCGTTCTCGTGGGGAAATGGTTTTCAGCGTGCCAGCGGAAGGAGTATACGTCCTGTGCATGAGTAATATAATGAATACAAGAAACGAAATACACGACAATGGCTGTAAAAATTTTAAGTGTTGACGATGAGTTGGACTTGGAAATCCTGTTCACTCAATATTTTCGTCGGAAAATTCGCAAAGGAGAATATGAATTCACTTTTGCCCATAATGGATTAGAAGCACTTCAATTAGTCCTCGAAAGAAAAGATTTTGATATCATATTGAGTGATATCAATATGCCGGAAATGGACGGATTGACATTGCTGACACGCGTGAACGAGATGCGGAATCCAGCTTTGAAATGTATCATGGTGTCTGCCTACGGAGACATGGATAATATACGTACGGCGATGAATAACGGTGCGTTTGATTTTGCTACGAAACCTATTGATATGGAAGATCTTTCGCGTACGATTGAGAAGGCCGTCGAGCAGATTAATTTCGTCCGCGAATCGCAAAACGAACATAACCAATTGGAGTCGCTTAAAAGCGATTTGGCGGTAGCAGGCGAGATTCAACAAGCGATTCTTCCGCGTCGTTTTCCTCCTTTCCCGGAGTTAGCGGACGTAGTAGATATTTATGCTTCGATGACACCTGCTAAGGATGTGGGTGGAGATTTCTATGATTTCTTCCAGATAGATGCCGAGCGGATTGGTTTTGTCATTGCAGATGTTTCGGGCAAAGGAGTACCTGCTTCTTTGTTTATGGCGGTAAGCCGGACGTTGATTCGCGCAACTGGCATCCGAGGGATTCCATCGCACGAATGCATCAATTATGTTAATAAGCTGTTGTGTAACGAAAGTCTTGATTCTATGTTCGTAACAGTCTTTTATGGCATTTATAATTGCAAGACGGGAGAAGTAGATTATACGAACGCAGGGCATAATCCTCCTTACCTTTTGCGGCATAACAATACGTTGGAAGCGTTACCTCTTTCGAAGAATTTCATTGTGGGTGTGTTCGACGACTTTGTATATACGAATTCCTCGCTTACGTTGGAGCCGGGAGATGCGCTTATCCTCTATACTGATGGGGTTACGGAAGCATTCAATGAAGAGCGGCAGATGTTTGCGGAAAGCGGCTTGGAGAAAACTCTGAAGAGCGTCCCGGGGGCGGGAAGTGAAGAGATTTCGGAAGCAATCTTGGAGGATTTGAGGGATTTTGTAGGTAATGAGCCGCAAAGTGATGATATCACCATGTTGGTATTTAAGCGGCTTAAATAAAAAGATTTATGGATATATGTTTTGGCCTTCGGAATACCTCTTCGGAAATATAGTTATATTCGATTTGAATTATAACGAGAATCCGTTTGGATTATAACGAAGATCTTTTGGGGTTACCACGGTATTTTGGGCAAAGCATATAAGGGAATTTAGACATGAATAATAATGATAAATAATTCGATTATGAACGACAATTTTAAGGTATTCAAACCCGCAGGGAAAATGCAGTTTGAATTTACAGATTTAATGGCGGGATATGTAAGTAATTTCGATGAAAAAGAAAGATGTTTTACATTGACTACGACGGATGGACGCGCGTTTTCGGTAGCTCTGACCGATACGACCTTTGCCCGTTTACTTCGTAATTTGGATGAACCCTATCAGGATGCAACGGGAAATATGTATTCTTTGTTGGCACAAGATGGGCGTATGGCTTTTGTGTTTGGTATTTTTTATCCGCAACAAAATGGGGAATATGCGTTTGAAGCTAAGCAGATTGATTTCCCGGAAAGGGAATTAGGTAAGTTCCGTTTCGAGGAATCCAATTGGTGGATTAACCAAGCTCGGAGCATTTGTAATTTCTTTGTGCGTGCGCAATTTGGGGATGGCGATATTGATTACGAGAAATATCGTACGTCGGTTAGCTTGAGCGGAAAACGGGAAGTGAACTCTTTCCGCCAAGAAACAGATACGATTTCGCGTATGATTTATGGTATGGCTTCTGCTTTCATGTTGACGGGCGAAGATATCTTCTTGGAAACAGCCGAAAAAGGTGTGGAATACTTGAAGAAACATATGCGTTTTTATGATGTAGACGAGAATGTGGTGTATTGGTATCATGGCATTGATATCGATGGAGATAAGGAAAAGAAAATCTTTACTTCTGAGTTTGGAGATGATTACGATGCCATCCCGATGTACGAACAGATTTACGCGTTGGCCGGTCCGATTCAAACCTATCGCGTGAATGGTGATCCTTCTATTTTGCGGGATGCGGAATTGACCATAGACCTCTTCGAACGTTTCTTCAAAGACAAGAAAGGTGAAGGTTATTATTCGCATATTGACCCGGTTTTGCTTAGCCCGGATAGTCCAAGCCTCGGCCCGAATCGGATGCGTAAGAATTGGAATTCGGTAGGAGACCATGCTCCGGCTTATTTGATTAACTTGTATTTGGCTACGGAAGAAAAGAAATACAAGGATTTCTTGGAATATACGGCCGATACCATTACGACACATTTCCCAGATTATGAGAATAGTCCGTTTGTGAATGAGCGTTTTATGGACGATTGGAGTCATGACCTGACATGGGGATGGCAACAAGACCGTGCCGTAGTAGGGCATAACTTGAAGATTGCATGGAACTTGATGCGTATCAATAGCATCTGCCCGAAGAAATCGTATGAGGAATTTGCCCAGCACATTGCAGAGGTCATGCCGAAAGTAGGAATGGATGTGCAACGGGGTGGATGGTATGATGTAATGGAACGTCGTTTGCATGGAAATCAGGAATATTATCGTTTCGCATGGCACGATCGTAAAGCTTGGTGGCAACAGGAACAAGCGATTTTGGCGTATGAAATCCTGTATGGTATTTATGGTAAAGAAGAGTATTTGAAGTATGCCCGCGAGTCGGCTGCGTTCTATAATACTTATTTCCTTGATCATGAAGACGGAGCTGTTTATTTCAATGTATTGGCTAATGGCTTGCCTTACTTGCTGGGTACGGAACGTAAGAAGGGAAGCCACTCAATGAGTGCTTACCATTCAGTAGAGTTAGCATATCTGGCCGCTACTTATACGAACTTGATGAATACGAAGAAGCCGCTTACTCTTTACTTTAAGCCGCAAGTAAATGGATTTAAGGATAACGTTTTGCGTGTTCAACCGGATATTTTGCCAATAGGAAGCGTGAAATTGGCGAATGTCTGGATAGATGATAAAGAATGGAAGAATTTCGATGCAGATAAGTTGACCATCCAGTTACCGGCGGTAGATTATCGTCCAAAAGTGAAAGTGGTAATTATTCCTAAAAACTAAATGAAGATGAATGCAGAAGTTCATAAAGTAGGTTCCGTCTTGGATGCTTCATCGAGCAAAGAAGAACAACAAGCTATTCTCTCTATCTTAGATCAGAATAAGAATGTGATCTTGGACTTATCTGAATGCACCTATGTTTCAAGTGCAGGTCTCCGTGTTATGCTATATACCTATAAAGTAGCGGCATCTAGTGGATTGAACTTGTATTTGGTAGGTGTGTCGAAAGAAGTGCGCGAAGTGATGAGTATTACGGGATTCGAACATTTCTTCAAATACTTTGATACGGTAGAAGCGTGTCAGAATCAAATATAAAGAAGTATGCAACGAGTTGATTTATTTCCGACACATGAGTATAAAGGGCTCAAGTTACGTACTGGACGGCCGTATCCTTTTGGAGCGACCGTCATGGGTAATGCGGTGAACTTTTCAGTTTATTCGCGCTATGCTACGGCTTGTACGTTAGTGCTTTTTCATAATCATGAGCCGGAACCGTTTGTGGAGATTCCTTTTCAAAAGGAATTTAAGATGGGAAATGTATTTTCCATGATGGTATTTGATCTTGATTTCGAAAATATTGAATATGGATATCGCATGGATGGACCTTGGAATCCTAAAGAGGGACATCGTTTCGATAAGACCAAGATATTGATGGATCCATACGCCAAGTTGATCGCTGGTCGAGATGCCTGGGGCGTTCAACCGGATTGGGATAATGTGTATCAATACCGGGCTCGTGTCGTATGTGATGATTTCGATTGGGAAGATGATTTACCATTGGAAACGCCTGTCAATGAATTGGTCATCTATGAAATGCACGTTCGTAATTTCACGTGTGGTGCTAATGCGAATGTAAAACATCCAGGAACCTTTGCAGGTATTGCCGAGAAGATCCCTTATTTGAAGGAACTGGGTGTGAATTGTGTGGAACTGATGCCTATCCATGAATTCGATGAGTTTGAGAATAGTAAACCTTCACCGGTTGACGGGCGCATGTTATATAATGTGTGGGGATATAGTAATGTTGGTTTTTTTGCTCCCAAAGCGGCTTATGCTTCGACGGGGCGTTTTGGCATGCAGGTCGACGAGTTGAAGAACCTCATTAAACAGCTTCATGCGAATGGGATTGAAGTTATACTGGATGTTGTATTTAATCATACGGCAGAGGGGAATGAAAAAGGTCCTTATATCTCTTATCGGGGTATTGATAATAAGACTTATTATATGCTGACACCGGATGGATATTATTTCAATTTCAGTGGTTGCGGAAATACGTTGAATTGCAATAACCCCAATGTGCGGGATATGATTGTAGAAAGCTTGCGTTATTGGGTAACCGATTATCACGTGGATGGATTCCGTTTCGATTTGGCGGCTATCTTGGGACGTGACCAGAATGGATGTCCGATGCCTAATCCGCCTTTGCTGGAGTCATTGGCTCATGACCCTATTTTGGGTAAAACAAAATTGATAGCTGAGGCATGGGACGCCGGAGGCTTGTATCAGGTAGGTGCATTTCCTTCATGGGGGCGCTGGGCGGAATGGAACGGGAAATACCGGGATAGCATCCGTAGGTTCCTGAAAGGTGATGAGCATGTATTGGGCGATGTGAAAGAACGTATCGCAGGTTCAGCCGACTTGTATGCCTCTCAAAACCGAGGCATTAAGGCAAGTGTGAACTTTATTACAGCCCATGACGGATTTACATTGATGGACCTTGTGTCATATAATGGCAAGCATAATGAAGCGAATGGCGAGGACAACCGGGATGGAGAAGACAATAACAATAGCTGGAATTGCGGCTGGGAAGGCGAATGTGAAGATGCGGGAATCAATTACCTGCGTCATAAACAGATAAAGAATGCAATATCCTTGTTGATGGTAAGCCAGGGTATTCCGATGATATTATCGGGTGACGAAATGGGGAATACCCAATATGGAAATAACAATGCTTATTGTCAGGATAATGAAATCGGATGGCTCGACTGGACGAATCTGCAGAAGAATGAGGACATTTATAATTACTTCCGTAAGATTATCCGCTTCCGTCAGGCTCATAAAGCATTGCGTTTCGAATATCATTTCGGGCATTGTGATTACCGTAATCTGGGATATCCCGATTTCTCATGGCACGGTGTAAAAGCATGGCGTCCTGATACCGGATATAACAATCTGACCGCAGCCTTTATGCTGAACGGGCGGTATGCGGAGACAGACGGGGTGCCTGATGATTTTATTTATGTAGCCATGAATATGCATTGGGACATGCATGGATTCGAACTTCCTCAGCTGCCTGAAGAGTTGGCATGGCATGTATTTGCCAATACGGAAATGGCTGCTCCGGACGATATTTGCGAACCGGGTGAGGAATGCTTGCTCGATAATCAGCATGAGATTCTGGTTGGTCCACGCTCTATCATGATATTGGTTGGAAAACGACCGAAGTAATAAAGGAATAATTGAATGATAAATAAATAGTATAAGTTATGGATAATCAATTTACAGTACAACAGGACGGTAATATGTTGAGCATCGTCCTGGGTGAACAACTCACCACCAACAATGCTCCGGCATTGATGGAAGAACTCAATCAGTATAAAGGAAAGGGTATCGAAAAGGTAGTTTTCGATGCGACAAAGCTGGCTTATATCGCAAGTAGCGGTATTCGTACCATTATTTTCGCGAAGCAGAAGCTGGGCGGGAATCCGGTCATCGAATTTGTGAATTGCGGAGCTGATATCCGTAGCGTGTTTGAGATGACAGGATTGCAGAACTATATTTCGTTCGTTAGCAAGTAGATTGTTATGAGACGGTTACGTTTTCAACCTATTGCAGGTCGAACGGAGGAAATCATCGATGCCATCCTCCAAACGGAGGAGGTGGCATCGTGTGGTAAAGCGCTTTATGCCGTCCATTTGGTATGTGAAGAGTGGGTCGTTAATGTCGTAAGCTATGCGTATCCGTCGGATGTCGAGGGGTATTTGGTAGTGGAAATAGAACGGACAGACATCGGCCTTACGATTCGCTTCCGGGATGGTGGCGTGGCGTTCAATCCGTTGGAGAAGGAGATGCCCGATGTCTCTCTTCCGTTGGAAGACCGTCCGATAGGCGGATTGGGTATCTTTTTGACACTTCAGATGATGGATGAGGTTTCGTATGAACGTATCCAGGATGAGAATGTTTTGACCATTAAAAAAAGAATCAATGCGGATGAAAAATAAAATAGGAATACTCATTGAGAGTGATTTTTACGAGAACGAGATATTTTACTATCAGTTCCGTTTCAAGGAGGCTGGGTATGAGGTACATTTCCTTTCCCGCTTGTGGGGAAACGAGAGCATCACCTTTAGTGGGCATGAATACCGGGCTCCTTTCTATTGTAATGAAAGTTTTGAATCGCTGAGCGATGAGGCGTTAGACGACTATGCTGCCGTGATTGTTCCGGCAGGTATGGTAGCTGATCGCCTCCGCTATACGGAAGACGTATCGAAACTTCCGCCTGCTTGTCTTTTCTTGCAGCGGGTTTTCGCGCGGAAGGATATCGTCAAGGGTGTGATTTGTCACGGTCTTTGGTTGCTTTCACCCGTGTCTGAGTTGGTAAAGGGGCGGCGGATGACCGTGCATAACAACCTCTTGGGCGATGCAAAGAACTATGGCGTGGACTACGTGGACGCCGATGTCGTGGTGGATGATGACCTGATTTCGGCGCGGACAGGCGGGCATTGTTATCTGCTGGCTTCCGAGATTCTCCGGGCAATAGACGGTAAGCAGGCGTAAGTGTGCGTGTCGATATATCCTATGGGGAGGGTCCTTGGAGCATATCAGGGGAAGGCATGTGTAAGAAGACGATAAGTTAGACCGGAAAGAACGAAACAGGAGGTTCATCGTGTGAAGATAGAAACGAAAGATTATATATGGGGAAGCGTGTGCGGCGTGCTGCTCTTGGCGTTGGGTTTTGCCTGGTATGAAAACGATACATTGTCTCGCGAATCGGAAGCAAGGCGGGTTGAGTTGGAAAGTTATCAGGAGAATGAAGGAAAATCATACGTGGTCGAACGCATCAGCCAGCAGATGGAAGACATTGCTTACCAGCAGAAGGATATTGCCGAGAAGCAACGCGAAGAGGCCGTGTTCCAGATGAGTGTGGCCGATAGCATGCGTCTTCGTGCCGAAGAAGAGCAGCGTAACGCGCAGGAGTTCGCCCGAAACATGGTAGAGGCCCGCAATATGGCGGAAGAACAACGCGAACGGGCTATTCAACAGCAGCGCAGGGCGGAGTATGCGCGTACCGTGGCGGATACGTTAAGTAACGTGGCTTTGGGGCGCGTGCTGGCTTCCCTTTCGGCGGTACAGTATCAGGCGGGCAACCGGGATGCGTCGGCTTTGTTGGCATATGCTTCGTGGTCTTTCACGACAGAGTACCGGGGAAATGTCTATTTACCGGTGATTTTCAATGCGCTTATCCTGAACAGCCGGAGCTTTCAGACGCAGAATGTCCACCGAGGAGGCGTGTCGCGTATCGTCTCTTGCCCGGATTCGGCGGGAGATTATGTCTCTGTAAGTCGGTATGGAGAGGTCAAACGTTGGCACGGCCTGCCGGGAGAGATACGCGATCAGCTCCTCTTTAGCGACTCGACCTGCAGCTTCCGGGATGTATATGTCGATACCAACCAAACGATTTATGCCCTGAGTTATGAGGGAAAGATGTGCCTATTTTCCCCCAATACCCCGGTGGAAACCCTCCTTTTGCCCGAGACAAGCGGATGGATGCGAGTGTGTCCTTTCGATGCGGAGCGTTTGCTTTTAGCATCCGAGCACCATCTTTATTTCTTTGATAAAGCCCAAAAGCAAATCGTCAGGACGATTCCTTTGCCTCAAAAGCTAACTGCATTGTCCGAAAAAGAGGGACAATGGTTTGCTTATGGGGAGGGAAGCACGTTGCATCGTGTCGGTCTGGACGGAGCATTAACGCCGTTAGAGCGTTGGAACAGCGAGACGGTCACCGCGTGTGCCTGGTCTCCGGAGCTGCAAAAGTTGGCAACAGGTACGGAAAATGGGAATATCTATCTGGTCGATTTGGCCGGAAATTCGATGCGGAAACTGACGGGACATCGCTCGAAAATCACCCAGTTGCTCTTTCATGGGCATCATCTTCTTTCGGGAAGTTACGATTGTACGGTAAACATGTGGGATGTGAATGCGACCAAACAGGAGCCTGTCCCGGTTCGGACATTGCCCTCTTGGGTCTATTGTCTGGCGCTCGGCCCCGACGAAACCCTTTGGATTGGCGACGAAAGTGGAGCCATATCGCATATCATGATTTCGCCGGACCGGATGGCGAAGCGCATCCAAAAGGGATTGAAACGGGACTTTACAGACGACGAGTGGAACTATTATATAGGTAATAACCTGCCTCGTCGGCTCATGAGACAATTAAATCAATAAAGAAATGAGACGGTTTTTAGGCATATTGATCGTATGCTTGCTGGGCATAGGGACGCTGAAAGGGGAAGGCGGATTGCCGTTTTTCACCAACTACCTGCCTGCTACCTACCAAGCGCACAATCGGAACTTCGATGTAGTAGGCGATGAAAAGGGCCGCATCTACGTGGCTAATTTCGAAGGTCTGCTCTATTATGACCAGGCGGACTGGCATATTCTCCATGCGCCCGGCATCTTCCGGATTACCCAACTCTACAAGGACCGGAACGGAAGAATATGGGTAGGTGGTTACAACCTGTTCGGGTTTCTCTCGTCGGACCGGCGTGGTTCTTTGGAATTGCAACTGATTTTTTCGGAGCGCAACAAGGGTTTTTTGGGCGAAGTGACCGATATCTACGAAGAAGAGGGACGGATTTGTGTGGAAACTTCCATCGGGGACATCACGCTCGAGGACGATTCCATGCAGGATTTCATCGTGCGAACCAGCCGGCAGCCCGCGCCTCTTTATTACCAAGGTCTGCCTGTAAACCAAAAATTAGCCCTGCCCGACGGCATCACCCTGCTGGCAACGGCCGGGAAAGGCCTGGTGGCTTTAGACCGGGAAGGCCGGGAACTGTATGTTTTGTCCGAACAGAATGGATTATGTAACAATAATGTAAACCAAATTTATGCGGATAGTTTGGGATACGTGTGGGGCGCAACGGACCAAGGTTTGTTCCTGGTGGATGTCCATTCCTCCTATACTCGCTTTGCCGAGACCGAGGGGTTGCTGGGCGAAGTGCAGTCTGTTTGCCACGTAGATGGACGCTTATTAGTGGGCACCTTGCAGGGGATTTATGAAAAAGTAGGGGCTAAATTTCAGCCGGTAGGGGATATTCATTACGCCTGTTGGCAACTGCAGCCAGACAAGGACGGGCAGGTGTATGCTGCTACGGCCGGAGGTTTATTCCGCATCCATGCGGGGAAGGTGGAACAACTCAGTTCGGCGCATACCCTTTCCTGCTTTATTAATCCGGACGGGAGCTGCTATGCCGGCGAGGTAGACGGTATATATTATATAGGTACGCGCGCGCGTACATTATGTAATAAGGTGGAGAAAGCCACCCATTTCTACCAGGATTCGGAAGGAACACTCCTGGTTCGGAACATCTACGGGCAGGTGTTTCGGCTGAGCGAGGACAAGAAAGAATACATTTTTGTAGTGCCTAAGAACGCGTCCGGCGCCGAGGCACGCTATAATAATACGCTGTATCAGCAGGGCGGACACCTGTATGTGCAGAGCCACGTCGGCCTGTTTGAGTGGGATGCCACCTCCCAATCGCTGGTAGAAAAGCCGGAAATGTCCGGGTGGCTGGCGGAGGCTTCCTATCCTCAGTTCGTCTATCCGGAGGGGGAACGCCTCTGGTTTACCAACAACGAAGGCAAGGCGTTGCGCGTTTACGACCCGGCTGCTTCGAGCGAAGGGCTTTCTCGCTGGAACGAACTCCTCTATCCGGTGCATCATTTACCGGTATTGGCGATGGACATCGAGGGCGAGAATATCTGGCTGGGGGGTAGTTTTGGTTTGCTACACAGCCGGTGGAACCAGCAGGAACCGGACTACCAGCGGACGAATCACACCTATATTCGCCGCATTATACTGGACCAAGATTCCATCCTTTGGGGCGGATTTAGTGGGGAAGACCGGCTGGAAACGGATTTACCCAGCAGCCGGTACGACTTCCAAAGCCACAGTCGCGATATCCGTATCAGCTTTTCTTCGGATGCGTTGTCCGCGCTGGGCGACGTGGAATACCGGTATCGTTTCCACAGCGGTGCGGCGTGGTCGGACTGGAGCACCACGACTTCGGCGCATTATGCCAATCCTCGTCCGGGCAGCTATACCTTCGAGGTGATGGCGCGAGACCGGTATGGCCGTGAGACGGCGCCTGTCTCTTTGGCGCTCTACGTGCACTATCCTTTCTTCCTGAAGTGGTATTGCGTCGTGGGATATGTGCTGCTTTTGGCGATATTTATCATGCTCATTATCCGGTTACGCATGCGTCGTTTGCTCCAGGAAAAGGTGCGTTTGGAGCAGATTGTGGCGCAGCGTACCTCCGAACTCCGCCAGCAGAAAGACAAAATCGAGGAGAAATCGAAGCAATTGGAGGTGGCTTTAGACGACCTGAGCAAGGCGCAATACGAACTAATCCGGCAGGAAAAGATGGCGACAGTGGGTACTTTGACGAAGGGACTCGTCGACCGCATCCTCAATCCTATGAACTATGTGAACAATTTCTCGCACTTAAGTCTGGGATTAATCAAGGACTTGGCCGAAAATCTGAAAGAGGACGAGGAACGCATGACGCCGGATATCTACGACGACTCAACCGATATCTTGGAAATGCTCCGCACGAATCTGCAAAAAATAGAGGCGCACGGCTTGAACACGACCCGCATCCTCAAGGCCATGGAGGAGATGCTGAAGGAATGGAAAGGGCAGGTTTCGGTGATGGACATCGCGGCGATTTGCCGGAAAAACATGGAAATGCTTCACACCTATTACGCGCAAGAGATTGCGGAATGCGGCATCCGGACGGAAGCGCCCGACCCGGATTTGGTCCAGATTGCCGAGGTAGACGCCGAGCAATTCAGTAAGACCATCATGAGCATACTGGCCAATAGCATCTACGCCCTGCAGAAGAAATGCCAGCGAGAGGACTATCAGCCGCTCATACGACTGACGGTTTCGCCCGACGAAACGCAGGAAAACGTAATCATCACCGTCTACGACAACGGGATTGGCATCGAGGAATCCATCATCGGGAAGGTGTTCGACCCCTTCTTCACCACCAAGACGACCTCCGAGGCCGTCGGTGTCGGGATGTACCTCAGCCGGGAAATTATCCTGAACCACGGCGGGGATATCACGGTAGCCTCCGAGAAAGATAAATATACACAATTTACTATAATTATCCCAATAAGTCAGAAAAAGCGTAATCGCGCCGAGGGGTCAAAAACAAGCCCGTTATCTCCCTAAAAAAAGACACCTGTGAATCCAAAAAAACACAGTCGTCTTTTTGAAAAAAGACAGTTGTCTTTTTGGAAAAACACAGTCGTCTTTTTTGAAAAAGACAGGCGTCTTTTTTGTTAAAGACAATAGCTTTTTTTAAGACACATGGGTGGGTATATTAAATATGCTGATTAATAATGAATTAAATAACAACTGAAAAATACAACGCATATGGATACGATAGAAGAACTAAAGGAGCAGATAGTCCGTTTGCAAGGACAGGTAAAGGAACAAGAGAAGATGGCAACGCTCGGATTACTCACCGCAGGGATTGTGCACGAGATACGGAATCCGTTAAATTTTGTCATTAACTTCAGTAAACTTTCGGGCGATTTGCTGCGCGAATTGAACGAAGATTTGGCTCCGTACGAGGCGGAGATTGGCGAAGAAGACTGGGAAGATATCCAAGATATACAAGGCAACCTGCAGGAAAACCTGCAGAAGATACGCGAACATGGCGACCGGGCCATCAGCATTATCCAGCATATCCTGCTCTATTCACGCGGGAAAGAGGACGAGTTCATACCGACGGACATCTGCCAGCTGGTGCATGAATATGTCTGGCTCTCCTACCATGCGATGCGGGCCAGCCTCCAGAATTTCAACATTTCCATTCAGGAACACTACGAAGAAGGACTGCCGCCTCAGCCCGTCGTGCCGCAAGACCTGAGCCGCGCCGTACTGAATGTCATGAACAATGCCTGCTATGCGGTATGGGAACGGGCGAAGCAGGTGGGCGTAGACTATCGTCCGACGGTCGAAATCCGCGTGTACCGGCAGGATAAAGAGCTCTGCATCTCCATCAAAGACAATGGTACCGGCATGACCGAAGAGGTGAAAAAGCGCCTGTTCGAGACCTTCTTCACCACCAAACCCACCGGACAAGGCACGGGATTGGGCATGTATATCACGCGAAACATCATCGAAGAGAAACACCATGGGCGCATCGAATTCGACTCGGAAGCCGGCTCCTTTACGATATTTACCCTCATAATCCCGATGAAAGCATGAGAACCTGGTTCGTATACCTACTCCTCCTCTTGCTCCCCTGTGCCGCTATCGGGCAAGAAAATAGCGACCTTCGGCAGCGATACCTGCAGGCCGAAGCGGAATATGGCATCGGACATTTCGACGCTTCGATAAGCTTATTGGAGGAACAGATAGGCAATTTCCGCGGCACACTCAAGGAGAGCGCGTACCGATTACTGGCCTTATGCTACCTGAATAAGGACAACATGCCGGAAGCCGAGCGCTATATTTCGCTCCTGTTGAAGGAGGACCCTTATTATAATGTGACGATTCACGACCCGCTCCGCTTCGCTGATATCGTAGAAAGATTCAAGAAAGGCGGGAACGCGACCATCACCACCGCCTCCCAACAGGCCGAGAGCATAGACGAAGCACCGGTGCCTGTGACGGTCATCACCGAACAGATGATACAGGATTCCGGCGCCAAAACATTGGCAGAACTACTGACATTGTACGTCCCCGGCATGAGCCTGATATCAGGAAGTGAGCTGAATGTAGCCCTGCATGGCGTCTATTCTTCCTCGCAAGAGAAGATATTGATCCTACTAGACGGGCATCGGCTGAACAGCCGCGCCACTAATTCGGAAGCGCCAGACTTCAGAACCAGCCTAAAGAAGGTGCAGCAGATAGAAGTTTTGCGCGGTCCGGCTTCGTCATTATACGGGAATGTGGCGCTGACTGCGGTTGTGAATATCATCACAAAGAAGGGGTTTCAGGTAGATGGTGCGCAGGTTTCGCTGGCAGGAGGGAACAATCAGACCTACCGGGCCGACTTCCTTTTGGGAAAAGGCAGCTTTGATTTTGACTTTATGGGCTGGGCTTCGGTCTATATTTCCCGCGGCGAGGAACGGTATCTGAACGCAGACGATGAAGGATTCTACGGGAAAGTATTACGCCCCGGAAGCATGTACATCGGAGGATACAACCACAAACCCGCCTACGACATCGGCTTTACCGCGCGATGGAAGGACATAAACGTGCTGTTTAACACGCAATATGCCAAGAAAATACCGTCGTATGTGACGGTGCGCTACCCGAGCCTTTATGATTATGACCGCTATCGGATAATTAATGGATCCAAACCCGGACATGCGCGACAGGCTACCCATGGAGAGGTAAACTACGAGAAGTCTGGCGAAAAATGGTCAGGAAAAGTCAGTGCCTTCATCGATATCGAAAGCTGTTCCTACTATGATGTAGCCGCCGACACGCTCTTGGCAGGAGACCGTTACCTGCCTGTTGGTCCCGGAGAAGTACTGGATAGTACGATAAAAGTGGGCATGGGCGAAAACGGAGTATACCAGGTCCAGGCATGGAACGACTATGTTTATGGCGGCTCAGCGCAGGCTATCTATCATTTCCAGACGGAGAAATGGAAAGGAAACCTGCTTTTTGGCACGCAAATAGAGAACTATACCATGAAGGACAATACCTTGATAATAGGCGACCACTACGACCGGATTATCATCACCTACTCGGATGCCAACCGCTCGCTCCTGTTAGGCAACGAACTGAATGCCTCTGTATTCACCCAATTAAAGGCGTCTCTTGGCAAAAAACTGATATTCAATGGCGGCCTTCGGTACGATTATAAACATCGATACAACGGTAAAAAGTTGAATGAATTCTCACCTCGTTTGTCATTCATCTACTATATTAACTCCAATTCCCACCTGAAGTTAGGCTATTCACACTCGTTTGTGGATGCGCCCTTCTTCTACCGCGCGACCACAATTGCCACTTATTCGGGAGGAAATAAGTTGGATGCCGAACAGATGAACGCTGTCCAGTTCAGCTTTGACCAGTCTTTTAAAGAAAAAGGACTGAAGTATGAAGTGAATTTCTATTACAATGCGCTGGAAGATATTGTCTGTTATGGCGTGCCTAATGACGCAGGCGATTTGTTATCCAACGCCGGTTCGTTGAAAGTATGTGGCCTGGAAGGTACCGTTTCCTACGAGAAAGCCAAGTGGTATGCAATGATGAACTTTTCCTATCAGCACTTGATTAATAGTACAAACTATACGGTAACAGGCTCGCATATCAACGCTGTTCCTGATTTTTTGATGAACTGTTTGTGCGCTTATCAGGTCCTGAAACGGAAAGAACATGAGCTGAAAGTAAGAGGAAACCTATCGTTCCAGACGAAACAATATGCGCCCTTGGTTTCCAATCAGATCTATTTAGGCGACCAAATAGTCTATGACCCGGAATACCAACTGGGCGCGCGGGCCATCGTGAATGCCGGTTTAGATTACCATTATAAACGAGCTACGGCCTCGGTGAGCATCTATAATTTATTCGATACAGACTATTATCAAGGAGGAAGTACGCTGGTACCCCAACCCCAACAAGGTCGGAATTTTATGTTTACGCTATCTTATTTATTTTAAAACCCAATTGAGAAGAAAGGAAAATAGTATGCTAAGTCAGCAAAAAATACCTCTAAATCCCATCCAACAAATGTACTGGATCGGAAATTTGTTGAAGTATCCTACAGCAGAATATAATGATACAAATTGTGCTTTTACGGTAAAAGGAAATATATCTATCCCTATATTTCGTGAAGCATGCCGTTTGATTTCTTTAGAGTATTTGCCTTTTTGTTCCACAATACAGGAGAAACAGGGTAATCCTTATTTTGTTCCCAATGCCAATAATTGCCTGAAACCTGAAGAGTTTACGGTAAGTAAGAAAAACGAAGTGGATGCACTGATTCTTGATTTAGCTGGACGAGCATTTGATTTACAAAAAGAAATTCCTTGCCGTTGTTATATTATCCATGCGGAAAACCAGTTATATCTCTACTTCGTGTTTCATCATATTATTATGGATGGTCATACTTTAACCTTATTTTTCAATCGTTTATCGATGATTTATAATCAGCTTTTGGATGAAAAATATGAGCTATTTGATCAAACCGAGATGTTGAATAGATTTAATCATCAGTTTGAGGAGAGGTATGGCCAATGTCAGAAGGAAGATGTAGAATATTGGAAGAAATATATGTCAAATATTCCTTTGGCAGTCCCTGTTCCACATGATGGAAAGGATGAAAAAGGTCCTCAGGATTATGTATACACTTTTTCTTTAGGAAGTGAAATGTTTAGAAAAGTGCAAGTTTTTTGCGAAGAGGAAAAAACCACTCCCTTTAGACTTTTTGCTTCTGTTTGGGCATTAACTTTATCTCGGACAATGCGAGTGGAAGAGTTGTTATTGGATCATACTTGGAATTTACGTACTAAAGCATATGCCTCGTTATATGGTATGTTAGTAAATGATCTCCCTATTCGGTTTGATTTTAGAAAAGACGAATTGACGATAGGTGACGTATTGGAATATGTTAATAAAAACAGACAGGAGGAAAAGAGACATCCTTATGCTTTTTATCCAGATATTTTGCGTAGCTTAAATGAAGGAAAACGGGAACGAGAGAAGGGAGTTAATGTGGCTATTAATTATCCACTTCCATTTTATACTTTGCCTTTACATTTTAGAGATTGTGAAACAAAGTTTTATAAGCATATTCATGTTCCGTTGGAAGCCGATTTGATATTAGGTATTGAGGATAATGAAAGCTTAACTTGTGAGCTCCGTTATCGTCCGCAAACGTCTTTGAATATTGTTTACATGTTGTCAAATGTGTTTACGGTGATTTTGAAGCAGGTTTTGGAGTCACCAGATATTAAATTGAAAGATATATCTTTGCTCTCGGTCTCCAAACAAAAAGAATTGATTGCAAAAGAGGAACGAGCATTACATCAAGCTGCTTTTCCACGAACCGTAGTCGAACGTTTCCAAGAAATAGTGCGGAACAATCCGGATAAAGAGGCTGTTGTGTTTGTAAATAGGCAAATCACTTATGCAGAATTGGATCGGTTAAGTGATGCCGTAGCGATTGCATTGAAGGAAAAAGGATATTATCAACATTGTATAGGATTATCGACTCCTAAGAATCTGGAAATGATTGTAGGTATCTGGGGTATTTTGAAGTCGGGTAATATTTATGTGCCGATTGACCCTGATTATCCTGTGGAACGGCTTGAGTTTATGCTACAAGATTGCGGGATTGCTCTGTTATTGACAACCTTGTCCACGCCGGTCTCGCGTTGTTCTGTTCCTATACTCCGAATAGAAGATTTAATGGGATCGGGGAGAAAAGGTGATTTGCCTGTTCTGTATCCTTCTGATATTGCTTATGTTATTTATACTTCTGGTACAACAGGCAGACCGAAAGGGATTCCAGTAAGTCATCTAGCTTTGAATCAAACGGCTCAGACAAATCTGGAAATGTTGAAACTGACAAATCAATCGCGGGTTTTACAATTTGCAAACATTTGTTTTGATGCTTCCATACCAGAAATATTTCCTGCATTTTTGGTAGGTGCGACTTTGGTTTTACCGCAAGAAGCCATGCGAAAGGATTGGTCGCTGTTGTTTCCTTTATTAGAAGAACAACGGATTACCTTCTTTAGCATTCCGCCAGCCTTACTTACGGTGCTTCCTCATGTTTCTTTACCCTTTCTTTCTACCATTATTATAGGTGGCGATTCGACTTCGCAAGAGGCTATTGACTATTGGAGCGAAGGGCGAAGATTCATTAATGCCTATGGACCCGCAGAAAATTGCGTAGATGCTACTTATGGATTACTTCATCCTGGAACGCACGTAAATGATATAGGAGAAACGATGCCTGGTGTAACTTGTTATGTAGTAGATAAGCAGATGCATTTAGTACCTAATTATATGGTAGGGGAATTGTATATTGGGGGAGTGAAGTTAACCAATGGCTATATCAATCGTCCTGATTTGAATGCGGAAAAGTTTGTGTTAAATCCTTTTGTGTCAGATGAAGATAAAGCAAAGGGATTAAACATGAGGCTTTATAAAAGTGGGGATTTAGTAATGCGTCGTGGAGATGGCCATTTGATCTTCATGGGGCGTACCGATCATCAAGTGAAGTTGAATGGGTATCGCATCGAATTAGGAGAGATAGAAACGAGGTTAATGGATTTTGGTTCAGAAATAAAAGATGCTGTTGCCTTGTTATATGAGTTCGATAATCGGAAAGAATTGATTGCTTACGTTTTGGTTGAAGATCCTGGTATATTTTCGGTGACCAAACTAATGGATTATTTGCAAACTCACTTGCCTAATTATATGATTCCGATGCAGATAATTCCATTGAAGTCTTTCCCTTATAATGCAAGTGGCAAGGTGGAGCGTAAATTATTGCCTGCTCCGGAATTGATGTCTACTACGAAAGGCTATGAGGCTCCTGTCTCGTTGACGGAAAAGCAGATTTCCAGGTTATGGGGGCAATTGTTGAATATCCATTTCATAGATAAGAATACTCCTTTTCAAGCACTGGGGGGCGATTCTATCGGCATCATTCAACTTGCCGTCAAACTCCATGAAACATTTGGCATAGCGGTTAAGGCTACGGATATTTATAAACATAATACCATTGGCAAGTTGGCTGCTTTTGTGGATGCGCATATGGATAACAGTGATAAGTTGATAGAGGAAAAGTTGGTTTCTATCGCTCGTCATGTCTTAGGTAAAGATTTGGATATCGAGAGCGACTTATTTGCTTTAGGGATGACAGACGAACAGTTGGTTCTGTTTGTCAATCGGGTGGCTACCGAACTGAATCTGTTTTTTACGACATTCGATGTAAAGGAATATCGAAACATCCGGACATTGCTCAATCGAATAGATCGTAATCTTTACTTTTGGACTGAAGGGCACTGCTCAGACAAGCCTGTCGTTGTGTTCATGTGTGGTTTTGTAGAATATTATCCTTACAATGAGCGTATCGCTACTTTTCTGGAAAAGGATTTCTCAGTTTTCATTATCGAATCATTTTATCAATATTTCACTGGGGGTAAAACGGTATCGCTCGAAAATCTGTTACAGGTTTACGAGGATTTGTTTACTGTTGCATTAAAAGGTCGGGAAATAGTTATGCTGACGGGGTATTGTAGCGGCGCGGAGATAGCCATTCTTTTCTCTCAGTATATGCGGAAGAAACATCCCGAATGGAATCCAATTCCGTTGCTTAATATGGAGGCTATTTACGACCGGCGTTTATATGCTAAATTGTATGCAGATGTAAAGGAAGAATCCGTCCAGCGGCGTATTGCCGTTTTTATGGATTTGTTTAAAGACTTCCCGCCATTGATTTACGACGGACCGATTGTGCACGTTATGGCAGGCGAACCGGCTCCTTTGATTATTCCTGAAGAAGGGGAATTCCGTACGCCGGAAGAGAAGGAGATTTATCTTCATGCTTTCCTGGCGAACCTTGAGGCTTGGCAAACGTATTATCCACAGGCTCCGTTTTATACGATGCCTTGTCATCATCTTAGTTTCCCGGAGGAACGCATCTTGCATAAATTAGGTGAAATCATTCATACGCATTGGAATTTATGATACATTCTGTTGATACATCGTTTACGTCGGCTGACGGCATTTCTTTCATTCTCTCCCGTACCTCCGTCCGCCGTTTCACGGAAGAAACGGTTGGGAACGACGACATCGAGTTGTTACTGCGGGCTGCCATGGCGGCTCCCAGTTCCATGAATCTTCAGCCGTGGCATTTCATCGTTGTCCGGGAGGAGGATTTGAAAGAGGAGTTGAGGCGTTGCTTGCCTTATGCCAAGATGCTTCAAGGGGGAAGTATCGGGGTGGTCGTTTGTGGCGATATCGCTTTGTATGAGCGGATAAATCGGTTGGATAAAGAAGACAACACGCTCTATTGGGTACAGGACTGTTCGGCTGCGTCAGAGAATCTCCTCCTGGCGGCTCATGCCATCGGGCTGGGGGCTGTTTGGACGGGCATTTATCCGTTGGAGAGCCGTATGGCGCAGTTGCGTCGTTTGTTGCATTTGCCTTCGCATATCCTGCCGCTCAATCTGATTGTCGTGGGGCATCCTTTTCACGTTTCTTCGCCGAAGGATAAATGGGATCCTCGCAAGGTGCATTACGAATGTTTTTAAGGTAAGGTATTTAACATTATTTGGGTTTTGGGATTCCTCGCTGCAGTCTGCGCGAAGCTTTCCCAAGTTGGGATTCCTTGCTGCAGTCTGCGCGAAGCTTTCCCAAGTTGGGATTCCTCGCTGCAGCCTGCGCGGAGCTTTCCCAAGTTGGGATTTCTTGCTGCAGTCTGCGCGGAGCTTTCCCAAATTGGGATTTCTTGCTGCAGCCTGCGCGGAGCTTTCCCAAATTGGGATTCCTTGCTGCAGCTTGCGCGGAGCTTTCCCGGTTTGGGAATCCTATTTTTGCCGGATTTCTATTACGCAATTGCCCGGCGCCTTTAGATTTTCGTCCAGCGTGACGGAGCCGATATGGTCTGCCGTGATGCGCCCGGAGATAGGGTTTTTGATGTTCGTAATGCTTCCGCGGATGTCGGCCGTGAGGGTCGAATACTCGAAGGCACGGTCGCAGGCCGGGTCGAAGGTGCAATTCTCCAGTACCAAATCTTTCGCATAGCACAAGGGTTGTTCGCCAGAGATATGGCAATTCACCAGCCGCAGGTTTTTCGAGTGCCATCCCAGGTACTCGCCGTTCAGTTCCGAGTCGTAGATAGTGACATTCTCTACTTCCCAAAAAGCGTCCTTCGTCGTAATTTTCGCGTGATGTATTTCCACATTCTTCACATATTGGAAAACATACTTGCTGTCGCTCTCCAGCCCGTCTACCTGGATATTTTGGCTAAACATAAAGGGATACGTACCGCCCCGCAGCCGCAGGTTTTTTATCCGTATGCCGTCACATCGCCAGAATATTTCGTCCGCATCGTTTATTTGTACATTATCGATGTCTATCTCTTGCATCTCGCGAAACATCTTCGGGGCGTCTATTACCGTATTTCGCATCGTTAAATGGTCTGAATACCAAAGGGCCGACCGTCCTCCTACGTCGAAATAGCAGCGGTCTATCACGAATCCATGCACATGCCAGAAGGGATAATTCCCCTCGAAGCGACAATCCGTAGCCACGATATTAGTACACTCTTTGATGGCCGATTCTCCAGCCCGTATGACGACATGGTCTAAGTGAAGGTCGTGTGAAGCAAACAGCGGCCGTTCTCCTCCAAATTCTTTGTCTTTTATCAGTTGCATAATCAAAGTATGTTAGGATGATTTATTTTTTCATGGTGCAAAAGTATCTCCTTTTCAATACATCTATTGTAGATAAATTACCGTTGAAGTAACCTCGATTACGGAAATCTCAGACCTCCGTTTTTTGCGCACGATAGGCTACGGGGGTCAACCCGGTGTGTTTCTTAAAATAACGGGCAAAGAACGATTGGTCGGGGAAGTCCAGCTCAAAAGCGATCTCTTGCATGGTCTTGTTTGTGGTGCGGAGTTGCATTTTTATCTCTTGGATACAACGGATGTCGATGAGTTCTTTCGGAGTATGTCCGGTGAGGTGTTGTATGACCGATGAAAGATAGCGTGTGGTAATGCAGAGCTGGTCGGCATAGAATTGGACTTCGCGCTGCGTACCACTATGTTGGAAGACGAAGGAAATGAATTTTTCTAATAGTTCCTCCTGCCGGCTTGTGTTGGCGGCATTACGATGGAGAAACAGCGCTTTGGTTTTGTCGTATATTTCCATCAGGAAGTTCTGCAAGAAGTTCTTGAATATAGGCAGGCGGAAAGTGTGTGTTCTTTCCATATAGATATCGTAGACGGCTTGCAGCAGGTGTCGATGGTTTTCGGCCTTGTCGGCGGTTAAGGGCGGAGAGAGCGGATATTGTTTGAGGAAAGCAAAAAACGAAGGGTCGAACCGTACGGTGATTTCATGCATGATGGCGGGCGTAAAGGTGATGTAAGAGACCCGAAAGTCCACGCTTACCTCCAGGCATTGGAAGAATTGGTTGGGCAACAGCTTCATCACCTGGCGAGGCTGCAGGTCGTATCTCTGGAAATCTACTTCCAACCGGGCGTTCCCTTGGCAGATGAAGAGGATGGTAAAGTTCTCCAGCTTCTGCAAGGCGAAGGATGGGGCGGATATGGGCACGTCGATGCCTGCCGCGAAAGACTCTTGGTCGGATAATTGGAATAGGTTCATATTTGTTTGCATTTAGTGATGGCAAAGATAAGGGTTACTTCCGATATTGACAAATACCTTTTACGAAAAGGCCGTTTCTCCTCGGTGGATTCCCGCTACCTTTGCCCCGGTTTAATAAATAGATATATAGATATGATAACAACAGACAATTGTAAAAAATGGTGGCAACTGATGGGGTTTGTCAGTTGCATGATGTGGTTGATGTCGTGTGGTAAGTCTACTGAATCACAAGTCTCTATGGGGAATTATGAGACCATGAAAGTGATTACATCCGATAAGGCATTGACTACGGCCTATTCGGCTACGATTCGTGGACGGCAGGATATCGATATTTATCCGCAAGTCTCTGGAACCATTCAGGAACTTTGTGTAGCAGAAGGTGAAAAAGTACAGAAAGGACAAACTTTGTTCATTATAGACCAAGTCCCTTACCAGGCTGCGTTGAATACGGCCGAAGCCAATGTGAAGTCGGCAAAGGCAAGCCTGGCAACCGCCAAACTGACCTACGAAAGCAACAAGGAACTGCGTGCGCAAAACGTGGTGTCGGATTATACGCTGCGTACCTCCGAGAACAGCTACCTCACCGCGCAAGCCGGGCTGGCTCAGGCCGAAGCGCAAGAGGTGAATGCGCGTAATAATCTTTCTTATACGGTCGTAAAGAGTCCAAGTGCGGGCGTGGTGGGTACGCTCCCTTATCGCGTCGGGGCGTTGGTGAGTGCCAGCATCCCGCAACCTCTGACTACGATTTCGGATAATTCCTCGATGTATGTGTACTTTTCGATGACCGAGAATCAGCTCCTATCCCTGGTGCGCCAATACGGGACGTTGGACAGCGCGCTCATGCAGATGCCCGACATCCAGTTGCAACTGAATGACCAGTCGCTCTATGAAGAGAAGGGGCGGATTGAGAGCATCAGTGGCGTCATCGACCGACAGACGGGGACGGTAAGCATCCGCGCCGTCTTTCCCAACCCTACTCGTCTTTTGCACAGCGGGGCTTCCGGGCATGTTATTCTACCCAGCACGTATGAGGATTGCATCGTCATCCCGCAAGAAGCGACCGTGAAGCAGCAAGACAAGGTGTTAGTATATAAGGTGGTAGATGGCAAGGCGGTGTCTACGTTGATTACGGTGGCCGATATAGATGATGGCCGTACTTATGTCGTGACCGGCGGATTGGCCGTGGGAGACGAGATTGTAGCCAAAGGTGCTGGTCTGGTGCGGGAGGGCCAACCGGTAAAGTGACGCTTGTCCGCTACCTCGTGGGATGCTTCCTATTCAACGTGAGATACGCGCGTATTCAATGTGGAATAAATAAATATTCAACGTGGAATAATTTTGTATTCAATGTTGAATACGATTCCTCTTACGACCTATCGGCCAAGTCTCGCACGATAAGATGTATCACCCTAAATAATGAATGATATGAAGGCTAATATATTTATTAAAAGACCGATGGCGGCTTTTGCCATCTCCATTCTGATTTTGATAGTCGGCATCATTTCGCTCCTCAGTTTGCCGGTGGAGCAATATCCGGACATTGCGCCGCCTACGGTGCAAGTATCTGCTACCTATACGGGTGCGGATGCGGATGCCGTCATGAACAGTGTCATCATGCCGCTGGAAGAGAGCATCAACGGCGTGGAGAACATGATGTATATCAGCTCTACGGCGACGAATACGGGTTCTGCCACCATTACCGTCTATTTTAATCAAGGCACCGATCCGGATATGGCGGCTGTCAATGTGCAGAACCGCGTCAGCATGGCGGAAGGATTATTGCCCTCTGAGGTGACCCAAATCGGCGTCACGACCATGAAGCGGCAGACCAGCTTCTTGCAAATCAACTCCTTGACCAGCCCGGACGGGCGGTACGACGAGAACTTCATTGCCAATTATCTGGACATTAATGTAATTCCTGAAATCAAACGTATTCAGGGGGTAGGCGATGTGCAGGAATTAGGCGATACGTATAGTATGCGTATCTGGCTTAACCCGGAACGGATGGCGCAGTATGGCTTGCAACCGTCGGATATTACGGCGGTATTGGCCGAACAGAACCTCGAAGCGCCGACCGGTTCGCTGGGTGAAAGTTCGCCCAACGTGTTTCAATATACGATGAAATATCACGGACGCCTGAAGGACATGACGGAGTTCAGTAACATGGTTGTACGTGCGAATGAAGATGGGTCCGTGCTTCGCCTGAAGGATATTGCTGAGGTGGAATTAGGCCGAGAGTCGTACGGTTTCCATGGCGAAGTAGACCAGAAGCCCGGTGTGACATTCATGGTCTTCCAAGTGGCGGGGAGTAACGCGACAGCGGTGAATGCCGCCATTACCGCCAAGCTGGAAGAAATGAGCGAAAACCTGCCCGAGGGATTGGAGTTTGTACAGATGATGAGCACGAACGACTTCCTGTTCGCCTCTATCCACAATGTGGTAGAGACCTTGGTGATTGCGGTTATCTTGGTGATTCTCGTGGTGTATTTCTTCCTGCACGACTTGAAGAGTACGGTGATACCTTCTATATCCATTATCGTGTCGTTGGTAGGTACGTTCTCTTGTTTGGTAGCCGCAGGATTTAGTTTGAATATCTTGACGTTGTTTGCCCTCGTGTTGGCTATCGGTATCGTGGTGGACGATGCGATTATCGTGGTGGAGGCCGTGCAGGCCAAATACGATATAGGTTATCAATCCCCCTATCAGGCCGCTAAAGATGGCATGGCGGATGTGTCGATGGCGGTTATCACTTGTTCGATTGTCTTTATGGCGGTGTTTATTCCGGTCTGCTTTATGGGCGGGACGTCGGGCGTATTTTACACGCAGTTCGGTATTACGATGGCGACGGCGGTAGGTATCTCGCTTATCTCGGCGATGACGTTGTGTCCGGCGTTATGCGCGATTATGATGAGGCCATCCGACGGGACAAAGAGCGAGAAAAGCTTCAACGGACGCGTACGTGCCGCCTACAATGCCTCTTTTAATGCGATATTAGGTAAATATAAGAAAGGCTTGATGTTCGTTTTCCATCACCGTTGGTTGGTTTGGGCCTCTTTGGCTATCGCTATTATCCTTTTGGTGGTACTCATGCGGACTACGAAAACAGGACTTGTACCGCAAGAGGATATGGGTACGATTATGGTGAATGTCGGTACTTCGCCGGGTAACACCTTGGTAGAAACGCAGAAGGTGGTGAAGCAAGTGAACCAGATTATTGAAGATACGCCGGAAGTAGACCATTTTAGTAGCGTAGCGGGTTATGGCTTGTTGTCCGGGCAAGGTACGTCTTATGGTACCATTATTATTAAATTGAAGGATTGGAAAGACCGTAAAGGGGATGAACACAACGCTGATGCTGTCATGGCACGTCTTAATGCCCGGTTCGCCCAAATCAAGGAGGCAAGTATCTTCTGTTTCCAACCTGCGATGATTCCGGGGTATGGTATGGGTAATAGTATTGAGTTGAATATGCAGGATAAAACGGGAGGTGATATGTCAACCTTTTATCAAAGTGTGATGCAGTTTGTCGGTGCGCTGAACCAGCGGCCGGAAGTAGCAATGGCTTACACCACGTATGCGATGAACTTCCCGCAGATAGCGGTTGAGGTCGATGCTGCCAAATGCAAGCGGGCCGGTGTTTCGCCTACCGATGTATTGAGTGCATTAGGGTCGTATTGCGGAGGTTCGTACGTGTCGAATTATAACCAGTTCGGTAAAGTGTACCGCGTGATGTTACAAGCTTCACCCGAATATCGTTTAGACCAACATGCCCTGGACAATATGTTTGTACGCAACGGCGAGGAGATGGCGCCTATCAGCCAATTCGTGACCTTGAAAGAGACGATGGGTGCAGAAATCGCCACCCGTTTCAACTTGTATAGTTCCATTACGGTCAACGTGAATCCGGCAGAAGGTTACTCATCTGGGCAAGCCCAACAAGCCATCCAAGAGGTAGCCGCACAGGTATTGCCATCCGGTTATGGTTATGAATATGGTGGCATGGCGCGTGAGGAGGCTTCGAGCGGCGGGGCACAAACGGTGTTTGTCTATGCCATCTGTATCGTATTGGTATTCTTGATTATGGTTTGCTTATATGAGAGTTTCCTGATTCCGCTGGCAGTCATCTTCTCTGTCCCGTTCGGCTTGATGGGGTCGTTCCTCTTTGCCCGTTTCTTCGGATTGGAGAACAACATCTACCTGCAAACAGGTATGATTATGTTGATCGGTTTGTTGGCCAAGACAGCCATCTTGATTACGGAATATGCTGTCGAGCGTCGACGTCGCGGAATGGGGATTGTGACATCCGCTTATACAGCAGCCCAAGCCCGCTTGCGTCCTATTCTGATGACCGTACTCTGTATGGTATTCGGTATGCTTCCTTTGATGTTCTCCAGCGGGGCAGGGGCTAATGGTAATGGTTCGTTGGCGACAGGTGTCATTGGCGGTATGGTTGTAGGGACGATTGCCTTGCTCTTTGTAACGCCTGTATTTTACATTATCTTCGAATATTTGCAAGAGAAGCTTCGTAAACCGATGTCGATTGAACCCAATCCGCAAGTGCAATTAGAAGCTCAACGCAATGACGAGGAAAAGAATGCACTTCAGCAAAATAAAAATTAAAGTATATACACAATGAAACGATATATTATAACAGCCGTTGCAACGGTTCTTTTGAGTAGTTGCGGCATCTATAATCGCTATACGTCCGTTACGGATGTTCCTGAGGATTTATATGGTAATCAGGTAGAGGTGACAGATACGATTCACAACTTAGGTAATATGGATTGGCGTAATCTTTTTACCGACCCTTATCTGCAATCGCTCATACAACAAGGGTTGGAACATAATACGGATTACCGTGCAGCTCAACTTCGAGTAAAGGAGGCGGAAGCCACACTCTTGTCTGCGAAATTGGCATTCCTTCCCTCTTTTGCCTTCTCCCCTCAGGGGGGTACGAGTAGCTTTGATGGAGCTAAGGCAACGTGGACTTATTCCGTACCGGTTACCGCCAGCTGGGAGTTGGATATCTTCGGTCGGATGCGCAATGCCAAGAAACAATCGCAAGCACTTTATGCACAAAGTGAAGACTATCGACAAGCCGTACGGACACAACTCATTGCCAGTATAGCGAATACATATTATACTTTATTGATGTTGGACGAACAATTGGCTTTATCCAAACAAACAGCCAAGAGTTGGGAAGAGACGGTTGTTTCGGCTCGTGCTCTCATGAATGCCGGACAATATGATGAGGCTGGCGTCTCGCAAATGGAGGCTACTTGTTATAGTGTGCAAGCTTCCGTGCTTGATTTGGAAGAACAAATCAACCAAGCGGAGAATAGTTTGGCGCTTCTTCTGGCTGAAACGCCTCGCCGGTATGAGCGAGGCAAACTCTCCGAGCAGGCGATGCCGGAGGATTTCTCCGTAGGTATTCCACTTCAGTTATTAGCCAATCGTCCGGATGTCCGCTCGGCCGAGCATGCGTTGGAGGCCGCTTTCTATGCCACAAACCAAGCACGTTCCAATTTTTATCCTTCAATTACGTTGAGCGGAAGTGCGGGTTGGACGAATGAAGCCGGTTCGATGATTGTCAATCCTGGAAAGTTCCTTGTTTCGGCTATCGGGGCGCTTACCCAACCTCTCTTTAATCGTGGGCAGAATATAGCTAATTTAAAGATTGCCAAAGCGCAACAGGAGGAAGCAGAACTTAGTTTCCAACAAGCGTTGCTGAATGCGGGAACAGAGGTGAATGATGCCCTCACGGCCTATCAAATCAGCCGGAATAAGGCGAACCTCTACGAGAAACAGGTGGAGGCATTACGTCGGGCCGAGCGAAGTACCTCGCTTCTCATGGAGCATGGTACCCATACTTATTTGGAAGTATTAACCGCCCGCCAGACGTTGCTCGGTGCAGAATTGGAGCAAGTAGCCAATCGTTTTGCCGAATTGCAAAGTCGTGTCAATCTTTACCAGGCTTTGGGCGGCGGAAGGGAAAGGTGACGTTGTAATTGTTATATAAGAGAGGGCCAGGCAGATTGGACAGTTTGTTATCATATTATCCCTACTTCTTCATATTTGACTAGAACCTAATCTTGCGTTGGCCGCTCTCTTTTTTCTTTTTTGTACCGAAGAAAACATTGGAAATTAACTTCCTTTTCTTCAAATATCGTCGATGTTTGTATAAATATCGACGATATTTGTATATCTTTAGGCTGAAGATACACAAATATCGGCGATACGTGAAAGAATGTTCGTTTACAATGAAATTTTTCTTCGGAGGAAAAGAGGTTTGCATAGGCGGTTTTTTTACATTCCTTGGCTTTCCAGGGTTTATCCACCGACTTTTCAACCGCTTTATCAACGTTCTTTTCCACCAAAAAGGAAATGTTTTCAAAAGGTTGTTGAAAAAAGAGGGAGGAATTGTGTTTTTGTTTCACCTATAATCCTTACCTTTGCCCCAACGAAATACAGGCGCCTATGAAAAGACTGTTTTATATATGTATGATGTGTGTGCTGGCAACCGTTTCAGCTTTCTCGCAAGTAGAATTCGGTGTGCGGGCAGGAGGTGCTTATTCTTCATTGGTGCAGAAGATTGAAAAAGATTATGAATCGGGTGGGCGCTTCGGATTTAGTGTAGCAGGGCTAATGGAAGTGCCTCTTTACAAAGGGTTGTCGCTTCGTCCGGAAATAGCTTTCGTCAACCAAGGTGGCGATTATTTTTCCTATCAGACGGAAGCGGGAATGAATGCCCACAACAAATATTCCTATTATTCCATACAAGTACCGGTGAACGTAGCTTATACGTTCTATTTGTCGGATATACGTCTATCTGTGTTCGTAGGACCGGCGTTCGATTTCTCTTTGTTTGGAAAGATGAAGACGGAAGAGACGAACGTGAGTACGGATATCGACTTCGGAAGTGAGAAAGAACCGAACCTTAGGACGTTTGATTTCGGTATCAGTGCGGGTATGAGCGTGGAATACAAACGCTTTTTCTTTACCATTCAGAACCTGACAGGTTTGTTGGATCGACGGACAGTGAAACGCGAAGGGGAATCTACCCTGTTCCAAAACAACGTTACCTTTTCGATCGGTTATTTCTTTCGCAAGAATTAAGGCGTGTAAGCATGTAGCCAATAGCCTAATCTGTAAATAGGGTATAGTTTCCCGTAATTTATATTATGGAGGGAATCGATTTATCGTTTACCTTTGTGTCGAAATACGGGTAAGCAATGGAGAAGATACTTGAACTGAATAGCGTACATACATACAACGAGCTCTATGGATTGGAGACGTTGCATCCGTTGGTAAGCGTGGTGAATCTGAACCAAGCGACGCGCGATGTGGATACGATTCGCCTGCGTTATGGGCTTTATGCCATCTTCCTCAAGTTGGAAAAGGCGTGCGACATTCAATATGGGCGACAGGCGTATGATTTTGAGGCGGGGACGATTGTCTGTTTTGCTCCTGGGCAAACCGCTACAACGACGCGAACTATGGGGCATCCTGCAACGAATGCTTATGGCATTCTTTTTCATCCGGATCTTTTGTTGGGAACGGAATTAGGGCGAAACATCAAACGGTACACGTTCTTTTCGTATAAAGTGAACGAAGCGTTACACCTTTCGGAGAAAGAACGGGAGACTTTCTTAGAATGCCTGGACATTGTCCGAGGTGAATTGGAGCATGGCGTAGATAAACATAGTAAAAAGCTTCTGACGATTCATATCGAACTCTTGCTGGGTTATTGCATGCGGTTCTATGAAAGGCAATTTGAAACACGCACGAAAGGAAATCATGATGTATTGACACGATTTGAAAGTCTCTTGGATAGTTATTTCGAGGAGGGTATCGCCGAGCGCGAAGGACTTCCTTCGGTTCGTTATATGGCAGATAAACTTTGTCTTTCTGCCAACTATTTTGGCGATATGTTTAAGAAAGAGACCGGGAAATCGCCTCAGGAGTATATCCAAGAAAAGGTAATCGAACGTGCGAAAGAGCGTATTGCGGATACAAACGAGACCATTAGCCAGATAGCTTACGAGTTGGGCTTTCAATATCCGCAACATTTCTGTCGCTTGTTTAAGAAGCGCATGGGATGTACGCCGAATGCCTATCGGATACAAATAGGATAAAGTTTCCCGGGCGGAAAAAGGAGGAAAGGGAAAATGGGAAATAAGCAGAAAACGTTGGACATTAAGACCGTATGTGAATGTAATCGGTGCTTGGGAAGCCAAACGCTTCATCCATTGGTGAGCTTGATTAATTTGGAAAGTCCGGAGGTGGAAGGCAATGCGGTGAGGTTTGAGTTTTATGCTATCTTGTTAATAGAGGATTGCCCGGATGGATGTGGTTGTTGCGGACGGAAGTATTACGACTTTTCGAATGCGACGATGGTATTCCTTCGTCCGGATGAAATCTTTCGGATGAGCGCAACCAATACGCTTCCTAACAAGGGGTGGTTGTTGGCATTTCATCCAGATTTATTGTATCGTACTACGCTAAAGAATCATATCCAAAACTATACGTTCTTTTCTTATCGAAAGGAAGAGGCATTACATCTTTCACAACGAGAGACCGGAACCATTACCTGTTGTCTGGAGAATATTGAGGAGGAATTGCATCATCCGATAGATGCTCATACGAGTACCATCCTTTCGCGCCATATTGAATTGATGCTTGATTATTGTACGCGTTTTTACGAAAGACAATTTATTACCCGTGAAGACCGAAACAAAACAGTACTGACCAAGATGGAACGTTTCCTCAATGAATATATTGCATCCGACAAATTACAAACAGGCGAGATGCCGACAATTGCCTGCATGGCACAGCAATTAAACCTTTCGTCTGCCTATTTTGCCGACCTTTTGAAATTCGAAACCGGACATACTTGGTATGAACATTTCCAGCTTAAAGTCTTGGAAGAAGCAAAACGTTTGTTGTTGAATCCTCAGAATAGCACGGCACAGGTGGCACATCGGCTCGGATTCTCGAACGTCCAACGTTTCAGCCTATTATTCAAGCGTATCACAGGTGTGGCTCCTAAAGACTATCGTTTTTCACAGAATTAATCTGCCCTTTTCGTATCCAACCAACCAAGAAATGTTATAACTTTGCGGGCGAACGACCACATATATTTATATGTAAAAGAAATGTAACCCGAAACACACAATGCCGTCATATCCAGGCGGTAATTTTGAGTGTTCAAAATAGAAAAACAAGTAAATGTATTTACGAAAACATTATCGCACCATTGTCCTGTCGGACATCCATTTGGGAACTTCGCATTCTAAAGTGAAGGAAGTGAGTAATTTTCTACGAGCTGTCAATTGCGACCGTCTGATTCTGAATGGAGACATTATTGATGGTTGGCATATGAAGCGTAACGGAACGCGAAAATGGCAATCGAACCATACGCAATTCTTTAAAATCCTTATGAAGATGATGGAGAAATGTGGAACGGAAGTAATCTATGTACGAGGAAACCACGACGATTTTCTGGATAACCTCGCACCTATTCGTTTTGCGAACATTCAAATCGTAAAAGATTATGTGCTCGAATCGAACGGGAAACGTTATTTCGTTACGCATGGCGATGTGTTTGACCGTGTCACTTCTCAAATGCGCTGGTTGGCTTATTTGGGTGATTTGGGGTATACTTTCTTGCTTTGGTTTAATAGTTGGTATAACCGTTATCGGGCTTGGCGCGGGAAGCCTTATTACTCGCTTTCGCAACGCATCAAGCAGAAAGTAAAGACGGCTGTTTCGTATATTTCAGATTTTGAACAGACGCTGTCTGAATTTGCGTCGGCTCGTAAATACGATGGTATCATTTGTGGGCACATTCATCATCCGGACAATACGTATTATGGTAAAATTCATTACCTTAATTCGGGCGATTGGGTAGAAACGCTTTCTGCCTTGGCCGAAGATGAAGAGGGGAATTGGAACGTTTTGTATTATACGGAAGTGGAAAGTGATAGCTTGCAAGCGTCTCAAACGCTTCCTAATGTATCGTCTGCCTCATGAAGTGTATTTTTATTGTACAAGGTGAAGGACGCGGGCATTTGACGCAATGCATCGCGTTGGAGAATATTTTGCGGAGCCATGGGCACGAAGTGGTAAAGGTATTAGTGGGGAAAAGCTTTTCGCGTCAGATTCCGGATTTCTTCCGGCGTAATATCCACGCGCCTATCGAACGCTTTGAAAGTCCGAACTTCTTGCCTACGCCGGCTAATAAACGAAATACGTTGACGCGCAGCGTAGCTTACAATATGTTCCGCATACCAGCTTATTTGCGTAGCATTCGTTTCCTGAAGAAAAGCATTACGGAAAGTGGGGCGGATGTGGTCATTAATTTCTACGAACTCCTGACGGGTATGGCCTATGCGCTTTATTCTATTAATACGCCGCAGATTTGTATCGGCCATCAATACCTGTTTCTACATAAAGATTTCCCGCTTCCGGAAAAGAACCGGTCGGAAATCCGGTTGCTCAACCTCTTTTCTCGCCTGACGTGCATCGGCGCTTGCCAGAAATTGGCGCTTTCGTTTAAGGCCATGGACGACGATACGGCCAGCAATATCCGTGTGGTGCCGCCGCTCTTGCGTAAAGAGGTCTTTGCCCTGCATCCGACAAAAGGAGACTACATCCACGGCTACATGCTCAATTCTGGTTTTGCCGAGAATGTAATGGCATGGCACAGACAGCGTCCCGACGTTCCGCTCTGTTTCTTTTGGGACCGGCGGGGCGAAAAGGAGGTAAAGCAGGTCGATGCGACGCTCAGTTTTCATCCGCTCGACGACAAGACGTTTCTCGAGAAGATGGCGGGATGTTTGGCGTATGCCAGCACCGCCGGTTTCGAATCTATTTGCGAAGCGATGTATTTGGGCAAGCCGATTCTCATGGTGCCGGCTCATATCGAACAGGATTGTAACGCTTTGGATGCCACGAGCAATGGCGCCGGCATCATTTCCGAGGATTTCAACCTGGATAAACTGTTGGCATTTGCCCGCACCTACGAACCGGATGCCCGCTTCCATGCGTGGGTCGACAGTGCGCCGCAAGCCATCTTGCATGCGCTTCGTCCGGATGTGCTCGAACGCTACGTTTCCAAGATGCGCGCCGCCGGGGAATTTTGAACCCTTTTCCATTCTTTGAACAGGTCTGCAAAGGGGTTTGCAAGGTTGCCGCAATTTGCAGGAGGTCTGCAAAGGGGATTGCAAGGTCGCTGCAATTTGCAGGAAGTCTGCAAAGGGGATTGTAAGGTCGCTGCAATTTGCAGGAGGTTTGCAAAGGGGATTGCAAGGTCGCTGCAATTTGCAGGAGGTTTGCAATCGGAATTGTAAAGTTGCCGCAACCTTGCGGAAGGTTTGCAAAGGGGATTGCAAGGTTGCTGCAGTTTGCAGGGGTTTGCAATCGGAATGGTAGGCTCATTTTCAGGCTGTAAAAGGGGCGGGGTTTCAGATTTCACACGAAATTCATATCTAAAAGGATAAAAGATTCAAAAATAATGTTTACCTTTAGCGAGGCTATTGAAAACAGTACATTTATCATGAAAATAAAGAACAATAAAACGTATTTACCCAGAGATATCAGCTGGATGTACTTTAACCGTCGTATTTTGCAAGAAGCATGCAAAGAAAACGTTCCGCTGCTGGAACGGATGAGTTTTTTGGGCATTTATTCCAACAATTTGGATGAATTTTTTCGGGTACGTGTAGCGTCGCAAAACCGTATTGCTGAGTGTGAAGACAAAGAGGCGCGGCAGAATCGCTTGGAAGCATTAGATATTTTGAAGGAAATTACCAAATTGAACTCTGAATATGCGAAGGATTTCGAACTGGCCGTACGTGAGATTACCCAGAAACTGAAAGAAAACAACATTTATTTGGTCAAAGAGGACGAACTGGACGAAGAACAGCTCCAATTTATCTATAATTTTTACCAACAGAACTTGAACGGGCGCGTGATACCGGTTTGGTATTCCGCTATTAAGCAGATGAATGTCGAGAACGACGAGAATATTTACTTGGCTGTCAAGATGCATCGCGAGGGGGCAGGCAAACGTCCGGCTTCGGAATATGCTTTTCTGGAATTGCCGGTATCCATTTGTGGACGTTTCGTACGCTTGCCGGATAAAGGAGAGAAGCGCTATTTGATGTATTTGGACGATGTCATCCGCTGTTGCCTTCCTTATATCTTTTGTGGACAGCATTATACGGATTTCGAAGCCTATTCGTTTAAGTTTACCCGCGATGCGGAAATGGAAATCGATAACGACCTGCGCAATGGCATGTTGCAAAAGATATCGAAAGGCGTGAAGAGTCGCAAACGGGGCGAACCGCTTCGAGTGCTCTACGACGCCATGATGCCGAAAGCACTCTTGAAGCAGGTCCTGAATGCGTTGTATCTGGATAAACTGGATACGGTGCTGGCAGGCGGACGTTATCATAACCACAAGGACTTTATGAAGTTTCCTGATTGCGGACGTTCGGATTTGAAATATCCGGCCTGGACGCCTATTTTGAAGAAAGAGCTTTCAGGGTCGGAAAGTATCTTGCAATTGATTCGGGAGAAAGACCGCTTTATCCATGTGCCTTACCATAGTTTCGATTCCTATATCCGCGTCTTGCAAGAAGCGGCTATCAGCAAAGAGGTGAAGAGCATTAAGACCACACTCTATCGCTTGGCGAAAGACTCGAAAGTGGTGAAGGCGCTTATTGGCGCGGCTCGCAACGGGAAGAAGGTGACGGTCGTTATCGAACTTCTGGCGCGTTTCGACGAAGCATCGAATATCAATTGGTCCAAGCGGATGCAAGATGCGGGTATTCATGTTATCTTTGGTGTCGAAGGATTGAAGGTGCATTCCAAGATTACACATATTGCGATGAAGAGTGGCGCGGATATTGCTTGTATCAGTACCGGGAACTTCCATGAAGGGAATGCCCGTACGTATACGGATTATATGTTGATGACGGCGTCGCGCCCTGTCGTGCGGGATGTGAATGCGGTGTTTGATTTTATCGAACGTCCCTATTCAATGACTCGTTTTAAGGAATTGTTGGTATCGCCCAACGAGATGAAGAACAAGTTCCTTCGTCTCATCAACGAGGAGATTAAGAACAAAGAAGCCGGGAAACCTGCCTATATCAGGATAAAAATCAATCATATTACCGATGTATATATGGTAAAGAAGCTCTACGAAGCGGCAGAACGGGGTGTGCCCGTCGATTTGCTGGTGCGTGGTAATTGTTCGCTTTATACGAAGTTGCCGGAATTGAATGGCAACTTGCGCATTACGGGTATTATTGACCGCTATCTGGAGCATTCGCGCATCTTTATCTTTGCCGCAGGAGGCGAAGAGAAGATTTTTATCGGTTCGGCAGATTGGATGCCTCGGAATTTGGACAATCGAATCGAGGTGGTGACGCCTGTTTACGACCCCGATGTCAAAGAGGACTTGAAGCGGGTGGTCGATTATGGTTTGCATGACACGTTGCAAGGTCGTATCGTGGACGGAAAGGGAACGAATGCTTTCCCGGAAGTCGCTGAGACAGGGTATTTCCGTTCGCAAGAAGCGCTCTACCAATATTATTTAGCGAAAGAAACAAACGTAGACAAACAAAATAACCATGAAGAGTAAAACTTATGCAGCTATAGACATCGGCTCGAATGCCGTTCGTCTGTTAATCAAGAAAGTGACGCGAATCGAAAGTACCGGAGAGGATAAATTCTCGAAGGTACTGTTGTTGCGTATTCCGTTGCGGTTGGGTTTTGATGTGTTCGAAAAGGGAGAGATTTCTCCGGTCAAAGAGGAGCGGATGCGCCGCCTCATGAAGGCGTATCGCCACCTGATGAAGATTTATGAAGTGGATTCGTTTCGGGCGTGTGCTACTTCGGCCATGCGTGATGCGAAGAATGGGAAGAGTATTATCAAGAAGATTGCCAAGAGTACGGGCATCCAGATTGAAATCATCGACGGCCAAGAAGAGGCACAGATGATTTATAACAATCACATTGAGTGTATGGAAGACCGGAATGGGAATTATATGTACGTCGATGTGGGCGGTGGTAGTACGGAAGTTAATCTGTTGGTAAATGGGGAGTTGGTTTACTCTCGTTCATTTAATATCGGAACGGTTCGTATCTTAACG
This sequence comes from Parabacteroides sp. An277, assembly GCF_002159645.1. Lineage (GTDB taxonomy): Bacteria > Bacteroidota > Bacteroidia > Bacteroidales > Tannerellaceae > Parabacteroides. The sequence goes on along the minus strand of NZ_NFJB01000002.1, from coordinate 82,681 downwards.
GACGGCGTGACGGAAGCGGCTTGGCAACAAATGCGCGACGAGATTGCAGCGCATACGAAAGATTATCCTGTTATCAATATTATCGGTTCGGGTGGAAACATCAATAAATTGTATAAATTGATAGATAAGAAGGATAAACGCCGCAAGCGGATTCCTATTTCTTCCTTGCAAAGCATTTATGATAAGCTCAAAATACTTACGCCGGAGGCTCGTATGGATGCATTCAACCTGAAACCGGACCGTGCCGACGTGATTGTCCCTGCTTCCGAAATATTCCTTTGCATTGCGGAGGTCATTCATGCAGAATATATTTATGTCCCAGAGATAGGACTTTCCGATGGTATCATCGACGATCTTTTTGCTGCCGACCAAAAAGCGGAGCGCGAGGTATGATAAATTCCTAAAAGATTGGGCGGTATGTCATAATGAATGTATGGCACACTGAACACTGATTTAATAGATAACCACAGGTTTATTTAGTTATAAATCAATAAAAAAAGAATCTGCGGTCATCTGTTAAATCAGTGTTATCAGTGTGCCATTTTCTATTTAGGACACACGCCTCTAATCGCTCGCGATTCTCGTTATAAATGAAAAGGATTCTCGTTATAAACGAAAACGATTATAGGCATAAATGAATCTTGATATAAAGAGGTTCTATTTTTTTGTCGTTAAGTTCAAGTTTATCCTCCAAACCTTAGGGTTTCGTCCTCAAAAGTCTTGGTTTCGGATAAAAACCTAAAAGTTTTTGCTCAAATCTCTTGCTATTTCATTTTTCCTCCTTACCTTTGCATCGATTCCGCAGCGGAGAGCGTTTCCGCCTTTGGGAATCATTGAAATATTGACAAGTATTTACGGAGATTATTCCTGCTTTGAAAATCTGACAAATTTTTAAGAACAATTGGAATAGTGGACAGTAAATGCTTGCGCTTTCAACCGATTATTAAATGGAAGGTTTCCTATATTCGTGCATATCATAGTATATGTATCAGTGCAGGGAAACTGAATATATAATCGTATAAGCGCGGGCTGTTGTTCTATTATTAATTGTTCGGGTTTTGTCAGAGCCTCAAAGCAAATAATAGAAACGCCCGCGCTTTTTTTGTGTCCGGACCTTAAGAAGCTACGGCGTGCTCTATGACTCTCCACTATATTATTAATCTTTTAATTACAATTTAAAATGAACAAAAAAGTACTTACGCTTTGCACGGCGATGTTGCTTAGTGGTTCGTCATTGGTTTATGCCAGCGACTATGTCAACAAATGGACATGGGATTGGCAAACAGAACTGTCTGAATTTACCAGCGGCAAACCTGTAACATTGTCTGAAGATGGCTTGACAATGACCGTTAATGGTGATGTTGAGTATTCAGACCAAAGAAATTTCCTTTTGATTGATAAGGCTAATTTCGTATTGGATGGAAATCAACATATCTGGAAGGGTCGTATCGTTATTACTGGTGAAAATGTAACCATTAAAAATTTCAAGAACATTGATTACAAAAATGTAATGGTTTATGGAAATGCTGGTGAAGATGGAACAGTAATCGAAAACAAGAGTGCTATTACAGTATTTGCAGGAAGTGTTAACATTGAAAATAACACAATTACAGTAAGTAGTACTTCTGCAGATGACAATCATGTAGCAAATGGTATTACAATTTATCCTACATCTGCTGCTCCTAAGTATAACATCACTGATAATAAGATTTTAAATGCAAACGAGATTGCTGCTGGTGATGAAACATGGCCTGCATCTCCTGCATTTGGTATTGAAATTATTGGTAATATTTCTGGAGGAACGGATAATGGATACACTTATTTCGAAAGTGAAAGTGGTAAGTCATTTGTTACAATTACAGATTTCTCAGGAATTAACCTTGAAGGCACAACTGTAGAAAATTCTGCTACTGATTACGCTTATATTGAAGCTTCTGGAAAGATCCCGTCTGAAACTAAGGATGGTGATGTTTATAAAGTTGTTAAGATAGAACCTAACGATAGCAATGCTGAAGCTATTAAAAAAGCATTAACAAATGCTGCTGATAATGCGACTATCGAGTTTGACGGCACAAGCGAGCAATTGGTAGCTATCTTAGGTGATACGGATGTAAAAGCAAATGTAGCTGTTCAGTGTGCCGGTGATGAAACAAATGTGCTGTTTGGTACACCTGATAAGATAGAGAATGGTTGGCCTTCTCAGACACAAGGGATGGCAGATGCAGTATGGGGAGACTATGTTGGTATGAAAGGCGACGGAACAACAGATAAGGTTGTCTTGATTATCGATGGTTATGCCGTTAAAGCTACTCAGGACGAAAATGGTAATGTAACTTATAGTTTGGATGAGTATTTGCCAAGTAGCACAGATGAAGATAATTTACCGTCTCAGTATCACTACACATTGACTCCATACGAATATGCTCCGGGCAAGTATGTATTGCGTGTGAAAGATTCCTATGATAACTGGTTAAAGGTCGGTAATGAGTTTGTTACAGTTAATAATGTAGGTGTAACAAAAGATTCTAAAGGTGGATGGTTATTCAATAACAAAGCACTTGGAAATAACAACGTAGTATTCCCGACAGAATTGGAATTGATGTCAGGCAAAGATTATGTTGTTGAAGAAGGCAATGAATTGACGACATCTTCTGACATAACTAAAGCTCAGAAATTCGGAACAGCCAAGATCAGCCAAGCATTTATGTATGCTGAAGATTTGTTGAATCGCTTTGGTGAATACTTCACGTTAGGTGTTACTTATACAACTAAAGATGAGTATGGAAATGATGTTGAAGTAGATTTGACAAGCATCTTCAAAGGCGAGTTGACGCCGGTACAATGGGATGAGACTGGTTATTATGCAGGAAAAGCTTGGTATCGTAAAGCTTATGATAACGAAAACAAGTTCATGTTGATCAATGAAAACAACATGATTCTTGCCTTGAATACGAATCCTAAAACAGGTTGGTCCTCTGGAACAGATGTTCATGCATACAAATTGGAATTAATCACTCCAAAGCAATATGCAGAAGATACAAAGGGTTACTACAGAACAACATTTACTATTGAGTACAAAGCGGGTGATAATGCTGCGACTACAAAAGATATCACAAACGTATATGTACAGGATAATGGTCGTTTGATTCCGATTGGTTGCTATTTGGATGGTCAAACACCTGTATTAGCTGGTAAGGGTTCTGCTTCTATACAGGAAGTTGAGTTTACTTTGAACGCTTCTGCTGTAGTAGATGCTTCTAAGTGGTTGACTACTCCGTCTTATTACATGGTTGAAGTAGCTAATAAGAATACCAAATCAAGCCTTTATGGCAAGGTATTAGGTTTGAACGAAAGTGGCAATGTCACTTATGTAGCTCCGACGAAGACGAACATCAACTTGCCAGAAGGTCAGTTCGCTATCACTTACGATGCAGCAACCGGTAATTATACATTGACGAATCGTGAGAACAACCACAAGACTTATACGTTGAGAGGCTCCGATTTGTATAATACAGGTACAACTAACGTATTTGCTTATCGTGGCAGCAATTCAATGGATACGTTGAAGATTACTCCGGTAACGCTGTACACTTCTGCTGATGGTTTCCGTCGTATCTCTCCTGTGGATTTGAATGCAAATACTTATGAGATTGCATTGAACACAATTGCAGGTCCGCTCTATGTAATCGAAAACCATAACGACAAGCATCGCATTGGTTTGGATGCAGAAGAGGCTACGGCTTGGCGTATTGAACAGCCAACGGTTAAAGTAAATGACATCACAGGCGACTTCGACCATTATGCAGCTGATACGGTTTCTGTTTACACGCCGATTAACTACTATGTAGCTGGTACAGGTTGGGTAAATACACAAAACACGAATCCGAAGGGTAAATATTACGCTCCGAATACAGAGTTGTTGATTCCGACCTACATCTTGAAGAATACGGCTACGGATGAATACTTCAATGGCAAGAATGGTTCAGAAGAAGCAGGTAACGAATACTATGTATGCAATGAGGACGAAAAGACGGCTACACGCTTAGCTTTGAAATTGGCAGGTGATAGTACAGTTGTTTTAGTTCCGGTCTATAACGATAGTTATGCAGCTACTTATAAGGAAGGTGATTATACTTACACTATGGGTAGAGACTGGATTGCTGGTGCAGAAGTTTCTGAATCTGTTTATGATACTTATGCTTCTGCAAGCAATATGCATCTGTCTTCTAATAAGGTTATCGGCGGTACAACAGACATCGACGGTAAGGGTGTATTGAAAGACGTAGCTCTCTATTCAGCTACCTCAAACGACCTCTTCGTCATCGAAGAAACAGGTGCTCGTACTTACAAGCTCTTGAACCAGGATGACAAGATTGCGATCTCGTTGATGGAAAACAACGACGAAGTGATCTACGAAGATGGCGCGTTTGCAAACATCGACAATGCGCAGGCTTACGATATTAACCCGACATTGTATGTGGATACGGCTTACATCAACCGTCCGGGCAACTATCGTTACGAATACCTGTTGTCAGTTCGTCCGCTCCGCGTAGATAGCATTGAATCTTGCAACAATCCGAACCACGAACATCCGCGTACGACCTTCACAGAGGGCGACTTCTTGGTAGTAATGCGTGATTCGATGGATGTTGAAGACGACAAGAATGTACATAACAACAAGTATGCTTACAATGGTCAACCGAAATTGGCATTCGTTTCAGGTATCCACCAGAATGATACATTGTATTATACGAATGCTGCCGGTGAAATCATCGACAAGGAAGAAGTGGGCAACGCTAAGTACAGCTTCGCTAAGTTCGCCTTCAAGATGATCAACGAAGCCAACAACGAGTTCGTAATTGAAACAGCTTACGGCTATACTCCGGTTAAATGGGTGAACGGCGAACCAGTAGAATACGAAGTATCTAAGGGTTATCTCCGTTGGGACAACAGCTTCTTGGTTGTAACTCCGAACCTCGATGACGCTGAACACTTCACGATGGAAGCAAGCGAACTCAACGCTACTTCTAATGAAGAAATCTCTGCTGAGAACAGCGCAGTAAGCGTAACAGCTACCGACGGCGCCGTAACTATCAAGGGTGCGGAAGGCAAGAACGTAGTCATCGCTACTATCCTCGGTAAAGTCGTAGCTAACGAAGTTATCAATAGCGACAATGAGACGATTGCAGTTCCGGCTGGTATCGCAGTGGTATCGGTAGACGGCGAAAGCTTCAAAGTCGTAGTGAAATAAATGAAGAAGAATATTGTTCATAACATTTAAATTTTAGTTATTAATAAATAGTTAATAAGCTGCATCAGCCCCTCGCGAGAGTCGCCGCAGCGCATAAACGTTAGTATTAATATTAGTAGAAAATTCTATTCAAAGCGCTTCCCTCTGTGAAGATCGAAGCGTAAAACTTTTAAGAGCCTCTTTCCATTTCGGTGGGAAGGGGTTTTTTTATGGGAATATCTATATTAAAATAATCTAAATATAGGTACTATGTATTGCAAGATACAAAGGCTTTGCCTATTTTTGTGCCGTAATAAGGAAAAGAGCTATGAATGCAGAGAATGTAAAATCGCAGATGCGGAAGGGGACGCTTGAATACTGCATCCTTCTTCTATTGAAAAAAGAGCCGGCTTATACCTCGGATATTATCCAGAAGCTGCAGGAAGCTCGCTTAATTGTGGTGGAAGGGACGCTCTACCCGCTCTTGACGCGCTTGAAAAATAGCGGGTTGCTGAGTTATCGCTGGGTAGAATCTACGCAAGGCCCGCCTCGGAAGTATTATCAACTGACTGAGCAAGGCGAGTCTTTCTTGCAGGAGCTGGAGGCTTCATGGCAACAGCTGACGGATACAATTAATCATATCAAAAACAGTTAAAAACGAAAAAGCATGAAAAAGACACTGACTATCAATCTGGGTGGTTCGGTTTTCAATATCGATGAAGACGCGTACCAATTACTCGACAAATATTTGAATAATCTGCGGATACACTTCCGTAAAGAGGAGGGGTCAGACGAGATTATGAACGATTTTGAGTTGCGTATCTCGGAGCTGTTTAGCGAACGGATGCGCCTCGGCTACCAGGTGATTTCGATTGAACAGGTCGAAGAGGTGATTGCCCGTATGGGGAAGCCGGAAGAGCTCTTCGACGACGAGAAGCAGGAGGAAGATGCGGTAACTGAACCTTCTGTCGAAAAAACTACTTATCGCAAACGCCTGATGCGCGACCCGGATAATAAGATTATCGGCGGTGTAGCAGGGGGCTTGGCGGCCTATATGGGATGGGACGCGACGGCTATCCGTATCCTCTTTTTCCTTCTCATCTTTTTGCATGGCGTCATGATTCCTATTTATCTCTTGCTCTGGATTATCATGCCGATAGCACGTACGGCTACAGAGAAACTCGAGATGCGGGGCGAGAGTGTCACAATCGAAAACATCGGAAAGACCGTCACGGGCGGGTTCGAGAAGGTAGAGCACAATGCCCGCGAGTTTATCCAATCTGACAAGCCGCGTAATTTGTTCCAGAAGCTGGCCGATGCGTTAGTGCAAATCATTGGTTTTGTGCTGAAGTTCCTCGTGGTGCTGGTGGGAGTCATTTCGCTTCCGGTACTGGTTTTGGTGCTCTTTGTGCTGATGGCGTTGGTCTTCGCGCTGTTGGTGGGCGGTTCGAGTCTTCTCTATCAAATTTCTCCCTTCGGTTGGGACTTTTATGCAGGGGCTCCTTGGGGCTTGGTCATCATGGGTTGCATTAGTTTTATCCTCTTCTTGGGGATTCCGGTCTTCTATATTGGTTATGCGATTTGCCAGTCGTTCTTTCATGTCAAACCGTTGAATGCATCGGCTAAGTGGACGTTGGTTATCCTTTGGTGCCTCTCTATCATCTTAACCGGCATTTATTTCTATCAGACAGGGCTGAGCGGCTGGAACTCATTGCCTTGGCATTGGCAGGGACATGGCGTTCGTTTTACAATCTAATAATAGAATAATACAATGAAGATGAAAAAGATAGCATATTGGTTCATAGGATGCCTGGTCGGATTGACGGCTTGCCAATGGAATGTCCGGCAGGTGGAAGGAAACGGGACAATTATTCAGAAAGAAATTCCGATAGCGGATTATAAGTATGTGTCGGCCACGGGGAATAACCTCGAAATCCAATATACGCGTTCGGACGAAGCACCGGCTCTCTCGGTCTCGTGCGACGAGAACATCTGGCCGTTGGTCGAGATTCGGGTCTCGAACGACACCTTGACCATCGAACCGAAACCGGGCGAAATCTTGATGAGTCCTACTCATTTTGTGGTGCAAACTTGTTCGAAGGAACTGGCTACAGTGAATCTGGCGGGTGATGTCGACTTTGCCGTACAAGACTCTTTGAAATCTAATCGCTTGACGGTGAACATGGCTGGTAAATGCCTGATATCCGCCCAAGCCCTGGATATCCATCACCTCGAATTGAACTTGGCCGGTAAATGCGAAACAGACCTGCATGGTAAAGCCGAAAACGTGGAGCTGAACCTCGCCGGGAAATGCGATTACGAAGCGCTAAGCCTCGAAACCGGTAGTCTGAAGTGCAATACAGCGGGCAGTTGTTCGCTCCAGGTGTTCGTGAACGACCGTATCGAGCTTCATCCCGTCGGCATTTGTAACCTCTCCTATAAAGGCAATCCGCAGATCGTTCAAGAAGGGGTGAACGTAGGGAATATCAAGCAGATTACCGAATAACCTACCCCCCTGCACAGAATCTCCTTCTTATCCTTATAAGTCTCGTCACCGTAATGTGGATAGGAGATGCAGGCACACAGCCATACGGTTGTCTTTTCCGCTTATACTAAGCGAATTCGTTCCGCTTAATTAAGATGATTGTCTCCGCTTAGCTAAGCGGAATTCTTCATCTTACTTTAAGCGGAGGAGGTAATCCTGTATACGTGAGGGCGATGAGTGTTAGTATGTGTAGGTGCCACTTCTATATAGGGTAGGCAGCACATCGTAATCAGGTATTTTTAAACATAGAAAGACACAAAGACACGGTTTTCATTTATGCTCCGTGGCTCTGTGTCTCTGTATTTTAACTATGTAAGGGATGTTATTCGAATGCAGCGCTAATCTTGGCCGCTATGTCGGCCAATTCCGCTTGCGTCATTTCGAGTTTCTTTCCCCCGAAATACATGTCTGATTCCTTCGTGATGGGCACCAAGTGGATATGGGCATGGGGCACTTCCAGTCCCATGACGGCCAGTCCGACGCGTTTGCACGTGATAGCTCTTTCTTGCGCGCGAGCCACCCGTTTGGCGAATGCCATCATGCGGCCCAGCTTTGCGTCGTCGATATCAAAGATATAATCGATTTCTTGCTTGGGAATCACCAATGTATGTCCTATGGCTACCGGATTGATATCCAGAAAAGCAAAGAACTCGTCGTTCTCGGCTACTTTGTGGCTGGGGATTTCACCGGCCACGATCCGACTGAATATACTTGCCATCGTTTCTTTCCTCCTTATTAAATCGAAATATCCATAATCTCGAAGTTCATCACGCCCGACGGGACTTTAATTTCGACCACGTCGCCCACTTTCTTGCCCAACAGGCCTTGTGCGATAGGCGTACTAATGGCAATTTTACCCTCTTTCAGGTTGGCTTCCGAGTCGGAAACCAGCGTATACGTCATCACGGCATTGTTCTTCGTGTTCTTGATTTTCACTTTATTCAAGATTTGCACTTCGTCTGTTTGCACGCGTGATTCGTCAATCAAGCGGGCGTTGGCAATCAGGCCCTTCAATTGAGCCAATTTAGCTTCCATGATGCCCTGTGCTTCTTTAGCTGCATCATATTCTGCATTTTCCGACAAGTCACCTTTATCTCGTGCCTCTGCGATTTGGGCAGAGATTTCGGGACGTTTCACATTCTCCAAGTAATCAATTTCGGCCAATATCTTATTGTAGCCGTCTTTGGTCATGTAACTAACAGGCATAATAATCCTCCTATTTTTTGTTTATTATTATTTCTTCGTGCAACAAAAAAAGAATCCCGGTCAATCGGCGTTGACCGGAACTCCTTGTATCTTTCTTTCGTAAAGACTTCGCAAATATAGGCGAAGTTTTGCAGCGGTGCAAGTTTTTCTACCTGCTTTATAACATGTTTTTGGCGGAAGGGTTTGGCATGGTTTATGTTAGAGCACCGTCTTTAAAGCCTCTTCCAGCCGTTGCGTGTTATCCTCACGCTTGGCCACATTCCCTTTTCGGTCCAATACAAACACGGCAGGCAGTTGTTTGACATTATATAAAGCCGCCACTTCGGAATAGGCCGTCTTGGGGTCGCGCACGCAAGTCCAAGGCAGGTTCGAAGCTGCATTTTTCCAGAAGTGTTCGTCTGCGTCGAGCGAAATCTGATAGATCTTCAATCCCTTGTCTGCATATTTCGAATAGAGGCGGTTCAACTCCATATTCAATGCAGGCGACCATTCGGCTTGGTAAGCCGTAAAGTTTACGATGACGGGCGAATCGAGGGCTATCTCCGAGAGCTTGACCTCCTTCCCATAGATGTTCGGCAGAGAGACTTCGAGGAAACTAATCTCTTGCGTCTTTAGGCGGGATAAATCCAGCTTTCGTTGCCCACGTATCACTTTGATGGATTGTAAAGCCAAGTTGTGCAATTGCTTCGAGCGTGGACTTTCGGGATATAAATGGTCGTAGCTTGTGGCCACCGCCCCATAGGCCCGCGAGTCGTTCTTGTCATATAAATCAAAGAAGAGTAATCCGTTTACCTGCTGGAATAGGGCGTAATAGGCAACTGTCGACATCGGTGCCCCATAAATGTATTTCAAAGCAACCTCCTTATAAGCGGCCGCTGCTTCGTGTACTCGGTTTGCATAAGCCGTATCCACCAGGTGTTTGCGTTCGTATTCCTTGCGGTATTTTTGAATCAGCTGATTCGCATCCAGTTGTGCCAACGTAATCTCTTTCATCGCCTTTGCATTTTCCGAACCCTCTATTTTATAGGAGGTGGCAAACGTGCCGGCATCTGCCCAAATCTGGATATGTTCTGTCGAATCAATAGCAAAGTTGATTAATTGGTTTTTCAACTTCAAGCGATAAAAATCCGGATAGGCAGGACGTTCTTGTTCGAATTCGAATTTCCCGGCGGCATTCAGTTTAACAGAATCCAGGATTTGGACTTCCGCAATCCCTACATTCTCTAAATAGAGGGTTTGTCCATCGGCTCCTGACACAACACCTTCGACCGTAAAACAGGTTTTATCCGCACATGAAGCCAGCAGCCATACTGCCAACCATACGCCTATATGCTTTGTGATAAGTTTCATTTGCGTTGTTTTTATACTTTTTTACGGTGCAAAAATACATTTTTTTAGAATACCTTCCTAATCTTTTATATGAAAATTCTAAACACTTTGTTTAATAAGTCGCGCTACGAGTAAAAAAGCGATGAAGCAGACGAATGCCATGCCGACATAGGGCAAGATGTGTGCGTCTGTGATTTCCCCAGATACCCATTCCTCTTCCTGGAGGCTTTTATCTGAAGATAACAATACCGTAATGGCATTATTGAAGAAATGTGCCGCGACCGGAATCCAAATATTCCGACTCCAGATGAGCAAATAACCGAAATAGGCGCCTAGCAACATGCGGGGAATGAACCCGTAGAATTGCAAATGGATGGCACTAAAAAGGAAAGCAGTTAGCCAAATGGCGGGGTGCGTTTGATGGGTCCATTGCGTAAAAATACGAAGGAGTGCACCTCGGAAAAGGAATTCTTCTGTCACCGCTGCGGTTAGGGCTATGACAATTAGATTCGAGAGCAACGGGCAAAATCCTCCACCAAAGAGGAATACCTCCGTGAGGTGTCTCATCGTCTCTTCTTGTGCTTTCATCCAAGCCTCGATGGGGGCAGCCCATTCTGGGAGGTTCATGTTTTCATTCCAAAGCATGGTGAGGTTGATTGTCGGAATCAGTAAGACCATGCTTAAAAATACCCACGCCAATAGGCGGAGCGAAGGCAACGGGCGGATGTGCAGATACGCCCGCCAATTCATCCCAGACAACCAAGCTGTGGCAAGTGCGGGGACGAGGAATGTCCCTACTGCGGAAGTGAATTGAATTAAGCGCATCGCGTCAGGATGTGCTTCCAGTACAAATGTACCCTTATATATAAAGGTATAAAGCAACATCACAGGTGTAGAAAGGAGCACACTTCCTATACATGCGGATAATAATAAGATAAATAGTTGCCATATAGGCGATTTGTAGGGACGAGCAAACGAATCCATATACCTTCTTTTTTAGAAACGGTTCAAAATTACGAAAAATAGGGCAAACCGGCAAAGAAAAAGGGCCGACCCCTGTAAACAGAAGCCAACCCTTTCGCGCTTTTTTATGTCCGTTTCTTTATTTGCTTGTCTTAACGGTTCCGTCCGTTTCCATTACCGTTGCGTCCACTTCTCGAAGGACGTTCTTCGTATCCTTCGGGTTTCGGCATCAATACACGGTGTGAAAGTTTGAACTTACCTGTCTTAGGATCGATATCCATTAGTTTCACTTTAATTGTATCACCCTCTTTCAGGCCGGCTTGTTCTACGGTTTCGAGGCGACGCCAATCGATTTCAGAAATATGGAGCAATCCATCGCGTCCCGGCATGAATTCCACAAATGCACCATAAGGCATGATGGATGAAATCTTTCCTTCATAGACTTCGCCTACTTCCGGTACAGCCACAATCGCCTTGATAGCACGTAATGCGGCATCGATGCTCTCCTTATTGACAGCTGAAATTTCTACTTTACCTACGCCGTCTACCTCTTCAATCGAGATAGTGGCACCTGTCTTTTCTTGAATTCCTTGGATAATCTTACCGCCTGGGCCGATAATGGCACCAATGTATTCTTTGCCTACCGTAAGCGTTTCGATGCGCGGTGCATGCGGTTTCAAGTCTGGACGAGCTTCCGGTTGAACTTCCAATATCTTGTTTAAGATGTACATGCGTCCTTCGCGAGCCTGCGCTAAAGCCTTCTCCAAAATATCGTATGAAAGTCCATCTACTTTGATATCCATTTGAGTGGCGGTGATACCATCTTTCGTACCAGTTACCTTGAAGTCCATATCTCCCAAGTGGTCTTCATCACCTAAGATATCCGACAAAATAGCGTAGTTCGTACCTTTATTTTCTGAAATCAAACCCATCGCAATACCTGATACTGGTTTCTTCATAGGAACACCCGCATCACGCAAAGCCAAGGTACCGGCACAAACTGTTGCCATCGAAGAAGAACCGTTTGATTCCAAGATATCTGACATCACGCGTACGACGTAAGGGTAATCTTCCGGAATCATCCGCTTCAACGCACGCCAAGCCAAATGGCCGTGCCCTACTTCGCGCCGTCCTACGCCACGTTGTGCTTTGGCTTCTCCTGTCGAGAAGGGGGGGAAGTTATAATGCAGCAAGAATCGTTCTTTGCCTTGCGTTAATACATCGTCGATAATTTTCTCGTCGTCTTTGGTGCCTAATGTCACTGTCGACAAGGATTGTGTTTCGCCACGTGTGAAAATCGCAGCACCGTGAGGACCTGGCAAGCAGTCTGTTTCAATCCAGATGGGGCGGATTTCTGTGGTCTTACGTCCATCGAGGCGTTTGCCTTCGTCCAAAATAGCGCGACGCATAGCCTCTTTTTCTACATCGTGGTAGTAACGGTCGATCATTTCCACTTTTTCGTCCGTTAACTCTTCTTCCGTGAATTGCGATTTGAATTCCTCTACAATGGCATCAAACGCATCGGCGCGCTGGTGTTTGTCGGAACCTGATGTCGCAATGGCGTATACCTTGTCATAGCATTTGTCATGCACATCCTTCCGGAGGTCTTCATCGTTTACTTCGTGGCAATATTCACGTTTCACGGTCGTACCGCATGCTTCCATTAATTCCATCTGGGCTTGGCATTGCACTTTGATAGCCTCGTGAGCTGCCTTGATGGCATCTAGCATTTCAGACTCCTGTACCTCGTTCATTTCGCCTTCCACCATCATGATGTTGTCCAGTGTAGCACCAACCATAATGTCGATATCGGCTTTCTCCAGTTGAGAGAATGTCGGGTTTATCACAAACTTTCCATCGATTCGTGCCACACGGACTTCTGAAATCGGGCCATTAAACGGAATATCTGAAACCGCTAATGCCGCCGAAGCAGCTAATCCTGCCAATGCGTCCGGCATATCTTCGCCATCCGCCGAGAACAATATAATGTTAACGTAAACTTCAGCGTGGTAATTATCTGGGAAAAGCGGACGTAACGCGCGGTCCACCAAACGGGCCGTCAAAATTTCATAATCAGAAGCTTTCCCTTCTCGTTTCGTGAAGCCGCCCGGGAAACGTCCAAAAGCAGAAAACTTCTCTTTGTATTCTACTTGGAGCGGCATAAAATCAACTCCGGGATTGGCATCTTTCGCGGCACAAACAGTAGCCAGCAGTACTGTATTGCCCATACGGACTGTTACAGCACCGTCAGCTTGCTTGGCCAATTTCCCGGTTTCGATGGTGATGGTACGTCCATCGCCCAACTCGATCGTCTTGTTAATTGGATTAAGCATAACCTTGTTTATATTTTTCTCATCTGTCAAAAATCGCCGCAAAGGTAATAAAAGTTTGAATGCTATCCCATTGAAATGGCATTAATTTTTTGTTTTTCTCTGTGGGAGGCTTTCCATGCTCCGTCGTTCATCGACGGAAGAATGTGAAAAAATACAAATTGCGTCGACGGTCGACGGAAGTAAGCGGGAAAATCCGTTTTCCGTCGATTGTCGACGCAAATGTCTCGAACGGGATTCTCCGTCGACCATCGACGAGGGGGCTCGTTTGTCATCGACGAGGGGGCTCGTCGACCTTGCACGAAGGAGCACGTCGACTGTTGACGAGGAGGCTCGCTTGTTGTCAACGCCGCGTCAGACGGGAAAAGCCCCTTCTCGGCCGAAACCGAAAAGAGGCTCTTCAGCGTTTTGCGCCCCGGTCTTCCCAGAAGGGAGCGCCTTGAATAGAATTTTTTCTAACGTTTATGCGCTGCGGCGACTCTCGCGAGGGGCACTGAGTAGCTTATTAACTATTTATTAACAACTTAAATTTATAATGTTATGAACTTTAGTTCAATGGATAATTGTCAATTCTCAATTGTCAATTATTTAACGACTACCTTGAAGCTTTCGCCGTCCACTGAAACGACTGCGATACCAGCCGGTACAGCGATCGTCTCGTTATCCGAGTTGATTGTCTCGTTAGCGACAACCTTACCCAAGATAGTAGCGATTACTACGTTCTTGCCTTCTGCACCCTTGATGATGACAGCACCGTCGGTAGCAACGACTGAAACTGCACCTTCAGCGGTGATGGATTCGTTAGCTGTAGCTTCAAGTTCGCTATCTTCCATGGTGAAACGTTCAGCTTCATCTAAGTTCTGAGTTACAACCAAGTGGCCATTATCCCACTTCAGATAACCCTTAGATACTTCATACTCTACAGGTTCGCCATTAATCCATTTAACGGCATCGTAACCATAAGCTGTTTCAACTACAAATTCATTCTCATCTTCGTTGATCATCTTGAAGGCGAACTTAGCGAAGTTGTAGTCAGCATTGCCTACTTCAGACTTAGCAATGATTTCACCGGCAGCATTGGTGTAATATAATGTATCGTTTTGGTGGATACCTGAAACGAATGCCAATTTCGGTTGACCATTGTAAGCATACTTGTTGTTATGTACATTCTTGTCGTCTTCAACATCCATTGAATCGCGCATTACCACTAAGAAATCACCTTCCGTGAATGCTGTACGCGGATGTTCGTGGTTCGGATTGTTGCAATCGTCGATGCTATCCGTGCGGAGCGGACGAACAGACAATAGATATTCATAACGATAGTTGCCCGGACGGTTTACATATGCCGTATCTACATACAATGTCGGATTGATGTCGTATGCCAAACGGTTGTCAATGCCAGCAAACAAGCTATCCTCGTAGATAACTTCATCATTATTTTCTACACGAGAGATAATAATCTTGTTATCTTGAGCCAATGTCTTGTAAGTAGGAGCTTCAGACGGTTCGATAAGGAACAAATCATTTGAAGTAGCTTCGAAACGAGTTACATCTTTCAATACACCCGTATTGGCCGTTGTTCCACCGATAATCTTCTGGTTAGACAAATACAAACCAGCTGCATAGCTTTCATAATAACTTTCAGAAACTGCATGAGCTTTATTTGCTACAACCCAATTACCGTTATTATCTGCATCTGCGCTCCAAGACCATGCCCAGTTATAAACTGGAATCAAGTTTAACGTACTATCACCGACTATCTTCAATGCCATACGCGTAGCACTTGTCTTAGACGGGCAGTAATAATAAGAATTTGCAGCTTCTTCGCTATCAGAATCACCAGATATATATTCATCCGTAGCTGTATTCTTGAAGATGTATGTCGGAATCTTCAATGTAGCTTTCGGGTTGTAATATTTACCCTTGTAATCCTCTTTCATATCCGTAGAAACTTCCTCCATAGAGCCATTGATGCTTACCCAGTAATGGATAGGAACATCTACCGTTACCGTATCCGGAACATAACGGAGCAAATCGCCTGTAACGTCTTCCAAACGTACAGTCGGCATTTCAATGCGCCAATCAGTAGCTTCTTCACGGTCAAGACCAATACGGTGCTTGTCGTCATGATTTTCTACGATGTACAAGTAAGATTGATCTACCAAGTTCATCGAAACGTTGTACGTATTTGCATTCAGATCAGCAGCCGTGAAGCGTTTGAAACCATCCGACGGATCGTAATCGTTAATCGGAGTAATCTTCAACGTATCCATCAAATCATAACGGTTGTCACGGTAAGCGAACAGATGCTTAGCCATATCTACTTCATACAACTTAGATGCTTCGAATGAATAAGTTTCCTTGTTCTCACGATTCTTAAACTCGAAGTAAGCTGGAATTGTTCCTGTTGCTGCCACATAACGGATAGCAAACTCACCTTCCGGTTTCGTGATATCTGTCTTAGTCGGAGCAACGAAGCCAATAGTACCATCTTCTTTCTGACCCAATACCTTACCATAATATTGAGCCTTCTTGTTAGCATTGGCAACTTCTACCTTATAGTAAGACGGAGTAGTCAACCAAGACTTGTAATCTACCAACGTAGTTCCAGCCAATGTAACCTTAACGGGAGCCAAGCCTGTATCGCCTTCGCCTGCCAAGTAAGCAACTTTCTTCGTATCTGTATAGCAACCTAATTGAATGCCATCTACAAAGATGTAATCAATGCTTGTTACTATCGAAGCATCCGTACCCGGAGTATATTGGAAGCTAAACATGGTCTTGTAGTAAGGTTCACGGCCTTCAGCTTGAGCTTCCTTCAAATCAGTTACATATTCTTTTGCAGAAATCAGTTCCAAAGGATAAGCATGGGTAACTGCACCAGAAGACCAAATCTTATCAGGGTCTGTATTCAATGCCAAGATTTCCTGATTTTCATTTATCAACATGAATTTAGTTTTGCCTCCGTTGGCTAAAGTATACCAAGTAGCTCCACTATTGTACTTGTCGTATTCAAATTGAACCGGAATCAACTCGCCTTCGAAGATAGATGTCAAGTCAGTTTCATATTCTTGGTCTCCATCCTTATCATAAGCGATTTCGATAGTGAATGACTTCGCATTACGTTGCAATAACGTAGCTACATTTACAAATGCTTCTTTGATGTCGCCCAAACCAAATTCGGTAGCTTGGCCTTTTACAGAAGTAGTAACTAATTCACCACCTTGCAAAGAAACATAATCATTACCAGCTCTTAAAATGACACCACCTGTCGTAGGCAAAGAGAAACTGCCGTCTTCATCCACAGATATACCTTCGATTGTCACATACTGAACGTTTCCATTTGTATCTTCAATCGCCAAATAACCATCTGTTTCGGCTTCGCTATTTTGCAAACGAACTTCATAGTTACTTGCCCCTGTTTTAACGGCAGCAACCTTCCAAACAGTCTCAACTGCATCGTTTTCATTGTAAGTAACAAGTGTTCCATCTGCAGAAATCACAGTACCATCTATTGTCACCAACGTAACTTTCTCGGCATCCGATTCTGCTGCATCATAAGTAGTAATATCAATAGGCAGCGGCGTATTGGATTCCAAGATCATTCCTGCACCCACCAATGTTTCTCCAATCAACAAGCCATTACCATTATAAGAAACTTGGTTATTGGCCGTTGCTGTTTCAGAAAGAGTTAATTTGCCATCTTCTGTTACAGCCAAGTATTGACCCGATTTCAAGTTCTTATAAGCACCATTTGCTTCAACTACCCAAACAAAACCATCTTCGTTGGCCGGTTTTTCGTCTACCAAAGTCAAACCACTGTTATCTGCAACAGCGGCTCTTGTAGTTTCACTTGCTAATCCGACATACTGGTTGTCAATCATCAACAAGAAAGTCTGTTCCATCTCGTCAATGTTGGCAATAGTTTCGCCTTCTGGAGCTTCTGCCAATTTTGCATATAAGGCAAATTGCGATTGATTACCATTCGCCTTATCAAAGCCCTTTACCAATGAATCTTCTGTACGAGTTAGATATTTGTTTGCTTGTGCACCACTAATACTACTTGAATTAACACGGATATTAAACAATGAATCAACAGGGGTACCAAAAGAAACTGATGCGCTTCCCACTGCTGTATAAGCTTGATTATTTGTCCAAACATAGACAGGACGTCCTTCGTGAGCAAGAGTCCAATAATATTGTCCGGACTTTGCAATAGACACTATATCTGCATCTGTTACTTCTTTTGATGTAGCTTTCCGGACAACCACATTATCCCATGTACCCGAAGCATCTTCAGTAAACGATACAATAGAGTCACCTGCAGCATTCATCAATACGTATTCACCTTCTACTAAATTGTCCTTAGTAGGGTCAACTTTTACGTACTGTGCATTTGCATACACACCTCCCGCGAGTAAGAAACCCGCGCACAATGTAAGTACTTTTTTGTTCATTTTAAATTGTAATTAAAAGATTAATAATATAGTGGAGAGCATAGACAACGCCGTAGCTTCTTAAGGTCCGGACACAAAAAAAGCGCGGGCGTTTCTATTATCGAACTTGAGGTATCTGCAAAAACCCGAGAAACAATAACAGAACAAAGCCCGCGCTTATACGATTATATTTTGATTTCCCTACAGCGATACCATACAATTATGGCTCATGCTTAGGAAATCTCATATTCATCTGTACTTAGCGCAAGCATTTACTGTCCATTATTCCGTTTCTCTAAAATTTTGCAGATTTTCAAGTTCAGAATAATCTCCGTAGTAAATACTTGTCAAAATTTCAATGTGATTCCCAAAGACGGAACGCTCTCCGCTGCGGAATCGATGCAAAGGTAAGGAGGAAAAATGAAATAGCAAGAGTTTTAGCGAAAAACTTTTTAGTTTTTATCCGAAACCAAGGGATTCGAGGACGAAAGTCTGGGGTTTGGAGGATGAAAGCAGAAATAGGAGAGGCAAAAATAAAAAAACGGAGGTATCAAGTTTTTGCTTGATACCTCTGCATACATATATTATAATAATATCTTATAACTGCTCTATCTCTTCCTCTGTAAGACCCGAGCAGATGGCTATTGTCTGAATAGGCAAGCCTTGTTGTTTCATTTGTTTAGCCACACGCCGTTTCTCTTCTTGGATACCTTTATCCACACCTATTTGAATACCTTCCTCGAAACCTTTCTTTTCGCCTTTTTCGACGGCAAAATCGTATATGTTCTTGCTATCTCGGTAGATTTTCAGGGCATACCTGTATTGGTCCAACTCTTCCGGCGTATAATTTGCCAACCGACCCGCCTGAAGAAGCTTCGTGAATTTCGAATCCTTCGTGAAAGGAAAGTATATTGCATTTACGTCCATGTACTCCATATTTTTAATTAAATATATCCATAACTCACTGTCGTCCACGCATTCCATGGCGGATTTGTTGAACTTCGGAAGTTCGATGAAGATGTCTCGCATCTTCGGGTTGTAGATTTCGCCGGAATCCAAATCCGTTATCCCTACGTCCGTCCGGTACTTGTCCATCGGCTTGTCTTTGTGCAAAACGAAATTCAACAAGTAGATGCTTATCACCGGCAAAATATCAAACTTCCATGCTTCGCCCTGCTCGCCTTGTTGCGCAATGCACATGCAATCGTAGAACAGCGCCCTGTCTTTAAAGTATTTCTGTTCCGCATATTGCATCTCGACAATGAAATGCGTCCCGTCTTCGTCCGTGCAATATACATCCACCAACACCTTCCGGTTCCGTGGACTGGACGGCAACCATTCCGGATTGCGGGGTTCCACCTTCTTCACGACACGTTCGCCGCGAAGCATATCATTCAAGAAAGCGCGCAACTGTTCCCTGTCTGAAAACGCCTTCTTAAAGCTGTAATCCAGCTTCATATCTACATATCCTGCCATAGCTAAGGATGCTTTTAAATGGTTCCGCCAATAGTAGCGTAGGGCAAAGATACGAACTTCTTTTCGGAATGCAAGCAGTTAGGAGCTTGTTTTTGAATACAAAGGCACGGAGAGATTCCTTTTTCTTTCCGTGCCTCCTTTTTTTGTGTTAGGGTTTCAATGCACTATCAGCAGGGACGTTGATACCATTCCAGGCTTTGAGGTTCGTCCATTCAACCGACGGGCTGTTCCAGAAAGCATCGTCGGGCGGCAGACCGAGTGCCAAGAAGCCCGTGGCACATAGATAGGCGCTTCCGGTGTTGATATAAGTCTCGGCCATATCAATTTGTGCGCCGGTAAAACCAACTCGGAGCCACCCCTCCGTATCGAAGTTCGCTTCCGATTGAAATTGCCGATAAATGACCGCTGTCAAAGCGCAACGGACTTGCGCCGGAACAAGTTGGGTCGGCAACTGGTGCAAGAGCGAAGCCTGTGCCAACGCATGGAAAACGCCGGTGCGGTAGACAATCGATCGGCCGACTACCGGGAAAGTTCCTTCCGGAGAGATGAAACGTTCCAACTGGGCCGCATAGCGCGTCAAGCGTTTCATCTGCTCGGGAAGGAAGTCGCGGCCTTCCATTCCGTGTTTTTGCAAGACAAGCAAGACGTCCGTCAGCATGGGGTGAATCACGAAACTATTATAATAATCTTGATGGAAAGCAGGACCGTCGCCATAGAGCGCATCGCCTTTGTACCAATCGTCACGGAAACGTCGGACGCCATATAGCAATCGTTCGGTATCGCATTCGCCGGTTAATTCCAAAAGTGTAGCTTCAATCATCGACGCAAACAGGAGCCAGTTGTTTTCCCAAGGTTTGATTTGCCGGCTACTCTTTAAGGCGGCTATCAGATTTGCCTGCGCTTCAGGACTTAAATTAGCCCACAATTGCGTTGGGGCACGTAGTAGTCCTTGCGCCAGGAAGGCGGCATCTACCAAAGGCTGGTATGGCTCTTGAAACTCTAAGAAGTCGGGCGATGCAGGGTCTACAGCATGGGTCAGTCCCTTTACGGCGAGGTCGATGTATTTTGCCCGAAGTTTTCCTTCCGGCGTATCGTCCGGACCCAATTCTAACCAAGGAGCTATGCCGCAAATCAACCGGCCGACTGCCTCCAAGTGGGAGAATTTCCGTCGACTTGAATCTTTGGATTCGTAAGGCATTTCCGCCTTTAAGGTTTGCTGGCTTAGGTTTGTCAGTACTGGGTCGGCAATCTTTACCAATTGTTCAACCCATATTTCCCGTTGCATTTCACCCGAGGCTTGGGCTATGGCTGGTTGGGCTTGTACCTTACTCACAAACCATAAACAGAGGCAAAGAAGCCATCCTTTTATTATCCATCTTTGCTTTCTCATATCTTACTCTTTTACCTCATGTTTCAAACGCATCAATGCTTCTACATAATAGTAGTCTGCATAACTGAGGGGCACGTCCACTTCGCTGTTGCCCGGTAGGTTTCCAGTACTATGCATCAGGATAAAGTCGCAATTTGTACCCGGTTCGGCCAAATAGGCAGGCGAGGAGAGCGAACGAATCTGTGCTTCCGCATAGTCAAGGCATTGCTTCCCGAACGCATCCGGGCATTGCTTGCTTAATTCAATCAGGGCAGAAGCCATAATTGCAGCGGCGGAAGCATCGCGCGGAACGTTCGGAATCTTCGGGTCGTCTAAATCCCAATACGGTACTTTGTCTTCCGGCATTCGCGGATGATTCATTAAATATGTGGCAATATGTTTAGCCTGTTCGAGATAGGTCGGTTTCTGAGCTTCGCGGAACATCATGGTATAGCCATACAAAGCCCAAGCCTGTCCGCGAGCCCAAGCTGATTCGTCGGCATAACCTTGGTGGGTTTGTTTGATGTGCGGCTTAGCGGTCAAGGTATCATACGAAACAACGTGATAGCAACTATAATCGGGGCGGAAATGATTCTCCATCGTCTTGTCGGCGTGAGAAATAGACATCTGCGTATAAGTACTATCGCCCGTCATCTTCCCCATTTCCATAAGGAATTCCAAATTCATCATATTGTCGATGATAACCGGATATTGCCATTTGTCTTTGCTGAAGTCCCATGAGCGAATCAACCCGACATTCGGATTGAAACGGGTAGCCAACGAACGGGCACCCTCTTCCATAACCTCTTTGTAATGTGGATTCTTTGTGAGGCGATACCCATTTCCAAAGCTGCAATTCAGCATAAAGCCCAAATCGTGGCTATAGGTAATCTTCTTGGCCGGTTCTACGCGGGCCGTGTATAGTTCGGCGTATTGCTTTAATTCCTCCGAAGGGTTGTTTTCATACAAATACCACAATACACCGGGGAAAAAACCGCTACACCACCAGGAGTAGTTGCTCGTCGTTAGCGTGTCATTTTTAATAGATGTCGGGAGTTGCCCCTCTTTCGATTCCAGCGTCTTGGCCATGAGGAGAGATTGTTCCGTAGCGCGGTTCAATCCACGTTCAATTACTTCTTGAATCGGCTCTTCTTTCGGCCCGTTTTGACAAGCAAATAAAGTTACTCCAGCCAACAAACAGGCGGCATAATACGATACTTTCTTCATGATATAAAACTATTATTTATCCGTTATTTAAATATTCTGTTCGATTTATAACTAATATCCCTTCCGATTATAACGAGAATCGTTTTTGTTTATCACTATAATCAAAACGGATGATACCTATGTTTTCCATACATTAATATATATAAGCATCAGAGGTCTTTCTTTCGGAGGATAAAGTCTTTTCCCAAATACTTTTCGCGCACGATGGCATTCTCGGCCAATTGTTCGGCTGTACCTTGGAAGAGTACTTTGCCTTCGAAAAGAAGATAGGCACGGTCACAAATACTAAGCGTTTCGTACACGTTGTGGTCCGTTATCAAAATGCCGATGTTCTTATGGCGAAGTCGGGCGACGATGGTTTGGATGTCTTGCACGGCAATCGGGTCGACACCGGCAAAGGGCTCATCCAGCATGATGAATTTCGGATTAATGGCTAAGCATCGAGCAATCTCTGCACGACGGCGCTCGCCACCAGAGAGCCTGTCTCCTAAGTTTTTCCGCACCTTTTGTAGTCCGAATTCCGTAATCAGGCTTTCCAGCTTCTCGTGTTGCTCGTCGGGTGTTGTGTCGGTCATCTCCAATACGGAACGGATATTATCTTCTACTGTCATTTTCCGGAAGATAGAAGCTTCTTGCGCCAAATAACCAATTCCGCAACGTGCCCGTTTATAGACCGGGAATTTAGTAATCTCCATCTCGTTAAGGAAAATCTTTCCCTCGTTGGGCGTCACCAATCCTACGGTCATGTAAAAGGTTGTCGTTTTGCCAGCTCCATTAGGTCCCAGCAAACCTACAATCTCGCCCTGCTTCACGTTAATAGAAACATGGTTTACCACCGTGCGGGCTCGATATTTCTTTACCAAGTCCTCCGTTCGAAGGACCATTTGTTGTTCTTCCGCCATAATCTTTATCTTTTGCGTGCAAAGAAACGAAATAATTTGCAAATACCATGTACTTCCGAGGCGGGAAGCTGCCTTAGGACGTTAAATAACTCAAAAAGCATCGTTATATCGCGAAATATTTGTTCTTTTGCAAGAAAATTAGGAGAAATGTGTCCGAAGCATTTCTCTTTTTTGTCTGATGCATCTAATTATAAGGATTAAATGGCTCGTACGAGGAGAATTAATACTGTTTCTTTTTTTCATTCCCGCCTTACTGCTGTAGTAAGTATAGCATTGGTATTGTTTCTATTAGGGCTTATATTCCTGATGGGGATGTTGGGCAACAAACTTTCGGTGTATGTGAAAGAGAATATGTCTTTCTCTATCGTATTGAAAGATAACGTGAAAGAGGTCGATATCCAACGGATGCAAAAGAAATTGGAAGCGCAACCCTATATTAAATCGACCGAATATATCTCGAAGGAGATGGCCGCCCGAGAGTTGGAAGAAGAATTGGGCGAGAATCCAGAAACCTTCTTAGGATTCAATCCTTTGCAAGCCTCTATCGAAGTCAAGCTTCGCTCGCAATATGCCAATCCGGATAGCTTGCGGCTCATCGAAGACCAAATCAAGCAATATACATCCGTTTCCGAACTGCTTTACCGCAAGGACATGCTTGAATTGGTACAACATAATATGCATAAAATCGGGTTCATCCTGTTAGGTTTGGCGGCGGTGTTGATGGCTATTTCGTTTGTGTTGATTAGCAATACCATCCGGTTGTTAATCTATTCCAAGCGTTTCCTTATCCATACGATGCAATTGGTAGGGGCTACGGCCGGGTTTATCCGTTGGCCATTTGTGCGTTATAACTTGATAAGCGGATTTATTGCTGCTATTTTGGCAATATGTATGCTGACAGGTGCGTTATATTATTTGCAATCAGAATTGGCGGGCTTTATACAATTATTGGATATTCCGACGTTGTTAATCGTATATGGTGTGGTGCTGGTATTGGGGCTTCTCATATCTGCTATAGCTACCATTTTGTCCGTCAATAAATATTTGCGGATGAGTTTTGATAGATTATATTACATATAAATAATAAAGTAAGGAGAAATGGCAAGAAAGGATTTTGCTTTTGGAAAAGAGAATTTTATCTTAGTATCGGCCTCCATTGTGTTGATTATTATCGGCTTTATGTTGATGAGCGGGGGTGGTTCGGGCGACAATACGTTTAATCCGGAAATATTCGACACGCGGCGTATTGTAGTAGCACCGGTTGTTGTTATGCTTGGATTTATCGGTGTGGCGATAGGAATAGTTAAGAATAGCAAAGAGAAACAGACGGAAGAATGAATATTCTTGAAGCGATTATCATAGCGATAGTAGAGGGACTGACTGAGTTTCTGCCCGTTTCTTCTACCGGGCACATGATTATTACTCAAAACTTGCTGGGCGTAGAAAGTACCGACTTTGTAAAGGCCTTTACCGTGATTATCCAGTTTGGCGCCATCCTGTCTGTCGTCTGCTTATATTGGAAGCGGTTCTTCCGCTTGAATAAGGGTAAAGTGACAGACCTGAAGAGTTTCTTATATAAATTTGATTTCTATTGGAAGCTTTTGGTCGCCTTCCTTCCAGCTGCAGTCATCGGTTTTTTGTTCAGTGATTTAATCGACTCGATGTTGGAGAATGTATGGGTAGTGGCCATTATGCTGGTAGTCGGAGGTATTTTCATGCTCTTTGTGGATAAGATATTCAATCATCCGGATGCATCTGATGAAATGACCGAAAAGAAGGCATTGACGATTGGATTCTTTCAATGCATAGCCATGATTCCGGGTGTTTCGCGTTCGATGGCGACTATCGTAGGCGGTATGGCACAGCGTTTGTCGCGGAAAGCAGCGGCCGAGTTTTCTTTCTTTTTGGCCGTCCCGACTATGTTTGCCGCTACGGCTTATAAGATGTTGAAGCTTTTCTTAGAACCGAACGGGGCAGAGATACTAAGCGAAAATATAGGTGTGTTGCTTGTGGGTAATGTAGTGGCCTTTATCGTGGCGTTGTTGGCGATAAAATTCTTTATAGGCTTTGTCACGAAATATGGATTCAAGGCTTTTGGATATTACCGCATCATTGTGGGGGGTGTTATTTTGGTGATGATGTTAATGGGATATAATTTGCAACTTGTCTGATGGATTTCTTAGCTGGAGAGGTTTTGTATTTTAATAAACCGTTAAAGTGGACTTCGTTTGATTTGGTGAACAAGTTCCGCTATAAGCTTTCGCGGAAATTGGGTGTCAAGAAAATAAAGGTTGGACATGCCGGCACGCTCGATCCGTTGGCTACCGGTGTGATGATTCTCTGTACGGGAAAGGCGACCAAGCGCATCGACGAATTCCAATACCAGACGAAAGAATACGTGGCGACGCTCAAGCTGGGCGAGACGACGCCGTCGTTCGATTTGGAAAAGGAGGTAGATGCAGTGTATCCGACGGAACACATCACGCGCGAGCTGGTAGAGGAAACGTTAAAACATTTCATAGGCAAGATTGAACAGGTGCCCCCTGTTTTTTCCGCTTGCAAGATTGAGGGCAAACGGGCGTACGAATTGGCACGGAAAGGGGAAGAGGTCCCGCTCAAAGCCAAGACGCTGGTGATCGATGAAATCGAACTGCTCGAATGTGCGCTTCCGGTGGTGAAGATTCGTGTCGTATGTAGTAAAGGAACTTATATCCGGGCGTTGGCGCGCGACATTGGCGAGGCGCTTCATTCTGGAGCCCATTTGATTGCGTTGGAACGGACGCGCATCGGCGATATTACCTTGGATTGCTGTTTGAATCCGGAAGAAATAGATGATTTTTTAAATGAAAAGATAGAAAAGACAAATACAATATGAAGCTCTCTCAATTTAAATTCAAATTGCCGGAAGAACTGATTGCGTTGTATCCGGCGAAAAACAGGGATGAATCCCGCTTGATGGTAGTGCATAAGAAAACGGGCGAAATCGAACACCGTATTTTTAAGGACATTCTCGATTATTTTGGAAACGGGGATGTGTTTATTTTCAACAATACGCGCGTTTTCCCCGCTCGTTTGTATGGAAATAAGGAGAAAACGGGGGCGCGTATCGAGGTGTTTCTCCTTCGCGAATTGAATCCGGATTTGCGCTTGTGGGATGTGCTGGTCGACCCGGCCCGCAAAATCCGCATCGGAAACAAGCTTTATTTCGGGGATGACGACTCGATGGTGGCAGAGGTAATCGATAATACCACGTCGCGCGGTCGCACGTTGCGTTTCTTGTATGATGGAGACCATGATAAATTTAAACGGGATTTGT
Organism: Parabacteroides sp. An277; assembly: GCF_002159645.1. Taxonomy (GTDB): domain Bacteria; phylum Bacteroidota; class Bacteroidia; order Bacteroidales; family Tannerellaceae; genus Parabacteroides. The sequence goes on along the minus strand of NZ_NFJB01000002.1, from coordinate 56,352 downwards.
ATAATCTGGGCGAAACGCCGCTTCCGAAATACATCAATCGCCCGGTCGAACCGGACGACGAGGCGCGTTATCAGAATATCTTTGCGACGGAAGAGGGTGCCGTAGTGGCTCCTGCCGCCGGATTCCATTTCAGTCGCGAACTGATGAAACGCCTTGAAATCAAGGATTGCCGGTTTGCGTTCTTAACGATGCACAGCGGATTGGGTAATTTCCGCGAAATCGATGTCGAGGATTTAACGAAACATAAGATGGACTCGGAGCAGATGATTATCAACGCAGACGTGGTGGAGACTGTCAACCGGGGAAAGGACGAAGGCCATCAAATTTGCGTGGTCGGCACGTCGGTGATGCGGGCGGTCGAAACAGCCGTTTGCACGGACGGCCATCTGAAAGAGTATGAAGGCTGGACGAACAAGTTTATCTTCCCGCCCTACGAGTTTGGCGTGGCCAGCAGCATGGTGACGAATTTCCACATGCCGCTCTCTACGCTCCTGATGATGACCGCGGCGTTTGGCGGTTATGAACTCATCATGGAGGCATACGATGTGGCCGTCAAGGAGAAATATCATTTCGGCGCGTATGGCGACGCGATGTTAATTATCGATTGATGAAGGCTTACCTCGGGTTGGGTTCGAATCTCGGCAACCGGCGACGGAACCTCATCACCGCCGCTGCGTTGCTGGCCGAACGGGCGGGCGACGTGCTGGCCCTCTCTTCGTTTTACGAGACGGAACCGTGGGGGTTCGTGTCGGAAAACAGATTCTTGAATGCGGCGTTGGCGTTGGAAACATCGCTCTCGCCGTTTGATTTGTTGCGTCTTACGCAAACAATCGAGCGCGAGATGGGGCGAGCGGCAAAGAGCGCACAGGGGATTTACCACGACCGCCTCATCGACATCGACCTCCTCCTTTACGGCGACGAGGTCGTCCGTTCCGCCGAGTTGGAAATTCCGCATCCGCACTTGCACGAACGCCGTTTCGTCTTGGAGCCTTTGCGGGAGATTGCGCCCTTTCTCCGCCATCCGCTTTTAGGGAAAAATATAGAAGAATTGTTCCGAGATTTTACTAAATCTACGCAGGAGTAAAATCTCTGTTGTAGATTTTACTAAATAGAAGCGGAAGTAAAAGCCAGATGCTGGATTTTACTAAATCTGCGTGGAAGTAAAAGCCAGATGCGAGATTTTACTCAATAGAAGATAGCGTAAAATCTCGATGAAAATATTTACGCATTCTTAGCGTAAGTAAAATAGCAGGTAAAGCATAAACGAAAACAAAGAAAGGATAAAAAATGAACGAAATCGAACGCGCCATGACGGGCCATGGCCAAGTATTTAAAAAAGCAGCGGAAGAAAAAGACGGGAAGCCCCGCCTGAAGGATTTCCTGCGCGGGACGCACGGCTCCGGAGCCGCCAAGATGCGTGCCGGCTTCAAACTGAAAAAAGCCCTGCGCAACACAAAAAAGAAAAAATAATCGGCACAAAGCGTTGCCGATTTGTTTTTGATTCGTATCTTTGTCGCGAATTTGACGTGTGGATAGATTTGTATTGCTTGCAACCACTGGAAAAAATGCTAAAAAACATCTCTCTTTTCAAGCGTGCCGGCCGGCAAAACCGATTTTCCTAAAGCGTCTGTTTGTTTTATTAACCGGATTGGAAATGTCAATTTTCAATTCTCAATTTTCAATTTAAAAGCAATGAGTTATTTATTTACCTCCGAATCGGTGTCGGAAGGACACCCCGATAAAGTAGCCGACCAAATATCGGATGCTTTGCTGGACGAGTTTTTGGCATACGACAAAGACTCGAAAGTAGCTTGCGAAACCCTTGTTACGACCGGGCAGGTCGTCTTGGCGGGAGAAGTTAAATCAAAAGCGTATGTGGATGTGCAAGACGTGGCGCGGCGCGTCATCGAACACATCGGATACACCAAGAGCGAGTACCAATTCGAAGCCAAATCATGCGGCGTCTTCTCGGCCATCCACGAACAGAGTGGCGACATCAACCGAGGCGTCGAACGCGAGAACCCTTACGACCAAGGCGCGGGCGACCAAGGCATGATGTTCGGATATGCCACCAACGAGACAGCCAATTACATGCCTCTTGCCCTGGATTTGGCGCACAGCCTCCTCTGGGAACTGGCTACCATCCGCAAACAGAACTCCGTCCTGATGCCTTACCTGCGTCCGGACGCCAAGAGCCAAGTCACCATCGAATACGACGACAACGGGAAACCGCTGCATATCGATACCATCGTCATCTCGACGCAACACGACGAGTTCATCGAAGCCAAAGGCATCACGCAAGAGGAAGCCGACAACGCGATGCAGAAACGCATCGAGCAGGACGTGAAGACGCTCCTCGTACCGCGCGTCAAGGCGCAATATCCGGCAGAAGTGCAAGCCCTCTTCGACGAGCAGACGAAATATTACGTCAATCCGACGGGTAAATTCGTCATCGGCGGACCGCACGGAGATACGGGCTTGACCGGACGTAAAATCATCGTGGATACTTACGGCGGAAAAGGAGCGCACGGTGGAGGTGCCTTCTCAGGCAAAGACCCCTCGAAGGTGGACCGCTCGGCAGCCTACGCCGCTCGCCATATCGCGAAGAATCTCGTAGCAGCAGGCGTGGCAGATGAAATCCTCGTGCAGGTATCCTACGCGATTGGCGTGGCAAAACCGATGAACATCTACATCAATACCTTCGGCCGCTCGCATGTGAACCTGACCGATGGAGAAATCGCCGCACGCGTCGAGAAGCTCTTCGACATGCGTCCGAAAGCCATCGAGGAACGGCTGAAGCTCCGCAACCCGATCTACTTCGAGACCGCCTCCTACGGACACATGGGACGGAAGCCGCGCGTAGTCCAGAAGATTTTCAATTCGCGTTACAATCCGGCACCCGTAATCTGTGATGTGGAACTTTTTACTTGGGAAAAGTTGGATTACGTAGACAAAGTGAAAGAAGTTTTTGCTTTGTAATGACAAAATGGTTACCTTTGCCGCACATTTATTATAAAGAACGAAAACAAGCAAAAGAACGAATATGAGTTATCTGATTAAACCCGCTGGGTATAAGTCTCTGTTAAACTTATCCCAGACGGAATTAGGCATTAAGGCCATCAAGGACTTTTTTCAGCAGAACCTCTCGTCGGAACTGCGGTTGCGGCGTGTAACGGCTCCTTTGTTCGTGCTAAAGGGCATGGGTATCAACGATGATTTGAATGGCGTGGAACGGGCTGTGACGTTCCCGATTAAAGATTTGGGCGATGCGAAAGCGGAAATCGTGCATTCGTTGGCAAAATGGAAACGCCTGACGTTGGCAGATTATCAGATAGAAGAGGGGTATGGCATTTATACGGATATGAATGCCATCCGCTCGGATGAAGAGTTGGATAACCTTCACTCGCTGTATGTCGACCAGTGGGATTGGGAGCGGGCCATGAAACCGGAAGAGCGCACCATCGACTTCTTGAAAGAGATTGTGGAGCGTATCTATGCGGCGATGGTACGTACGGAGTACCTCGTATATGAAATGTTCCCTGCCATCAAACCCCAGCTTCCGCAAAAGATTTATTTCATCCATTCGGAAGAGCTCTTGCAACGTTATCCTAGTCTGACGCCGAAAGAACGCGAGGATGCTATTACCCGCGAATACGGGGCCGTGTTCATTATGGGTATTGGCGCGAAGCTGAGCAACGGAGAGAAACACGACGGGCGCGCTCCGGATTATGACGATTGGTCGACTCCGACTCCCGACGGGCATGTAGGCTTGAATGGAGACCTCTTGGTGTGGAACTCTGTGTTGGGGCATGCGCTTGAGCTCTCCTCGATGGGAATCCGCGTAGACCGTGAGGCGTTGCTTCGTCAGTTGGCGCTTACGGGTACGGAAGAGCGCAAAACGCTTTATTTCCACCAGCGTCTTTTGAACGACGAATTGCCTCAGAGTATCGGGGGTGGTATCGGACAGAGCCGTTTGTGTATGTTCTATCTCCGGAAAGCGCATATTGGCGAGATTCAATCCAGCATCTGGCCGGACGAGATGCGGAAAGAGGCGCGTGAAGCCGGTATTTATCTCATTTGAAAATAGCAAGCAATCTTATGGACGTAAAAATAGAATCCAGCTGGAAAAAGCAATTGGCCGACGAGTTTGAAAAGCCCTATTTCAAGGAGCTGACCGACTTTGTTCGGCAAGAGTACCGGACGAACACGGTTTATCCGCCGGGCGCTTATATCTTCAACGCTTTTGCCCATTGCCCGTTCGACCGCGTGAAGGTCGTTATCCTGGGACAAGACCCTTACCATGAGCCGGGCCAGGCGCACGGCCTCTGTTTTTCCGTCCAGGATGGAACTGCTTATCCTCCTTCGCTTCAGAATATATTCAAGGAATTGGAGGCGGATTTGGGCAAACCGGTTCCTCCGAGCGGTAACCTCCTTCGCTGGGCGGACCAGGGCGTATTGCTGTTGAATGCGACGCTCACCGTGCGTGCGCACCAGGCCGGTTCGCATCAAGGACGCGGGTGGGAGACGTTTACCGATGCAGTCATCCATCGCTTGGCTGAAGCGCGTCAGCACTTGGTGTACATTTTGTGGGGTTCGTATGCACAAAAGAAAGGGGCGTTTATCGACGGAAATTGCAACCTCGTGCTCCGTTCGGCGCATCCGTCGCCACTTTCTGCCTATCGCGGTTTCTTCGGAAGCAAACCTTTCAGCAAAACAAACGATTACCTGCTGGCTACGGGGCAGGAGCCGATTGATTGGTAACGAATGCCGCCAGAGGTAAATAACCGGTCAGGCTATTCCCAAAACACAACAAAGGCCAAAGGGGTACGATTTGTACCTGCTTTGGCCTTTGTCGTATAAAGCCTTGTTTAGAAAGGTAGGTCGTCGATGGGATTGGCCGGACCGAAATCGGGGGCTGCCGGGGCAGAAGGCATCACTTGCTCGGGCGTAATGCCTGCCGCAGAAGCAGGATTGGCCGATACGACAGCTCGTTCTACTTTCCATGCATTGATACTTGTAAACCAACGTCCTTGCCATTCGCGACTATCGATATCAAACGATACGGTCAACTCTTCGCCCGGCTGGATAGCAGCTTGGGCAATGCGGTCGGCACCAAAGATTTGGAAACATATCTTCTTCGGGTATTGGTCATGCGTTTCAAGTACATACTCTTGTTTTTTCCATGCGTTTCCGGCTTTGCTGACGCCCTCTTGTGCGGGAAGGACTGCGATAATTTTTCCTGTAATTTCCATGATTCTATCTATTATATGTTCATAAATTCAAAAGAATGGGCGAAGATACGGTTTTTTCGCCGAATCGTGTGCCTGTTTACCTCTCTTTTTTATGTGTTGGGAGTTGGATTGCGCGAATCGATTAGTTCGAATGCCTCTTTGAGTTGCAGCAATTCGGCTTTGATGTGTTTCAACCGATTCACGATTTCCACTTGGCGAATCACGCCCTCTTTGTTTTCACGAAGTTTTTTGCGGGCACCCGCCAAGGTTAATCCTTGTTCCTTGAGTAGATAATGCACGATGCGGACCGCCTCGATATCCTCCTCCTTATAAAAACGGGTTCCTTTTTCATTCTTGCGCGGATTGATGATGGGAAATTCCTTTTCCCAGTAGCGAAGGGTCGAATCGTTCAGGTTAAACATCTGGGAAACTTCCCGTATAGAATAATAAAGTTTTTTTTCGTCCATTGGTGTCCAATCTCCCTTTAATTCATTTAATCCATTACTTGGCCGTGGTTTTCGGCGATTTGAATCATGCGGTCGTACTCTTCGGGTGTGAGGTCCATGTAGTAGTATTTGGCCGGATTATCATATCGTCCGCGTACGATGACTTCATAATGCAGGTGCGGGCCGGTTGATTTGCCGGTATTACCCACTTCGCCGATGACTTGGCCGCGCGTGACGCGTTGTCCCACCCGGACTTTATATTTGCTCATGTGCCCATAGAGTGTCTGAAAGTCATACCCATGGTCGATGATGACGCAATTACCGTATCCCTGTTTCCAAGCAGAATAAATCACTTTTCCGTCGCCTGTCGCATAAATCTCCGTTCCTATTTTGGCCGAGAAATCCATGCCGCTATGGAAATGGGGGGTGCGGTAAACCGGGTCGATACGCATTCCGTAACCCGAGGCGGTCTGTTTCAGGTCTTTGTTGGAAATAGGCTGGATGGCCGGGATGCATTTCATCCGTTCTTCTTGATTTTTCCCCATTTCGATAAGTTCTTCCAGCGAATTGGATTGCACGTAAAGTTGTTTGCGGAGCATATCCATTTTACGGGTTGTCGAAACAACCAGCTCGGAGTTGGAAGCTTCCATTAATTGTTTGTAGCGGTTTGTCCCGCCAAAGCCCGATTTGCGAATGGATTCCGGAATCGACTCTGCTTGGAAGATGGCGCGATATAGGTTTTCATCCCGTTGTTGGATGTCGTCCAAGATTTCCATGGCGTTGTTCAACCGCAAATCGAGTACCTCATATTGCGTTTGAAGAAGGCGGTTCTCTTTTTGGAGGCGTGATTCGCGAGGTGAATCAATGACGTACATCATGACGAAAAAGGTGGCAATTCCGAACGCGATGCCTGTACTTAAATGACGTAATACCGAGAATATCCGGTCTTTAGCCGATGGATAGACCCGTTCGTAGTCGAGGGTGTTCGGATTGTACCGATAATATGTTTTTCTACTTTTAAAGAGTTTCATCGAATATTTTATTGCTTTGAATAGCTGCAAAAATAATAATTTGCTGTACTTTTGCAAATTGTTTTTCAGAATATTAACGAGAACTATAATAAGACAATGATGACAGCAAACGAAATTCGTGAATCTTTCAAAGCTTTTTTTGCTTCGAAAGGACACACTATCGTGCCTTCTGCACCTATGGTGATTAAAGGCGACCCGACGTTGATGTTTACCAATGCCGGTATGAACCAGTGGAAAGACGTGATTCTGGGAATTCGGGAACCGGAACCGCGCCGCCGTGCCGATTCGCAAAAATGCTTGCGTGTGAGCGGAAAACATAACGACTTGGAGGAAGTGGGACATGATACGTATCACCACACTATGTTTGAGATGCTTGGCAACTGGAGCTTTGGCGATTATTTCAAAGAGGGCGCCATTGATATGGCGTGGGAATATTTGGTGGATGTATTGCACCTCGACCCGGCGGATCTTTATGTGACGGTGTTCGAAGGCTCGAAGGAGGAGAATCTCGAACGGGACGACGAGGCTGCCGGTTATTGGGCAAAGCATGTTCCTGCCGACCATATTATCAATGGCAATAAGCATGATAACTTCTGGGAGATGGGCGATACGGGGCCTTGTGGTCCTTGTTCGGAAATCCATCTGGATTCGCGTACACCGGAAGAGAAGGCACAAGTGCCCGGACGTGAATTGGTCAATAAGGATAATCCGCAGGTGATTGAAATTTGGAACCTTGTCTTTATGCAATACAACCGTAAGGCGGATGGTTCGCTGGAGAAACTCTCGATGAACGTGATTGATACAGGTATGGGTTTCGAACGCTTGGTGCGGGCTTTGCAGGGGAAACATTCGAACTACGATACGGATATTTTCCAGCCCATTATCCGGGAGATTTCGCATCTGACGGGAAAAGAATATGGCCAAGAGGAGGATGTAGATGTTGCCATGCGCGTCGTAGCCGACCATTTGCGGGCCGTGTCGTTCTCGATTGCGGATGGGCAGTTGCCTTCGAATGCGAAGGCGGGGTATGTGATTCGCCGTATTTTGCGTCGTGCCGTTCGGTATGCGTATACGTTCTTGGGGCAGAAAGGGGCGTTCATGTATCGCTTGCTTCCGGTCTTGACGGAACAGATGGGGGCTGCTTATCCGGAATTGGTGGCGCAGAAGTCGCTTATCGAGCGTGTAATTAAGGAAGAAGAAGAGGCTTTCCTCCGTACGTTGGAAACGGGTATTCATCTTTTGGATAAGAAGATGGAAGAGACCAAGGCGGCGGGTAGCCAGACATTGAGCGGCTGCGATGCCTTTACGTTGTATGATACCTACGGTTTCCCGCTCGATTTGACCGAATTGATTCTGCGCGAACATGGCATGGAGGTCAATATCGATGAGTTCAACGTTGAGATGCAAAAACAAAAGGAACGGGCTCGTCATGCGGCTGCGGTCGAGACGGGTGATTGGGTGACGCTGAAAGAGGGCGAAACGGAGTTCGTGGGCTATGATGTCTTCGAATGTGATGCCGAAATCCTCCGTTATCGTCAAATCAAGCAAAAGAACAAGACGTTGTACCAGATTGTCCTCGACAAGACGCCGTTCTATGCCGAGATGGGTGGTCAGGTAGGCGATACGGGTTGGTTGTTGAATGGCGCGGAAAAGATAGCTGTGGTCGATACCAAACGCGAGAACAACTTGCCGATTCATTTCGTCGAGAAGTTGCCCAGCGATGTGACGGCGGTCTTTACGGCAAAGATAGATGAAAAGAAGCGTATCCAAACCGAATGCAACCACTCGGCTACGCACTTGCTCCACGAAGCGTTGCGCGAAGTCTTGGGTAAGCATGTGGAGCAGAAAGGTTCGTATGTGTCACCCGAAGCGTTGCGTTTCGACTTCTCCCATTTCCAAAAGGTCACGGACGAAGAACTTCGCCGCGTAGAGCGTTTGGTGGGCCAAAAGATACGTGCCGATTATAAGTTGGAAGAGCATCGCCACATGCCGATTGCCCAAGCCCGGGAGATGGGTGCCATGGCGTTGTTTGGCGAGAAGTATGGCGACGACGTGCGTGTCGTGAAGTATGGTACGTCCATCGAGTTGTGTGGTGGTACGCATATCCCGTCGACCGGCATGATTGGTTCTTTGCGTATCGTATCGGAGAGTTCGGTAGCGGCTGGCGTGCGTCGTATCGAGGCGGTGACGGCGGAAGGGGCTGAGGCATTCAATTACCGCCAGCAGGATGTCTTGCACGAGTTGAGCGCGATGTTCAACAATGTCCCGAACTTGACGCAAACTATCCGCAAGTCTATTGAAGAGAATGCGGGATTGAAGAAAGAGGTAGAAGGGTATATCAAAGAACGGCTCCAGCGCATGAAGCAGCATATCTTGGAGGGGGCTATCGAGCGTAATGGCGTGAAATACCTTATCCTCAAAGGTATCAACGGACGTATGGAGAATATCAAGGATATGGCTTTCCAACTCAAAGGTGAGCTTCCGGCTGATGAAAAGGTTTGTTTCGTAGCTGGTTTCCAAGAGGGCGAGAAGGCATCGCTCGTCGTCTTCCTGACCGAACCGCTCATTGCGGAGGGCCTGAACGCGGCGAAGCTGGTCCGCGAGGCAGCGAAACATATCCAAGGCGGCGGTGGCGGTCAACCGCATTTCGCAACAGCCGGAGGTAAGAATCCGGAAGGCATCCTGGCGGCTGTCGATGAAATCATCAAGCTGGTGGGAGAGAAGTAAAACGCTCGGAATAAATAGAGAAAACGCAGGGTCTCGCACAGAGGCTCTGCGTTTTTTAATTTTGGCCTGGATGGGAACGAATCGTGTAGTGGCCACGCGCAAAAAATACTAGCAGAAAAGGAGGTGTATCTAAATGCTATCTGAAAAGCTCCCCTGCTTTTAGGGGAGCTGGCTCGCGTAGCGAGACTGAGGGGTTAAACTCTCATAATAAGAAACAACCCCTCACCCCTACGGGGAGCTCCCCTAAGGGCGGGGAGCTTTTCAGTTACTTTTTGATCACATTTTCTTATTTATGATACATCCTCTCCCCGCAGGGGGTGAGGGGTTATTATTTATTGAGAGTGTATGAACCCCTCAGTCTCAGCTATCGCTTCGCCGGGGGTGTATCTAAATGCTATCTGAAAAGCTCCCCTGCTCGTAGGGGAGCTGGCTCGCGTAGCGAGACTGAGGGGTTAAACTCTCATAATAAGCAATAACCCCTCACCCCTACGGGGAGCTCCCCTAAGGGCAGGGGAACTTTTCAGTTACTTTCTGATCACATTTTCTTATTTATGATACACCCTCGTCTTTTCAGATAGCATTTCGGTACACCCCCTTTTCAAATAGCTTCAAATATGCTATACAATTCTCAAATTGTATTCTTGGATTGTGCAAATTCGCGTATGGACTCCAATATGCCTTCGGGATTATCAAAAACGACGCAATTTTCAAAATGTAACACATGTATGCCGTTCCTTTTTAAATACATAGAACGTGCTTCATCATACGATTCCATCTCTTCAGAAAAATGATATTCGCCATCCAATTCAATGGCCAACCGTAAAACGGGGCAATAAAAATCCAAAACAAACGGCCCGACTCCAAACTGCCGACGGAATTTAAAACCACCTACCTGTTTACCTTTCAACATTTGCCACAGCGTTACTTCCGCCGAGGTCATGTTCCTCCTTAGCTCTCTACGAAACAGTTTTTGTTCCGGCAAGTTAAATTTTTGTTCTTTTTCCATGCGTAAAGATATTGATTTATTAATACAAGGTGTATATCAAAAGAGAGTGTATCATAAATAAGAAAATGTGATTAGAAAGTAACTGAAAAGGGGATGTGTCGAAATGCTATCTGAAAGCTATCTGAAAAGCTCCCCTGCCCTTAGGGGAGCTGGCGAAGCGATAGCTGAGACTGAGGGGTTTATACACACAAAGAAAACAACCCCTCACCCCTGCGGGGAGCTCCCCTACGGGCAGGGGAGCTTTTCAGTTACTTTCTAATCACATTTTCTTATTTATGATACACTTTTTAGATAGCATTTCAGTACACCCCCCTTTTCAATGACTTCTTAATCCTATTTCCCTATTCCGGCACGCCCTATTGGGATGAGGGACCCTATGTATAGGTTCATACGTTTGCCTCTTCTCCTGTTTCCGGAGCAGGAGTTTCCTCCTTTTCGTTGGCCAAGCGGGTGCGGCGGGCTTTCACGATGGCCTTCGCGCGGTCGATATGGTCATTCACCGCTTCGATGAAGTCCACATATTCCGCTTCGCCTACATATACGACGGCGGCATTGATTACATTTGCCAAATTGCGGTATGCCTCTTCGGCTTTTCGGCGTACGGCTTTCGTTTGGCCTAACGTCTTAGCGCCGCGTGTTGCGGCCCGGTTGTGCAACGCCTCTTCGTATGCCTCCTCGGCATCATTCAGTTCATCAATCCAAGGACCCAAGTTGAACGTTTCGCGGATGATAGATTCCGAATACGAATTTACGTCATTCAACAGGTTATGTAACAAAGAGGTCTCTGCTTCTTGTCCGAGTGAGAGCGGACTGCCATAGCGTTCGAAGTCTTTCATCACCAACTGTGCATATTCCCGTATAGTCTCGTCGGGATGTTCGCACATCACTTCCGTAAAACGGAAGGCATTATACCATGCGCGGTCGCGCCTGTCGTCGCAGGCCGTTATCTCCGCGGTTGCGTCCTTGGTATCGGTCGGAGCCAATGCCCGGTCGTATTCCTCGAAAGATTCCGTGAATGCCGTACGGGGTACCGTGAGGGGCGATGTCCCCTCTTCTGGGTCGGCCGGTAATTTGGATAACTCCGTATGTACGAATTTCATGAATGCAAAAGATTCATCCTGACGCAAAGCTGTCAATTCTATGTTCTTCAATGAAATCATAAGAAATAAAGTTTAATAATTACGTTGTCAAAGATAGGCATTCTTCTTTGATTTTTCCTAAAAAAGAGGGGGAAAAGTGCCCCGACGGCTTCATTTTTCTCACGACGGAGCTTTCCGGGTGCCCCGACGGCTTCATTTTTCCCACGACGGAGTTTTCCGGGTGCCCCGACGGCTTCATTTTTCTCACGATGGAGCTTTCCGGGCTCCCCGACGGCTTTATTTTTCTCACGACGGAGCTTTCCGGGTGCCCCGACGATTCCATTTTTCTCACGATGGGACTGTCCGGGCACTCCGGATAGGATAGTTCATCAAAAAGTAATTGAAAGAGGGTGTCCATACATCCATTATGACACACCCTCTTTCAGATTGTATTTCGGAACACTTGTAGCTGCAGGCCTCGCTTCGCTTCGACCAACAGCTAAGCACAGCAGCCCTCTACGAGGACTTTTTTTATTTCTATAACGGGCCTCGAAGAGGTCCCATCTTCAGGTAGCCGTGGGTCGAAGCGGAGCGAGGCCTGCGGTGGTATCCAATTTCATTCCCTTCAAATAGCTTTATTTTTCTACTTGCAGGGATTTTGTAGCCAGCGAGTAGGTGACGGTGTAAATCGTACCGTCATTAATGCTTTCTTCTGTACCTTCTCCATAACTACCACTCGTCTCCACATCTTCGTTATCCTCATTCTTCGCACTTAACGTATAAGAGAGGGGTGTTGCCTTATCTGAAATATCAAAATATGCGGTTTCTCCTGTCCCAATATTACGAGTTGTGCTATTATAGGTAACAGAGAAGGAATAATCTGTAAAATAAGCGATGTTGGCTGTGAAGGTAACACCGAAGTTTATCATCGGGACTTGGATAGGTTGTTCTTGGTCTTGTTCTTGTTCTTCAATTGTTGTCGTTTTACCTTCCTCAATCACGACCTGTTTCGTGTGCTTATAATAATGTTGGGCGGCATCGGCTTTATCCTTATAAGCCTTGTTGTAGATTTCGAGCGTATACGTGCCCGGCGGACAAGAGATGGTTTCCGCATACTTGTATTCCTTTGTCGTTCCATCTTCTGGAGTCAGAGCTACAATCAAATCGTCCGTCTCGCCTGCCCGCGTGGAGATAAGTTGCACATCGCTGGCCTCGACCTCGACCGCCGAGAGGGATAAATAACCCAGTGCTTGCGCGCCCAGAGGAAGCTCTTCCTGTTGGCAGGCTGCCAACAGGAATAATGTTGCTATATATAATATTGTATGTTTCATATTTTCTTATTTGTCGTAGATTAATTGGATGTCGTCGATGGTTAGGATGCTGCCGATGTATGCTTGATCGTAAGTTTTTGCTGATAACGCCCCATTCTCTAATACATAGAATGTTTGTGTAATTTCACGATAGGGCATATTAGTTCCTTCGTTTATTGTTGATTTGAATATAACATAGATGTATTTACACTTTGCATAAGTCGTTTCGTCAGCATAATCCAATGATACAGATGCTTGTGTCCAATCACTCTTTGCTTCAGATGATGTTTTGTCATTTTGAATAATCACATTCTTATTCTCATCCAGTAATTCGATATGGACGCTCCATGTATCGGAATTATAAGGAACATATTTATAATAGAATGTTAATGCTGTGGGGCGGCTATTGAAAGAAGCATTCTTTTCTTCTGTGTAAGTATCTTTACTTCCGTCAGCATCATCTCCAATTGTTCCACTTGGTTTATTTACATATACATTGGCAGAACCTGTAAATAACTTACCTGCAACTTTATTATAATCTTGCTCTTTGTGTGTATGTACAATAAAATCTACTCTTGTATTAGCTCGTCCATTAGCTGTACTTCTTAATTCTGCTGCAAAGCCATTATGTCCAGTAACACATGAAACAGCATGAAATCCATTATAATTAGCAATAGATACATCGCTCGCTCCATTTTTATGTCTCGTTGTAAAATCGTTATTTGTATCCCAAAAAGAAGTTCCTTCGGAATTCCATGGATTAAATGAATATCTATCGCCTTTATAAGTTTCATAACTCCATTCCTCCATATCCGAATTAGGCAATTGAGCCGGAGTTTCCAATGCAATCTCTGTAGGCTCTGCATACACGCCCTCGCGATATACGGCGCGTACTTGCATCTTCGGCTCATCAGGCAGATTGGTCAATTCGGCCAAGCCGTTTGTACAATCTTTCCATTCCGCTCCATCTAAATATTGATAACCTGTTACTACTATCTTCGTAGGATTATCCGATTCTACTTCATATTCGCTTACCGTAAGTGACTTTGCCCAAATATCCTCTTCATTTGCCGTCACCATTATCTTTGGAGCCACCGTCTTAATCGTATAAACGGAAGGATTATCCTCTTCACTACTCCAACGGTTATTCGCCTTCACGCGCACCTTTATTTTATTTTCTGTAACAGAGCCTGAAGCGACTTGAAGGTTGGTTGTTAAGTTTGTAAAGTCAATGCTTCCTGTTGTGCTTTCCTCTAATTCAGGCAACACAATTCCGGCTTGCGTCAATGCACTCTTATCCTCATCTGAAATAGATGCTAAGTTATAAGTCTTATTATTCCAATCAGCATATTGTATATCGCCAAACTCAAACCCCAGCTCAATATCTTCAATCGCCATCGAACCTGAGAAGTTTAACTTAGCAGGTGTAGCATTATTGGATTCTGTATATTCTATAGAGGTCAAGCCTTCCTCATCATTAAAATATCCAATCTTTGGAGCGGGTAACCATTCGAGAGGGATGGTTTCGGAGATAGGTATTGTTTTTAATTCTGCTTTTGATACGTTTAACTCAACTGTTCCATTCTTTTTTGCTAACGAAAGTGTGAATATGAGCTGGTCGCCAGCACTAAACGTAGAAGGCACTTTATCTCCTGCAGTTTCTAAAAGGTTTACACCATCGGTTGTTTCATCACCTGCTTTACTTCGATAAATTGTCAATGTTTCCAACGAAGAACCGGCACGGAAATAAGCACTTTGTGCAAGGTTATTCCATTGTATCTGAATACCTCCAGACAATTTGATATCGATATAGGCATCCGGACACAACTTTTCAAACTCTGCCTCCGCTTCTTCGTCTGCAAAAGCAATAGATACAAGCGCATTGCCCACCGTACAATCAATAGTAATATTTGACTCTTTTCCGGCTGTTACATTTACACTTTTATCATTCTTGTTTTTATAATAAGGTGCATCAAATCCTACTTCACCAACTGCCTGTTCTGTGCCGCAAGTGGCCGTAATATCGTAAACCCCGGCAGCCAGCGGAATCACATCTTCCGTCCATTCGTGCGTCTGGTCGTAATTGTCGCCTTTGATTTGAAACTTAAACTTTTGCTTGAAGCCATCGAAGAGTTCGGAAGGCGTGCTGCGGGTTGTTACGTCCACACCCGCCGTTCCATCGGTCAGCGCGATGCGGATACCGCCTTGTTCCGTGCCTCTCAAGCTATCGTCTTGACAAGCTGCAAAAGCAAAACCCATCAAGAGCACATAAATAAATGTCTGTATCTTTTTCATTCGATTCTATTATTCTTATTCATAAACTAATTCCATTTCGTCGAGCCATAGCGTACTACCTTCACCCGCCAAATAATAATCACCATATTTACTTGACGAGCATACAATAATAATATATCGCGGCGTGCGGTAAGCCCGATAAACCAACGGAATCTCTATTTGTTGGTAACTGGTTACATTTTCTGCACTGATATACTCGCCGTAGGCAATAATATTCGCATCATTCTTGTCGAACAACTGACGATTATTGGCTTTCGTCCGGATTTCATACGGTTCCGATTTATCGGATAGTGCAATATAAATATGGCAAGAATCGGGACGCCCTACCAAAGATTCCAAGTTAGACGGAAGGCTGGTCAGCGAACCGACTGTTTGCATGGGCGCGGTGGTATATTTATAATACAGACGCAATGCCGTCGGGAAAGAACTAAAGGAACGTCCGAATTGCAATATACCATCCAAACCATCCCGTTCAAAATCGCCGGTAAATAAATTTCCTGCTGCCATTTTTACACCCAACGCACTTTGCGACTTTAATTCTGCCGCTTTTCCTGAATAACTGTCATCTGTTGGTGTAGTAACATTCGAGTTATAAATAGCAGTAGCTGAATTTCCGGTTCCCCAAAAAGTTTCCCCTTCCGCATTCGGAATATAATAAGTATTGCTAGTAAGAGTACCTTCGCTCCAGTTTTCAAGCGAACCATTTTCCAAGGCTACGGCAGCTACTGTCGTAAAAGATTGTTCTTCACTTGTTGTTCCATTCGCTGTAACACGATATTGATAAGTTTGTCCCGGAGTCAATCCGGAGAATGTTGCCGTATAACTTGTGCCGCTGACAACAATAGAAGAGGTAGACAACGTTTGCCATGAAGAGCTGCCTTGTTCCCGATACTCAATTACAGGAGTTTGCCCGCTCTGTATAGTACCGCTTAAGGTCGCAGTAGCAGACATTGGGAAAAGAGTAGTCTCGGTAGACACTTCTGTATCCGAGTGAAGAACATAAACAGTCCACCGCGTGTATTGATTCTCTGGTTCCCAATTCAAGCGTACATAGAATTCTTGTGGAGAAGTATAATCGCGTATATCACTTACACTTCCACCATTTACTGGAATTACTTCTCCATAATATCCTCCTAAATTCAATGTGGTAAATTGAATATTAGACAAATCTTTTGTTGGGTCAACATATACCACTGCACGACGATTAGTTACATCAATTGTATAGTCACGCAAACCGTCTATTTCAATATCTCGTTGAATTATTTGATTTACCGTTACTGTCCATTCATAATCTTGGTAGGTGCGTAAGGTGAATTTAACTGGATTAGTAAAGTCAATCCGTGTATTAGCTGTACGAGCTACACTATCCAACGAAGCAAACCCAGTATCCGGAAAACGGCTATAATCTGTACAAACGGCCGAATCTACCAGCAGTTCTGCATTATTGGATATTTGCAATTGCGTAATTCGCAAATTTGTTATGTCAACCGAATCATTCACATAAATCTGTACGCTCCGTGTTGAATTGTCTATGGATGCCGCAGCAAAACTCATACTTGATTCGCTCCGCTGCCCTTCGACTGTCATCCCCGTGATTGCCGATTCAACTATCGGATACGGGATGTCGTTCTCGATGGCGCAAGAGGCAAAAAAGCCTATGCCGCACAAACCTAACGCAATCCTTTTTATAAATTCTTTATGCTTCATCCTTTATTCTTCCTTTAAATGTAGAACGTCATGCCAATATTAATCGAAAACAGATTGATTTTGAAGTTTCCGGAAGTAGTTCGCATAGACCCCTCTTCCACTTGGTTTGTCTGTTGGTCTATCCATTTAAAATCAAATCCCATCACACCAACCGAAACTTCTACAGCGGACCAGTCTGTGATAAATGCCGTCAAACCTGGAGCTACGCCAATCTGAAATCCCTGCACAGTCTGGTAAGTCCCTGTATAATCCACACCTGAACGTGTTGAATTTTTACCTTGGCCATAACTATATGTCAAACGAGCTTCATTGAAAAGACCAAATATCTTACTACGGCCTATCGGAATATAAGTTCGAATAAATCCCGAAGCCTCATATTTATGTTCCAAATAATAGAGATCACGGAAAGAGAGCGTGATATCACCTAAATCAACATCCGCACTACCCAAATCCAAATAATCACGCGAATAAGTAAAACGTCCGCCCACTGCGATGTTATTGCGGATGAAATAACCGAAATAAGGACTAATACTAAAATCATATCCTTTCCCTTCAAGATCTTGCAAGATGAGGAAATTCAGATTGCTCTCATCGTGCTCCGAATAAGAGACCGTTCCGCCAAACATCCATGTGCCTTTCGGAATAAATACGGTTTCTTGTACCTCACGGTCGATCCGCTTGATAGCTCGTTTCCCACGTTGCGCTTCCGCGCTTCCGACTATTACTGCCAAAAGTAATAGGATTGTAATTAATTTCTTGCCCATTTATAATCCTTTGTTCTAACTATTTCCTTCTTTAGTTTTTAACCAAGCGTAGAGACGGCACGCTGGGTGACGTCTCTACTTTATGGAATACTTTAATTATATTATTCTTCTGTTTTTGGTTCTCCATCATATACTAACTCAAAATCGTCGATATACATCACACTACTTGTACTTCCAGTGAAGAAATCTCCATATTTACTTGCAGAAGCAACTACGATGATGTATTTCGGCTTACGAGTCAAATCGCGATATTCCAAGTCTATGGTAAACTCTTGCCACTGACCTGTACCTTTCGCCTCATCTTCACTAAGTTCTCCATATGCTATGATATGAGGGTTATTCTCAGAGAAATCAATTGTGTTTTTATACTTGAAACTTTCAGGCTGATCTGCACTCAATCTATTATCTATTTCAAACGCTGCTGCTGGATAACTTCCATCTGCTGCCAAACCTTCATTATCCACCAACGCAATATAAACAGAACATAAGTCCCCTCCAGCATCCTTCAATGTATTTGCTAAAGTAGCATCATTGTCTTCATCAATATTAGTACCTCGACTATATTTGTACCAACCTTTCAATTGAGTAGGACGTGAAGTGAACTCTTGTCCAAAACGAATACGTGCTCCCATAGGACTCGCAAATGTTTCGCAATAATTACCTGTATAAATATTACCCGCAGCAAACTTTCCCGCGCCCATAAATCCAACGAATTGAGATGCCAATTTTGCCGCCTTTCCATTAGATGTATGTACGTCAATTTCTTCTGGAGAAGTCGGATTATGTACGCCTACTAAAGAAGTCAAATAAGTGGATGTCCCGATATTTCCTGAATCCCAAAAAGACGTACCTAAACCCGCCTTGCTTGCCTCTTCCGCGAACCAAGTCTTGTCATAGTCCCCCGTTCCATATGACCAGTTATCAAAACCTCCATTATACAAAGCCGTCGCCTCTTCAGTCGTGAAGGTTTGCGCTGGAGTATTAGTTGTCTCATTGATGTAAAGACAATACTCGTAAGTTGTACCGGGAGTGAGCCCGGTTGGACGAGCGGTATAGGTTCCGTTGTCGTACGTCGTCTTGACTTCTGTCCAATCAGCAGCATCTTTGACGCGGTAGAGGAACTTGATAGCCTCAGGGTCGATTTCTATTACATTTGATGTTATATTGGACGCTTCTAAATCAGCGAAAGTTGCCCAAGCATTAGCAGGCTCTACATAAGCAGATACATCTACCGGTTCCATACACACATAGAAGGTATAAGAATAGGAGTTTGTTGTTGGATCGACGGTAACTGTAAACTCACCATTGCTTTCTTCAGACAACTTATAGTTCAAAATAAAGTGATCATTACTTTTAGGAGCTTTCAAATCATCTACTTCATCCAACGTATAAGTCGTATCCGCATTACTGACTGTAAGTGTTGCCATCAAATCGCCACAATCAGCAGGGAAATAACCAGAGCGCGTTTCATTAACTTTAAAAGTAATAGGCTTAGGCGTAACTTCACTATTTGCCGAACGAACACGTACACTGACGTTTCTATCAGCAAAAGCCTGCTTCAACTCCTCATCGAAATTAACAGTTACTTTTACGTTTGTTACCTTGCATACTACAGCTGCTTCTGAATCTTTTCCAGCAACAACATCTACTGTATCAGCTCCATAATAGCATGGCAAATCAAAACCCGACGCGCCATCATAATTTTGAGACTGAGCAGCAACAATATAACGTCCTGCTGGTAAAGAAATGGCTTCTCCTTCCCATTCAGTCCAATCATCTGTTTCCTTTACAACTTTGTTATTAGAGTCTATAATCTCGACACCCAAAATTGTCGGATCATACGTAGCCCTTGTCTCAGATGAACGCGTATTCCCTTCAGTGTTTTCTATAACTGATAAGCGAATGTAGCCAACATCTCTTAACGAAATTTCATCATTCACTTGACAACTAAAAAGAAACACTAAAACAAATAAAACCAATATTTCACTACATATTTTCATATAATATTCATTTAGAAGAAACTATATTAACGACTAAAGTCCCATTAGCCTTTTCATCATTATTGTCTGTTACAGTAAACGTAAATGTATGTTGCCCTATATAAATAGCTAACATTCTTCCTAAAGTTTTAGTTAATTTAAATGTATAATCTTTGTCATCCTCGCCAGGAGGCGGGAAAAGTGCAGCGAAATCATCCCCTTTTGACACCAAATCTATGCCAGAAACTAGCCCCATATCTCCAACAGTGTTCTTAAAATCTTCATTATCACTATCTATTTTCACTTCAAAGCTTTTTAACCCTGCTGGTGCTTTCATTTCGATTTCAACTTCTGGAAACTCATCAGTACCATTAAGTGTATACGTTATTGTTTTCGAATATACCTTATTACCTGACAAAGTCGGACCTTCAGTCATTTCTTCTCCACCGTTTTCGTTACCAGTATTCCCATTATCTTCTTCCTCTTCATTCTCATCACCCGTTTCCGGAGTCTCTTCCCCCGGAGTAGTGGGAACAGAGATTGTTTCTTTATCAGCAGCATCACCAAAGATACCATCTACTTCGATTTCAATGCCATTAATAACATTGTTATCGTTATCCGGATTTTCCGGTTCTTCTGGATCTGGGTCAGTTGGTTCTTCTGGATCAGGATCGGTTGGTTCTTCTGGATCATCAGGAGTCACTGGTTCATTCGGATTACTGGGACGCTCGTTGCTACCCGGCGTAAGTTTGATGTTCAGTGCATCATTTCCAATCCAATATTTTGAATCGCAATCTTCCGGCTTATATAGATTCCGATAGTCGCTAATTTGGTCCCCCTCTTTTGTAGTACCAGTTACAACCACTTTAATAACTTCTACGTTATCTGCAATCTTGACATAAATGGGATCAGGAGTTTCTCCATGCTCTTTAGTGAATACAATACTATTTCCATCACCACTCCCCGCAGTGATACTTACTGTCCATGATTGAAACGTTTTAAGAAAATCTTCCGAATATGTAAGTTGTATCAAGGTATTCTCCATCGTACAAGTTACAGATGCTTCCGTAGTTAGACCTTTGCGAATAGTAACATCTTTCTTGCCGCCATAGAAAGGAGAACTTCCTTGTGCCGGACAAGTTCCTTCTTCATGTGCATAAAGTGTATAGCTTCCGGCTGCTATTTCTTGTGGCTCCATGCCTTCCTCTTTGTAGGTAAAACTTTTCACCTCTGTGCCGTCACTATTTAACACTTGTATAATATATCCATCTGCTGAAATATCCGCTGTACCATCTGCAGCCGCACGTGTTTGCACTTCGTTCACAAGTGTATTGATACCTACTCCCAATGAAAGTAATCCTGTCTCTCCCGAATCTGTCGAGTTCCCGCCTAACAGTTCTTCTTTCATTTCACAAGAGGCAAGCCCTATCATGGCCATTATGCTGAAAAGGATTGTATTTCGTAATTTCATATCTTGTTCTTTTATTTGTTATCTATTTTGATTATTTCCAATCTGAAGGAATTTTTATTGGAATAGTTATATCGTTTGTTTTATCGGTGAATGAGATAGAAATCTTAAGCGAACCATCACCATCTTCTGTTGCGCCATCTTTGGGAGCTACCGTATATTCTTTGAAATCACCTGGGCTCAGTGTTACAGTCTGAGTATAAGTAAAATCTTCATTTGCATCTTTGGGTGTAAGTGAGAAAACAACTTTCACTTTTTCATTTTCATTAACCTTGAGATAAACCGTTTTATCGCCATCATCCTTAGTCCATACTTGTTCCCCGTCATTAAGTGCTTCCGTTTGGAAAGAGACTGTATATTTATCAAATGATTCATCCATTTTTTCATCGAAGGCCACTGTCACTTTAGCGTCAGTTGTGGAGCAAGATATTACTACATTTTGATCATTACTATTTATCGTTTGCTCAACGACTCCTTCTACATAAGGATTTTCTGTGTTAACGGCATTATCTTTACCATAGAATGCTTTGAAAGTATAAGTGCCATTTGGTAGTTCGATTTCATCTGGCAATTTACTGTATTCCCACTCGCAGGAATCACCTACTATTTTATCTCCTTGTAGAATCTGCACTGTATAATTGTTTACATCCTCGTAATCTTCGCTGGCCGCCCTCGTTGTTTGAAACCCGGCATCCGCTTGTACTGAGAGTGACACATAGCCTTTACCGGCCTCGCTGATTACGTCGTCCGCATCCGAGGAACAAGCCGAGATGAGGGTCGTTCCCATGAGGGCGTAGACGAGTGTTTTTAGTTTTTTAATCCGTCTCATAGATTATTCTTTTTTTATTACGATTGTTATTTTTTCGCCTGCAAAGATAGAAAATAACTACTTTATGTTCCAAGGTCCGATAATTGATAATAGTGTCCGATTTTTTAGATTCTGAAAAGATGTGATTTCCGGAAACCCTTATTTTATGCGGGTTTCGCAAAATAGGCATTAAAGGCTTGTGTCCGATTTTTTAGATTTTGGCTATTGTCCTTTCCTGAAATCAGGCTGTGAAAGGAGGAATTCACGGCGTGAAAAGTTAACGTGTAAGTTGTAAAATGAAATGAATAAAGGCATGCCGCGCGGTTCTTTCATTTAACCGGTAGGCAGGTGCGCCGTAATGGGTATGTAGCACGCTTTAGTCAGCGTTTCTGCGTGCCATTTCCTATTTCGGCACACCCTTGTCGTGGTACTCGGGGTTAATGTACGAACTTATTACTTCGCTTGGGAGCGTCTTGCACTTTCTTTTTACGAACCGTATAGATGTCGTCTTTGTTTTGCGGGCGAAGGTAATCATACCAGAAGAAATCCTTCAGCTCCTTTTGGTCGGGCTTGAGGTCGGGAATCGGCGTGAGCGTCCCTTGCGGATTCGGCCAAATCTTGAGGCGGTCCAGCTTGTTTTCCTTCAGCCAGATAGAAAGGTAACCGCTCTTGGTGGCATTCAGCCCGACCATGCTCCCGTCGTCTTCAAGCGGGTAGAAGATAGATTCGGCATTGCCCGAAACATCAATCTGACGAACACCCCTTCCTTCAAAGTAGGCTTTCAGGTCTGTCCCCTTCAGTTGATTGTAATAACCCGTATCGACCTGCTGGACAGCAAAAGCAAATTGTTGCACATGGGCATAGTCAATACCGCTATCTTTCATGAAAATCAGAATCGTATCGCCATAGAGCTGGTATTGCTCGTTCCAAAGGATAGGGTCGTTGTACATATATAATATAGAGTCGCGCGTGTTAAACTGCATCGAATCGCACACGCCTTGGATATCGGTACGGAAGAAGCGGACGCCGTAATAGGCCTTTATCTCGCGGTACGTCGAATCGACGGTTATCATTTGGAGTGTATCGGCATGGAGATAAAGCGTGTCTCCTTCAGAATATTCGAGGCAGCGCGCGCTATCGGTTGCAAAGGCAAAGCCTGTCTTTTCGTTGTAATAGCCGTAATTGCCGAGGAGCATTGTCTGTTGCAATGTATCGCGGAGGCACATATTCCCGAAGACTTCGCCGAAACCCCGCTCACGGTCGTAGGCAATGGAGTCTCCCGAAAGGATACGGTTACCCGATACGACTTCGGAACGGTCGAGCAACATCGAAGTATTGTTTGCCGTATCATACCAGCCGCGTGAGGAGTGGATGGTGCCACTGTCTGAGACAATGACAGACGGCCCGAGAATAGTGGAAATCTTCGATTCCGTGTTATAATGGAGCGTATCGGAATAGAGCGTGAAGTTCGGGTTCTCCAGTTTCACGCTGTCGTTGAAGATGGCCAGTTTGGTAGTAGGGGAATATTGCCCGTAAAAGGAAGAAAGCTGGTTGAGGGAATCGACAATCATGCCGCCCTCGAAGTAATAACCTATATCTGGGATGCGTTCGTAGTTCAAGCTATCGGTAAAGAGCGTGACCTGGCGGTTTTCCATCCGAACATTGTCGCGCAGGTAGGCTATTTGTGCGTTCCCGTCGTAGAAAAGATATTCGCCATAGACAAAGAGCGTGTCACCCTGTTCCATCCGGACGTTGCTGAAGGCTTCGAGCGAATTCGTCTGTTCGTAGAAATAGGCACTGTCGCAATACATGTATGAGCTGTCGTGACGGAAACAGACATCGCCCACAAGGATTTGCGCGTCGGCCTTCACCTCTTTATCAAACGAAAGCGTGTTGGCATGTTCCAGAAAGACTTTCGTCTTCCGGACGGCCGGCACGCTATCGGTCTCTTGTGCCGCTCCTGCGAGCGGCACGCACCATCCCAGTAAAAAGAGGAACAGGATTAGTCTCATGTTATTCTTTTACCCAACCCGGAAAACGGAAATCACAATTGCGCCATCCTTCGCTGATGCGGACATAGGTCGATTTCTGCTGTTTCCGAATCCAATCGTTCAGCAATTCGTCGCGTTTCTTGGCTTCGACAATCGATTTTAATGCTTGGTAGTCGTCTGCCAAGTTCGCTTTGTGCGCCTCAGTGCGGGCACGCAGTTTAACAATGGCGATCACCTCCTTTTGCGTCTTCGATACCATGTGGAACGGTTCCGAGATGTCGCCCACTTTCATGTTGTAGACAATTTTACCAATCTCGGACGGGAGCTCGTGCAGCTCGAAGCGTGGTGTACCGGAGTTCGTGCTGTTGTAGTCGCTGTTCACCATCAAACCTTTATTGTTTCGTGTATCTTTATCGTAGGAAAGGAACGATGCGGCCTCTTCAAACGAGAATTTACCAGCCACAATATCCGCGTGAATCGAATCCATGCGTGCCATCGCCGCGTTCAGTTCCGTTTCTGAAACTTCCGGTTTCAGCAAGATGTGACGGCAATTGATGCGGTCGCCTCGTTTCTCTATCAATTGGATGATGTGGAAGCCGTATTCTGTTTCCACAATCTGTGAGATATGCTTCGTGTCCTTCAGGTTGAAAGCTACGTTGGCAAATTCGGGCAGCAATTCGCTTTTGCTCATGAATCCCAACTCACCGCCTCGTGCTGCCGAACCTGGGTCTTCGGAATACATGCGGGCCAGCGTCGAGAACTCATATTTCCCAGCGTTGATGTCTTCCGTGAATTGGCGGAGCCGCGCCTTGATGGCGTCAGTCTCTTCGAACGGGATTTTCGGTTCGAGTGTAATGATTTGCACCTCGACCGTCAACGGAATGTTTGGCAAACTGTCTTCCGGCAATTCGTTGTAATATTTGCGCACTTCGGCCGGCGTCAGTTTGATTTCGCCTACCAATTTGCGTTGCATCTCCTGTACGATTTGTTGCTCGCGCACAATCTCGATGCGCTCCTCGCGGATTTGGGAAAGCTTCTTGTTGAAATACTCTTCTACTTTTTCCTTCGAACCGATTTGCCCGATAACCATATTAATCCATTGGTCGACGCTCTGTATCACTTGCGATTCCGGCACCTCGACACTGTCTATCTTCGCTTGGTTCAAATACAGCTTCTGAATCGCCATCTGCTCCGGAATGAAGCAATACGGATCGCCTTCCAGACGTTCACCGGCATTCAGCAAATAGAGACGCTGCGCCTCTACGTCGGAACGCAAAATCGCATCGTCGCCCACAACCCACACAATTTCATCAATCACATTATCCTGCGCTTTTGCCAGCCAACCTATACTGACCAGAAACAAAGCAAGTAAAACCTTTTTCATCCTATCTAATTAATCTTTATTTCCTTTTAATCTGCGTGCTTCGACCGTCTGTGAGCGCACAGACGCCGGGAAAAGCCTTTTCCTGGCAGACGTTCGAACGCGGTTGCAAATATATCATTAATTTCTGAAAACACCACGCATTCTTTTTCCTTATCTGCTTAAAATTCATTCGGGAATGAAAACTACGTCGCCCGCACGAAGGGCATCGTCGTACAATTCCTCCTCGAAATTTTTCAGGAAGGCCACTTTGCGCTGGTTGACCAACATTTCGAATACCTGCGGCTTGACGTACTCGTAAGGCGCGATTTCGCCCTTCGGAATGAACTCGTCAATGTTGAGCAGGTAGCAAAACGAGCTGTCAGCAGCTTCCAAATAGGTATGAGTGCGGAGGAAAGCCGCTTCGTCAGCAATGGTTTGCGGAATGTTGAGCATGATTTCGTCGAAATCGACCCACTTGTCGTAGAAGTATTCATATACGACGGCGTTCTGTACGCTGTACTTTTCAATCTTTTCGACCGCCTCCTCGTGTTTCGAACGATACCAGCGTTTTACGTCGGAAAGGTTCGGAGCACCAAGCGGAACTTTCAAGAACAACCCTTTGATAATACTATGGTCCAAAACGAATTCCTCGCGGTTCGCAGTATAAAATGCCTCCTTTTCCGTTTCTGAAATCTGCGCGGAGAGCCGTTCCTTCACCAATTGTTCCTGATACCGGTAGCGAACGAGTGAACGGCGGTATGAGTCGACTAAACGGTCGATTTCCGCCTTTGTTTCGTCGTCCATGTTTCGAAGCGCGACGTCGTAGACCAGCCCGTCCTTTATCCATTGCTTGATGTAACTTTCCGTCCAAATCAAGCTGTCGGTCGACGAGAGCCGCTTGGGTAACGCCTGCTGCAGCGCCTCGCGCGAAAGGCTGCGGTTGTGCATCTTCACGACCAGTCCTTGCGTATCCGATACGGACACAGGACGACTGCATCCACCTATCAACAAGACTCCGCACAGGAAAAGTCCGACCGCTTTCATCGCTGTATCCTCCCGATGTTATTTGACCGCTTTTTCCAGTGCCTTCCAATTCACCTTGACCGGATATTTCGCCCGCAGTTCTTGAATCCAAGCTTCTTCCAATGCTTTTTGCTCGGCCATCGGTTTGTTCCAGATTTTATCGTTGCTGATGTTGAACAGCAGGATGCCGTCGCGGTATTCGTTCAAAAGCAGCTCATATTCGGGATGTTTCTTAGGGAGATTTTTTCGTTCCATGTTCGTCAGGATTTCGCGCACGAACAAATCGTACACCTCCTGCATGAAATCGCCGGAATAGGTTTTGACCGAAAAGGGACAACGCACGATATAGGCCGCAAACTCGTTTTGCTTGAAATCAACCGTGTCGATGCGTGCCAATGTCTTGTTTAGCGGCTCAGCTTTTTCCCAAAATGCTTTGTCGGTCGGGAAATAATCGTCGCACAAGGCTTGCAGTTCGGCGTATGCTTCCGGGTAGAATGTATAGTGGTATTCTTGTTTCAGCCGGTCGTCGAAACCTTTATAAAGGGCAAAATTCCATTCGCCCTGTGCCATTTGGCGGTGCCAACGTTTCTGTACGTCGCTGAGTGCCGGTACGTCCAGTTTTTGAAGCAGTTTGACGATGTGGTAGCCGAACGGCGTCCGAAAAGGAGCCGAAACTTCGCCCGTGTCTTGCAACGCAAAAGCGACACGTTCGAAATCCTGTACCATTTCGCCCAAGCCGAAGACAGGCAACCGTCCGTCTTTTTGGGCCGAAGCTTTATCGGCCGAATATTGTCTTGCCAGCTTTCCGAAATCGGCTCCTTGCTGGATTTGTTGGTAAAGGGATTCAGCTAATTGATGTGTCTCCTCGTCTGAGCGAACAACCGAATCTTGTTTAAACGGGATGAGGATATGTGCCACCTCACGCCGTCCTGGATTGGGTATCCGGCGATGCAGCTTGACGATATGAAAACCTAACTTCGTGCGGAAAGGCATCGACAATGCTCCATCAGCCATACCATAGACTTTATCTTCGAAAGCTTTGACAGTCTTCATCGGACCAAATGCGCGGACATGTTCGTACCCTACATGCTTTGGGTCTTCTTTCATAAGTTCTTTCCCCACGCTTTCCAAATCTTCTCCCCTTTGAATCCGGTTATACACTTCGAGTGCCCGTTGATAAACGGCAACTGTATCTTTTGAAACCGTTTGTTCCGGAAGGAAGAAAAGAATATGGCTTAAATCCAATAATTCGCCCATGCGTGTATATTCTTGAGCGACTACAGCCTCTTCCGCTTCTTTGTCAGAAAGATAGCTGGAAAGAAGTTCGGCTTTGTATTTATCTAATTCATCCTTGAAAGCCTGCGTTTGGTCTAAGCCTTGGGCTTCCGCATCGGCGACCTTCAATTTGAAATTTCCAAAGAGTTGTACAAACGACTCCAGATTTTTCTTATCTGTCAAGTTCGTTTCTCCATTTTTCTCAGCGGAAAATAAAAACTCGGCTACAGATACTTTTTTATCTCCCACTATCATGGCGATAGAATCCGGTAAAGATTCTGCATGTCCGGCCCAAATTGCCAAAAGTAACGTGGATATCAAGAACTTTTTCATTCAAGTTTCTTTTAGTTGCTATTGTTCACAAAGAATAAAACGGATTGAATACGCAAATCGTATATCAATCCGTTAAATTAGCGTTTTTTATCAACTATACTTATTAATTCCCCATTTCGGAAAGGAATTTAATGCGAACCAAACGAATTTCTTCTTCGGTGTAATCGCCGCCCAGTTCCTCGATGGCTTCCTCCAAGTCGTCTGTCTCGGAGTCTTTGAAATACTCATAAATATCTTCGATATGGTCTTCGTCCATTACGTCGTTTAGGAAATAATCGATATTAATCCGCGTCCCCGAATACACGATAGCTTCGATTTCATCCAACAATTCTGGAAATTCAAGTCCTTTGGATACTGCAATATCATCTAATGCCACTTTCCGGTCGATACTTTGTACAATCCATACTTTCAATTTTGATTTGTTTGCTACCGTACGGACGCGCAAATCTTCCGGACGTTCGATTTCATTTTCTTCGACATGCCGCTTGATTAATTCGACAAATTCCTTTCCATAGCGTTTAGCTTTTCCAGACCCGACACCCGGAATGTTTTGTAATTCTTCCAGCGTAATCGGATAAGTTGTAGCCATTGCTTCCAACGAAGGATCTTGGAAAATGACATAAGGCGGTACTTGTAATCGTTTGGATAATTTCTTCCGCAAATCTTTCATCATAGAGTAGAGCACCGGATCAACTGCACACGAAGCGCCTCCGCGAACAGGTACTTCCTCTTCTTCCTCCTCAAATTCGTTGTCTTTAGTAATTTTGAACGACACCGGCTTTTTCATGAATTCTTTTCCCTTTGGAGAGATTTTCAATAACCCATAATTTTCGATGTCTTTCGTTAGATAACCTGCAATCAATGCTTGACGAATGACCGCATTCCAAGTCTTTTCGTCTTCGTCTTGCCCAGAACCGAACACCTCCAATTCATTATGTTTGTATGATTGGATTTCAGATGTCTCGTTTCCGGTCAACATATTGACAATATATTCAGCTTTAAACTTTTCTTTCAACGTACTGATAGTTTCCAGTACAGCACACAATAATTCCTTAGCTTCCACTTTTTTCTTTGGATTCAAACAGTTATCACAATTCCCACAATTTTCTTCCGGATATTCTTCTCCGAAATAGTGTAGCAGTACTTTCCGACGGCAAACGGATGTTTCCGCATACGCCGCTGTCTCTAATAAAAGTTGTTTCCCTATTTCTTGTTCCGCTACGGGTTTCCCTTGCATGAACTTCTCTAACTTCTGCAAGTCTTTATATGAATAAAAGGCGATACATTTCCCTTCTCCGCCGTCACGCCCTGCACGTCCCGTTTCCTGATAATAGCCTTCCAAACTTTTGGGTATGTCATAATGGATTACATACCGTACGTCTGGTTTGTCTATGCCCATACCAAAAGCAATTGTCGCCACGATTACATCGACCTGTTCCAATAAGAAAGCATCTTGATTGGCTGAACGTACCGACGAATCCATACCTGCATGATAAGGCAACGCCTTGATTCCATTTGCTTTTAGGATATCAGCAAATTCTTCTACTTTCTTGCGGCTCAGGCAATAAATAATGCCAGATTTTCCTTCGTTGGCTTTGATATATTTGATGATATCGCGGTCGATATTGTTTGTTTTAGGACGTACTTCGTAATACAAATTCTCTCGGTTGAAAGAAGACTTGAACACGGTGGCATCCAACATGCCTAAGTTCTTTTGGATATCATGTTGAACTTTAGGTGTGGCTGTTGCCGTGAGGGCAATCAACGGACGTTTCCCAATTTCATTGATAATAGGACGGATTCGCCGATACTCCGGACGGAAATCATGTCCCCATTCTGAAATGCAATGTGCTTCATCTACCGCATAAAATGAAATTTTCACCTGGCGGAGGAATTCTACATTATCCTCTTTCGTCAGCGATTCCGGAGCGACGTAAAGCAATTTGGTTTTTCCCGATAGAATATCGTCTTTTACCTGTTCAATCGCTGTTTTACTCAAAGAAGAATTGATGAAATGCGCAACTCCATCATCTTCACTGAAATTCCGCATGGCATCTACCTGATTTTTCATCAGAGCGATAAGGGGAGAAACGACGATGGCCGTTCCTTCCATCAACAATGAAGGCAATTGGTAACACAACGATTTACCACCGCCAGTAGGCATTAAGACAAATGTATCCTTGCCTGCCAATACATTTTCGATAATTGCTTTCTGATTCCCTTTAAAGGTGTCAAAACCAAAATGTCTCTTTAACGCTTCTGTCAAATAATCTTTTTTTGCCATACTAAAAACATGATTAGAAATAGGTTTTTCGTCTTATCATCCTGCTACTTGCAATCGATTTACATCCGTTTTATTGAATTCCTCTTTTGCATATTCGAGAGTTACGCGGAGTTCTTTTTTATCTTCTGAAGGCATCTTAAACATTGCGTCCATCATGATAGCTTCTACAATCGAACGCAAACCACGTGCCCCTAACTTGAACTCCAATGCCTTATCTACGATAAATTCATATACATCCTCATCAAAACTTAACTGAATGCCGTCCATGGCAAACAACTTGATATATTGTTTGATGATTGAATTTTTCGGTTCTGTCAAAATATTCCGCAATGCTTCTCGGTCTAACGGATTTAAATAGGTCAAAAGCGGTAATCGTCCAATAATCTCTGGAATCAATCCGAACGATTTTAAATCCGTTGGCGTAATATATTTCAACATATTGCTTCGGTCGACTTGTGCGGTATCTTTGCTGGCGGCATAGCCCACTACGCGCGTATTCAAACGTTGCGCGATTTTCTTTTCTATACCATCAAAAGCCCCTCCGCAAATAAACAGAATATTCTTTGTATTGACTGGTATCATTTTCTGCTCCGGATGTTTGCGTCCTCCCTGGGGCGGTACGTTCACTACGGAACCTTCCAGTAATTTTAATAAGCCTTGTTGGACACCTTCTCCACTTACATCGCGTGTGATGGAAGGGTTGTCGCCTTTACGTGCTATCTTATCGATTTCGTCGATAAACACAATGCCACGTTCAGCGGAGTCTACATCATAATCGGCCGCTTGCAATAAACGTGTCAAGATACTTTCTATATCTTCTCCTACATATCCTGCTTGTGTAAGCACCGTGGCATCCACAATGGCAAAAGGGACATGCAAAAGTTTGGCTATCGTACGGGCCAACAGCGTTTTCCCTGTACCTGTCGACCCGACCATGATGATGTTTGACTTCTCGATTTCTACATCATCATCCGTTTCCTCTTGGAGCAAACGTTTATAGTGGTTGTAGACGGAAACCGATAAATAGCGTTTGGCATCGTCCTGCCCAATGACATATTGGTCTAAAAACGCTTTAATCTCTTCCGGTTTGGGTAATTCATTTCGGTCAAGGTCTAATGTCGACTTTTTCTTCCCGAATTGTTCTTTTACTATTTCGTACGCTTGTGCGGCGCAATCGTCGCAGATGGCTCCGTTGATTCCGTTTATCAACAGTTTGACATCCCGACTACTACGTCCACAAAACGAACACGTATCGCCTGCTTTGGCCATATATTCCTTTCTTTTTAAGTTATTTTCGAGTCAAGATTTCATCTATCATACCATACGCTTTCGCCTCTTCAGCGGTCATCCAGAAGTCGCGGTCGCTATCTCGTTCTACCTCTTCGAATGGTTTCCCGGAGTGTTCGGAAATGATGGTATATAATTCTTTCTTTATTTTTAAAATCTCCCGCGCGGTAATTTCGATATCGGAAGCTTGTCCTTGTGCGCCACCCAACGGTTGGTGGATCATGACGCGTGAATGTTTTAAGGCATATCGTTTTCCTTTTGTCCCAGCCACCAACAAAACAGAGGCCATCGAGGCGGCCATGCCGGTACAAATCGTCGATACGTCTGACCCGATGAATTGCATCGTATCGTAAATGCCATAACCTGCATAGACAGAGCCTCCCGGCGAATTGATATAAATTGAAATATCTTTTCCAGGATCGCTCGAATCCAAGTACAGTAATTGGGCTTGGATTACATTGGCCGTGTAGTCGTCAATCTGCGTGCCCAAGAAGATGATGCGGTCCATCATCAAGCGGGAGAACACATCCATCTGTGCTACGTTCAGCTGCCGTTCTTCGATAATGGTCGGCGAAATGTAGCTGCTGGTAATGTTCATGTGATTCATATAACTATCCAGTGCTGTCCCGCTCATCCCTAAATGCCGGGTTGCATATTTTCTGAAATCATCCATATTATAATATATGTATTAATGTAGTTGTCCGTCGTTAAGACATAAGAAAGGGATTTTCTCCTTCTTCGCCCAACGGATAACAAAGTTATAAATAAATTTTCGAATGGAACAATTTATTTTGTCCGTTAAGCTACTTTTCTCAGGAGGAAATCCCTTTTTTGCTATTTTTTGTCTTTTTTATCAGTGTGTTTGACGCACTTTAAGCAAATAATTTAGCGAATTCTTCTGCGGAAAGCAGTTTGAGGTCCAATGAAACTTGTTCCTTCATCCAAGTAGCCAACTTCTCATCTTTCGCACGTTCTTTGATGTTTTCCATCGTTTGTCTGTTCTTCAACATTTCCTTGGCATAGTTGTCTAAGACGTCTTCCGGAACAGACAGCATGCCGTATTGTGCGAATTGAGCTTTAGCTACGCGCTTAGCATATTCGTCGATATCCTCATCGTTTACTTGAATATTGGCTTGGCTCACCAAGCTGTTTCGGAGGATGTCGTAAAGCAAGGCGTCGCGGCTGGATTCGTAATAGTCTCTTTCCAACGCTTCTTCAGTTGCCTTTTCGTTCGTCAGCTTCAACCAACGCAATAGGAGGTTGTCTGCCAACTTGATGTCGCCTGCTTTTTGCATTAACAAGGGGCGTGCGTCATTCAAGAACTTGTAGTCGCTCTGCGGAGTGAATTGCTCTTCCAGGGCTTCGCGGATGTTGTTTTTAAACTCTTCTTCGCTGGTAACGACGTTTTCGCCGAATACCTTGTCGAACAGTTCCTGGTTCAGTTCCGCATTCTTATGGCGCGTGATTTCTTTGATTTCGAAGCTAAAGTCGCCTGTCAATTCAGCCACCTGTTCCTTCTTTACGCGCAAGAAGCTGGCGATTTCCGGTTCAGAACCGTTGAACGCCTTGTGCGGATTGAAGACAATCACCGAGTTTGTCTTTGCCCCGATGAATTTGGCTTTCTCTTCGTCGTTTTTGATATATTGAGGCATCAACACGGCGTTTTCTACCACGATGCCGCCCTCTTTCGGAGTGCCGTTTTCCAATTCGGCGATAGTACCCTTCACCAAGTCCTTTTCTTCCGCTTCGTCTACCTTCTCATACGAACCGAAGTTGGCTGCATAAGCTTCTACTTGCTTATTCAGCATATCGTCGTCGATATTCACTTTGTAATACGTCAGCGTGTCTTCTTTGCCCAATGCAATATTGAGTCTGGGGTAAAGAATGACGTCGAAGTTGAAGGTGAAATCTTCTTGCGTGTCCAAATCCACGTTAGAAGGTTCAGCTTCGCTTGGCATCGGTTCGCCAAGGATAGGAAGATTCGTATCTTTTACATACTTGAACAAGTTTTCGGATACCAAACGGTTAATCTCTTCCAATAAAAGGCTTTTGCCGTACATTTTCTTAATCATCCCCATCGGAACCATCCCGACGCGGAAACCCGGTACATTTGCCCGACGGCGAGCCGTGCGTAATTTTGCCTCTACGGCTGCCGCATAGTCGTTCTTTACAATGTCCAATCTAATAAGACCCCACGTAGGGTCTTTTTCTACAAAAGAAACGTTCATTCTGAATGATGTATTTAATTAATTATTCAATTCTCAATTGAGGCTGCAAAAATAGGTTTATTCTTTTAATATCGCAAATTGTTTGCCTAAATTGTTGTGAAACGCAGCTTAAACGGCTCTTTGCGGTGCCTTGCTTTTCCCCTTGTGCCACCTGGAACGGAGTCGAAAGGTCTCTCCCAACGCCTGATGGGGATGCCTTCCCTTCGGCCGCCCTGTCCTTAGTTCATATTTCAGGGGCTGTGTCAAAATAGGAAATGGCACACAGAGGACGCAGATTTAACAGATGACCGCAGATTCTTTTTTATTGATTATAACTAAATAAATCTGTGGTTATCTGTTTAATCGGTGTTCAGTGTGCCATATACCCATTATGACACACCTTATTTTTACTTTGCATCAGAAGCCCTCCAAACAAACCTTAATATTTGCGTCGATACCAGACGTAGTACTACGTTCGATGCAGACGTAACGCTACGTTGGGTCACCACATAGTACTACGTCACCTCCGAACGTAGGCCTACGTTCGATACCTCCGGAAAATGTTCCGAGGCTAACCGTGTGGCAGTGCTGAGGCTAACCGTGTGGCAGTGCTGAGGCTAACCATGCGACGGTGCTGAGGCTAACCGTGTGGCGGTGCTGAGGCTAACCGTGTGGCGGTGCTGAGGCTAACCGTCCTATGGTTCTAATAGGCAACTAAAAAGCCCCTTCTCGGCCGAAACCGAAAAGAGGCTCTTAAGAGTTTTACGCTCCGGTCTTCCCAGAAGGGAGCGCCTTGAATAGAATTTTCTACTAATATTAATACTAACGTATTTCTTTGGCTGCGGCGACTCTCGCGAGGGGCTGATGCAGCTTATTAACTATTTATTAACAACTTAAATTTATAATGTTATGAACTTTGTTCAATGGATAATTGTCAATTGTCACCTGTCAATTGTCAATTATTTAACGACTACCTTGAACGATTCGCCGTCTACCGATACCACTGCGATACCAGCCGGAACTGCGATCGTCTCATTATCCGAGTTGATTGTCTCGTTAGCGACAACCTTACCCAAGATAGTAGCAATCACTACGTTCTTGCCTTCCGCACCCTTGATGGTTACGGCACCGTCAGTAGCAACTACTGAAACTGCACCTTCAGCGGTGATTGTCTCGTTAGCTGTCGGGTCAGAAGCCTCAGCTGTCAAGTTGAATTCTTCACCCTTCGTGTAACCTTTAGCAACTACTACTACACCATTGACAGTCTTCAAATAACCATCTTCTGCGACGCTCGGACGCTTGTCGTTTGCAATGTAACTATTGTAGTCATAGTAACCTGTCTGGATCTTGAATGCGCTTTCTTCGCCTTCGTTGATCGAATTCACATAACGGAATGCGAACTTAGCTACGTTGAAGTCGCGTGTGCTGAGGTCGATTACATCGGCCGGGTTGTTTGACTTCTGGTAGTTTTCGTCTGTGATATAGAGCTTGTCGCCCGTATGGAAACCATAAACGAATGATAACTTAGCATACGGTTCGTCAACCTCTTCTTCGTTGATGTACTTGTTCGTATGGATAGCACCCTTTGTATAAGCTACATAAGCCGTATCGATCATGTTCACCAAGAAGCGTCCGTAAGTAGTATCCGGATGAACAGCCGGGTGTCCAGGAATGTCGCAAGGCAATTCAGGCACATACTTCGGATTGACAACCAACAAATACTGGTAGCGGTTGTTGTGACCACGGTTCACGTAAGCCGTATCCACGTAGAGGGCCGGAGCCATATCCGTAATCTGTGCAATGTTGCCCAAGTTCAAGAACTGGCCGTTTTCGTACATCACTTCGTAATCGTTTTCTTCGCGGAACAGACGGATCGTATCGCCACGGTCTAACAACTTGTATTCCGGAGCATCCACAATCTGAAGGTCGAACAAGTCGTTCGAATTTACTTGGTCGTAAGCCAATTCAACTTCTACAGCACCCTGCTTAGTAGTCGTTGCGCCATACAACTTGTTATCCAAGTTCAATGTGTAGCAATGATTCTTTTCATTGTATTTGATACCTAACACATTGTACAGACCATTTTGCTTTTCCTTCAATACAAAGCGATAAGCCTCTTTCAAATCCTTCGTAGACGAAGTAGTTGAGTTCGGGTCGCAAATCATCGACAAGATATCCAATGTCTGCGGATTTTCGTAAGTCAGGTATTCACCGTTCTTCGTATTCTGCAGTACATAGCTTACCATTGCCAATGTATCCGTTGCTTCCTGATACTTGTCCTTCGAATCGTAGTAACCTACTGTATTGAATACATATACAGAGTCTGTCGGAGTTTTCACGCCACCGAATGTATTGTAAGTTCTGGCAGCCGTCATCGGAACCAAGCTCCAAGTAGCAGCGTCACCGACTTCCTTCGTCAAGCCCAGTAAGTGCTTGCCTGAATGGTTTTCAGTTACGTAGAAGTCCGTTTCTTCCGTAGAAGCTACTGCCAAACGATATTGCGTATCCAATACATCTTCAGCCTTGAAGTTTGCATAACCGTCCATCTGAACGCGGTCGTTCTTCAATTCAGAAGCGGCAGAAGGAGCGATGATCAATGTATCACGCGTAGCTGCGCTTCCATAACCGCTGAACTTCGCACTACCGTTATAATATACAGCATACTGGTTGTCGCCTAAGTAGTACATATTTTCTACTTGGAACGATTTGCCCGATTCGCGGTTCGTGAAAGTAAATGCATAGCTATCTTCAGCTTCCGTCTCTTCATCAACTGTAGCCTCTGTAGCCGTTACAGCCCATTGTCCTTCCGGTTTGCTGAACAAGAACTTGCTTGCCTGAACAGCAGCAACATTGCCATCTTCATTCATGGCAATCACTTTGTTGTTATTGCGAGCATTCGAAGTCTTCAAGGTGATGTTGACATACTTATTCAGCAACGGGTTGTTCTCTGCGTCTGTAGTCTGAACCATAGCTGGGCTTCCGAATACAGCGTATACAGGATTACCAACGCCCATTAAACCAGCAGACAAGAAGTAGCCAGAAGCATTATTGTAAGAGATAACACGATATTCATTCCGATTATTGGCAGGAGAAACTCCCTTCACTTTAATCAAATCGATATCCTGCTTATGAGAATCCTTATAAGTAATTGTAAATGTATAAGCTACATTTTGTTTCGTCTCATAAGCATCATCGCCACTCTTCGCATTCAAGATAGCAACCATATCGGCATTCGAGAAAGTCTTGAACTTGAATCCGCCGCCAGCACCATTGAATTCATTAATACCTTCTACAGACCACTTATGATCTTCATCCAAATCCAATACGATGATGCCACTTTCGTTAGCCAACAGATATTCTTCGTAATTAGCCGCATTGTTATCATCTGCAGAATAAGCCTTAAAGCCAGCCACACTACCAGAATTCGCAGCAACCTTTTTACCATCCTTATCTACAGGATAAACCGGACGCAACTTGCCTACAAACGGATTACCTTGCAAGTTTGTAGTAGCCTTATCTGTATCATTGTTCTTCAATGTCATATAGAAGCCGTCGCCCGTCTTATCTGCCAACTCTTGTGCATTGTAAGCTGAAGAAGCTACGATGGCTACGCCGAAGGCTGAAGCACCACCTTCTGAGATAGAAACCCAAGAGAATGTTTGAGTTGTAGCGTCATACTTAACAGCTCTGCCTTCATCTTTAGCATCTATCAAATAGAAAGCATTATAAGCGTTTCCTACGCTTTCAATCTTAAATTCATAAACATCATCGATAGACAACTCTACATTCTCATTGTTCGTGAATTTGTAAACACCCGGATTCTTCTTGTCTTCCGAAATCGTCCAGTAAGCATTGTCAGCAGCTTCGCCTAATGTAGCATTAGAGCTCTTGTCTTGTGCAACCACATCAGTCTCATTGCCTACCTTCAATAAGAAAGTACCGCCAACTTCAAACGAAACAATTCCTGTTGGAGCTACCACGCCTGTTTCTGCTACACCTGACGTTGCAGATGCCGCATCAGTTGCTGCCTGACCTACATACAATTTATTATTGTATACAGAAACAACTTCGCCTGTTTCGCCTAAAGTGAATACACCTTCCTCAAAACCAGCAATGTTCTTGGCTGTTAATTCAGGCATAGCTGATGTTACAATACCATCTTTAACCGTCCATTGAGCAGACTCAATAGGATTAGTAGCCAGATGTATTTCCAATTCTGTTGCATTCATCAATACAACTTCAGCTTCACCTGCTGCATTTGTAGAGATTACCAAGAATTCATCGCCTACCTTAAAGAAAGCAGGTTCTTCTACATCAGCAACGTTTGCAGAAATGGCATATAAAGAAAGAGGTGTAGCACTTCCCGAATATCCACTTTCTTCTGCAGGAGCAATATACCTAGTTGTTCCACTTGCACTATAGCCCAAACCATTCTTCGCATTCCAAGTCAAATCAGCTTGACTACTGTTGGCTCCTAATGCAAAATTTGTGTTTGTCCATCTGATGTAGCTCTCTCCTTGAGTCACATACCATTTTGAACTTGTTTTTGTAAATTCAAAGAGATAATCTGCAGAATTTTCAGCATTTGCTGTAGCAAAATCAGCTAATGTCTTATCTACAGCTTTCAATGTACCATCTTCCGATACCAATACTTTTGCATTCTCTGTACCCAGTTCTGCAGAAGCAATAATGAAAGATTGGTTTGTTACCGGACCTGTCACCTTAATTACTCCTGCCTCTGCCGTCAGAGAATAACCGGCTGCCACGAAAGCAGCCAGCATCAGAGATAATTTTTTGTTCATAAAACTTAAACTTTTAAATATTAATAATAAAGTGATTGTCATTCTTCGATTTTACGAATGCTAACAAACTCGATAAGTTTATGAACAGGCATAAAAAAGCGGGCTTGTTACTATTGTCAACTTTGAGGCTCTGGTAAGCCCACACAACAACAATAGAACAAAGCCCGCGCTTTATACGATTATATTTTTAATCTCCATCTGACCATATCATATAATATGGTATAGGAAACCCCACAAATAATCTGTACTACACGCAAGCATTTATTGTCCATTATTCCGTTGTGTTAGAAATTTACCAGATTTCAAAGTTGGAATAATCTTCGTAAAATGCTTGTCAATATTTCATCGATTCCCTAAGGCGAAACCCCATTCGCTGCGGAATCGATGCAAAGGTAAGGAGGAAAAATGAAATAGCAAGAGATTTAAAGAAAAAAATTCGAGTTCTTATCCGAAAGCAGGGGATTCGAGGACGAAACCCCAGGGTTTGGAGGATAAAAACCGGTTTTAAACGCAAAAGATACCGTAGTTTCCAACGATTAAAACTATGTTTTTGTATACAAGCGCAATATGGAAGAATGTTGCAGAGGGACGGAATATTTACTAAATTTGTGGCGGAAGAAAGGTCGGCTTATGGTGATACCCCAATTATATAGTATAAAGGAAATAGAAAAGCAGTATGACACTGGCGAATTACCCGTATTGGTTACATGCTCAGATATGAATGCCTATATCTGCAAGTATATGCGTTCCTCCTCGGCGGCGTACAAATTGGTAAGCGAGTTGGTGGGGGCTTTGTTTGTCAAAGCATGGAAGATTGCTTCTCCTCCTTGTGCTTTTGTGCAAATAAAGACGGAGCATTGGGCGGCAATACAAACACCGCGAAACTTGTCCGCACCTTGTTGGGGATATTTAGAATTACAAGGGGTCATGGATGTTACTTCGTCTACGTATATTGAGATAGAAAACAATTTGAATACGTGGTTGCAGTTATTGAAAATCGCATTGTTCGACTTTTGGATAGCGAATGAAGATAGAACGTATAATAATGCTAATTTGTTGTACGATATGCAGAATCGTACATTAATATCCATCGATTATGGAGGTATATTCAATACTTCGACTTTCGAGTATCCACTTTCGCAATTGATGCCTACAGATACAATCCTATATGCGGATATTTTCCATCATTTGAAAAGGAATGCTAATGATGTGCAATTAGGAAAAATGATAAATGAAATGGAGGCATATTATAGAGTTAATATCAAAGAAAGTTATGAATGCGTTGATTTTATCTTACACTCTATACCTGCTGAGTGGAATGTGCGTATATCGTTAGTTGAACATAAATTACACGAACTATTTGACTCTATTTGGTTAGATGAAGTATGGTCGAATTTTAAAGATTGTTTAATACAGAATTTTCAAGCATGAAGAAAGATAAGTTTTCATACAGCATTATTTATGGTGTAATTCGCCCGGAAATATCGGAACGTTTGAGCGTTGGGTTAATCATTGTAGATGGTGACAATGTGAAGGTGCGTTACTCTCCAGAGAAATTGGATGTTTTCAAATTATTGCTTTCGCCTGAGGTATATAAATCCATGGGTAATTTGCTGAGATTGTGGACTGAGAAGAATATAATAAACATGGGCAACATTGATTATTTGTCGCGCTACATGAATAATTTGATAACCTTTTCGCCTCTCCAGACCATTGATTTAGAACCTTCGCAGGAAAATGAGGATTGGTTGTATCGGAATTATGTGGCTATTACGCGGGAGAGATGAAAGCCAGAAGCAGGGAGCTTTCTCCCTAAAAAGAAAGTTCCGTGCCTCTAAGTCTTTGTGTATAGCATTATTTCTTCGTCACATGGACCCGTTGTGTCGGTGCCAGATGAGCATTTCGATAATCGATTTGCTCCACCAGGTTGGCTGCCAGGTCTCGGAAAGCGGCGCCGGTCAGGCTGTCCGGGTTCAACGCGACAGGTTGGCCATTATCGCCTCCTTCGCAAATGCTTTGCACAATCGGAATTTGGCCCAGGAGCGGGACGTGCAGCTCTTCCGCTAACCGTTTGCAACCCTCTTTACCGAAGATATAATACCGGTTGTGAGGTAATTCTGCCGGCGTGAACCAAGCCATATTTTCAATTAAACCCAACACCGGGACGTTTACCTTTTCGCCTGTAAACATGCTAATACCTTTGCGGGCGTCGGCTAAGGCCACTTCTTGCGGTGTGCTGACGACAATGGTGCCGGTAATGGCGAGCGTCTGCACCATCGTGAGATGAATGTCGCTTGTGCCAGGAGGAAGGTCGATGAGGAAATAATCCAAATCTCCCCAATTCGCATCGCCAATTAATTGCTTCAAGGCATTGCTGGCCATTGCCCCACGCCAAAGAACGGCATCCTCCTTATTGACAAAGAAGCCGATGGAAAGCATTTTCACGCCATAGTTTTCAGCTGGTTCAATCAGTTCGCGGCCATCCACTTCTACCATGTAAGGACGTGCGTCTTCGAGGTGAAACATCTTGGGCTGAGAAGGACCGAAGATATCGGCATCCAGCAATCCGACTTTATACCCCAGTTGAGCCAATGCAACCGCGAGGTTGGCCGCTACGGTACTTTTGCCCACACCACCTTTACCCGACGATACAGCGATGATATTCTTCACTTCGGGTAAGAGTTTGTCTGGTTCGGGGCGAGCCAACTGGCGTGCTTTGACGGTGATGTTGTTTCGGATATTAACATCCGGACTGACATACGTAAGGATAGCCGTTTCGGCAGCTTTTACCACCGAGCGGATAAAAGGATCGTTCGGTTTGTCGAAGAGCAAAGAAAAGGTGACGTTCATGCCGTCAATACGGATGTTGTCTTCTACCATGCCCATCTCGACCAAATCTTTGCCTGTACCCGGATAACGCACGGTCTTGAGCGCATCCAGAATTAATTGAGGATAAAGAGTCATAATTTTATAGGTGTTAATTATTTTCATTTTCCTGCCGCCAACGCGCTTCGTTTGCTTCGATTGAAGCTGCGGTAGCTATCATATTCGATTTCTACATCCGGTTCGACGAGCGTTTCGCGTGGCTCGCATACGAACTGGATGTATTTAATGTTCAAGCCACGGTCCAACCATTGCTGCTCGTAATAGGTACGGATGGAAAGGATATCATTTGCCATGCCGCTATGATATAAGTCGTCTGTACAGACTCGGATCGGATAATGATTGACTTTCGCCATCTCGCACGTGTAGGTAAACATAAAGTTACTGTCAGTCTTGAGATGGATAAGTCCGTCACCTGACAGGATTTCGCGGTAAAGACGCATAAAACGTGTCGACGTGAGTCGTTTGTTTACTTTCTTCATTTGTGGATCGGGGAAAGTAATCCAAATTTCGGACACTTCGCCCGGCGCAAAGAAATGGGCAATCAGTTCGATGCTGGTACGGAGGAACGCTACGTTCGTCATGCCTGCTTCGAGCGATTCCTTTGCGCCGCTCCACATACGCGCCCCTTTGATATCTACACCAATGAAATTTTTTTCTGGAAACAATCGCCCCAAACCCACGGTATATTCTCCCTTGCCGCATCCCAATTCGAGTACAATCGGGTGGTCGTTGTGGAAGAATTGCTCGTTCCAATGTCCGCGCATCGGAAAACCTTCTGCCTGCAACACACTAAAAGGATACTGAAATACATGCGGATAACCCGCCATGTCGTCAAATTTCGCTAATTTATTCTTTCCCATGTCGCAAAGATAATACCTTTTTTCTACCTTTGCCAACCTAAAAGCATAAACAGAAAGGAAAAAATATGACAAGAAAGAAACCCTTAATATTGATAACAAACGACGACGGATTTCAAGCGAAAGGAATCCATGAGTTGATAAAAGCTTTAAAAGGATTAGGCGATTTGGTGGTTATGGCACCAGACGGGCCTCGTTCGGGTATGTCGAGTGCTATTACCTCGCTGGTACCTATTAAATATAAGGTAGAGCAGAAAGAAGAAGACTTGACAATATATAGTTGTACAGGGACGCCGGTCGATTGCGTGAAGCTGGCTATTAACGAAGTGCTCGAACGCGAACCGGATTTGCTGGTCTCGGGTATTAATCATGGAGGGAATATGGCTATATGCGTAAATTATTCCGGAACGATGGGCGCTACGGCCGAAGGGTGTATTTTTGGCGTGCCATCAATGGGCGTATCGCTTTTAGATCACCATCCAGATGCCGACTTTACAGAATGTGCTCGCCTTGGACGAGTTTTAGCGGAGAAAGTATTGGCTGAAGGATTACCGCACGGCACCTATCTTAACTTGAATGTCCCTCGACTTATTCCCGTGAAAGGTCTGAAGGTATGCCATCAAGCGGATGGTCGCTGGATTAAAGAATTCAAACACGGAGAAGATGGAGGTGGACATCCCGTTTACTGGCTTACCGGCGAGTTTCGAAATGATGATATGAAAGAGGATAAC
The DNA here is from genome assembly GCF_002159645.1 of Parabacteroides sp. An277. Lineage (GTDB taxonomy): Bacteria > Bacteroidota > Bacteroidia > Bacteroidales > Tannerellaceae > Parabacteroides. The sequence goes on along the minus strand of NZ_NFJB01000002.1, from coordinate 13,462 downwards.
GATATGCGTTGCCTCGACGAAGGTTATGCGACGTTGGTGCCTTGCAAGATAGACGTCACGGATTATACGTTCCTGTCTACCTTGAAAGATTGGCATCTTTAATCTGATCCTGTCGATGAAATACTATCTTATAGCCGGGGAAGCTTCCGGCGATTTGCACGCCTCCAATTTGATGCGGGCACTTCAAGCGGAGGATGCAGAGGCTGATTTTCGTTTCTTAGGTGGCGATTTGATGCAATCCGTAGGAGGAACGCTTGTCAAGCATTATCGCGAGATGGCGTTTATGGGTTTCATTCCGGTATTGATGAATCTCCGTACCATCTTGCGTAATATGAAACTCTGTCAAGAAGACATTCGTCAATATGCTCCGGATGTAGTGATTCTGGTAGATTATCCCGGTTTCAATCTGAAGATGGCTAAGTTTGTTAAGACGGTATTGCATCTGCCGGTTCATTATTATATCTCTCCGAAGATTTGGGCCTGGAAGCAATACCGTATCAAAGCTTTTCGGAAGTATGTGGATTATATTTATTCCATTTTGCCTTTCGAACCCGCTTTCTTCCGGAAGTTAAATTATGAGGTGGATTACGTAGGCAATCCTTCGCTTGATTCCGTAGCGGGCTATCAGGCGAGAGCCGTTGACCGCGTCCATTTCCTTCGCACGAACCAACTGGAAGATAAACCTATCCTGGCACTTGTGGCCGGAAGTCGGCGCCAAGAAATTCGGGATAATCTGCCTACCATGCTCCGTGTGGCAGCCCGTTTCCCGCAATTTCAAGCCGTTATTGCTGGAGCTCCAGGCATACATCCGGACGAATATAAGCCATTCTTGGGCGGAAATCAAGCGAAAGTCCTGTTTGGGCAAACCTATCCGTTGCTTCAACATAGTGCGGTAGCGTTGGTTACGTCCGGTACGGCTACACTTGAGACGGCACTATTCCGTGTTCCGCAAGTCGTATGTTATTATGTGAAGGGCGGGCGGTTGGTTAATTTCGTCTTCCGTCATTTCTTTCATACGCCTTATATCTCATTGGTCAATCTCATCGCCGGACGCGAAGTGGTGCAAGAACTCTTCGGAGCTCGTTTTTCGGAAAAGAACATCACCGAAGAATTGGAACGTATCCTTACGGATAAGGCTTATTGCATGCGCCTCTTGGAGGGATACGAGACGATGCTTCAGCAATTGGGCAAGCCGGGAGCTTCGGCACGGGCCGCCTCGCTTATCGTGCATCGTCTGCGTTCTTAACTTCTTTTTAAGAAATGGAATGCAGCATAGTATTTGACAAATACGTCTTTTTAAGCGTAACCTGATAAATAAAAGCAGTATGAAACTAACAAGATGGATTATCCTGATGGGGTTGATGGCGTGGAGCTTGCTGGCATTCACGTCTTGTTCGGATGAGGATGGATACGATTTAGGAAACTTTACAGTGGAAGTGTTGACTGTTGTTCCGGAAGGAAATACTTATTATTTATTGCGTGATAATGGCGAGACACTTTGGCCTTTCGCTTCTAATGAAATGGATTATGTCCCGTCGCATACGCGTGCTTCGGTCAATTATACGTTGCTTTCTGATTCGATTCCGGGCTTCAGCCATGGTATCAAGGTGAATTGGATTGAGAATATCTTGACGAAAAACATCGCGCGTTATGAAGGTGCTGCCAATGATTCTATTTATGGTACCGACCCGGTGCAGATTGAAGCGATAGGAATTGGAGGCGGTTATTTGAATGTTTGCTTTGGGGCTAATTTTGGCAATCGGGGCATTGCGCATTACATTAATTTAGTTCCCGTGGCCGAAAAGGATAGTTTACCTTATGTATTGGAATTCCGCCATAATGCTTACGACGACGATGCGCTTTATAGCGCCCGTGGTTTGGTAGCTTTCGATTTGGCTTCGCTTCCCGATACAGGCGGTGAAGATGTAACGCTTACGGTTCGGGTGCATACGTTTGAGGGCGAAAAGGAGTACACGTTGCCTTATAATTCGCGCCCGGCAAGCCAAGGTGATTTCTCGATAGACAATTACGAGCCTGGAATTAATAATTCATGGAAGTAAAGAACAAACCTTCCCACATAACTTTTATTTTGTATTTAGTTCAAGCGCAAGGTATCGTGAGGCACCTTGCGTTTCTTGTGTAAAGTCTTTGGTAATTGGCAAAAATTTCTTTGCCAGGCGAGAAAACTTGTATTTGTACCTATCTTTTCTTTACGTATCGTCGATATTTCTTTATCTTTAGCCTAAAGATATATAAATATCGACGATATTTGTGTAAACATCGTCGATACGTGAAGAATAGGTAATAGGCAAAAGAAGTTTTCATAGGCAGGGACGGAAGTTTCCAAGCAGGCTTTTGTATTTTTTGCGGGAGAATAAGCGCGGGAGGTAGGTAATCTATGGGTTTATTTGCGTATCTTTGCCGGGTATGCTTTTAGGAAAAGATGCAGAAAAGAAGCGATGGCTACAATTGGAGACATAAGGTTTTATATCCGGACGAAACTGGCGGAACGGTATACGCCGACGGAGATTCGCGAACTAACACGCTGGCTTTTGGAAAAGTTGGGTCAGGTGACGGCTCATCGGCTCTTATGGTCGGACGAACCGGTGCCCGACGAGGCGGAAGCGCGGGTGCATGAAGCGGTCGGACGGCTGTTGGCTTATGAACCTATACAATATATAATAGGCGAGGCGGAGTTTGGAGGACGGACGTTTCAAGTGGCGCCTGGCGTCTTGATTCCGCGTCCGGAGACGTGGGAGTTGGTGTGTCTTGTGATAGAAACGCAAGCGCATCGTCCGACGAAGTTGTTGGACATTGGGACGGGAAGCGGTTGCATTGCTATCTCATTAGCGGCTGAATTGCCTGAAGCGCAGGTGTCGGGGGTGGATATTTCCGAGGAGGCGTTGCGCATCGCCCGGTTGAATGCGGAGCGAAACCAAGTTTCCGTGAAATGGATTCACCAAGATATCTTGTCTGAGGAAGCCGACCATCTGTTGGGCGTATATGATGCCCTGGTGAGCAATCCGCCTTATGTGATGGAAAAGGAGAAGGCCACGATGGCGCGCAACGTGTTGGATTATGAACCGGCAAAGGCACTTTTTGTCCCAGACGATGACCCTTTGCTTTTCTATCGCCGCATGGCCCGGTTGGGGCGGGAGCACCTTTCGGAAGGCGGCATGCTCTACTTCGAGATCAATGAGCAATGTGGCCTGCAGGTGAAAAGGCTTCTGGAGGAAACAGGCTATAGGGAAATTGAATTGATACAGGATTTTTACGGCAAAGACCGAATTATAAAAGCAGGCAGATGAAAGAGGTAAACGAACCAGAAATGTTACGCCGGATGGCCGCTTATTGCTCGTCGGCCGAACGATGCGTGCAGGAAGTACGAAAGAAACTGGAGGCCACGACGCTCCAACCCGAGGAAGCTGATCGGATTGTGGCGCGTTTGCTTCACGAGGGTTTCCTTGACGAGCAGCGTTTTGCCCGTGCGTTTGTCAACGATAAGTTCCGTTTCAACCATTGGGGCAAAGTGAAGATTGATTATGAACTTCGTAAAAAGGCAATCCCTCCGGCTTATATCGAAGATGCCTTGGAGAGCCTTTCGGAAGAATCCTATATGTCCGATTTGGTTGCTTTGTTGAAAACCAAGTTGAAGACATTGAAGGCAAAAGACGACCGCGAGCGGTATTATAAACTTCTTCGCTTTGCAGCCGGGCGAGGCTTTTCGGTGCAAGAAGCGAATGTTTGTATCCGCAAACTCTTAAATAATACCGAAGACTATGAAACAACTATGGAATGACATCGTAAATCTATTTTATCCGCGTTTATGTATACTTTGTAGTCGGCCCTTGATTAAAGGGGAAGAACAGATTTGTCTGCATTGCCTCGCTCGTTTGCCCTACATTCGTTATGAAAGCCAACAAAGAGTTGATTCGTGGTTTGCTGGAAAGTCGGAGATACAATATGCCCGTGCTTATCTGCACTACGAAAAAGGTTCGTCTGTCCAACGGTTGATACACGATTTGAAGTATCATGGCAACAAAGAGTTGGCTTATTTGTTGGGACGATGGGCCTTTCTTCGCTTGCAAGCTGAACAAAGTCCGCTTTGCCAGGCTGAAATTTTACTTCCGATACCGCTCCATCCCAAGAAAAAACGCCAACGAGGTTACAATCAAGCCGAATGGATAGCAAAAGGCATCGCCTCGGTGCTGTCTATTCCTATTGATACGACATCGGTCGTTCGTCAAGTGAAGACAGATACGCAGACGCGACGGCATATATACGAACGTTGGACAAACATGGAGGAGGTTTTTACCTTAATTTCAGACGAAGCCTTGAAAGGTAAGCGTGTATTGCTGGTCGACGATGTGCTGACGACAGGTGCTACTTTTAATTCGTGTGCCTCTGTGGTAGACGGAATAGCTGAAATCCGGTTGATGGCATTTGCTTTAGCTCAAGTATAATATGTTTTTCGGCAGGTTTTTCAAATAAAAGCGAAAAATAGGCACGTTTTGTCCGCGAGTTTCGTTACTTTTGCACAACAATATAAATGATAGAGGATTGTATGAAAACACTGGAAAGATTAGTAGCAGAGAAATTATTGAAGATTAAGGCTGTTAAATTACAGCCAGCTAATCCTTTTACTTGGGCTTCAGGTTGGAAATCTCCGATTTATAACGACAATCGAAAAACCCTTTCTTATCCGGAGGTTCGTAGTTTCATCAAATTGGAATTAGCCCGTATGGTTAGCGAAAAGTATGAAAATGTAGATGCTATTGCGGGTGTGGCAACCGGCGCTATTGCGCAAGGTGCTTTGGTGGCGGATTTATTAGGATTGCCTTTTGTGTACATTCGTTCGACTCCAAAAGATCATGGTTTGGAAAATCTAATAGAAGGAGAGTTGAAGCCGGGTTCGAAGGTCGTAATTATTGAAGATTTGGTTTCGACGGGTGGAAGCAGTCTCAAAGCGGTGCAGGCCGTTCGTAATTTTGGATGTGATGTGATTGGTATGGTCGCTATTTTTACCTATGGTTTCCCGGTAGCACAACAAGCTTTTAAGGAAGCGAAGGTAACATTAAATACATTGAGTAACTACGATGCAGTATTGGAAGAAGCGGTTCGCACAGATTATATTGATGAATCGGAAATCGCCGTATTGCAAGAGTGGAGAAAAGATCCGGGAGCTTGGGATCCAGATAAATAATCGAGTAGCAAACAAAGTATCATATTATTGAATGACGGAATTTGTAAGCGGGATCAAGTCGATCCCGCAAAATGATGAACGTATCTTCGGCATGTTGTCTGATCTTTCTAATCTGGAGAAAATAAAAGACCGCATTCCGCAAGATAAGATAAAGGATTTTGAATTCGACCGCGATTCGTGTAGCTTTTCTGTAAGCCCAGTAGGAAAGATTACTTTCCAGATTGTAGATCGCGAACCGAACAAAACCATTAAATTTGCAACAACCAACTCGCCTTTGCCCTTATATTTATGGATTCAGTTGAAACAGGTAGCCGAAATGGATACGCGAATGCGATTGACTGTTCGTGCTGAACTGAATTCTTTTATTCAACCGATGGTTTCCAAACCTTTGCAAGAGGCGGTGGATAAGATTTCGGATGTATTGGCTTCGTTGCCTTATTAAATATATGTATAGTAAAAAAACACAGAGGTACGGCACGATAAATAATTAGCAAGTAACAATTAAAAATGCAGTGCCTCTGTGTTTTCTTTTTCTGAAAATAGAAAGTATGGCTCAGAAACTTTGGGAAAAAAATGTACAGGTGGATCATGAAGTCGACCTGTTTACGGTTGGGAAAGACCGCGAAATGGATTTATATTTGGCCAAGTACGACGTATTAGGTTCAATGGCACATATCACTATGTTGGAAAGTATAGGCTTATTAACTTCGGAAGAACTGGATGTTTTGTTGGCGGAACTGAAGCGTGTCTATGCAGTGGCAGAAACGGGTGAGTTTGTCATTGAAGAAGGTGTGGAAGATGTGCATTCGCAAGTAGAATTGATGCTGACGCGTCAATTGGGTGACGTGGGAAAGAAAATCCATAGCGGACGTTCGCGTAATGATCAGATTTTATTGGATTTGAAATTGTTTACCCGTGCTGAAATCCAGCGGACTGTTTCGTTGGTGCAAGATTTGTTCGATGTATTGCAAGCGCAGAGCGAACGTTATCGGGACGTGTTATTGCCTGGTTATACGCATTTGCAAATCGCGATGCCTTCGTCGTTCGGACTTTGGTTTGGTGCGTATGCTGAGAGTTTGGTGGATGATTTACAACTTCTTCAAGCGGCTTATCGGGTGTGCAATCGGAATCCATTGGGCTCAGCGGCAGGTTATGGTTCCTCTTTTCCTTTGAATCGTCGGATGACTACCGAGTTGCTGGGTTTCGACTCCTTAGATTATAATGTGGTTTATGCGCAAATGGGGCGTGGAAAGATGGAACGTACGGTAGCATTTGCGTTGGCGGGTATTGCAGGAACCTTGTCGAAATTGGCATTTGATGCCTGTATGTTTAATAGTCAAAACTTTGGTTTTATAAAACTCCCGGATCAATTTACAACAGGTTCGAGCATTATGCCTCATAAAAAGAATCCGGATGTATTCGAGCTTACTCGAGCGAAATGCAATAAGATACAAGGTTTGCCTAATCAAATTACGTTGATATGCAATAACCTGCCTTCGGGTTATTTCCGCGATTTGCAAATTATCAAAGAGGTTTTCCTCCCTTCGTTTGGAGAATTGGATGATTGTTTGCGGATGGTGACACACATGATGCGGGAAGTGAAAGTAAACGATCATATATTAAATGATGAACGCTATGCGCCTATTTTCAGTGTAGAAGAGGTGAACCGTTTGGTTCTTTCTGGCGTTCCTTTTCGCGACGCTTACAAGCAAGTCGGTTTGGAAATCGAAGCGGGTCGGTTCGTAGCAGACAAGCAGATTCATCATACGCACGAAGGAAGTATAGGTAACTTGTGTACGACTGAAATCGCTGCGCTGATGCAACAAGTGGTGGATGGATTTTGTTTCGAACGGGTGAATAGGGCAGAACAAGCTTTATTAGGGAGGTAATGAAGATGCGCAAGGTTCTTTTTCTTATTAGTTTATTGATTTCGTTCTCTTGCACTCAAACGGAAGATAATTATTTCCCTTCATACCGTGTCAATTTGGAATTAGATTTGACGTTTGAAGATAAGGCTTTAAACGAACAGATGGCTTATAAGACTTATATTGCAGGGCAAACCTCAGGTTTGGCGGCGAGTGAGCTGACCGGTTTTGGAGGTGTATTGGTGTATCATGGGCTAACGGGCATTGCGGCATACGATTTGGCTTGCCCTTATGAACAAAAACGATCTATTCGGATAGAAGTAGATAGCACGAAATTGTATGCTATTTGTCCAGAATGTGGATCTACATTTAATATTTGGGAAGGGACTGGAACTCATATATCTGGTCCTGCAACACGAGGTTTAAAAATATATTCAACTATCCAGACGGGAAACAAAATTATAGTGACAAACTAAATTTCTTTCTCGAAAAGTTTGGTAGTATAGAAAAAATATCTACCTTTGCACTCGCAACCGAGAACGAGAGCGTTCGGCGAAAGAAATCAGTTGCGAAGCACTGCGGAAGTAGCTCAGTTGGTAGAGCATAACCTTGCCAAGGTTAGGGTCGCGGGTTCGAGTCCCGTCTTCCGCTCATCGCGAAAAGCGGATGGATGCTCGAATGGTGGAATCGGTAGACACGAAGGACTTAAAATCCTTTGGCTATTGCAGCTGTGCGGGTTCAAGTCCCGCTTCGAGTACAAAAATTGCGGAAGTAGCTCAGTTGGTAGAGCATAACCTTGCCAAGGTTAGGGTCGCGGGTTCGAGTCCCGTCTTCCGCTCTTGCTTCCATAGGAGTCTCATGGTTCTTTGATGAATCGTGGGACTCTTTTAGTTTTATGACAAATAGATGGGATTATGAAGAATATATGCCGTTTGATTTTAGTGGGACTTTTGGAATTGGTTTCACTTTTTAGTATTCAGGCAGCTATGCCAGAAGAGGATACGTATCCGACGCCGGAAAGACTTTTTTATATTGCCCGTAGTCTGAATCGTAATCTGGTTTGTTATGATGTGAATGTGCAAGGAGGAAAGCTTGATTTGGACGAGCCGATTGAAGTTTACTGGTTGAATCGTACTGACCGTCCAGGTTATACGAACGGGTTGAATTTCATCCAACGTAAGTTGGCGTATGGATATAAGGTAAAGCAAAAGGGAAACGACGCATGCCGAGTAACGCTTAGTGCTTACCCGCGCGACATTACGATTCGCAAAGAGGGTGATTCCTATCAGGCTTTTGTAGATATCAACGGTTCTCCTGCCCGTCTCGTGTCGCTTTTTGTCCAATTGAAACCCAATAGTTCAATCAACGTGGATTATGTCGAACTTCAAGGATACGCTGTTGAAACGGGAAAACGTGTGACGGAAAGAATACATCAATAATTCCTTACTTTTAATTATAACGAGAATCGCCGACGTTTATAACGAAAAACGCCGGCGATTCTCGTTATAAACGGAAACAATGATAGGCATAAACCCAACGAAAGAATTCTTATCGTGGTTTATCCATGGCGGACATGTAATCGCTCTTGCCTGAATTTGATTTCATCCTCCAAACCGTGGGGTTTCGTCCCTGAATCCCCGCCTTTCGGATAAGAACCTGAAAATTTTCTCGCTTTTTTCTTGCTATTTCATTTTTCCTCCTTACCTTTGCAACGATTCCGCAGCGGAGAGCGTTCCGCCTTTGGGAATCGATGAAATATTGACAAGCATTTTACGAAGATTATTCCGATCTAAAAATCTGGTAAATTTTTAAACACTCTGGAATGATGGACAGTAAATGCTTGCGCTAAATACAGATTATTTGTAGAGATTTCCCAACATTATGTCGAATCGTGTTGAGGAGATTTGAAAATATAATCGTATATAGGCGCGGGCTGTTGTTCTGTTGTTAGAGTGTAGGTTTACCAGAACCTTTAGATCAACGACAAACAACGTAAGCCCGCGCTTTTTTATGTCTATTCATAACCAAAGCCGGGAACGTTGTACTAAGCCTTCGTAAAATTTGAGATTGAGTTTTTTATTTAACTATTTATTAATAAATTAAAAATCAAGTTTTATGAACAAAAAGTTTTCTACGCTTGTAGCGGCGATGCTTGTTAGCAGTTCGTTCGCTTTTGCAGAAACGGTATCCCAAACACCTGCACAATTGGCAGAGCAAGGGATAGAAGTTAGTTCAAATCGGATCATTTTTACAGAAAATGTAGATTTGGGTGACAACTATCTGTTGATTAGCGATAGCCATATGCAGGTTATTGGTAATGGATACACGTTGAAAGGTCGTATCGTCGTAACTGGAGAAGATGTTACTATTAACAATTTGAACATCGTACTTGAGAACAAGGCCGGTAACGCGACTTATCAAAAGACAGCGATTGTTGTTTACGCTTCCTCTGCAACTATTACAAACAATAAAATAGAATGTATAGCTGTGGATGGAAATTTGGCAAATGGCATCTCCATTTTTCCAAAGACAGAGGATGCTGCGTTTACAGTAAGTGGAAATACTATTGAGAATGCCAATGCTGCTGTTGATACGTGGTTGTCTACGGGTATTATGGTATGCGAAGGTCTCTCTTTGAATGGTAGAGTGCCTGGTGTTACAGAAGGTAATTCCGCCAAGTTATCTGATCCGGAAAAGACTTCTATTAGTAATAACACATATGAAGATTGCGCTTGCGATTATTTACTTGTAGAGTATAGCAGCAATGATGCAGATTCGGATTATAAACTTGTACAAGTAACTCCTTTGAAGAATGAAGATGGCACATATGCGAATCAGACGTACATTAACTCATTGGTAAATAATACAGCTGAAGGCGCAGAAGTTATCTTCAACGGTACAAGCGAAACATTGCTGGATGCTTTGAGCAATAAGGAGGAAGGATTTGAAGGTGAAAGTGCTGCCGTTCAGTGCTCCGACAAGAACTTGTTGTTTGGTACAGCGACAGATCCAGACAATGGAAAAGCATCGAACGTGGTAATGCTTGGCGAGGGCGGTAAAGTAACAGCAAACACTCAGTCTTCTGCTCCTGAAACGATCCAAGGCTATGAATTGCAAGCTAAAAATTCTGACAATTATTTCTTATTAGGATTTAAGAATGCAACTTCAGGTAAATTCTATGTAGCTACTGCAGATGAAAATGGTACAGGTAAAGTAATTGAAATTACATCGACAAATGCCGCTTCTTTAGCTGCTAATCCTGCTTATTTGTGGAAAATGTCGGAAAACAAGGTTGGTGATACTTACCAATATACTTTCACGAATAAGCTTGGTGTAGAATTACACACTTCGGCTGCATCTTCAGGTTCTGCTAATCCAACAGGAATGGATAAGATCTTTACAACAGAAGGAAATGCAGCTTATGCAAATGGTTTTGTATTGAGTTTGGATGCTAATGGAACTGCCGATAGTAATGGTTTCTGGACTTTGAACTTAGGCAATAATCAATATTGGGGCCTCTACGAATCAGGTGAAAAGGCTTTCACGGCCGGTTATCTGAATGATTTGGAAGGTGCAAGCTTTGCATTGACTATCAAAGATAACACAGGTAAGAAGGATGCTTTGGAAGGCGAAGATATGTTCGGCTCTTCCATCGTAGCTGAAGCTTCTTATGACGGAGCAACTTCTTACAAGTTCAAAGTTGGCGAAAAGTATATCGTATTGGATACAGAAGACTCTTGGTCTGACAATGGCATTGAACCGGATGGTTTAGGCTATAAGTTCAAGACGATTAGCAAAGAGACTTTGGATAAAGATACGAAAGGTCGTTACAAATCAGACTTTACTATCTATTATCGTGCCGGTGAAGAAACAACTGTTGATGCAAATGGCAATATAATTCCGACAGCAAAAACTGCTATTGAACGTATCGTTGTAGGTGGTTATACATTATCTACTTTCAATACTGAAGAGAAGGATTATTTGACAGTTTCTACAAATGAAAAATTGTTTGCTGTTATCTCCTTCGGTGGTGGTAACCGTGCAGATATCACTAAATTGTTGACGGGTAAGTTCGTGAACATCGAGTTTGTAAACAAGGAATATAAGACATATTCTGACGGCAAAACCATCGACAAAGACCAGCAGTACAAGATGGGCAAGATGTTGGCTATGCAGGCTACCAAAGAGGGTTACAATTTGGAAGCTGAATACATCGGAACTACGAAAGGTGAATATCCAGAAGCTCAGTGGGCTGTTGAGTACAATCAAGACAACAACACGGCTACATTCATCAACCGTGAAAATCCGGATGTGAAGGTAGAAAACGTAGTACTGTACAATACGGATGAAGCTAATGTATATGCAATTACCTCTGTAAATGGTAACGGATACGCGAATGCTATGGATTGGGGCTACGGTAATGTAATGCCGCAAGATACAGTGAAATTGACATTCGTAACTACAGGTATGTTCGACGGCTTCAAGCACGACATCACAAACTTGCAGGATACAATCTACAACATCGCTGCTTTCAAGGCCGTTAATAATGTGAACGATGCATACTGGGTAGAAAAGAACCATAGCACAACACACCAGATTGGTTTGGATGGCGACATCGAAAACGCTGGCGAATGGAACTTGCACGTAGCTATGAAACCGCAGCGTGATGCCGACGGTGAAATCGTGAAGAACGAAAAGGACGAACCGGTAATGGTTCCGGATACCGTATTCGTAAAGAGCACGTTGTATACTTGGGATGCTACGAAGGGCGCTGTACCGAGTGAAAGCGTATTGGCTATCTTCCCGTATGCTATTCAGAACAACGACAACAACGAGTTCGTGAAGTATGATGGTACGCATGGTGTAGAATACTATGTAGCTGATAAGGATAACAAGACAAGTGCTGAAACTGCAGATAACTTCGCATTGAAGATTCAGCCGGATGGTTATCATATCGTTACTTTGAATACGCGTGATTATGACGATGCGATTAACTCAGAAGATGAGGATTTGAAAGCTTATGCTGAATCTCAGATTAAGTTGTATGGTAACTACGATAATGAGTTGGAAGTTAACTACAACGTGACTACTATGGGCGACAAAGTCTTCGCTGGTAATGCCGCAACACGTGGTACATTGGATAGGGTAGCTAATTACTCTTCTGTTTACAACGACGTGATGACAATCACTCCGGTCGGAATGCCTGAATATCGTCCGGTTGTGAAGGCGAACGAAGCTGCATTTGATACAGTTCGTATCTACCGCGACGAGAACCACTCGCAATTGTTGTATGAAAAGAAGGACAACCGGGCTGTCGTAGCAAACGATACGTTGAGCTTCTTGAACATCGACAACGAGAACCAGTTCAAATTGGCTGACGCTATCTTCGTGGATACAGCGTATGTAAATCGTGGCAACAATACTTGCTGGCAGTATCTCTTGGTAGTTGATCCGAACAACGTGAGCGAATGGTATTGCCCAGTAAATGAGGAACACAATACAGAGGCTTGGCGTGAAGCTAACGGCGTAGAACACTGCCACGACGCTATCCGCAAGAACTATGTAGAAGGTCGTTTCTTGGTGAACTTGATGGATACGGCAAATGTATACGAGACAGTTACACAACACAACAACCCGTATGTGAACGAAGTAGAAGCTGGTGTATTCCAAGCTAAGTTGGCGTTCGTACCGGGCAAGCACTTCGGTGATACGTTGGTACTCTATAAGGATGAGGCTATGACTCAGGTGAAGGATAGCTTGTTCTTAGGCGACAAAGACTTCAACATCGCGAAGTTCGCATTCCGTTACCATGACAATGCTGCTGGTTCATTCAAGATTCAGACCCTGTGGAAAGAATTCAATGAAGATGGTGCTTTGAGATTTGATGCAGCAACTCATAACAACGGTTACTTGCGTTGGGAAAATGGTACGGTAGTAGTAGCCGACAGCTACGATAAGGGCGATGTCTTCAACATGACAGAGAACTATATCGAAGGTAACCCGACCGCCAACGAATCCATCACGGCTGAAGGTGCAGTTTCAGTAGTTGCTACTGACGGTGCCGTAGTTATCAAGGGTGCGGAAGGCAAGAACGTAGTGATTGCTACTATCTTGGGTAAGGTTGTCGCTAACGAGACAATCAACTCGGATAACGAAACAATCGCTGTACCGGCTGGTATCGCAGTCGTTTCAGTTGACGGCGAATCGTTCAAGGTAGTCGTTAAATGATTGAACTAAAGTTCATAACACAATAAATTTAAGTTGTTAATAAAATGGGCTGCATCAGCCCCTCGCGAGAGTCGCCGCAGCCAAGAAATACGTTAGTATTAATATTAGTAGAAAATTCTATTCAAAACGCGCTCCCTTCTGGGAAGACCGGAGCGTAAAACTTTTA